>NZ_JBEZZS010000001.1:0-730052 GCF_040639295.1 Nocardioides sp. NPDC023903 | reverse complement strand
GGTTCGCTGGTCTCGGAGGCCCGGAGTACGGGCTATTACTTACCCTCGCAGCTCAGCGTTCACGCCCCTGGTTCCCCTGGATTACCCCACACCCGTTGTGTCTCGGATGGATAGGGCACGCCTCGTTTCGAGGTGGTCGGCCTTCACGTTTACGCCTGCGCCGAGCCTACCACATCTAAGCAAGCCAATGCCACGGAAAGACTCGACGACCCAATCAGGGACAGGTATCCCAAACCCAAGCCAGACCGCTGCTGGAAGCCCGCAAGACAGCCAAATGGCACCCACCCAGACACCCTGCTTCTAAATCTCCCAACCCAAACCCGGTATTGGCCCCACCCACGCTGGAACTCAGGCACAAGGCACCAGCACCGTGGATCAGCCGCGCGCCTGCCGGTCGTACGCCGTGTAGCTCCGCTGCGTAGCGATGTGGCCGGCGACGTGCTTGGCGTCGTGCCACACGCCCCAGATGAAGGACGAGCCGCGGCGGGAGAGCCAGGGGAGGCCGACGAAGTAGACGCCGGGCTCGGTCGAGACGCCGCGGCGGTGGGCCGGGCGGCCGTTCTCGTCGAGCGCGTCGACCTGGAGCCAGCCGTAGTCGGTCGCGAAGCCGGTCGCCCAGATCACCGTGGTGATGCCGGCCTCGGCAAGGTCGAGGGAGAGCAAGGGCGTTGTCGCAGCTGAAGGGCTGGGGCCGAGGTCGCGGGCGGCGGGCTCCTCAGGCAGGTCGATGCCGTTGCGGGTGACGTACTCGTCGGCGGCGTCGAGGAGGGCGAGGTAGTTGGCGTCGCCCTGGGCGATGTTCTCGGCCAGGTCCTCACGGAAGGTGAGGGTGCCGGCGTCGTAGGTGTCGGTCATGCCGACGAGCTGGATCCCGCTCGCCTCGAGGGCACGGAAGTCGACGGTGTGGCCGCCGCGGGCGCCGCTGACGGCGATCGTGACGTGCTCCGCGCCGGCGGCCGGGGTCTCCAGGTCCCACAGACCCAGGACGCCGAGCCACCAGCAGAAGTCGCGGCCGCGGTAGCTGCGCGGGGGACGGTCGTGCGGGCCGACCGAGAGGTGGACCTGGCGCCCGGAGCGCTGCAGCTCGTCGGCGATCTGGACGCCGGAGGAGCCGGCGCCGACAACGAGGACGTTGCCCTCGGGAAGCTGGTCGGGATTGCGGTAGTCGCTCGAATGCATCTGCACGTCGACCGCGCCGTCGGGGACGATCGGCGGGTAGACCGGCCGCTGGAACGGGCCGGTCGCCGCGACGACGAACCGGGCGTCGATGACGCCGTCGGAGGTCTCGACCCGGAAGCCCGGACGGCCCTCGTTGCGGGTCACCGAGGTGACCTCGACGCCGGTCCTGATCGGGGCGGCGATCTTCTCGGCGTACGCCTCGAAGTAGGCGGCGACCTGGTCCTTGGTGGCGAACGCGTCCGCGTCGATGTCCTGGAACTCCAGTCCCGGGAACCGGTCGTGCCAGGCCGGGCCGTTGGCGACGAGCGAGTCCCAGCGCATCGTGCGCCAGCGCTCCGCGATCCGGTCACGCTCCAGCACGAGATGGGGGACGCCGTTGTCGCTCAGGTGCTCGCTCATCGCCACGCCGGCCTGGCCGGCGCCGACGACGAGGACCTCGATCTGTTCGTTGGACATACTCAGATCCTGAGCCGCCGGGTTGCTCGTGTCCAACAGATGTTGTTGGCCTTACCCATCGGATCGACTGATGCAATCCCGGGCGGCGTCACTGCATCTGTTTCATTGACGATAGTCCTTGGAAACATCTGTTGGACACATGCTTTGGGACGAGGTGGACTGGTCGTCGTGGAGACCAACAAACCCAGCAGCAGCATCGTCGTCGGCGGGCACACCCGAATCCGCCCGTTCAACACCAGCGTCACCTACCCCGAGCAGAACCTCGACAACGACCTGTGCCAGGCCGTCGTCGCGGGCAACACGGTCTACGTACGCGGTCAGATCGGGCAGGACCTGGACACCAGCGAGTCGGTCGGCATCGGCGACGTCGAGGCGCAGACCGAGCAGGCGATGGCCAACATCAAGATGCTGCTCGAGGAGGCCGGTGCCGAGATGGAGCACCTGGTCAAGCTCACCATCTACATCGTCGACCCGCGCTACCGCGAGACGGTCTACCGGACGATCGGCCGCTGGACGAAGGGCGTGCACCCGATCTCCACCGGCCTGGTGATCTCCGCCCTGGCCCGCCCGGAGTGGCTGGTCGAGGTCGACGCGATCGCGGTCATCCCCGAGGTGGCGAAGTGACCTTCTCCGTCCTCGCGACCGACGGCAAGGGCGCCGTCGGCATCGCCGTGACCTCCTCCAGCCCGGCCGTCGCCGCGCGCTGCATACACCTGCGCCCCGGCGTCGGTGGCGCTTCGTCGCAGAACATCACCGACCCGCGTCTGGGCACCGAGCTGCTCGAGGCCCTCGCCTCCGGGCTCGACGCCCGGGCCGCGCTCGCCTCGGTCACCCAGGGCCGTGAGCACATCGAGCATCGCCAGCTCACCGTTCTGGGACTCGACGGCGCCGGTGCGGCGTACAGCGGCTCCGGGTCGCTCGGCATCCACCACCACGCCGTCGCGCCACAGGTGGTCGCCGCCGGCAACCTGCTGGCCGGCACCGAGGTCGTCGACGCCGTCGTCGCGGGCTTCGAGACCGCGACCGGGGACCTGGAAGAGCGGCTCCTGGCCGCCCTGGAGGCCGGGCTGGCCGCGGGCGGCGAGGCCGGACCCCTGCACTCGGCGGGCCTCTCCGTCGTACGCGACGTCGCCTGGCGGGTCACCGACCTCCGGGTCGACTGGAGCGAGCGCCCGGTCGAGGACCTCCGCGACCTGCTGAAGGTCTGGATGCCGCAGCGCGACGACTACGTGACCCGCGGCCTCGACCCCACCGCCGCCCCGTCCTACGGCGTGCCCGGGGACGAGTGAGTCGATGACCACCTCGAAGCAGTACGCCGCGACCACGGTCAGCAGCGACGCCGAGCGCCTCGTCCGGCTCTCCGAGCAGCTGCACGCGAACCCCGAGACCGGCTGGGAGGAGCACAAATCCTCGCGCTGGGTCGCGCAGTTCCTCGAGGAGGCCGGGTTCACCGTCACTTCGGGATATCTCGGTCTGGAGACCGCGTTCCTGGCGACCTTCGGCAGCGGCCCGTTCCGCCTCGGCCTGTGCGCCGAGTACGACGCCCTGCCGGGCCTGGGCCACGCCTGCGGCCACAACCTGATCTCCGCGATCACCGTCGGCGCCGCCCGCGCGCTCGCCCCGCTGGCCGACGCCGCAGGGCTCACCATCGAGGTCTACGGCACCCCTGCGGAGGAGGGCGGTGGCGGCAAGATCGAGCTGCTCGAGCGCGGCGCGTTCGCCGGCCTGGACCTCGCGATGATGGCCCACCCCGCTCCCGTCGACGTCGCCGAGGCCGAGCCGTTCGCGGTGTCGCACTCGCACGTCGAGTATCGCGGCAAGGCGGCCCATGCGGCGGCCTACCCCGAGCAGGGCGTCAACGCCGCCGACGCCTTCACCATCGCCCAGGTCGCGATCGGCCTGCTCCGCCAGCAGCTGCCGCCGACCGTGCGCGTGCACGGCGTGATGACCAACGGGGGAGAGGCGCCCAACGCGATCCCCGCGCGCACCGAGGGCCGCTGGTACGTCCGCGCCGAGAGCCTCGCCCAGCTCGCCGAGACCGAGGAGAAGGTCTGGCGCTGCTTCGAGGCCGGCGCGCTCGCCACCGGCGCGAAGCTCACCGTCGAGCCGGAGAGCAAGCCGTACGCCGAGTTCCGCACCTTCGCGCCCGCGCTGGCGGCGTACCGGCGCAATGCCGAGGAGATCGGCCGGGTCTTCGACCCGGGGACCCCCGCTCGCCGGATGAACCGCGCGT
Source organism: Nocardioides sp. NPDC023903 (assembly GCF_040639295.1). NCBI lineage: Bacteria > Bacillati > Actinomycetota > Actinomycetes > Propionibacteriales > Nocardioidaceae > Nocardioides > Nocardioides sp. NPDC023903. The sequence continues at coordinate 726,184 of NZ_JBEZZS010000001.1, read as the reverse complement.
CCACCGACCTGGGCAACGTCTCCCAGGTCGTGAACGCGATCCATCCCTACGTCGGCATCAACTCCGGGACCGCTCTCAACCACCAGCCCGAGTTCGCCGCGCACTGCGTCGGCGGGGACGCCGAGAAGGCGCTCCTCGACGCAGCTACCGCGCTGGCCTGGACCGCGCTGGATGTCGCCGAGGAGGCCAGCGCACGATGACCACCGTCGATGCGCCGGCCACCCGCACCGAGCACGACTCCCTCGGCCCGTTCGAGGTCCCGGCGGCCGCCTACTGGGGCGTGCACACCGCCCGCGCGCTGCGGAACTTCCCGATCAGCGGCACGACGGTCGGGAGCCACCGCTCGCTCGTCGCCGCGCTCGGCGCGGTCAAGCTCGTCGCCGCCCGCGCGAACCACGAGCTCGGCCTGCTCGACGACCGTCGCCACGGCGCGATCGCGGCCGCAGCGCAAGAGGTCCGCGACGGCGCCCTCGACGACCAGTTCGTCGTCGACGTGATCCAGGGCGGCGCCGGCACCTCGACCAACATGAACGCCAACGAGGTAGTCGCCAACCGCGCGCTCGAGATCCTCGGCCTGCCGTACGGCAGCTACGACGAGATCCACCCGCTGGACCACGTGAACCGCTGCCAGTCGACCAACGACGTCTACCCGACCGCCGTCCGGCTCGCCCTGGTCGGGGCGATCGACCGCCTGGCCGAGGCCACCGAGGCCCTCGCCGACTCGTTCGCCCGCAAGGCGGCCGAGTTCCGCGCGGTCCCCAAGATCGGCCGTACGCAGCTCCAGGACGCCGTCCCGATGACGGTCGGCCAGGAGCTCGGCGCCTTCGCCATCACCCTGCGCGAGGAGCTGGCCCGGCTGGCCGACTCGCGGGTGCTGCTGTGCGAGATCAACCTCGGCGCCACCGCGATCGGCACCGGGATAACCGCGCATCCCGACTACCGGCGGCTCGCTGTCCAGCACCTCGCCGAGATCACCGGATTGCCGGTGGTCGGCGCGGGCGACCTCGTCGAGGCGACCAGCGACACCGGCGCGTTCGTGCAGGTCTCCAGCGTGCTGAAGCGGATCGTCGTCAAGGCGTCCAAGATCTGCAACGACCTCCGCCTGCTCAGCTCCGGACCGCAGGCCGGGCTCGGCGAGCTCCAGCTCCCCGCCCGCCAGGCGGGGTCGAGCATCATGCCCGGCAAGGTCAACCCGGTCATCCCGGAGATGGTCAACCAGGTCGCCTTCTGGGTGATCGGTAACGACCTCACCGTCACCATGGCCGCCGAGGGCGGCCAGCTCCAGCTCAACGCGTTCGAGCCGGTGATGGCGCACGGACTGCTCCAGGGATTCACCTGGACCGCCGCGGCCTTCGACTCGCTGCGAGAGCTGTGCGTCGACGGGATCACCGTCGACGCCGCCAAGCTCGCCGCCGCTGCTGCCGGCAACGCCGGCCTCGCCACCGCCCTGACCCCGCTGCTCGGCTACGCGCGGTCCGCCGAGATCGCCAAGGCCGCCTTGAGCGGCGGGGGTGACGTACGGGATCTGGCTCTTGCCGCCGGTGGTCTCGACCCGGCGGTGCTCGACGCGCTGCTCCGTCCCGAGACGCTCGCGAACCTCGACGCAACCGGCGTCGACGGCGCCAACGGGGCCAAACGAGAGTGACTTCGGGCAGGATGGCTCGCATGGCCGAGCCGTCCTTCACCTTGACCCAGCTGCGCTACTTCGCCGCGGCTGCGGAGCTGGGCAGCATGACCGCCGCGTCGCGGCAGCTCGTGGTCTCGCAGTCGGCCGTCTCGACGGCCGTCGCCCAGCTCGAGAAGGAGCTCGGCGTCCAGCTGCTGCTGCGCCACCACGCACGCGGCCTGACCCTGACGGCGGCAGGCGAGGAGTTCTTCCGCGAGCTGCGCAGCTACCTCGTCCACACCAGCGAGCTGGTCGAGGTCGCGCGCTCCGCCGGCCAAGCGCTCGTCGGCGACCTCGCCATCGGCTGCTTCACCACCCTGGGCCCCTTCGAGCTGCCGCGGCTGCTGGCCGCCTGCGAGCAGGACCACCCCGGCATCCACGTCTCCGTCGTCGAGGACGAGCACGCTGCCCTCAAGCACGCGCTGCGCTCGGGCAGCTGCGAGCTGGCGCTCATGTACGGCTACGACCTCGACGACGACATCGACCACGTCCGGGTCGGCCTCGCGGCGCCGTACGTCCTCATCGGCAAGGGCCACCGGCTGGCGCGCCGCAAGAAGGTCGCGCTCGCCGAGCTCGAGGAGGAGCCGATGGTGCTCCTGGACCTGCCACACAGCGGCCAGTACTTCGAGCGGCTCGTCGAGTCGGCCGGCTTCCGCCCGCAGATCCGCCACCGCAGCGCCGGCTTCGAGACCGTCCGGGCGATGGTCGCCAACGGTCAGGGATGGTCGGTCCTCAACCAGCGCCCGGCCAGCGACACGACGTACGACGGCGCCCAGATCGTGACTCTCGAGATCACTGACGAGGTCGAGCCCCTCGAGGTCGTGCTGGCCTCGATGAAGGGCGTACGCCTCACCGCCCGCGCCCAGGCGTTCGTCCGCTCCTCGGGCCGAGCAGCGCGACGGCGGGAAGGCCGCTGACGCGACCTCCCCGCCGGTGAGCCGGTGGCTGAGGGTTCCTCAGGCGATCGCCATCTCGCTCGGTGCGAGCTTGCGGCCGCGCGCGAGCAGGTAGTAGATCGGCGCGGTGGCGACCAGGCCGATGATCCAGCTCAGGTCGGCGCCGCCGAGCTTGTCCGCGACCGGCCCGGTGTAGAGCGGTGTGGCCATGAACGGGATCTGGACGAGGATGCCGATCACGTAGGCGAGGATCGCCTGCCCGTTGAAGCGGCCGTAGATGCCGCCGTCGGCCGCGAAGATCGAGTCGAGGTCGTAGTTGCCGCGGTGGATCAGGTAGAAGTCGATCAGGTTGATCGCGGTCCACGGGACCAGCACGACGAGCAGCGCGAGCACGATGTCGACGAAGTACGAGATGAAGTTGCCGGAGACGCCGATGGCGAAGTACGTCGAGGCAGCCATCACCACCAGCGACAGCACCACGCGGCTGCGGGCGGTCGGAATCCAGGACGCGACGAACGTCTGCACGCAGGTGATGACCGAGAGCACGGTGCCGTAGAGGTTGAGCGCGTTGTGGCTGATCACCGAGAGCAGGAAGAGGACGAGCAGCGGCGTACCGAACGCACCGGTGGTGTCGCGCACCCCGGTCATGACCTCGATGCCCGGCTTCATCGCCAGGGCCACGATCGCACCGAAGACGAACGGCAGGATCGAGCCGAGGGTGCAGCCGAGGTAGGTGGCGGTGAAGGTCGCCTTCACCCCGACACCGGCCGGCAGGTAGCGCGAGTAGTCCGAGACGTACGGCGCGAACGCGATCTGCCACAGAGCGCCCAGCGAGACCGTCGCGAGGAAGCCGGCGGTGCTGTAGCCGCCCTGCGTCCAGAAGCCCGCGGGCAGGCCGGAGACGAAGATCGCGACGGTGCCGAGCACGATGCCGATGCCGAGGACCCAGGTGGCGACCTTGTTGAGCGAGTGGATCACCTTGTAACCGATCACCGCGATCAGTCCGGACCCGAGCGCGCCGAGGACGATGCCTGCCTCGACCGGGATCGGGTCGGCGATGCCGTGCAGCGACTGGCCGGCGAGGACGATGTTGGAGGCGAAGAAGGCCAGGTACATCACGGCCGCGATCACCACGACGATCAGCGCCCCGTAGGAGCCGAACTGGCCGCGACTCTGGATCATCTGCGGGATGCCCATCTGCGGGCCCTGGGCCGAGTGCAGCGCCATGAAGACGCCGCCCACGAGGTGGCCGACCACGATGGCGACGACGCACCAGAACAGGTCGAGGCCGAAGACGGTGACGCCGGCGGCACCGGTGACGACGGGCAGGGGAGCGATGTTGGTCCCGAACCACAGGGTGAAGAGGTCGCGCACCTTGCCATGGCGGTCCTCGGGTGGGACGTAGCCGATGGTGTGCTTCTCGACGACTGGCTGGTCAGACATGGTCATTCTCCAAAGGGTGTGAGGCGCCCCACCATCGTCGTGACTCGCCTGATCCTCTGGCAAACGAATCCTTTTGGCGTAAGACATCGGCAAAACCGATGCACTCCGGATCGACGTCGAGCGCGAACCCAAACCGTCACACTCCTGTGCTCGCGTTCTTAGGTAAACCTTTCTAAGGTGAGGCTTACCAATTGAAAGGACGGCCGTGAAGCCTATCTCAGCTGTTGTGGTCTCGGTCTCGGTTGCCCTCCTCGGGGCAACGCTCACCTCCTGTTCCTCCGACGACGCGCTCGTCGTCTACAACGCCCAGCACGAGCAGCTCATGGAGGAGCTGGTGCCGGCGTTCGAGAAGGAGACGGGGATCGACGTCGAGCTGCGCAACGGCAAGGACCTCGAGCTCGCCGCGCAGCTGGTCGCGGAGGGCAAGAAGTCGCCGGCCGACGTCTTCCTCACTGAGAACTCCCCGGCGATGGCCGCCGTCGAGCGGGAGGGCCTGCTGGCGACCCTGCCCGATGACGTGACCGCGCCGATCCCGCAGCAGTACCGACCGGAGAGCAACGCCTGGACCGGGTTCGTCGCCCGCTCCACCGTGCTGGTCTACAACACCGACCAGATCACCGAGGCCGAGCTGCCCGCCTCGCTGCTCGACCTGGCCAAGCCGGAGTGGAAGGGCAAGATCTCTTTCTCGCCGACCGGCGCCGACTTCCAGGCGATCGTCGCCGGGGTCCTGGCCACCGAGGGCGAGGCGGCCACCAAGAAGTGGCTGGAGGGGATCAAGGCCAACGGCACCGTCTACGACGGCAACAACGTCGTGCTGGAGTCGGTCAACGCGGGTGAGGTGCCGGTCGGCGTCATCTACCACTACTACTGGTATCGCGATCAGGCCGAGTCCGGTGAGGTCAGCGACAGCTCGAAGCTCCACTTCTTCGGCAACCAGGACCCGGGCGCCTTCGTGAGCGTCTCCGGTGCGGGGGTGCTGGCCTCGGCGAAGCACAAGACGGATGCGGAGAAGTTCGTCGGCTACCTCACCGGCAAGACCGGGCAGCAGGGGCTGGCCGACAGCTACGCGCTGGAGTACCCGCTGAACCCGGAGGTGCAGCTCGACCCGCCGGTCAAGAAGTTCTCCGAGCTCGCCCCGCCCGCGGTCGCGATCTCCGACCTCGACAGCGACGCCGTGGTCGACATGATGACGGAAGCCGGGTTCCTCTGAGCAGCGTGCATCTCGGCACGTTTCCGGCCGGCTCCTCCGGGAGGTGGCTGATGCCGGCGGTGGCCGGCGCGATCGCTGCGGCCTGCCTGCTTCCGGTGGCGTACGTCGTGTGGTCGACCGCCTCGCTGGGGCCGGCGGAGGCGTACGACTTCCTGGTCCGCCCGCGTATCGGCGAGCTGCTGTGGAACACCGGCAGGCTGCTGGTCGGCGGGGTCGCGCTCTCGGTGGTGTTCGGGGTCTGCGGCGCCTGGGTGGTCGAGCGGACCTCCCTGCCCCTGTCCGGTTGGTGGCACGGCGCGCTGTGCGCGCCGCTGGCCATCCCGGCCTTCGTCAACGGCTACGCGTGGGTCGCCACGACCCATGCGGTCCAGTCCTATCTCGGGGCGGTGCTGGTCGTCTCGCTCTCCTACTATCCGCTGGTCTACCTGCCCACGGTGGCAGCCCTGCGCCGCCTCGACCCATCGCTGGAGGAGGTCGCGGCGGTGCTCGGGCGGCGGCCGCGGGAGGTGTTCCTCCGCGTGGTCCTGCCGACCGTCGCGCCGGCGGTGCTGGGTGGCGCGCTCCTGGTCGGGCTGCACCTGCTGGCCGAGTACGGCGCGCTCCAGCTGCTCAACTACCCGACCCTGACGACCGCGATCCTGCAGCAGTACGGCACTGCCTTCAACGGGCCGGCGGCGACCCTGCTGGCCGGCGTGCTGCTGCTTGCCTGTCTGGGGCTGCTGGCCCTGGAGATGCTGATCCGTGGTCCTGCCCGGCGCGCCCGCGTCGGGAGCGGCACCGCCCGCCCCACGACCCGGCTGCGGCTGGGGCGGGGGACCGTGCCGGTGGTCGTCGCCCTCGGGGTCTTCGTCGCGCTGGCCGTCGGACTTCCGGCGGCGAGCCTGGTGCGCTGGCTGGTCCGGGGTGCCTCGGCCGAGCTCGACCTGAGCCGTCTGCTGCCTGCTGCCGGCACCAGCGTCGCGCTGGCCGCCGTCGCCGGAGTCGTCGCGACGGCCGCCGCGGTGCCGGTCGTGTGGCAGGCCGTCCGCCGTCGGACGAGCTGGTCGCTGGGCGTCGAGCGGGTTACGTACGTCACCAGCGCGCTGCCCGGTGTGGTCGTCGCGCTCGCCCTGGTCACCGTCGCCATCGGCTGGCTGCCCGGGCTCTATCAGACGGTGCCGCTGCTCGTGGCGGCGTACGTCATCCTGTTCCTGCCACGCGCGCTGGTCGCCGTGCGCGGGGTTCTGGAGCTGGTGCCGCCGCGGCTGGAGGAGGTGGCGCTCAGCCTGGGGCTGACCCGGGCCGGGGTGATGCGCCGGGTGACCCTGCCGCTCCTCCTGCCCGGGCTGGCGACGGCGACCGCGATGGTCGCGCTCGCGGTCTCCACGGAGCTGACCGCGACGCTGCTGCTGGCCCCGATCGGGACCACGACGCTGGCCACCGAGTTCTGGAGTGAGGCGTCCTCGGTCGCCTACGGCGCCGCCGCGCCCTACGCGCTCGCGCTGGTGCTCCTCGCGATGCCGGCGACGATCCTGCTGGGTCGCTCCTCGAGAGGGGTGGCCCGATGACCGCGGCGTTGGAGGTGAGCGGGCTGCGGGCCGGACACGGTCGGCGCCAGGTGCTCGACGGGCTCGACCTGACCGTCGAGGGCGGCGTGACCGCCGTCCTCGGTGCCTCGGGCTGCGGCAAGACGACCCTGCTGCGGTGCGTGGCGGGGTTCATGACGCCGACCGCGGGCGAGATCAGGATCGGCGGTCGCCCGGTCGCCGGGCTGGCGCCGCGCCGCCGCGGGATCGGGTACGTCCCCCAGGAGGGCGCGCTCTTCCCGCACCTCGACGTCGGCGGCAACATCGCCTTCGGGCTGCGCCGGAACGTGGCCCGTGCCGAGCGGCAGGACCGCGTGGCCGAGCTGCTCCGGCTGCTCGAGCTGCCGGCCGAGCTGGCCGATCGGCATCCCCACGAGCTCTCCGGCGGCCAGCAGCAGCGGGTCGCCGTGGCCCGCGCGCTCGCACCCCGGCCCCGCCTGGTGCTCCTCGACGAACCCTTCTCCTCGCTCGACGCAGGGCTGCGCGAGGAGTCCGGGCGCGCGGTCGTGCGGGCGCTGCGTACGGCCGGCGCGGCAGCGCTGCTGGTCACCCACGACCAGGGCGAGGCGCTCTCGCTGGCAGACCAGGTGGCCGTCATGGCCGCCGGGCGCTTCCTGCAGGTCGGCTCGGCGGTGGACGTCTATCTGACGCCCGAGCATCCCGGGGTCGCGGCCTTCCTCGGCTCGGCGACGCTGCTTCCCGGTGAGGTCGGCGGCGACGGGCGGGTCGACTCGCCGCTCGGCGAGGTCGCGCTCATCACGCCGCAGCCCGCCGGGCCGGTGACACTGGTCGTTCGCGCGGAGCAGGTGCAGGTCTCGGTCGACGCCACCTCCGGCAGCAAGGGCGTCGTCGAGGAGGTCTCCTTCTTCGGCCACGACGCCACCATCCGCGTGCGGCTGAGCGATGACGTACGCGTGACCGCCCGGGTCCCGGGCACCGGGATCCCGGACATCGGAGCCACGGTCGCCCTCGAGGTCGTCGGGCCGCTGGTCGGCTATACCGGGGACGCGCGATGAGCTCCACGATCGCGACCGGTGCGCATTTGCTCCTGAAGGGGCGGCCCGGGGACCCGGCGGTCATCACCGACGAGACGACGCTGACCTACGCGGAGCTGGAGCAGGCGGTGATGGACCGGGCGGCCGCGTACGGTTCCGCCCGCGGGGTCGTGTTGCTCGAGGCGGGCAACGACCTGGACTCGGTGATCGGCTACCTGGCCGCGCTCGCCGCTCGTCGTCCGGTGCTGCTGACGCCGCCGGGTGGTGATCACGCCGAGCTGCGGACGCGCTACCGGGCGGCGTTCGATGGCAGGGCTGATCTCCATCCCGACCTCGCGCTGCTGCTGTCGACCTCGGGGTCGACCGGGTCGCCGAAGCTGGTCCGGCTCTCCAGGGACAACCTGACCGCCAACGCCGCCAGCATCGCGGCGTACCTCGGGCTCACCTCCGCCGACCGGGCGATGAGTTCGCTGCCGCTGCACTACTGCTACGGCCTCTCGGTGCTCAACTCACACCTGAGCGTGGGGGCCGCGGTGATCCTCACCGATCTCTCGGTCGCCGACGAGTGCTTCTGGGACGTCGCGGCGCGTCACGGCGCCACCTCGTTCGCGGGCGTTCCCTACACCTTCGACCTGCTCGACACCTCGGGGTTCGCCGAGCGCTCGTTGCCCTCGCTGCGCTACATCACCCAGGCCGGCGGCAAGATGCCGCCCGAGACGGTCCGTCGCTATGCCGCGCTGGGGGAGTCGCGTGGATGGGACCTGGTCGTGATGTACGGCCAGACCGAGGCCACCGCCCGGATGGCCTACCTACCGCCGGCCCTCGCCGCGAGCCGGCCCGAGGCGATCGGTATCCCGATCCCCGGCGGGCACTTCCGTCTCGATCCCGTGGACGGTCCCGTAGGCGAGCTGGTCTACACCGGGCCGAACGTGATGATGGGGTACGCCGAGAGCGTCGCCGATCTCGCCCGCGGCCCCGAGCTCACCGAGCTCCGCACCGGCGATCTCGCCCGTCAGGCCGACGACGGGCTGTGGGAGATCACCGGCCGGAGCAGTCGGTTCGGCAAGATCCTCGGGCTGCGCATCGACCTCGACCGGATCGAGTCCGAGCTCGGGTCGACGCGTGCCGTCGCTCCGGGTGGCCGCCTGCACCTGTTCACCGACGATCCGGGGTCCGCCGACCGGCTGCCGGCGCTCGTGGACGGCATCGTGGCGCTGCCACGCGCGCTGGTCCAGGTCCACCGGATCGACGAGGTGCCGCGTACGCCGAACGGCAAGGTCGACTACGCCACCCTCAACGCCTGGGCCAGCGTGGCGGACGCGGCCGGGCCACCAGATGCCGGGCTGGCGGAGGGAGCGGACGCCGAGGCGCTGCGTACGGTCTATGCCACGGTGCTGAGGCGCCCGAACGCGACCGTGGCCGACAGCTTCGTCTCGCTCGGCGGCGACTCGCTCTCCTTCGTCGAGATCGCCACCCAGCTCGGCGAGCGGCTCGGCACCCTGCCCTCCGGCTGGCAGCACCGAAGCATCGCCGAGCTCGCCGCGAGCGCGCGGAGTCCGCGGCGGTGGCTGCGGCCGGTCGAGACACCGGTGCTGCTGCGCGCGGTGGCCATCGTCGCCATCGTCGGCAGCCACGCCGACGTCTGGACCCTCCTCGGCGGCGCCCACATCCTGCTCGCGGTGGCCGGCTTCAACCTCGCCCGCTTCGGGCTCACCGCTCCCACCCGAACCCTGCGCGCGCGCCGCCTGCTACGGGGTGCCGCCGCGGTCGCGCTCCCGGCCGCACTCTGGGTGGTCGCGGTGGCCCTGGTCAGCGACCGCTACCACTGGCCGACCGCCCTGGGGCTCAACCAGGCGTTCGGCAGCGACGAGTGGACCCGCGACTGGCAGCTGTGGTTCCTGGAGGTCATCACCTGGTCCTTCGCCGGGATCGCCCTCCTGCTCCTGGTGCCCGTCCTCGACCGATGGCAGCGGCGCCACCGGTTCGGCGCGGCTCTCGTGGTGGTGGGTGCGACCCTCGCGGTGCGGTACCTGTGGGTCGGCATCGAGGCCGGTGCGACCGAGCGCTACACGATCGGCTGCGTGCTGTGGTGCCTCGCGCTGGGATGGGCGGCGGCCGAGGCACAGCGGCCGTGGCAGCGGGTGCTCGTCGCGATGACGGTCGTGGTGGCGACGTACGGCTTCTTCGGCGACCCCGTCCGCGAGGCGACCGTTGCCCTCGGCATCCTCGTCCTGCTGGTCCCGTGGCCGCCCCTGCTGCCCTGGCCGCTCGCCCGGCTCGCCGCCGTGCTCGCTGCGTCGTCGCTGTGGATCTACCTCGTCCACTGGCAGATCTATCCCGGTCTCGAGGCCGCCGGGCTGGGGTGGCTGGGCGTCCTCGCCTCCATCGCGGCCGGTGTGGCCGCCGCGCTCGGCCCGGCGGCCTGGGTCGCCCGAGCCCGAGTCCCTAGATCCCGGCTCGCTAGATTGACCGCGTGAGGATCACGGTCGTACGCGAGGACATCACCGAACAGCAGGTCGACGCGGTCGTGAACGCCGCCAACTCCTCGCTGCTGGGCGGGGGAGGGGTGGACGGGGCGATCCACCGGCGAGGCGGCCCAGCGATCCTCGAGGAGTGCCGGCGGCTGCGGGCGGGTGACTTCAGTGGTGGCTTGCCCGTAGGGCAGGCGGTCGCGACGACCGCCGGCGATCTCCCGGCGCGGTGGGTGATCCACACGGTCGGGCCGGTGTACACCGACGGCCAGGACAACGTCGCCCTACTGACCTCGTGCTTCCGTGAGTCGCTCCGCGTCGCCGACGAGCTCGGGGCGCGCACGGTGGCGTTCCCTGCGATCTCCACCGGCGTCTACCACTACCCGCTCGACGAGGCCGCGTACGTCTCCCTGTGGACCCTCGCCCGGACTCCGACCTCGGTCGACGAGGTGCGTGTCGTGCTCTTCGACCAGAAGGCGTACGACACCTTCGACCGCGCCCGCGAGGCGCTCGATCCCTCCGATGCCCAGGTCGAGACCGAGCTGCGGAGTGTGCCGGAAGCGACGTGGCTCAAGGCCTTCTCGGCCGCTGATGCGCTGACGGCCCAGGACCGTGACTTCGCCTGGGGTGGCGGCCAGAAGACTGAGAGCGGCGCGATCCAGGCGCCGTATCCCGCCTACAGCGACCGGGTCCGTCAGCTCTACCGCTCGCTCCCGGGGGCTTCGATCGACTGGATGAAGTGGATGCGGGGCAATCCGCTTCTCTCCGACCCCTCGCTGCTCGCCACCGCGCCGTTCGCCGACGCTGCCCGTCTGGCCACGGTCTACACCCGGGGCGAACGGTTCAACGACGGTGTCTTCGGGCATGCTCTTCAGGACGGGTCCATCGACGCGATCGTCGCTCGGTTGCGTACGTGGTGTGAGACTGAGCGCTGAGAGGCCAAGACCCTTGTCTCGGGAACGAAGGGAATGCTGTGAGCACTCGTGTTGTCGTCGTCGGTGTTGTAGTCGCACTGCTCGTAGTGGGAGGCGGCGTCTGGAAATGGTTCAGCGGCCTGACGCCCCACTACGAGAAGGCCACGGTGTGTGGCATCTCGACAGACTTGGTCGAAGACTTGTTCGGCACGGACCGGTTCGTGGAGCGCTACGGCTTCGGGCGGCGGTGCTCAGCGCTCGTCGGAGGTGCCGGTTCGGAGGCCGGTGAGCTCGAGTTCAGCCTGCACTCCGATGACGCTTCCACCTGGCCGATACGCCTCCGGGCCATTGCGTCGAGCCCGCATCGTCTGACGGTCAACAAGGGACGCGCCGGTTACGCCCAAGTCGATGGCAGCTTCGAGGGCAAATGGGTGTGTTCGCGGTACTGGCCGGGCGTATCGGCGGTTTCCGTCTGGGCCTCCTCCGAGGTCGGAGGGTCGGCGAAGGCGTTCGAGAAGGTGCTCGGAGCGGCGGCGGAGTATGCCGCCGGCTGCGACGCCGATCCGTTGGACGGACCTTTCGAGACGTACGCCGAGCAGACCGCCTGTGGGATGAGCACCCGCCACGTCGCGTCGGTGCTCGGCACCAGGCTGTTCAGAGGGGCTGACCCCGAGCCGTTGCCTCTCGAGGATCGGGGAAGTTGGACCTGTGCCGTCGTCACCGACAGCGTAGGCGGGGAAGTGGGCAGCGTCGTGGCTGCGGCATCGGTCGAGCAGGACGACTGGGAGGGTGAGCACCGGCGGATCAGCGCGCTGAAGAACTCGTTCGCGGTCGCCGGCGGCCAGGCGTACGTCGATGGCGGCGGCCGCGCCGCGAGCGCGTTCTGGGCATGTGATCTGGGGCCGGACGTCGACGGTGGTGGCACGATCGCAACGATCGGTGCCGCGGGCGTTACGCAGAAGCCGCTGCCTGTCGCGGACCTTCGGGCGATGGTCACTGAGATCGCGATTGCAGCTGGCTGCGGACCGCCCTGACCTGCTGCACCGGTCGAGCTTGTCGAGATGACGCCACTTACCGTCCACAGAGACGATGCCGTTCGCTTACCGCAAGACAGGTTTTGACCTGACTACCGGATGGCACGATTCGGTTCACCCGTCGTCCGTGACTGCGCCGTCGGATACCCGCCGGAAGTCGCCGGTGAGGCGCCCTAGTTTCGAGGCATGGGTACGCATGTCGACATCGATCCGGCCATCCTCTACTTCGGTACGCCGGTGGTACTGCTCTCCACTCTCAATGAGGACGGCACCACGAACCTGATGCCGATGTCGTCGGTCTTCTGGCTGGGACGTACGGCGGTCCTAGGGATCGGCGGGTCGTCGCAGACGGCGCGCAATGTGAGGGAGCGGCCGGAGATCGTGCTCAACCTTCCGAGCGTCGACCTGGTCACCCAGGTCGACCGGCTCGCGCTGACCACGGGCAATGCGGCGATGTCGGCGGCGAAGGCCGAGCGCGGGTATGTGCACGTGTCCGACAAGTACGCGCATGCGGGCCTGACGCCGTACGGCTCCGACACGGTACTGCCGACGTCGGTGGCGGAGTGCCCGGTGCACATCGAGGGGACGGTGGCGGCGCTCCACGAGCTCGGTGAGCCGAAACTGGTCGCCGTGGAGGTCTCGGTGACTGCGGTGCGGGTCGCACCGGAGCTGCGCCTCGACGGCCACGCCCACCGGATCGATCCTGATCGGTGGCGGCCGCTGGTGATGAGCTTCCAGCAGTTCTACGGGCTGGGGGAGCGGGTCCACCCGTCGCGGCTGGCGAGCATCGACGAGGAGCTCTACCGGTGAGCGGCGGCGCCGGATCGATACAGCCGAGCACCGGATTGTGGTCCGGGCCGACATAGACCTGTGGCGGGCGTCACATCTACGGTCGGTCTGCCTGCCGGGCGGCGGCGGGCTGGTCTCGCTCAGGAGGATCGGTCATGGGTCTCGGGTTTCGGATCTCGTCCAGGCTTCGGCAGCAACGGATCGGCGCCGCACTCGCGGGCCTCGGCCTGGCGCTGGCCGTCGGAGCGGCCATCGCGGTAGCGCCACCCGTCGAACCCGCGGCCGCCGCCGGCACGTGGTCGGCGAGGACGGCGGGCGGGATGACCACCCAGCTGTACGTCCCCAGCACCGCTCCGACGCTCGGCACCGGGCGTGCGCTCATGGTCAACCTGCACGGCTGCGTCCAGACATCGGCCGCCCTGCGTGACGGCGGCAATTGGGCGGCGACCGCGGATGCGCGCGGGATGGTCGTGGCGATCCCGGCGGCGCCGAACGGCGGCGTACTCCTCGGCTGTTGGGACTACTACGACAGCAACCACTCCCGGACCTCGCCGGGGCGGCACGACGACAACCTCCTCCAGTTGGTCAGCGACCTGCTCGCCGACCCGGCCCTGGACATCGATCCTGACCAGGTCTATCTGTCCGGGCTGTCCTCGGGCGGCGGCGAGACGATGGTGATGGGCTGCCTCGCACCCGACGTGTTCGCCGGGATCGGGATCAACGCCGGCCCGTCGGTCGGGACGACGTCGGGGCAGATCGGGTCCGTGGCGGTGACGCAGTCACAGGTCACCAACACCTGCCGGACCTTCGCGGGCTCCGCCTCGTCGGGATTCGGCAGCCAGGTCACCTCGGTGATCTACGGCTCCAACGACACCACCGTCGCCCCCGGCTACAACACCCTGAACGCGCAGGTCATGGCCGGGATCTACGGTGCCGGGTCGCAGTCGTCCTTCTCCCTGTCGGGCCTGGCCGGCAACAACACCACCGGCTCCGGCACGCTGTGGTCGGACGGCAGCGGTCCGCGCGTGTCCCTGATCCAGAACACCGGGATGGGACACAACTGGCCGGCAGGCAGCGGCCCCGGTGGCTCGTACGTCACGACGAACTCGATCGACTACCCGGCGTACGTCACGGACTTCTTCTTCGACAACAACCGCCGGGTCGAGCGGGGCGCCGAGCCCACCGACCCGCCGACGGAGGAGCCCACCGACCCGCCGACAGAGCCGGGCCTCTACTGCGGAGCGGCGACCAACGCCCAGCACGAGGCCGCCGGGCGTGCCCACTCCTACGGCACCAACCCCTACAACCCCTTCTACGCGAACGTCTCGGAGGACTACCTGGGACAGGGCGACGCCACCGTGACGACCCTCCAGGAGTCGGCGGGCGGCCGCTTCGACGTGGTCACCGCCTGCTGAGCGGGTCACGATTCACGGAGCCTGAGGCGGCCGAAGATGCGGTTGAGCCAGGGCGGCAGGTACCAGTTGGCGCTGCCGCCCAGCCGCATGGCTGCCGGGACGAGGACGCCGCGGATGATCGTGGCGTCGACGAGGATGGCCACGGCCGTACCGATGCCGATCATCTTCAGATACATGACCTCGCCGGAGGCGTAGACGGCGAAGGAGGCCGCAAGGGTGACGGCGGCTGCGGTGATCAGCGGGGCGGAGCGTTGCAGGCCGAGGAGCACGGCTTGTCGATTGTCCCCGGTTCGGTCGTACTCCTCGCGGATGCGGGAGACCATGAACACCTCGTAGTCCATCGACAGCCCGTAGACGACGCAGAACATGAGTATCGGGAACGCGGGATCGAGGGTGCCGATCGGGGTGAAGCCGAGGAGGTCGGCGAACAGCCCGTTCTGGAAGACGACGGTGAGCACCGCGAACATCACAGCGATGCTCACCATGTTCAGGAGCACTGCCTTCAGCGGGATCAGCAGGCTGCCGCTGAACAGGAACAGCAGCACGAAGGTGACCGCCAGGATCAGGACGCCGACCAGTGGGAGCCGCTCCATCAGCGCGTCGCGGAAGTCGACCAGCTCCGCCGGGTCACCGCCGACCACCTGCTCGGTGAAGGGACTGTCCAGGGTACGCACCTGGTCGACGAGCTCGGACGGGACACCGGCGTCGAGCGCAGCGCGTGACGGGACCACCTCGAGACGCTGCCCGTCGGCCTGGTCGAGGCGGTCGGGTGCTGTGGCGATGCGGGTGCCGTCGGCGAAGACCCCGGCGGGGGAGTTGACCTGCACGACCCCGTCCACGGTGGAGAGGTCGATGGCGTACGCGACGATGTCCTGGGGTGCCGCGGCGGGCCCGGTGTTGATGACCTGTAGAGCGTCGTTGGGTTCGGCCGAGAAACCTGCCCGCAGCTCGTCGTAGGTGTCGCGTACGGAATGACCTGGAGGGAGTACGCGGTCGTCGGGGACTCCGATCTGCACCCCCGCCGCGGGCGCGGCGAGCGCGATCAGGCAGATCAGCGCGATCCCGCCCCAGGCGAGCGGACGGTCCATCACCCGTTGCCCCAGCCGGTACCAGCGCCCGGACTCGATCGGCCTCGAGGCTGGGAGCGTGCGACCGCGCCGGGTCATTCGCGCGCCGATGACTGCGAGCGCGGCCGGGAGAACGACGATGGCACCGATGCCCGCCGCGAGGACGGTGAGGACGCCGGCCCATGCGAAGGAGCGCAGGAAGTCGTACGGCAGGAAGAACAGCATCGACATCGCTGCCGCGACCGTCAGACCGCTGAAGATCACCGTACGTCCGGCGGTGTCCAGGGTCTCGGCCAGAGCCTCCGACACCGACCGCCCTGCGCCGAGGGCCTCGCGGAATCGAGAGATCACGAACAGGCTGTAGTCGACGCCCAGGCCGATGCCCATCACCAGGGTGATGTTCGCGGCGAACGAGGCTATCTCGGTCACGCCGGTCAGGGCGCGGAGTCCGGCCAGCGTGCCGACCACGGCGAAGACACCGACGGCGAGGGTCAGCAGCGCGAAGCTGAGCCGGCGGTAGATGATCAGCAGCAGGACGAGCATCAGCGGAAGGATGATCAGCTCGGCGCGCACGAAGTCGAGCGCTGCCTGCTCGCTGATCTGAGTCGATGCTGCCTCTCCGCCGGCCACGCGTACGTCGATCGTCTCGCCGTGGATCGTGTAGGCGGGGATCAGCTCGGCGATCACCTCGCGCGCACTCGTGGCGTCGCCGGCGACGTGGGCGAGAACGACCGCGGAGCCAGCGTCGTCGCTGCGCATGGACGGGTCCATTCCGGTCGACCAGTAGGACCAGACCTCCGCCACCCGCGGCTCCTCGGCGAGCTCGGCGGAGACGGCCATGGCCTCCCGCTCGACCGAGGGATCATCGACCGATCCGCCGGTCGCCTCGACGAGCAGGATGACGTTCGCCGTGCCGGTGCCGAAGCGCTCGGCGAGCTCGTCCTGCGCCGCCACCGACTCGGTGCCCGCCACCTCCCATCGAGACAGTACGAACGATGACATCGCCCCGGAGGCGACGAACCCGAGAACGAGCAACGCGCTGATCGCGATGCCGAGGATCCATCCGGGACGACGGGCGACAACGCGGCCCAGGCTCGCCAGCCAGGTCGAGCGGAGTGCCGGCGCGGTGGAGGTAGTGGGGGCGTATTCGCGGATCGGCTCGACCATGGTCGCGCTCTCCCTGATAGTTTTACGAGTAGATGCTCGCGATAAAGATACGAGCATCTACTCGCATATTCAAGGGAAGGGCGAGATGACCGATCCTGTGGGCCCGATCCGGACACGCCGCAAGCGGCAGGCGCGCGGGGAGGAGCGAATGCGCGAGATCGTGCGTGCCGCCGCGGTGGTCTTCGCCGAACGAGGACCGGAGGGGGCGACGACCAACGCGATCGCGGCCGAGGCCGGGATCTCGCCGGGCTCGCTCTATCAGTTCTTCAGCAGCAAGGCCGACATCGCCCGCGCGCTCAGCGAGCACTACGCCGGAGAGCTCTCCGGTATGCGCCAAAGGATCATGGACCTCGGCCAGGAGGCGTCGATCGAGGCCTCGATCGACGCCGTGATCGGTCCGCTGGTCGAGTTCAATCTCGCTCACCCCGGGTTCAAGGCCCTCTTCGCACGATCTGACCTCCCGGCCGACATGCGCGATGCCGTCGCCCCGGTCCAGCAGGCGATGCACCAGACGGTCGCGACGTTGATCGCACGGTTCATGACCGAGCGCGACCCGGCAGACGTCGACCGCATCGCCACCGTCGCGATCCAGATCGTTCGCAGCATGATGCCCCTGATCACCGAGGCTCCCGAACCGGCAACCCGCGATGCGCTCACGGCCGAGCTCCGCACTGCGTTGACCGGCTATCTCACTCGCGCCTGAACCTGTGCCGCTCCGAGGCGGACCGTCCGGGGTGGCTGACGTAGGCTTCGTCTCCCGAACAGAACGAGGTGCAGCATGACAGCGAGCAGGTCAGCTCGTGAGCGGAAGGCAGCCTCGCAGGCCGGGCCCCTGGCCACGGTGAGGATCGACCTCGACGCGCAGGAGCAGTTCGTCTACAAGATCACCTGCACGGAGTGCGTCGTCAGGGACAGGATCAAGTGGGCGACCTATCGCGCCGGTGAGGACAACGGCTTCATGGCAGCCATGGACCGATGGATCTTCCACCTGACGCAGAAGCATCCCGAGGCGGACGCCCCGTGCCTGAAGTTCCTGCCCGAGGCGCAGCAGCGGCTCGAGGAGCGGCGGCAGGGACGACCCGTCGACTGACAGCGTCAGCCCTGCATGGCGGCGGCCTTGATCTCCTCGAACTGCTCGCCCATCCGGGTGGCGAGGGCCTCGGCGGCACGCAGCGGGCGGACCATCACCTTGAAGTCGACGATCCGGCCCTCCTCGTCGTAGGTGAGGAAGTCGCAGCCGTTGAGGTCGAGGCCGTCGACCTTGGCGGTGAACTCGTAGGCGTGGTGGACGCCGTCGTGGATCTCGCGTACGTAGGTGAAGTCCTCGAACACCTTCACCACGGCGCGCAGGATCGCTGCGGTGATCGCCCGGCCGGGGTAGGGCTTGAACGCGACCGGGCTGGTGAACACGACGTCGTCGGCGAGCATCGCCTCCACGGCGTCCACGTCCTTGGCCTCGATCGCCTCACGGAAGGTGGTCATCTGGGCTCCTCCTGGGGTCGGCTGCTGGGCCGAGCCTAGAGGCACGGGTGGTGGAGCGGCGGGGGAGTCACCATTCGGCGATGATCGGTGACCCTGGCTCCTGCTGGGTCCACGCGGCGTCGAGTCGTGCCAATCGCTTCGGGGATGCGATGCCGCGAACCGTAGCGATCTTGCCGCCGAGGACGTCGAAGGCGACGACACCGACGACCCGGTCGTCGACGACGGCCAGCATCGCGGGCGTGCCGTTGACGAGCGCGTAGTGGAAAGCGGGCGTGCCGCCGGCCAGTCTCCGTTTCGCGGGCGTGGGCCTGAAGCCCGTCCGCGCGATCGCGGCGATCTTGCGAGGAGTGTCGTACCGCAGGAGTCGTTCACTGATGCCGCTGCCGGCGCCGTCGGAGACCGCGGTGGCGTCGTCGGTCAGCAAGGCGACCAGGCGATCGGTGTCCCCCGAGGAGGCAGCCTGCAGGAATGCCTCGACGGTCTTGCGGGCCGAGGCTGGGTCGACCTCGACGACCCCGCGCTGCCGTCCTGCCGCGATGCGTCGTCGGGCCCGATGCAGGTGCTGTTGGCTGGCGGACTCGCTGATCTCCAGGACCTCGGCGATCTCGGCGTGGGCGTACGAGAACGCCTCGCGCAGGACGTACACACCGCGCTCGGCGGGCGAGAGCCGTTCCATCAGCGCGAGTACGGCCAACGAGACCATCTCGCGCTGCTCGACGGTCTCGGCGGGCCCGAGCATCGGGTCGCCGTCGAGGACGGGTTCGGGCAACCAGGCGCTGGCGCGCTCGTTACGCCTGTGTGCTGAGCGCAGCCGGTCGAGGCTGAGGTTGGTGACGACCTTGGTCAGCCACGCCTCGGGGACGTCGATCCGCTGCCGGTCGGCGCACTGCCACCGCAGGTACGCGTCCTGGACGGCGTCCTCGGCCTCGGACGCCGACCCCAGCAGGCGGTACGCCAGGGAGGCCAGCCGGTCACGGCTGGCCTCGAAGCGATCCGCGTCGAAGCGGTCGATGACGTCGCTCACGCTGGGACATGCTCCACGACGGAGTCCCGGAAAGCCGCCACGCGGTGCTTGCGGCGCGGCAGGCCGAAGGTCGGATGCGACGTGGCCCACAGCGAGACCTTCAGGACGGTCGCCTTGAAACGTACGGCCCTGCGCCCGGCCACGTGCTTGGGCTTGGCGTGTCCCTCGTCGTCGACCAGCTGCAGGATGCCGTCCTTCCGTCCCAGGCTGATGTGGTTGCCGGGGTAGGAGAGCTTGGTGGTCGGGACCCGACGACCCGTGAGTTCGCCAATGATCGACTCGACCGCCTGGCGGGCGGTGAAGCCGGCCGATGCGCACGACATCGGCAGCGGCCGGTCGTTGTCGCCGATCGCGTACACGCTGTCGCCGGTGGCGTACACGTTGGGATGCGAGGTCGACCTCATCATGCGGTCGACGACGATCTGGCCGGACTCGGTGACCTCGAGGCCACTGGCAGCGGCGATGGGGCTGACCGCGAACCCCGCGGTCCACACCGTGGCGTCGGTGGCCAGAACGGTGCCGTCGGCACAAATGACTCGGGTGGCCTCGACCGACTCGACCTGGGTGTGCTCCACGACGGTGACCCCCAGCCGTTCGTAGACCTGGCGCAGATGGAGGCGCGCTCCGGCAGAGAGCCGAGAGCCCAGCTCGCCGCGCGCGACCAGTGTCACCGCCAGCTCCGGCCGCGACTCGGCGATCTCCGCGGCGGTCTCGATCCCCGTCAGCCCATCCCCGACCACGACCACGTTTCCACCCTGCCCGGCCTCGCTCAGCTTGTCGAGGCGCCGCCGAAGCCGCAGCGCGGACGGTCGGCTCGCGATGTCGAAGGCGTCCGCGTCGGCTCCCGGCACCTGGGAGTCTCCGCTGCTTCCGAGCGCATAGACCAGCGTGTCGTAGGTGACCTCCTCGCCGCCGTCGGAGTCGGCGACCCCGACCACCTGGCGGACCGGGTCGATGTCGACGACCCGGCCCAGGCACAGGCTGACGTCCGTGCCGGCGAAGACCTCGGTCAGCTTCGGCGCCTCGACCTCCTGGCCGGCGGCGAGCTGATGCAGCCGCAGACGCTGGACGAAGTCGGGCTCGGCGTTGACCACGGTGATCTCGACGTCCTTCGGCGAGAGCCGACGAGCGAGGGTCCCTGCTGCGTACGCTCCGGCATAGCCGGCTCCCAGCACGACGATGTGGTGCCTGCGGCGTTCGTTCATGGCGATGCTCCTTCTCTCTGATGTGCTTGCGAGAGATGAGCGAGACAGCGGCGCGGTTCCTGACACCTGGCTGATGTGATCTGGAACACATCGCCGGCGTCTAGTGCGACGGGTGCTGCTGCGTACGGCTCGGGAGGTTCCGGAACCCGGCGCCGACGGCGATCCCGACCGCTGCGGGGGCGAGGACGAGCCCGGCGAGGAACGGGGTCAGGTTCCACAGGTCGCTCCACAGCACGCCGAGGTCCTGACCCTCCTCGATCCAGATCCGGAACGGGCTGCTGAGGCCGACCACGCCGGCGATCAGCGCCCAGCGGACGAAGACGGGCGGGAGGGTCTTCGCGTGGTGGCCGTCCCACAGCCCCCAGATTCCCGAGACGGTGAGCAGCAGCGCGAAGTAGATCAGGCCGGCACCGATGTTCGCGTCCTCGGTCGGGAAGAGGTTGGTCATCACGATCGAGAACAGGAGGCTGCCGCCGAGGATCACGGCGAGGCGTACGAGGAGCTTCATGTCTCCAGCCTCGCTGATCGGGCTGCGGGGCGCATGAGTGCGAGTACTCAGCCTTGCGGGAACGACTCGACCCTTGACACTGATCAGCTATGCCTCGATCGTGCTCGATAACGATTTCGAAGGAGTTCGTCATGACTGTCAGCCAGGACCCCGGGTTCGTGCCGGGAGGCGCGGTCCGTCCGACGCCGACGCCGCTCGCCGCCGCCAGGGGCACGGGCAACGTTGCCGCTCTCACCTTCGACGACGGCCCGAACCCCGGCGAGACGGATCGCTTGCTGGAGATCCTGGCGGCTCACCAGGTCACCGCGGTGTTCTGTGTCATCGGCCAGAACGTCACCGCCCCGGGCGGCGCCGAGCTCCTCAGACGCATCGTCGCCGCGGGCCACACGCTGTGCAACCACTCCACGTCCTACGCCGACATGGGCAGCTGGTCGCACGCCCAGGTCGAGCGGGATCTCAAGGCCAACCTCGCGACGATCCGAGAGGTGCTGGGAAACCCGGCTCAGAAGGTGCCCTACTTCCGGGCTCCCAACGGCAGCTGGGGCAACACTGGAGAGGTCGCCGCATCCCTCGGCATGCAGCCGCTCGGGCTGGGCAACGTGATCTTCGACTGGGACGGCAACGACCTGTCCGAGGAGACGCTGGCGAGCAACCTCCGCGCGGCGATCCAACCCGGCGCGGTGGCCCTGGCCCACGACGGTGGTGGCAACCGCGAGAACACCGTCGCCGCGGTCGAGACGGTGCTCCCGGAGAAGCTTGCCGAGGGATACACCTTCACCCTGCCGCAGGGCGGCATCCCGGGCGCAGGCTGGATCCCCGGAGCGCGGTAGTGACGTACGAGCTCCTCGGCCCGGGCCGAGGTCGGCGACGTCGGCTAGATTGCGCGTCGTGAATGGATCGACGAGCAGCCGGAGTGCCCTGGTGGTCGGTGCGGGGATCGGAGGGCTCACGACGGCGCTCGCGCTGTCTCGGGTGGGATGGCAGGTGACCGTGCTCGAGCGCGCGCCGGAGCTCGGCGAGGTCGGGGCCGGCCTCTCGATCTGGCCGCGGGCATGGAAGATCCTTGCCGACCTCGGGGTCGCGGACCGCCTCGTGGACGGGACCCGGCCGGCGATCCAGGCGGGACTGCGGCGGCCCGACGGGCGCTGGCTGGCGAAGGTGGGTCCCGACGCCGCCGAGCGGACCCCGGTGATGGTGCATCGGGCCCGGCTGCACGAGGCGCTGGTGGGCGAGCTGGAGACGCGCGACGGGGTCGAGGTACGCACCGGGGTGACCGTCACCTGCCTGGCTGATCTCGACGACATCGAAGACATCGACGGCCGCGGCCCTGCCGACGTGGTGGTCGCTGCCGACGGAATCCGCAGCACGATCAGGAACGAGCTGCACCAGCGCGACGACGTACGTTATGCCGGCTACACCGCCTACCGCGGCGTCACCGCGGAGCCGGTGCCGGGTGAGGCCACGACGACGGGAGGGGAGACCTGGGGGACCGGGGTGCGCGTCGGCTACGCGCCGCTGGTGGATGGCCGGACCTACTGGTTCGTCACCGCCAACCGGCCGGAGGGGGAGACCGGCGGGGATCACCACGCCGACGTCACCGCGCTCGTCGGCGACTGGCACGATCCGATCCCGCAGCTGTTGGCGGCGACGCCGCCGAGCGCCGTCCTCCGTGGAGACATCTGTGACCTGCGGCTGCCGCTGAAGCGGTTCGACCACGGGCGGGTCGTGCTCCTCGGTGACGCCGCGCACGCGACCACCCCCAACCTCGGCCAGGGTGCCTGCGCCGCGATCGAGGACGCCGCCGTCCTGGCGGCGCAGCTCGCCGGGCATGCTCGCGTCGAGAGTGCGCTGGTGGCGTACGACCGGACCCGGCGGCCCGCGACCTCTCGGCTGGTGCGGGCGTCTCGGCTGGTCGGGGTGCTCGGCCAGGTCGACAACGGTCCCGTCGTGGCGGTCCGTGATGCCGGGCTCGCGGGGCTCGGCGCGATCGCGGGGCTGCTGAGCAGGTAGGCGTCACAGCCCCGGCACCGCTGGTGTCTGGATGACCATGACGGCTACCTATCTCACCCTGACGCTCATCGCCTCGATCGCCGCGCTCGGCGGGGCGGTGCTCAACCTGACCGGTCATCGGATACCGGTGACCGAGGCCCAACGGCTCTCGGTGCCGCTGGAATGGCTGAGGTTCCCGATCGGGGCGTCCTACGCGCTGGGCTTCCTGGGCCTGCTCGTCGGGCTGGCGGTCCCGGCGGTCGGGATCGTCGCCGCCGCCGGGTTCGTGGTCTTCTTCGTGCTCGCGATCGGGGCGCACCTGCGGGCGGGGGACCGGAGCCTGGGCCGCGCGGCCGGTGGTCTTGCGCTCTCGCTGGCAACGCTCGTCGCCACCGGGATGTACGCGGCCGGGCAGGACGATCTCGGCGGGGTGGTCGAGGCGTACGTCAACGATCTTCCGGACCCGTGGTGGCCGGTCGTGCTGCTCGCGGTGATCCAGATCGGCGACGCGGCGATGTGCTTCAAGCCGGCCAGCTTCATCGCCCAGTGCTTCACCGACGTCGGGCTGCCGCGGGCGCTGTGGCCGGTGATGCCGTGGATCAAGGTCGCCGCCACCGCCGGCCTGGTCGCCGGGCTGTGGGCGCCGTACGTCGGGGCGCTGACCAGCGCGGCGCTGGTGGTCTACTTCGTGTTCGCCGTCTCGGCCCACATCCGCGCCCGCGACTTCGGCCGCAACCTCGCCCTCAACGCAACGGGGTCGCTGGTCCTGTGCGTGGCCGTCTTCGTCTTCTGCTTCCTGCGCTGAGCCGGTCTACGCGGCGCCGAACAGGGGCAGGCACGGCGCCAGGCCGCTGACCGCGATCTCGCTGCGGTCGTTGAGCTCCCACCGTTCCCGGCCGAGCCGGAGGCGGTGGGAGACGAGCACCTCACCGTCACGTACGTCGCGGGAGATCCCGTCGGGCTCGTAGCCGAGCTTGGTCGACACCCCGACGGAGGCGGCGTTGTCGGGGAAGGCCTCCGAGGTGGCGTAGGCGCCGCCGAGGTGGTCGAAGACCAGGGCGAGGGCGCCGAGACGGGCCTCGGTGCCGAAGCCGCGGCGATGGTGTCGCAGGCCGAGCCAGGACGCGGTGCTGACCTCACGGCGGGTGGCGAACTCGCTCGCCGAGACCCATACGGCCCCAATCGGGTCGCCGTCGAGGAAGATGGCCAGCCCCAGGCTCCAGTCATCGGGCTTCCACTCGCCCCGGCTGGACCAGGCGCCGCGCATCACGTGGCGGGCCCGTTCCAGCGGTGGCCGCTCGGCCCACGGGGTCAGGAACGGCCGCTGCGTCGGCTCGTGCACGCCGTCGGCGGCGACCTGCGCCAGCCGCGCGAGCTCGACGTCGGTCGGCAGCCGCAGCTCCAGGCGCGGGGTCCGGATCACCAGGCCGAACAGCGGCCACACCTCGGTCGGAGTCATCCGGCCATCATTCGAGAACGCGTACGCCGCGAGCAACCGGATATCACCCCTCGGAGTGACTCCTCACGTGGTCGAGCAGGTCGGCTGCCGCCGAGGTGTAGCGGTCGACCTCCTCGCCGGTGTCGCAGGTACACAGCAGGATGGTCACCTCACCGGCGCGCGGCCAGATCGCCTCCCAGGTCGCGCCGGCCTGCTCCCAGCGGAGCAGTCGCTCGAGGTCGTACGTCATCTCGTGATCCGTGGGGTCAGCCGAGGACGGCGTCGACGGACTGGGCCCAGAGCCCGGCGGCCTCGTCGATGGCGGCGGAGTCGACGACGAGGGCGGGGATGAACCGCACGACCTGGCCCCAGGCGCCGCAGGTGAGCAACAGCAGGCCGCGTCGGGCGGCCTCCTGCTGGGCCGCGGCGGCGGTGGCGCCGTCGGGCTCGCCGTCGGGGGTGCGGAACTCGTTGCCGAGCATCAGCCCGAGGCCGCGTACGTCGGTGATCGCCTCGTGCTTGCTCGCGACCTGCTCCAGAGCCGAGCGGAGCTCGGCGCCGCGCTCGGCGGCGTTCTTCACCAGACCCTCCTCCTCGATGACGTCGAGGGTCGCCAGCGCAGCGGCGCAGGCGACGGCGTTGGCGCCGTAGGTGCCGCCCTGCGAGCCGGGCCAGGCCTTCGACATCAGCGCCTCGCTCGCCGCGATCGCGGACAGCGGGAACCCGGAGGCCAGGCCCTTGGCGGTCATGATGATGTCGGGACGTACGCCGAAGTGGTCGTGTCCCCAGAACTCGCCGGTGCGACCGAAGCCGGTCTGCACCTCGTCGATGATGAGCACGATGCCGTGCCTGTCGGCACGCTCGCGCAGGCCGTTGAGGAAGGTCTCGTCGGCGGGCACATAGCCGCCCTCGCCGAGGACCGGCTCGACGAGGAACGCGGCCGTGTCGGCAGGGGCGCTCTGGGTCTGCAGCGTGTAGTCGAGCTGGCGCAGCGCGAACTCGGTCGCCTGCTCCTGCGGCCAGCCGAAGTGGGGTGCGTCGGGGAAGGGGGAGACCACGACGCCGGCCATCAGCGGGCTGAAGCCGGCGCGGAACTTGGTGCCCGAGGTGGTCATCGAGGCGGCCGCGACGGTGCGGCCGTGGAAGCCGCCGTGGAAGACGACGATGTTGGGGCGGCCGGTGGCCTGCCGGGCCAGCCGGATCGCGGCTTCGGCGGCCTCCGAGCCGGAGTTGGCGAAGAAGAGACTGTCGAGGCCCTCTGGGAGGACGGGTCCGAGACGGTCGACCAGGTCGAGGAGCGGGCGGTGCCTGACGGTTGTGTACTGCCCGTGGACCAGGTTGGCGATCTGGCGCTGGGTGGCCTCGACGACCTTCGGATGACTGTGGCCGGTGCTGGTCACGCCGATGCCGGCGGTGAAGTCGAGATATCGGCGGTCGTCCTCGTCGAAGAGCTGGACGCCTTCACCGCGAGCCGCCACGACCGGGGTTGCCTGCTTGAGGATGGGGGAGAGCTTGGCCACCGGGGACTCCTGTTGATTGTCGACAATCCGACTGGCTACTACAGTAGGCGAGCGTTCGACGGCTGTCAGTAGGACAGTCGAATGCTGACCTTGGAGGCTGATGCGGGATGGGCGGAGAACCGAACGAGGCACGGGTCGTGGCAGGGGTGCCGAAGGGGCTCCTTGTCGCAGGTCAGTGGGTGGATGCGAGCGACGGCGCGACCTTCGACGTACTCGACCCGTCGACGGGGGAGACGCTGTGCGCGGTCGCCGACGCGACCCCCGAGGATGGCCGTCGTGCGCTCGATGCCGCGGCAGGCGCACAGAAGGAGTTCGCCGCGACCGCGCCGCGCGCCCGCGCCGACATGCTCATGGCCGCCTTCGACCTCCTGC
This sequence comes from Nocardioides sp. NPDC023903, assembly GCF_040639295.1. Lineage (NCBI taxonomy): Bacteria > Bacillati > Actinomycetota > Actinomycetes > Propionibacteriales > Nocardioidaceae > Nocardioides > Nocardioides sp. NPDC023903. The sequence continues at coordinate 700,014 of NZ_JBEZZS010000001.1, read as the reverse complement.
ACGAGCGGATCGACGACCTCGCGCTGCTGATGACGCTCGAGATGGGCAAGCCACTGGCCGAGGCGCGGGGCGAGATCGCGTACGCCGCGGAGTTCTTCCGCCACTTCGCCGAGGAGGCTGTGCGGATCGAGGGCGGCTACCAGACAGCGCCCGCAGGAGGCTCCCGGTTCCTGATCACGAAGCAGCCGGTCGGGCCGGCGCTGCTGATCACGCCGTGGAACTTCCCGATGGCGATGGGCACCCGCAAGATCGGACCGGCGATCGCGGCCGGCTGCACCAGCATCATCAAGCCCGCCCAGCAGACGCCGCTCTCGATGCTGGCGCTGGGGGAGATCCTGCGCGAGGCGTGTGTGCCCGAGGGAGTTGTCAACATTCTGCCGACGACCCGGCCAGGTGAGCTGACCGAGCCGCTGCTGCGCTCCGGCGTGATCCGCAAGCTCTCCTTCACCGGTTCCACAGCGGTGGGGCGGGTGCTGCTCGCCCAGAGCGCGGAGAAGGTGTTGCGTACGTCCATGGAGCTCGGCGGCAACGCCGGCTTCGTCGTCTTCGAGGATGCCGACATCGACGAGGCGGTCGCCGGTGCGATGGCCGCGAAGATGCGCAACACCGGGGAGGCGTGCACGGCCGCCAACCGGATCTTCGTGCAGCGCTCGGTCATCGAGGAGTTCGGCGACCGGCTCGCCAAGGCGATGTCCGAGCTGCCAGTGGGTCGCGGCGTCGAGGAGGGCGTACGCGTCGGGCCGCTCATCGACGAGGCGGCCAGGGAGAAGGTGCAGACCCTCGTCGACGACGCGGTGGCCGGCGGTGCACGGGTGCTGACCGGCGGCTCGGCGCCCGACGGGCCCGGCTACTTCTACCCGCCGACCGTGCTCACCGGCGTCCCCGCCTCCGCGAAGATGGGCAGCGAGGAGATCTTCGGCCCGGTCGCGCCGCTGACGCCGTTCGACACCGAGGACGAGGTGGTCGAGGCGGTCAACGACACCGAGTACGGCCTGGTCAACTACCTCTTCACCAACGACCTGCGCCGCGGCTTGCGGGTCGCCGAGGCGCTCGAGTCCGGCATGGTCGGGCTCAACCAGGGCGTGGTCTCCAACCCCGCCGCCCCCTTCGGCGGTGTCAAGGCCTCGGGGCTGGGGCGGGAGGGCGGGCGTACCGGGATCGAGGAGTTCCTCGAGACCAAGTACGTCGGGATCGCGATGTGATCCCGGGAGACGTCAGAGCAGGATCGCCTTCAGTTCGGTGAACTCCTCGATCCCGGCCTTGCCCATCTCTCGGCCGGTCCCGGAATGCTTCCGTCCACCGAAAGGCGCCAGCGGCGTGAACGCCCCACCGTTGACGTGAACCTGGCCGACCTCGAGCCGCCGTGCGATCGAGAGAGCTCGGTCAGGACTCCCGAACACCGCCGCCGTGAGGCCGTACGGCGTGCCGTTGGCGATGCGTACCGCATCGTCGTCGTCGGTGCAGGCGATGACGCTGAGCACCGGTCCGAAGATCTCCTCCTGGGCGATCGTCGAGTCCGGGTCGACGTTCGCGAAGATCGTCGGGCGGATGAACGCACCGCCCTCGAGGCCGGGCACCCGTCCAGGCCCGCCGACGACGAGCTCGGCTCCCTCCGCGAGACCCTTCTCGATGTAGCCGTTCACCCGGCGCCACTGGGCCTCCGATGCGACCGGTCCGAGGCGGGTCGCATCGTCGGCAGGGTCGCCCACCGTGTACGCGCCGGCGGCCTCGCGCAGCTTCGCCACGATCTCGTCGTGTCGTGCGGCGGGGACGAGCAGCCGCGTCCAGGCGCCACAGGCCTGACCGCTGTTGCTCCAGGCGTACTGCAGGGTCTGCGCGACCACTTCGTCGAGGTCGGCGTCGTCGAGCGCGATGCTGGCGGTCTTGCCGCCGAGCTCGAGCCCCACTCGCTTGACCGTGCCGGCAGCGACCGCTGCGACACGCCTGCCTGCGGCCGTCGAGCCCGTGAACGACACCATGGCGATGCCGGGGTGCGCCGCGATGGCCTCGCCGACGACGCTTCCCGTGCCGTAGACGATGTTCAACACACCAGCCGGGATACCGGCGGCCGCTGCTGCCTCGGCCAGGATCGGTCCGGTCAGCGGAGCGGTCTCGGCAGGCTTGAGGACCACCGTGTTGCCGGCCAGCAGCGCCGGGACGACCTTCGTCACGACCTGCTGGAGCGGGAAGTTCCACGGGGTGATGGCGCCGACGACACCGACGGGCTCGCGGATGAGCACTGCGTTGCCGGCCTGCTCCTCCCAAGTGATCTCGGCGGCCAAGGCGGCGACTGCGCTGGTCACCAACGGTGGGAACCCCGCCTGCGCGAGCCGGGAGAATGCGATCGGCACGCCGATCTCGGTCGAGATGGCGTGAGCGATCCGCTCGCTGCGAGCCGTCAGCTCGTCCGCGAGGGCCCGCAGCACATCGGCTCGGGCGGCGGGGCCGAGGTCGGCCCAGCCCGGAAGTGCCGTACGAGCGGCCTCGACCGCCCGATCGACGTCGGCGGCGGTGCCGAGCGGAGCGGTGGCGACAACTCGCCCGTCAACCGGGCTGACGATCTTCATCGTGGTGGTCGCGGGGACGACGGTGCCGGCCACCCAGTGGCCAGGAACGTCATAGGTCAGGTCAGTGCTTGTCATGCCACCACGGTGCTTCGCCCGACGGACCCCATCCATGCCCGGTCATGACAAGGCTGGAGGGAGTACGAGATCGCCTGCCGTTGTTGAGACGACGTGAATCGCGTACGACTCGCAGAGTTTCTGCGCACGCGCCGCGAGGCGCTTCAACCAGAGGACGTCGGACTTCCCAGGGGCGGTCGCCGCCGGACGCCAGGACTCCGGCGCGACGAGGTCGCAGAGCTCAGTGGCATCTCCACGCACTACTACACCCGCATCGAGCAACCGCGTGGCCCGGTGCCGTCAGCACAGGTGCTCGCGGCGATCGCCCGAGGGCTGCGGCTCAACTCCGACGAGCTCGATCACCTTCAGCGCCTGGCGGGCCATCCAGCCGTACGTCCGGCGGACCCGCAACACGGGATCAGCCCGGGTCTGCGGAGGATCTTCGACCGGCTCCAGGACGAGATGGCCCTCATCGTCGACGAGGTCGGCGAGACCCTCTTGCAGACCCCCTCGGCGGTCGCTCTCCTCGGGGACGAAACCCGCTACTCCGGGATGATGCGCAGCCGCATCTATCGATGGTTCACCGACCCTGCGACGCGCCTGCGCACGCCCATCGAGGATCATCCGGCTCACAGCCGAGCACTGGTTGCCCAGCTCGCACACGCCGCCGCCTCCGGCAGGTGTCCCCGCGCCGAAGCGATGATCACCGCGCTGCGGCGCTCGAGCCCCGAGTTCGAGGAGCTGTGGAGCGATCACCCGGTCGTCGGGCCCTACTGCGATGCGAAACGCCTGATCCACGACGAGGTCGGCGAGCTCGAGCTGCACGGCCAGACTCTGCACGATCCGGATCGACCCCAGGCTCTGACGGTGTTCACGGCCGAGCCCGGGAGTGAGAGCGAGCGTCGACTCAGGATGCTGTCGCTGGTCTAGACGTAGCCCTCGTCGTTGTCCTCGGCGTGGGTGAGGCGCCGTAGCGCCTCGTCCATGTGCAGCTCGACGCGCTTGAGAGTCAGCTTCACATCGCCGGCCTCGATGGCGTCGACGATCTGGATGTGCTCCTCGACCAGCTCGAGAGGCTGCTGGTAGGTGCCCTCCAGCGCAGTCAGGCACATCCGCGTCTCGACGATCAGGGTCTGGTGCATCCGGGCCAGGCGCCGGCTTCCGGAGCACTGCACGAGTACGTCATGGAAGCGGAAGTCGGCATCGCTCAGTTTTGCTGGGTCGCCCAGCTCGAGGGACTTGGTCATCGCGTCGCAGGCGGCGCGGAGCTCGCGCAGCGCCGCGGGGATCCGCGCCTTTGCGATCATCGTGGCGGCGGCACCTTCGACGGCTGCCCTGGCCACGTAGATGTCTCGGATGTCGGCCTCGTCGAGCTCGATCACGAAGAGCCCGCGGTTGGGCTCGCTGCGGAGCAGGCCCTCCTGGACCAGGCGCTGCATCGCCTCGCGCAGCGGGCCGCGGCTGACGCCGAACTGGGCCGAGAGCGCGGTCTCGCTCAGCTGTGCACCGGGCTGCAGGGTGCGCTCCATGATCGCCGTGCGCAGCTGGCGAGCGATGACCGAGGCCGTCGACTCTCTGTGCACGGGTTCGAAGCTCGATGTCACTGTCAACGTGGTCTCCGATAGGTCACCGAGAAAGAGTTTGATTGTTGACAATCATTGCATGTGGCCAGGGTCGCGGGACGGAAAGACCAGCGAGCGGGCCGGGCACGAGTGACGCGCTCGGCCCGCTCGTCAGCAGTCGCTGATCAAAGGGTCTCGGCCTTGTCGAGCTGGGCGAGCTCCGCCTCGGACTCCGGCGTACCCGGGATCTCGGTGCCCCGGATCGACTTGCCCGCCGTCTCGACGACGAAGAACAGCGCGATCAGGCCGACCACGGATCCGGCGATCATGTAGTAGGCCGGCATCAGCACGTCGCCGGTGGCGCCGATCAGGGCGTTGTTGACGTACAGGGCCGTGCCGCCGAAGGCGGCGGTGGAGATGTTGTAGCCGATCGCCATGCCGCCGTAGCGCACCTGCGAGGGGAACATCGCCGGGAAGGTCGCCGAGATCGTCGCGAGCTGGGCAACGTAGACGATGCCGAGCACGGTGAACCCGAGGACCGCCGGCCAGAAGCCCTGACCGATCAGGAGGAACATCGGGACCGACAGCACGATCAGCCCGATGAAGGAACCGCCCCACATCGGCTTGCGGCCGACCTTGTCCGAGAGCGCTCCGGCGATCGGCAGGAAGACCAGCATCGCAACCTGTCCGAAGATGACCAGCAGGTCGGCATCGGAGCTGCTGAAGCCGGCCTCCTCCTGCAGGTAGGTCGCCATGTAGGCCAGCAGGGTGTAGTTGGCGATGTTGAGCGCGGCGACCAGGCCGATCAGGGTGAGGATCGGCTTCCAGAAGAGCGCGAAGAGATCCTTCAGGGCGGCCGCGGCGCCGCCCTCGACGGCGTCCTGCGTCTCGAGCTCCTGGAAGACCGGGGTCTCCTCGAGCCTGGTCCGGATGTAGAGGCCGATGAGGCCGATCGGGCCACCGATCAGGAACGGGATACGCCATCCCCACTCGGTCATCGCCGCGTCGCCGATGATCGCCTCGGTGGTGAACACGACGGCGATGGCGGCGGTGAAGCCGACGATGGTGCCGAACTCCAGGAAGCTGCCGTAGAACCCACGCTTCTTGTCGGGTGCGCACTCGGCCATGTACGTCGCGGCACCGCCGTACTCGCCGCCGGTCGAGAATCCTTGGATCACCCGGAGCAGCACGAGCAGGACCACGGCCCAGACGCCGACCGAGTCGTACGTGGGCAGGCAGCCGACCAGGAAGGTGGCGCCCGCCATCAGGATGATCGTCATCGCGAGGACGCGCTGGCGGCCGATGCGGTCGCCGAGGGGGCCCCAGAAGAGGCCGCCGAGCGGTCGCAGGATGAACGAGATCGCGAAGGTCAGAGCAGTGCCGGCGAACCCGTACTCCGGGAAGAAGTTGGCGGTGATCTCGGTCGCGACGTAGGCGAAGGCGCCGTAGTCGAACCATTCGGTCGCATTGCCGACCGCTGAGCCGGTGATGGCTCTTCGAAGCTTCGATTTGTCGGGTTGTGCCTCGTTGGAGGGGATGGTTGGGGTTCCTGACATTTCTTCTCACCTGCTCGGTGTGATTGATGGCTGGGGACCGCGTTTGACCCGCAGTGTTGACTGTAGGTTTGTCAACAATTTGCGCCACGTTAGCGCTGTCTGTGCGCCCTGGCTAGGGCGCGGCGATGGTGACGCAGGGTGTGGCGGGAGGTTTACATAAAGCCGCGAGGCTACCCGAACAGGGCTCCGAGCCCGGGCAGGGGGCGGGGGCTCCCGGCGAGTCGCAGGCCCTCCCAGACGGTCACCTGGTTGGCCGTCAGCACGGGTTTCCCGAGCTCTTTCTCCAACGTGTCGATGCTGGTCAGCGTGTGCAGCGCGGTGTCGGGGACGAGGACGGCCTCGGCCTCGGGAACGTCGACGGCCACGGCCATCTCCAGGACCGCGTCCGGACCGAGACGGCCGGCGTCGACGGCGGTGAAGATCCCACTGGCGCCGAAGGAGACCACGTCGATCCCGCCCGCCGCCAGGAAGGAGCTGAAGTGTCCGGCCAGTTCCTCCGGGTAGGAGGCGGCGACAGCGACCTTCCCGAGTTCGAGCGCCCGGGCCGCCTCGACGAACGCGATCGAGGTCGACGAGGCGGGGACGCCCAGGCGCTCGCTGATCGCGGCCGCCTGGGCCGCGGCGCCGTCCCGGCCGTAGACGAAGCTCCCCGACGTGCACGCCCACATCACCGCGTCGGGGGAGTGGACAGCGATCTCGTCGGCGCCCTGGGCGAGCCTGGCCGCGGAGCCGGTGTCGAGGAGAGCCTCGACGGTGTGCTCGTCGCGACCCATGGACGTGTGGACCAGCGGCAGCCAGATCGCGCCGCCGAGCGCGTTCTCGAGTGCGGGGAAGTCGTCCTCGGCCGCGTAGCCGGGATAGAGCAGCCCGATCACGGGCGGCCGGGTCATGAGGCTTGCCCCCAGAGGTTCTCGGCGGTCGGCGGGGTGCGGCCGACCAGTCGGAGCGCGGCCTCCATGGTCGCCCGGTTGGCCGAGATCACCGGCTTCCCGAGCTCTGCCTCGAGCCGGCCGAGGATGTCGTACGTCGCCAGGTTCGTGCACGAGACGACGACCGCCTCGGCGGTGTCGGTGTCGGCGGCCCGCACCAGTTCGAGCGTGGTCTCGTAGGGAACCTCCCAGATGTGGTGGCCCAGCCCGAGGTCGCCGGTGCTCACCACGGTGACTCCGGCCTCGGCCAGGAAGCTGGCGAACCGGGCGGCGAGCGCGACGTCGTAGGGGGTGGCGACCGCGACCCGGGAGACGCCGAGAGCTGCCAGCGACTCCAGCACGGCGCCGGAGGTGGTGATCGCCGGAGCATCGCCGCCACCGGCGCGTTGCATGGCCGCGGCCAGCCGGCGCTCGCCGTGCCGGCCGTGGACGAAGCTGCCGGAGGTGCAGGCGTAGACGTAGGCATGGGGATCGGCGGCCGAGAGGTCGCGTACGGCCTGCTCGACGGTCGCGGTCTCGCTGATCTCCTCAGCCATCTCGAGGGTGACCGCACGGTCGGTGAAGGGCGTTCGGTTGAAGAGCAGAGTGGTATCGGCCGGGGCCCACCGCCACAGCTCGTGGTCGAGGACCATGTCATGCGGAACGACCACGGCGATGCGTACCGTCGGGGACATCGCACCTCGCTAGGATTGTTGACAATCTTCAATCTGCCCTCCTAGCGTAGTCTCGGATTATTGCGGAGGTGTGTCGATGCGACGGAGGATTTTTCTTGGAGACGTCCCGGCGCCCCGCGATCACGATCCTCTGTCCGCCCGACGGCGGCAGACCCGCCGGGATGGAGCGCCTGGAGGCGGATGCCGAGCTCACCTACACCGATGCCGCCGGCCTGGCCGACGCGCTTCGCGGAGCCGAGGCGCTGCTGCTGTGGGACTACTTCTCCGAGGCCGTCCGTGACGCCTGGTCGAGCACCGGCTCGCTGCGCTGGCTCCATGTCGCGGCCGCCGGGGTCGACAAGCTGCTGTTCCCGGAGCTGGTCGCCTCCGAGGTGGTCGTCACCAACGCCCGCGGGATCTTCGACCGGGCGATGGCGGAGTTCGTGCTCGGCTCGATCCTGGCTGTCGCCAAGGACATCCACCTCAGCCATGACCTGCAGTCGGCCCGGAAGTGGCTTCGCCGCGAGACTCGGCTGATCAGCGGCGAGACCGCGCTCGTGGTCGGCACCGGGGCGATCGGTCGCGAGACGGCCCGGCTGCTGCGCGCCGCCGGGATGGACGTACGCGGCGCCGGCCGCACCGCCCGCAGCGGCGATCCCGACTTCGGTGAGGTCGTCGCGAGCGCCGAGCTGGCCGCGCACGTCGGCTGGGCCGACCATGTCGTCATCACGGCCCCGCTGACCGACGAGACCCGTGGCCTGATCAGCGAAGACGTGCTCGCGGCGATGAAGCCGGGCAGTCACCTGGTCAACGTCGGGCGCGGGCAGATCGTCGACGAGGGCGTGCTCGTCTCCGCGCTCCGCGATGGTCCGGTCGAGGCGGCGTCCCTGGACGTCTTCGAGGTCGAGCCACTCCCCGCCGAGAGCCCGTTGTGGACGATGCCGGGGGTGGCGGTCTCGGCGCACATGTCCGGCGACTACGAGGGCTGGAGGGAGGCGCTGGCGGACCAGTTCGTCGACAACGCACGGCGCTGGCTGAGCGGCGAGCCGCTGCTGAACGTCGTCGACAAGCAGCGCGGCTTCGTCGTCGCGGAGCAGGGGGAGAGGCCATGACCGAACCGAAGAGCGCTTCCGGGTCCGAGCTCAGCGCCCTGACCGCCACTGAGCTCGTGGCCGGCTATCGCGCAGGCGCCTTCACCCCGCTCGACGCGACACGATCGGTGCTCGACACGATCGAGGAGCGCGACGCCGCGGTGAACGCGTTCGTCCGGGTCGACCCCGATGGCGCGCTGGCGCAGGCGACCGCGTCCACCGAGCGATGGCGGGCCGGGCATCCGCTCGGCAGCGCCGACGGCGTACCGACCTCGGTCAAGGACATCCTGTGGACCGCAGGATTGCCGACAATCCGCGGCACCTGGCTCATCGACGAAGTCGGGCCGTGGCCGGAGGACGCTCCCGCGGTCGCGCGGCTGCGTGAGGCCGGCGCCGTGATCACAGGGAAGACGACCACGCCCGAGTTCGCCTGGAAGGGCGTCACCGACTCGCTCCGCTACGGCTCCACCGGCAACCCCTGGGATCCGGGTCTGACCTCGGGCGGCTCCAGCGGCGGTGCCGCGGCGGCGGTCGGTCTCGGCATGGGCCCGTGGGCGCTCGGCACCGACGGCGGCGGCTCGGTACGGATCCCGGCGTCCTTCACCGGCACGGTGACGATCAAGCCCACCTACGGACTGATCCCGCTCTATCCCGCCAGCCCCTTCGGCACCCTCTCGCACGCCGGTCCGATGACCAGGACCGTGACCGACGCGGCGACGCTGCTCGACGTGATCGCCGGCTTCGACTCCCGCGACTGGTCGGCGATGCCGGCGCCGGGAGCTTCCTTCCTGGTCGGCCTGGACGACAGTGTCGAAGGGCTGAGGATCGGGTTCTCGCCCACGCTCGGGTACGTCGAGAACGACCCGGAGGTCGAACGGCTGATCCGCGAGGCGGTCGCCGTGCTCGAGTCCGCGGGCGCCCAAGTCGAGGAGGTCGATCCCGGTTTCGCCGACCCGGTCGACGCGTTCGACGTGCTCTGGTTCTGCGGCGCGGCGAAGGTCATCGACGCCTATCCGCCCGGTGCGATCGACAAGATCGACCCGCTGCTGCGCGAAGGCATCGAGACCAAGGGCCGCGGCTCAGCGGCCGACTACCTGGACGCCACCGCGGTCCGGATGGACCTCGGCCGGTTGATGGGGCGGTTCCACGAGACGTACGACCTGCTGGTCACCCCGACCATGCCGATCACCGCCTTCGAGCGCGGGCTGCAGGCGCCGAAGGGCTGGCCCTCGCAGTGGTGGCCGAGCTGGACGCCCTACACCTACCCCTTCAACATGACCCAGCAGCCGGCGGCGAGCGTGCCATGCGGCACCACCGAGGAGGGTCTGCCCGTCGGCCTCCAGATCGTCGGTGCCCGCCACGACGATGCCCGGGTGCTGCGAGCGGCGCGGGCCTACGAGCGGGCCAGCGGTGAGCTGTTCGTCCGACCTGTCGACAATCCTCGAGGAGCCCGATGAGCCGCTACATCACCGTCACCCTGGAGCGCCGCGGTGTCTCCTGCCTCGCCCGACTGCTCGACGAGGAGGCGCCACGCACCGCCGGCGCCGTGTGGGACGCACTGCCGCTGAGCGGCCAGGTCTTCCACGGCAAGTACGCCCGCAACGAGATCTACAACCTGGTGCCCGCCTTCGCCGCGAAGGAGCCCGGCAAGGAGAACACGACGGTCACCCCGATCCCGGGCGACCTGTGCTACTTCGCCTTCTCCTCCGATGACCTCGGCAACCCGTCCTACGGCTATCCGGAGGACCGCGGGCCGGGAGGTATGACCGAGATCGTCGACCTCGCCCTCTTCTACGGCCGCAACAACCTGCTGATCAACGGCGACCAGGGCTGGGTGCCGGGCAACGTCTTCGGCACGGTCGTCGACGGCCTCGAGGAGATGGCGAAGGCCTGCCAGGACGTCTGGATGAACGGCGCCACCGACGAGATCCTCACCTTCGCGCGCTCGCACGACGACGCGCAGTAGCGACGGCTGGGATCCGGACGGATCGGGTATCGGTCCGGTGTTCGAGGACACCGTCGATAGGGTTTGGACATGTCGTGGTCGGAGAGCAACACCCATCACTGGGACGACTGGTCGCTGGCCGACCTCGTCGCGGCCAAACAGGGGCAGCGGGTGAGCCTCGTGGTCCCGGCGCGCAACGAGGCCGCGACCGTCGGCGGCCTGGTCGACAAGCTGCGTACCAGCCTGATGGAGACCTCGGATCTGGTCGACGAGCTCGTCGTCATCGACTCGGACTCCTCCGACGACACCGCGCGGATCGCCGCCGACGCCGGCGCCGACGTCTACGCCTCGGCCGCGATCCGGCCCGAGCTCGGCTCCTACCCCGGCAAGGGCGAGGCGATGTGGAAGTCGCAGTTCGTGACCACCGGCGAGCTGATCGTCTTCATGGACGCCGACCTGACCGAATGGGACACCCATTTCGTACGCGGCCTGGTCGGCCCCCTTGTCAACAATCCGACGATCGAGCTGGTCAAGGGCTTCTACCGGCGCCCGGGGGAGCACGGGCTCGACGGCGGCCGGGTCACCGAGCTCGTCGCCCGCCCGTTGCTGGCCCTCCACCGCAGGCCGCTGCGGGACCTGATCCAGCCATTGGCGGGGGAGTGGTCGATCCGGCGCTCGCTGTTCGAGCGGCTGCGCGTCCCGACCGGCTACGGCGTGGAGCTCGCCGCACTCGTCGACACGCTGGACACGCGCGGCATGGATGCGATCGCCCAGGTCGATCTCGGCCAGCGCGACCACAGCCACCAGGACCTCTTCGATCTCGGCCTGATGGCGACCCAGATCGTGGGCATGATGTCGCGCCGCCTCGGGACGGGGCCGGCGGGCGACGACGTCGAGATGCGGCAGTACATCCCGATCGACGGCTCGACCAAGGTCGTCGACCGCTCCGTGAGCCTCCTGGAGCGGCCGCCGGTGCGCGACATCTCGGGCGGTATGGTCGCCTGATGCTGCGCCTCGGACGACATGCCTTCGGTGATGACGAGGCGCTGATGATGGCGATCGTCAACCGCACCCCGGACTCGTTCTTCGACAAGGGTGCGACCTGGGCCGAGGACGCGGCCTTCGAGCGCGTACGCCTGGTGGCCTCCCAGGGCGCGGAGATCGTCGACATCGGCGGGATCAAGGCGGCACCCGGGGCCGAGATCGGCGCCGCGGAGGAGAAGACCCGCGTGGTCGACTTCGTCGCCCGGGTGCGCGAGGAGTTCCCGGCGCTGGTGATCTCGGTGGACACCTGGCGCGCCGAGGTCGGCGACGCGGTGTGCGCGGCCGGCGCCGACGTCATCAACGACGCCTGGGGCGGGGCCGACCCGGAGCTCGTCGACGTCGCTGCGGCCCACGGCGCCGCGATCGTGTGCACCCACACCGGAGGCGTGACGCCGCGGACGCGGCCCTACCGGATCGAGTACGACGACGTGGTCCGCGACGCGATCGACTCGACCCTCGGCTACGCCCAGCGTGCCCTGGACGCCGGCGTCGCGAAGGACTCGATCGTGATCGACCCGGCCCACGACTTCGGGAAGAACACCTTCCACTCCCTGGAGATCACCCGCCGGCTCGGGGAGATGGTCGCAACCGGCTGGCCGGTGCTGGTCTCGCTCTCCAACAAGGACTTCGTGGGGGAGACGCTCGACCAACCGGTCGGAGAGCGCCTCCTCGGCACCCTGGCCGCGACCTCGGTCTGCGCGCTGGCCGGCGCCCGCATCTACCGCGTCCACCAGGTGCCGGAGACCCGGCAGACCGTCGACATGGTCTGGACGATCGCCGGCCGGCGACGTCCGAAGCGAGCGATCAGGGGACTGCAGTGACTCGAGTGGCGCTGGTTCCCGGATGCCTGGCCCTGCTGCCGGAGTACGCCTCGCTCGACGACCCCGTCCACGAGCTCCGCTCGGCCTGCCTGGCCGCGGTGGCCTGGCTGGGCGAGGACGTACGCGTGATCGCCGGTGCGCAGGGCGCCCGGGTCGCCTCCTCACTATTGGCCGAGGTCGGCACGGCTCCGGTGACCAGCGGCGAGGCGGCGTACCTCATCGTCGGCAACGGGTCTGCCCGCCGCAGCGAGAAGGCGCCGGGCCACCTCGACCCGAGGGCGGTCGGGTTCGACGAGGGGCTCGGCAAGGCGCTGGTGACGCCCGACCCCGGCGCCCTCGGCGCGCTCGATCTCGCGCTGGCCGATGAGCTCTGGGCCGACGTCGGCCCGATCGTGGAGGCGGCCGACCTGCTGCGCAGCGTCGGCACGGTGGCGGTCGACTACGACGACGACCCCTTCGGGGTGCGTTACTGGGTCGCTCGCTGGGAGTAGCGGAGCAGGTCGGTGAGCCCCGCCGCGTAGACCTTCGGGGTGACGTCGCCCAGCATTAGCCGCTGCAGGATGAAGCCGGGCAGCAGGCCGGTGAGGACCATCGCGATCCTCTCGGGATCGGCGTCCGGGGGGAACCGGCCGGCCTCGATGGCGCCTTCGGCGTAGGTGCGCCAGGCGGCCCGGATGCGGCGCGCCTCGGGGGCCATCAGCTCGCGGACCTCCGGGTCACGGGCGGCCTCGGCCCAGGTCTGCAGGGCGATCCGTGGGAGGTCGACGCCGAGCTCGGCGGAGAGGTCGAGGAGGTGCTGGGTCGCGGCCTCGATCGCACGCTCGGGCGGGGGAGTGTCCTCACCGGAGCTCGGGTCGGGGGTGAAGCTGGTGATGGCTTCGGCGATGGTCGTCAGACCCGACTCGGCGATCACGCGGATGATGTCGCTCTTCCCGCGGAAGTAGGTGTAGACCGAGCCGGCGGACAGGCCGGACTCCTTGACCACCGCGGCCATCGTCGTCTTGTGGAAGCCGTCGCGCTCCACACAGCGCAGCGTCGCCGCGATGATCTGCTGGCGCTTCTCGGCGCGGTGTTCCTCGCTGATCTTCGGCATACCGGAAGCATACCTCAAAAGAAAACGAATATTCATTCTTGATAAATCCGACAGGACGGAGGAGAGTGTCTGTCAAAGAGAATGAACATTCGTTTTTCTGGAGAAGGAACCCGCCATGTCCCAGTCAGCCAAAGCCGTGATCGGGGTCAGCCTCGGTCTGGTCACCTTGCTCACGTTGCTCATCTCCGCGTTCGCCTGGCCCACCAGCGAGCTGGAGCCCAGGTCGCTGCCGCTGGTCGTCGCCGGCCCCGAGGCCGCGGTGACCCAGATCGAGTCCCAGCTCGCCGCCAATGCGGGGGAGGACGCCTTCGAGATCACCGCCGTCGCGGACCGCGACGTGGCGGTCGAGGCGATCGAGGACCGGGAGGCGTACGGCGCGATCGTCGTCGGCCCCCAGGGCTCGGAGTTCCTGGTCGCCTCCGCGGCCAGCGCCAATGTCGCTCAGCAGCTCACCCAGATGGCCGCCGCCATGGGTGCCGAGACCGGCACCCAGCCCCAGGTGACCGACGTCGTGGCGAGTGCGGAGGACGACCCGCGCGGCATCGTCTTCGGTGCCTCCGCGCTGCCGCTGGTGATCGGCGGCATCATGGCCGGCGCCATCACCTCGCTGGTACTGACCCGCACCCGCGACCGGGTCGCGGCCGCCTTCCTGATCGCGATCGGCGGCGGTCTCGCGATGACCGGCGTCGTCCAGGGCTGGCTCGGAGCACTGGAGGGCAACTACCTGGCCAACGCCGGAGTCGTCGCCCTCGCCATCCTCGCGGTCGCGCTCCCGATCATCGGTCTGCGCCACCTCATCGGCCCGGCAGGCGTCGGCATCGTCGCGCTGCTGATCCTGCTCGTCGGCAACCCGCTCTCCGGGATCACCTCGGCGCCGGAGATGGTGCCGTTCGGTTGGCTCGGCCAGCTGATGCCCCCGGGCGCGGCCGGGTCGGCGCTGCGCGGCTTCTCCTTCTTCGACGGCGCCGGGACCACGGTGCCGCTGATCGTCCTCGCCTGCTGGGCCGGGGTCGGACTGCTCCTGACCCTGCTCCCGCACCGCGAGAAGGACAGCGCCGAGGACGCCGGAGCCGGACGGACCGAGCGTGACCTGGACGCCGTAGCACGGTAAAACAGTGGGGATGACTCATTCACACGAGCCGGTCGGCGAGTGGTGGCGCGACCAGGTGGCCGCGCTCCACCGCTGGGGCCGGCTCGTGCTGCGTGATGAGGACGACTCGGTCCACCAGATGCGTGTGACCGTACGCAGGCTGCGCAGCGTCCTGGCGACGTACCGCCCTCTCCTCGACACCGAGCAGACCGAGCCGCTCCGCGCAGAGCTGAGGTGGCTGGCCGCCCTCCTCGGAGACGTACGCGACGCCGAGGTGCTCCGCAAACGGCTGCGGCAGTGGTCGGCCGAGCACGGTCCGGGACCGTCGGGTGTCGAGGCACTCCGGGCCGCGCTCACGGAGCGCCAGACCGTGGGCCGCGCCCGGCTGTTGCCGGAGCTGGACGGCGAGCGCTACCGCACTTTGACCGCCGCCCTCGCCGCGGCCGATGGTTTTCCCTGGTCAGGAGGCGCCCCGGGCAAGAAGAAGCTGCGCAAGCGGGTTCGCCGGGACTGGCGACGACTGGCCGCGGCGGTCGATGCCGCCGAGCACGCCGATACTGCCGTGGAGCGTCGCCGGCAGCTCCACGAGGTGCGCAAGAAGGCCAAACGCACCCGCTACACGGCCGAATCGCTGCGCGAGGTCTTCGGCAAGGACGCCGAGCGTCTCGCCGATGCCGCCAGGTCGATCCAGTCGGCCCTCGGCGACCTCAACGACTCCGCGGTCATGATCCGGGCGATCGAGGACATCCCCGGGCGCGACGACGCGCTCCGCGAGTTCCTCGAAGCCGAGGAGGCCGCCGCCAAGGCCGCCGAGGAGAAGTTCGCCTCCGTCTGGAAGAAGGCGAACCGCTCGAAGGTCCACGGCTGGCTGAATCCCTGAAACCCTGAGTCCCCGGTCAGCCGATGGGGAAGTCGAAGTACGTGTCCGGGTAGGGCTCCTCGATCAGCGAGTAGTGCCACCACTCGTTCTCGTAGCGGCTGAACCCACATGACTCCATCACCGAGCACAGGTGCGACCGGTTGCGCGCCGCGACCTCGGAGACCCCGGCCGCGCCGTGGTGGGAGATCTCGTCCATCAGGTCATGGTCGCCGCCCATGTCCAGCAGCGCCCCGGTGGCCAAGGAGAAGAGGGTCAGGTCGACGGTGCTGCCGCGGCTGTGGCCGGACTTCGTGGCGACGTACCCCTTCTCGAACATCTCCGGGCGGGTGATCGAGGGGTAGTGCACCCGCTTGCGCTCGTCATCGTCCGGCGCTGGCTCCTCGGCCCAGCGCAGGAAGGCGTCGACGGCGCGCTGGGGGCGGTAGCCGTCCCACAGCAGGATCCCGAACCCGAGGGCGGCGGCCTTGTCCCGCGCCTGGGCGAGCGCGGCGCACAGCTCGCGGGTCCCGACGATGCGGTTCACCAGGTAGCCGTCGACCGGCTTGCCGGTGAAGTTGTCCCAGGTGGCGTACTTGCTGTCCCAGCGGATGCCCGGTGCCAGCTCGTCGACGAAGCCGAAACCGTCCTTCATCGCGGGGTCTCTTCAAGAGCCAGGGTGACCGCGCGGTCGAGGAAATCCGTCATCGAGATCCCGGCCGCGGCCATCATCCGCGGGTAGCGGCTGTAGGAGGTGAGCCCTGGCAGCGTGTTGACCTCGTTGAGCACCACGGTCCCGTCCGCCTTGAGGAACATGTCGACCCGCGCCAGACCACGGCAGCCCAGCGCGCGGTAGACCCGCTGCGCCTCGGTCTTGACCAGCTCCTGTGCCTCGATCGGGATGTCGGCAGGCACGATGAAGGTGGCGTTCTCCGAGCCGGTCTCGGGGGCGTCCTCCTGGTGGATCTTGAAGAAGCCGTGCGAGAGCGCGACGTGGTCGACCTCTCCGGTGACGAGCTCGGCGCCATTGCCGAGGATCGCGCAGCCGATCTCCTCGGCGACGACCCCCTCCTCGACGAGCACCTTCTCGTCGTACTGCCGCGCGGTCGCCACCGCGTCGGCCAGTTCCTCGGCCGAGGTGACCTTGCTGACCCCGAACGAGGACCCGGAGCGGGCCGGCTTCACGAAGACCGGATAGGGGAGTACGCCGGGGTCGCCAACAGTCTGCACAGTGTCGCCGGCGTCGAGGATCCAGAAGTTCGGCGTCGGGATCCCGGCCTCGCCGACGACCGTGTAGGCCAGCGACTTGTCCATGCACAGCGCCGAGCTCTGCACGTCGCAGCCGACGTACGGGATCCCGGAGAGCTCGAAGAGCCCCTGGATCGCACCGTCCTCGCCGAGCTTGCCGTGCAGGACCGGGAGCACGACGTCGAGCCGGATCGTCTCGTAGCTGCCCTCGTCGAGGACGAGCAAGCCGTGGACGCTGCGGTCGGGGGAGAGCACGACCGGGCGGTGCGCGCCGTCCTCCCAGCTCGCCTCGGGGCCGTGGCACAGGCGCCAGTCACCGCTCTTGGTGATGCCGATCCAGTAGGCCTCGTACTTGTCGGCGTCGAGGTTCTTGGCAACCTCCTGCGCCGACTTCACCGAGACGGGATGCTCCTCGAAGACGCCACCGAAGATGATGCCGACCTTGAGCTTAGACATGCGGAAACCTGCTTTCGAATTCACGACAGTTCACGATGGAGTTCTCGACCGTGTCCATGAGGGCATGGTCGGTGAAGTAGGCGATATGGGGGCTGACCAGCACATTCGGCATCTCCTGGAGCCGCGCCAGCCAGCCGTTGGGGATCTCACGTCCGCGGAGATCGGCGTAGAAGATGCCCTCCTCGCCTTCGATGACGTCGAGGGCCGCACCGCCCAGCCGGCCCTCCTCGAGAGCTTCGATGAGCGCCGGGGTCTCGACGAGCGCGCCGCGACCGGTGTTGATGACGTACGCGCCGGGGCGCATCCGGTCGATGCGCCGCCGGTCGAGGAGATGGTGCGACTCCTCGCTGAGCGGCGCGTGCAGCGTGACGATGTCGCTGAGCTCGACCAGCGTGTCCAGATCGACGTGCTCGACGCCCTCGGCCGCGGGCCGGGGCCGGATGTCATAGGCGAGTACGTCGCAGCCGAAGCCCCGAAGCCGGTCGATGACCGCCGCGCCGATCCGCCCGGTCCCGACCACGCCGACGGTCAGGTCGCGCAGCTCGCGGCCCCGGGTGGCCGCCGGGCGGTAGTCGTGGGTGTCGGTGCGCCGGATCGTCGACTTCGCCTGGCGCACCGACATGAGCATCAGCATCAACGTGTAGTCGGCCACGGAATCGGGTGAATAGGAGACGTTTCCGACCGTTATCCCGATGCTTTTCGCGAAGTCGACGTCGATGTGGTTGAAACCGACGCTTCTCGTCGAGATATACCGGACACCGGACTTCTGCAGTGCGAGAAGCGTCTCGTTCGATATCGGCGACTTATGGCTGACGCTGATGCACTGGTCTCCGACCGCGAGCTCGACATTGTCCTCGGAGACGGGCTCGGTCGTGGTCCTCAGCGAAACCCCGAGCCCAGGCGCCAGTGCGTCGAAGATGCGGCTCTCATCAGGGGCGCAGCCGTAGACCGTGATCCCGACGGTCGGCGAGATCACGGTCTGCTCCATCGGCTCGGTGGGCGCCGTCAGGGTCGGCTCGTGGTAGATCATCGACGCCAGCAAACCTCAGGAACGGTTGCGGGCCCGTATGGAATTTCTGATATGCCGACGATAGGTAATCGGGGAGTTATCGTCCGTATATCGATTAGCGGATACGCGCTGGCAACGTGGGTTTTCGAAGACTGATGGGATGATTCCCCTCAGCTTGGACGAAATCGCCTCGTTGGTCGGCGGGAAGGTCGTCGGCGACGGCTCGGTGACCGTGAGTGCGCCGGCAGTGATCGACGGTCGCGAGGCCGACCCGGGCGGCCTCTTCGTCGCGTTCGCGGGTGAGCACACCGACGGCCACGAGTACGCACCCCAGGCCGCTGCGGCCGGTGCCGTCGCCGTGCTCGGCTCCCGTCCGACGGCGCTCCCGACGGTCGTCGTCGACGACGCGCAGGCCGCGCTCCAGCGCCTGGCCGCCCACGTCATCGCGCTGCTGCGCGACGAGATGACCGTCGTCGCCATCACCGGCTCCCAGGGCAAGACCAGCACCAAGGACATGATCGAGGCGGTGCTGGCGAGCGAGGCACCGACCGTCGCGACCTCCGGCTCGTTCAACAACGAGCTCGGCGTACCGCTCACCATGCTGCGCGCCGACGCGACCACGAGGTTCCTCGTCCTGGAGATGGGAGCCCGGCACATCGGCGACATCGCCGAGCTGACCGGCCTGGTCGCGCCGGACATCTCCGTCGTGACCAACGTCGGCCAGGCCCACCTGGGTGAGTTCGGGTCGCGCGAGGCGATCGCGACGGCCAAGAGCGAGCTGGTGCGGGGCATGGCGATCGGCGGCACGGCTGTGCTCCACGCCGACGACCCGCGGGTGCTCGCGATGGGCGAGCTCACCGACGGTCCGGTGCTGGCCTTCGGTGCCGGCGAGCGGGCGGGCGTACGCGTGCGTGACCTCGCCCTGGACCGGCTCGGCCGGCCCACGTTCACCCTTCAGCACATGGACGCCGAGGCTGTCGTCTCGCTCCCGTTCGTCGGCGCCCACTGGACGCTCAACGCCGCGGCCGCCGCGGCGGCCGGACTGGCCGCCGGGGTCCCGCTCGAGCAGGCCGCGGCCGCGCTGACCACGGCCTCGATCTCGAAGTGGCGCATGGAGCTGCGCGCCCTGACCAGCGGCGCGACCCTCCTCAACGACTCCTACAACGCGAACCCCGAATCCACCCGTGCCGGTCTGGACGCGCTCGCCTCGATCGACGCCAGGCGCCGCATCGCCGTCCTCGGCGAGATGCTCGAGCTCGGCGAGACGAGCCGCGACGCGCACCACGAGATCGGGACGTACGCCGCCACCCGGGCCGACCTGGTCCTCACCGTCGGCGAGGCCGCTGCCGTCATCGCGGACGGGGCGGGGGAGAGGGCGATGGCCCTCCCCGACAACGCCGCCGCGATCGACTGGCTGCGGAGCCACCTCGCGCCCGGCGACGTGGTGCTCGTCAAGGCCTCACGCGGAGCCCGCCTCGACCAGGTCGCCGCGGCGCTGGTCTGAGGTCGGTGGAACGGAACGCCGGCGGCGCCACCACGGCCACGACAAGATCGCGGCCAGGGCGGCGCCGCCGGCGTTGAGGAGCACGTCGTCGATGGAGGAGACCCGGTCCAGGCGCAGGGTGTACTGCAGGGTCTCGATCGTCACCGAGCCGGCGACGCCCAGTGCGAGGACCCGCCCCACCGAGCGCAGCGCCCGGAAGCGGATCGGGCCGAAGAAGCCGGCCGCGGCGAAGAGCAGCAGGTTGCCGACGACACCGACGGTCGTCATGGTCGGCAGGTCCGCGAGCGGCACCAGGCTCACGCTGCCGTCGACCAGGCCGGCCATCGGGCCGGGGACCATCGTCAGGAGCACGAACGGCACGGTGCCGTAGACGATCGCGACCTCGGCCAGCGACGTACGCCATGCGCGGCCCGGCGTGACACCGAGTGCCCGGCGCAACATCGCCAGGACCGGCACCGCCAGCACCGCCACGGGCAGCGCCAGGATGGTGAGCAGGGCGATGCCCGTGAAGGTGAGTGAGCCCGATTCGTTCACCATCACTGGCCTCGCCGCCTCATGTAGAGGTCGAAGGCCCGGTAGACGATCGGCCGCAGCGGCAGGTCCCACTCGCCGACGTACCTCACCGCCTGCCCGCCGGTGCCGACCTTGAACTGGATCAGCCCGACGTGGGAGTCGTCGGTGGACAGGGTGGGGGTGATCCCACGCAGGTCGTAGACGTCGCAGCCGGCGGCCAGCGAGTCGCGGATCATCGCCCACTGACAGGCGTTGGAGCCGCGTACGTCCCGCTTTTCCGTGGAGGAGGCGCCGTAGACGTACCAGGCGTGAGCGCCGACGCGGACATAGATCGTCGCGGCCACCAGGTCGCCGTCGTGACGGGCCAGATAGAGCTTGATCCGGTCGCTGTCCTCGGCGGACAGAGCCGCGAACATCTTCTCGAAGTAGGCCAGCGGCCGCGGTGTGAAGTGGTCGCGCTCGGCGGTGTGGATGTAGAGGTCGTGGAAGGCCTTCAGGTCCTCGCCGCCGACCGACGTGGTGACCTCGACGCCGGCCTTGGCGGCCTTCTTGATGTTGCGCCGCCAGAGCTGGTTCATCCCCGCGAGCACGTCGTCCTCGGACCGGGCGGTTCCGTCGGGGTGGCGCAGCGGGATCTCGTACGTGAACTGCGGCTGCCCCGCCCCGAACCCGTCCTCGGGGTTCTGCGGGATCCAGCCGGAGTCGCGGAGATAGCGTGTCACTCCTGCGCCGACCGGGTCGGCCCGGCCAGGGACGTCGGTGAGGCGTACGACCTCGGGATCGGCGATGCCCTCCTTGACCTGCGCCGCGTTCCAGGTTTCGGTGGGCACCGGGGGAGCGACCCGGATCGCGAACGCGCCCTGCGACCGCAGGTAGGCGACCAGCGGCGGGAACCAGACGGTGAGCCCGCCGGCCCAGTCGATGTCGGGACCCCAGGGGAGGTAGGCCAGCGTGTAGCCCAGCCGCGGCACCGGCCGGTGCAGCACCAGTCCGGTCCCGGCCAGCCGGTCGCCGGCGTACCAACCCAGCGACTCGCTGCGCCACTCGGTCTTCACGTCGGCCCAGGCCGGGGTCTGCAGGAAGCTGACCGATCGCCGCGACCGGACGTGGTCGAGGTGCTCGGCGGGGCTGATCGGTCGGACAGTGAAGGTCACCGTGCCAGTCAACCCGCGGAGATGTCGTCAGGGCGTATGGCATTTCGGATACGTCGGCGATATGTCATCAACCTAGGATCAGAGCATGCGGGTGCTGGTGGTCGAAGACGAGCCGTTGATGGCTGGAGCGATCCGGGACGGGTTGCGGCTGGAGGCGATCGCCGCCGACATCGCCGGTGACGGGGACACGGCTCTGGAGCTGTTGAGCGTCAACGCCTATGACATCGCCGTGCTCGACCGTGACATCCCTGGGCCTTCGGGGGATGAGGTCGCCAAGCGCATCGTTGCCTCCGGCACCGGGATGCCGATCCTGATGCTCACCGCGGCCGACCGGCTCGACGACAAGGCCTCCGGGTTCGAGCTCGGTGCCGACGACTACCTGACCAAGCCGTTCGAGCTGCGTGAGCTGGTGCTGCGGCTGCGCGCGCTCGACCGGCGCCGCGCCTACAACCGGCCGCCGGTACGGGAGATCGCCGGCCTGCGGGTCGACCCGTTCCGCCGCGAGGTCTACCGCGACGGCCGCTACGTCGCGTTGACCCGCAAGCAGTTCGCCGTGCTCGAGGTGCTCGCCGCCGCCGAGGGCGGCGTGGTCAGCGCCGAGGAGCTGCTGGAGCGGGCCTGGGACGAAAACGCAGACCCGTTCACCAACGCCGTACGCATCACCGTCTCCGCGCTGCGCAAACGGCTCGGCGAGCCCGCGATCATCGCCACCGTACCGGGCGTCGGATACCGGATCGATGTCGATTCCTAGACGTCCGGGGGTGAGCGTCAGGCTCAAGCTGACGCTCAGCTACGCCGGGGTCATCGTGGTCACCGGGGTGCTGCTGCTCGCGGTCGTGTGGGTCTTTCTGCTGCGCTACGTCCCCGACGGGGTGTGGCTGGAGTGGCCGCAGCGGCCGGGGAGCCCGAGTGCTCCCTTCGTCCCGAACCGCTCGGATTTGGAGCGCGCCTTCGTGCCACGGGCGGCCACGATGATGGGCTTCCTCGTTGTGTTCGGCCTGGTGGGAGGCTGGATCCTCGCCGGCCGGATGTTGGCGCCGCTGACGAAGATCACCGAGGCCACACGTACGGCAGCGACCGGGTCGCTCTCGCACCGGATCGAGCTCGAGGGCCCCGGCGACGAGTTCCGTGAGCTGGCCGACGGCTTCGACGACATGCTCGCGAAGCTCGAGTCGCAGGTCGCCGAGCAGCAGCGGTTCGCGGCCAACGCCTCCCACGAGCTGCGCACGCCCCTCGCCATCACGCAGACGCTGCTCGACGTCGCGGGCAAGGACCCGAACCGTGACGTCGACGAGCTCGTCGACCGGCTGCGCCTGATCAACTCCCGCGCTATCGACCTCACCGAGGCTCTGCTCGTGCTCAGCCGAGCCGACCAACGCTCCTTCGCCCGTGAGCCGGTCGACCTGTCGCTGGTCGCCGAGGAGGCGGTCGAGACGCTGCTGCCGCTGGCCGAGCAGCGCGGCGTGAAGATCGAGACGTCCGGAGACCAGGCGTCGGTCAGCGGCTCGCCGGCGCTGTTGCTGCAGGTCGCGACCAACCTGATCCACAACGCGATCGTCCACAACCTGCCCGAGGACGGCTCGGTGTCGGTCACGATCAGCGCGAACGAGAGGAGCGTGGTCCTCACCGTCGCGAACACCGGCGAGGAGCTCTCCCGCGAGCTCGTGGCCACGCTCACCGAGCCGTTCCAGCGCGGCACCCAGCGCATCCACGGTGACCATGCCGGGGTCGGCCTGGGCCTGGCGATCGTCAAAAGCATCACCCGCGCCCACGACGGCAACCTCGCCGTGCTGGCCCGTTCCGGCGGTGGGCTCCGGGTCTCGGTCGAGCTGCCCAGAGCCTCCTGAGCCATCGGTCAGCGCGGTGTGGCTCCGGTGCGCAGCAGGTCGAGGGTGCGCGGCTCGATCAGGGTGGAGAGGGTGACCACGCTGGTGGAGCGGACGACGGCATGGGACTGGTCGATGCGTACGAGCACCTCCTGCAGCTTCGCGTGCGACCCGGTCGCCACCTTGCAGAAGACGTCGAAGGAGCCCGTGGTGACGTACGCCTCCAGCACCTCGGGGATCTCGGCGAGGTCGCGACGTACGTCCTCGAGGGCTCCCTGGGAGATCTCCAGGGTCACGAACGCCTGGACCGTGTGGCCGGCGGCGGCCGGGTCGATGGTCGGCGCCCAGTCACGGATCACCCCGGCCTCGGTCATCTTGCGCAGCCGGCTCTGCACGGTGGCGCGGGCGACGCCGGCGACCCGGGAGAGCTCGAGGTCGCCGACTCGCGGGTGGGCGTGCAGGGTCTCCAGCAGGGTGACGTCGAGGTCATCGAGGTTCATGGCTCGATGGTAGTCAGATTGCCTAGCCAAGCGTGATGGATGCTGGTCCGATCTGACAGATTGACCAGTGCTCGGTGGTCAACTTGTTTGGTGTGACTCGGCCCACTTGACTTGCCCGCATGACGCTTGCAGACACCCTGACCAACCAAGAGAAGCTCGCCGGACTCGGGCTGGCCGAGCTGGAGCAGCTCGTCGGCCTGGTGGCCTACGACGACACCTCCGACCCCTTCCCGGTCACCGGCTGGGACGCGGTCGTGTGGGCTGTCGGCAACGCCACCCAGACCGCCCACTTCTTCCAGAGTGCCTTCGGCATGGAGCTCGTCGCCTACTCCGGTCCCGAGACCGGCAACCGCGACCACCACGCGTACGTGCTGCGCAGCGGGGGAGTGCGGTTCGTGATCAAGGGCGGCGTCGCTCCCGAGAGCGAGATCATCACCCACCACGCCCGCCACGGTGACGGCGTCATCGACATCGCCCTCGAGGTGCCCGCCGTCGACC
The DNA here is from genome assembly GCF_040639295.1 of Nocardioides sp. NPDC023903. NCBI lineage: Bacteria > Bacillati > Actinomycetota > Actinomycetes > Propionibacteriales > Nocardioidaceae > Nocardioides > Nocardioides sp. NPDC023903. The sequence goes on along the minus strand of NZ_JBEZZS010000001.1, from coordinate 676,045 downwards.
GCTGCATCGAGCACGCCCGCAAGCAGGGCGCCCGCGTCCTGGAGGAGCCCCACGACGTGAGCGACGAGCACGGCACCGTGCGAATCGCCGCCATCGCCACCTACGGCGAGACCCGCCACACGCTGGTCGACCGGTCCGGCTACGACGGCCCCTACCTGCCCGGCTATGTCACCCGCACCTCGACGCTGAAGAAGCCCGAGGGCGCCCCCAAGCGCCTCTTCCAGGCGCTCGACCACGTCGTCGGCAACGTCGAGCTCGGCAAGATGGACGAGTGGGTCGACTTCTACGGCCGCGTCATGGGTTTCACCAACATGGCCGAGTTCATCGGCGACGACATCGCCACCGACTACTCCGCCCTGATGTCGAAGGTCGTGGCCAACGGCAACCACCGGGTGAAGTTCCCGCTCAACGAGCCGGCGATCGCCAAGAAGAAGTCGCAGATCGACGAGTACCTGGAGTTCTACCAGGGCCCCGGCGCCCAGCACCTCGCCCTGGCCACCGGCGACATCCTGGCCACCGTCGACGCACTGCGCGACGCCGGCATCGAGTTCCTCAACACCCCCGACTCCTACTACGAGGACCCCGAGCTGCGCGCCCGGATCGGTGAGGTCCGCGTGCCGATCGAGGAGCTGCAGAAGCGCGGCATCCTGGTCGACCGCGACGAGGACGGCTACCTGCTGCAGATCTTCACCAAGCCGATCGGCGACCGCCCCACGGTCTTCTTCGAGATGATCGAGCGCCACGGCTCCCTCGGCTTCGGCAAGGGCAACTTCAAGGCCCTCTTCGAGGCCATCGAGCGCGAGCAGGAGCGCCGCGGCAACTTCTGACCCCGCTGGTCGAGCCGGATTCGTGAGGAACGAGCGAATCCGTGTCGAGACCAACACAGTCGCGCGTACGAACTGTGTTGGTTTCGACACCGGCTCGCTGGCGCTCGCCGGGCTCAACCAGCGGTCGCCTGGCTGACTAGCCGTACGGGGGCGTTGCCGGCGCCGTAGCCGTCGTAGCGGTCGCGCCGCTCGACGAGCTCGAAGAAGACCTCGCCGACGGTCTCGGTGTAGCAGTGCAGGTATTCGCCGTCGGCATCGCGGTCGTAGAGCAGATCGAGGTCGCGCAGGGTGGTGACGAGGTCGTCGGCGAGGCCGAAGCGGGCGACCAGGTCGTCGTAGTAGTTGCCCGGGACCTCGAGCGGCCGCAGACCGCGCTCCCGGGCGGCCGCGACGACCCCGATGATGTCGTGGCAGGCGAGGGCGATGTGCTGGGCGTGGCTCTGCTGGTCGTTGGGAAGCTGTCCGGTCGGGAGCAGGTTGAGCGGAAGGCGTACGCCGCCGGCCGGCGAGCTCATCACCTGGCTGCGTACGAGGCCGGACGGACCGGCGACCTCCTGGGTCGGCTGCGGGTTCAGCGACAGCACGCTGGTGTAGAAGAGGACCGCCTCGTCGAAGCTGTGCCAGGGCTGGACCAGGTTGACGTGGTCGATCCGCACGGCGTGCCCATCGGTGCTCGAGGCTCCGCCGTCGAACTCGCCGATCCAGTCCTCCGCGTGCGAGAGGAAGACCTCGGTGCCGTCGGGAGAGGTGAAGGCGCGCAGCGCCTGCTCACCGGCGTACGTCCGGCGGTGGACCGGCGGCGCCATCAGCCGGGCGGCGCGCTCGGCGGCCGGGTCCGAGTCGGCGACGTCGAAGCCGACGGCCGCGATGCGCGGCTCGGCCGGGCTGCTGGGTACGTCGTTGCACACGATGCGGGCCGAGCCCCAGGTCCACAGGCGCACCTGCTTGCTGCGGTGGCGGCCACCGAAGTCGAAGCCGAGCTGCTCGAGCAGCACCTCGACCCCGGAGGTGTCCGGCGCCTTGATCTCGACGAAGTCGAAGGCCTCGGGCGCGGCCACCTGGGGCAGCCGGGGGAGTGGGCGCTGGGCGTGGTTGGCCTCATCGCCAAGCAGGTCGGCGGTGCGGTCGGCAAGCCAGCGCAGCGAGCGCTGGGCCTGACGGGCGGTGCGGACCGGATCGGTCTGGCGGAAGGTGTCGTTGAAGACCTCCAGCGACAGCGGGCCGTCGTAGCCGGCGCGCAGCACGTGGCCGAGGAACGCCGGCAGGTCGAAGCTGCCCTCGCCGGGGAAGAGCCGGTGGTGGCGGCTCCAGGAGAGCACGTCCATGCTGAGCGCGGGAGCGTCGGCCAGCTGCAGGAAGAAGATCTTCTCGGCCGGGATCTCCTCGATCTGCTTGGGGTCGTGGCCGCGCGAGAGGATATGGAAGCTGTCCAGGCAGATCCCGACGTTGGGGTGGTCGGCGAGCTCGACGATGCGCCACGAGCGCCGGTAGTCGTCGACGAACCGTCCCCAGGCGAGCGCCTCGTAGGCGAGCCGGACGTCGTACGTCGCGGCGAGATCGCCCAGCCGCCGCAGCTGTCCCGCGGAGACCTCGTCGTTGTCGACAGTCGCGGTGCCGACGTTGCTGCAGACCAGCATCAGGTCGATGCCGAGCCGGCGCATCAGCCGGAACTTCGCCTCGGCGCGGTGCAGTACGTCCTGGAAGGCGGTCTCGTCGACGCCTTCGGCGTCGCGGAAGGGCTGGTAGAGGTCGAGGGTGAGCCCGAGCCGTTCGGCGAGCGCCCGGATCTCCTCGGGGGACTGAGGTGCGGCGATGAGGTCGGGCTCGAAGATCTCGATCGCGTCGAAGCCGGCTTCGGCCGCGGCGTACATCTTCTGGACCAGGCCGCCGCTGAGGCAGACCGTGGCGATCGAGGTGCGCATGGTTCTCCGTTCGTCGCTAATGTACGAAACGGTACATACATTGATCCGCGTTGGGAAGCCAGTCGTGCTCTAGGCTCGGTGCATGGTTCAGTCTCGTGATGCCGAACGCACCCGGTCTGATTTGCTCGAGGTCGCGACCGAGATCTTCTCCGAGCAGGGCTACTCCGGTGCGCGGGTCGACGAGATCGCCGAGCGCACCCGCACCACGAAGCGGATGATCTACTACTACTTCGGCGGCAAGGAGGGGCTGTTCCTCGCTGTGCTCGAGGCTGCCTATCGCCGGATCCGCGAGCTCGAGCAGAGCCTGCACGCCGGCGACCTCGAGCCGGTCGACGCGATCCGCCGCATCGCCGAGCTCACCTTCGACCACCATGTCGACCACCCCGACTTCATCCGCCTCGTCTCCGTCGAGAACATCCACCGTGGCCGGCACCTGGAGAAGGTCGAGTCGCTGCGCGAGCTCGGCGCCCCGGCCGCCAGCGTCCTCGAGGAGGTGCTCGCCCGCGGCCGCGCCTCCGGCGAGCTCCGCGCCGACGTCGACGCCATCGACGTGCACATGATGATCAGCTCCTACTGCGTCTTCCAGGTTGCCAACAGCGCCACCTTCGGCTTCCTGTTCGGCCGGGACATGCTCGCGCCGGACGTACGCGAGCGCCACCGCCGCATCCTCGGCGACATCGTCGTCGGTTGGCTCACCGCTCACTGACGCACACCCCCGAAGAGCCCGTTCCCGCGCCGCGGGGACGGGCTTTTTGCCGTGCCGGGGTTGACGATGCGGGGCCGGATGTGATCCCCTTCACTCTCGTAACGTACTAGTTCGTACATTAAGGATCGTCTGGATGAAGTCTTCGTTTCTTGTCGGCCTGATCGGCGCGGGAGTAGGACCCTCGCTGAGTCCGGCGCTGCACATGCGCGAAGGGTTCGAGCACGGTTTGTCGTACGTCTACAAGACGCTCGACATCACCGAGCTGGGCGTCCCGGCCGAAGGTGTGGGCGACCTGATGAGGGAGGCTCGACGGCTCGGCTTCGACGCGCTCAACATCACCCACCCGTGCAAGGAGCTCGTGATCGAGCACCTCGACCGGCTCGACGACACCGCGGCCCGGCTCGGTGCGGTCAACACCGTCGTCTTCACCGATGAGGGTGCGGTCGGCTACAACACCGACACGACCGGCTTCGGTCACGCGCTGCGTACCGGGATGCCGGGTGCCCCGCTCGGCACCGTCGTGCAGCTCGGCGCGGGAGGGGCGGGCTCGGCCGTCGCTCACGCGCTCGTGGGCCAGGGTGTCGACCAGCTGGTCATCGCCGACATGGACCTCGACCGTGCCCAGGCGCGCGTCGAGGAGATCCGGCGTCACCACCCGGAGAGCACCGTCGAGGCGAGCCACGTCGACAAGCTGCCGGCGCTTCTTCCCGACGCTGACGGACTGGTCAACTGCACCCCGGTCGGCATGGCCGACCACCCCGGTACGCCGCTGGACACGAGTCTCCTCCGCCCCGAGCTGTGGGTGGCGGACATCGTCTACCGGCCTCTGGACACCGCGTTGCTGCAGGCGGCGCGTGAGGTCGGCTGCCGGACGCTCCACGGAGGCCACATGGCGGTCTACCAGGCCGTCGACGCCTTCCGGCTGATCACCGGCATCGACCCCGATGCCGAGCGGATGCTCGCCCACCTGCGCGAGCTGGCCGCGGCCGGCTGACCCAAACTTCAGACACCCCCCACCCGTCCGCGGTCAGGAACCGCGGGCCTACCCGAGGAGGACCCGATGGCGGGACCTGACACCGAGAACCAAGAAGGCAAGACCCCGGTACGGGCCGCGCTGGCCAGCTTCATGGGCAGTGCCGTCGAGTACTACGACTTCTTCGTCTTCGGCTCTGCCGCGGCGCTGATCTTTCCGCACGTCTTCTTCCCCAGCACCGGCGATGCCGCGCTGGTGATGTCGTTCGCGACGTTCGCGTTCGCGTACGTCGCCCGTCCTGTCGGCGCGGTCTTCGTCGGTCACTTCGGTGACCGGATCGGCCGCCGGAAGGTGCTGCTGTTCACCCTGCTGCTGATGGGTGGCGGCACGTTCCTGATCGGCTGTCTGCCGACGTACGATCAGGCTGGCTGGATCGCGCCCGCACTGCTGGTCTTCTGCCGGCTGCTCCAGGGGCTCTCGGCCGCGGGCGAGCAGGCCGGCGCCAGCTCGCTCACGCTCGAGCACGCCCCCGACGACAAGCGCTCCTTCTACACGTCCTGGACCCTCACCGGCACCCAGGGCGGCCAGATCCTGGCCGCGCTGGTCTTCATCCCGGTCGTAGCGCTGCCCGACGACATCAAGTACGGCATCGGCTGGCGGATCCCGTTCTGGCTCTCCGCGATTGTCGTGGTGGTGGCGTTCTTCATCCGCAGCCGCCTCAACGAGACCCCGGAGTTCGAGGAGGCCAAGGCCAACAACGAGGTCGCCAAGCTGCCCCTCGCGGTGCTGCTGCGTGACCACTGGGTCGACGTGCTGCGGGTCATCTGCTGCGCCTTCATCGCGGCCGTCTCCACGGTCTTCGGCAACCTGGCCATCGCCTACGGCGTCGCGGTCGGCATGGTCGACTCGATCACGCTGTGGCTGGTCGTCGCGGCCAACGTCGTCGCGCTGTTCACCCAGCCGATGTTCGGCCGGCTCGCGGACCGGATCGGACGCAAGCCGGTCTTCATCTACGGCGCCGTGGCCAGTGCGGTGATGATGCCGTTCTACCTGCTCTCGATGAGCCAGGGCAACGAGCTGCTCGTCTTCGCGCTCGCGATCGTCACCTTCTCCTTCGGCTACGCGGCAGCGAACGCGACCTGGCCGTCGTTCTACGGCGAGATGTTCTCGACCCCGGTGCGCTTCTCCGGTGTCGCGATCGGCACCCAGATCGGCTTCATGCTGGCCGGGTTCACGCCCTCGATCGTCACCGCTCTGGGTGGCGTGCAGGAGGGTGGATGGGTCGTCACCGCGGGCTACACCGCGGTCGTCTGCCTCGTCGCGTCGGTCGCCGCTCTGACCGCCCGCGAGACCAAGGACGTACGCACCGCCGACCTCGGTATGCGGCCGCTGGCCCGGCAGGGCGCAACGGTCTGACCCGCTGACCCGCTCAACCCCCGCGTCGCGGGCTGTGACCACCGGTCACAGTCCGCGACGGTGGCGGTTGCGGCGGCGTACGACGTCCTTCAGGTCGGCGACCGGGCCCAGGTGGCCCAGCTTCTCGGGGTTGGTGACCGAGCGGATCCGCTGGACCTGGCCATCGAGGATGTCGAGGGTCCAGGTGCCGAGGATGGCGCCGTCGGGGTCGCGCAGGATGGCACCCGGCTCGCCGTTGAGCTCGCGCTGCTCGAGGTGGGCGCCGATGGCGAGCAGCGGCGGCACGGCCGCGATCAGGATGCGGGCGGCCTTCTCGGCGCCGTAGCGGCCACCGGAGCCACCGGCGACGCCACCACCGTCGTTGACGGTCTCGACGTCGGCGGCCAGCAGTGCCTGGAGCCGGTCGAGGTCGCCGTCGCGCAGCGCCTCGAAAAACCGGCTGGAGAGCTCGACCCGCTTGCGCCGGTCGGCCTCGAACCGCGGCTTGCCCTCGTCCATGTGCCGCCGCGCCCGGGAGGCGAGCTGACGGCAGGCGGCCTCGGAACGGTCGACCGCCGCGGCGATGTCGGCGAAGCCGAAGTGGAAGACCTCGCGAAGCACGAAGACCGCCCGCTCCAGCGGACTGAGCCGCTCGAGGAGCAGCAGCGCGGCCATCGACACCGAGTCGGCCAGCTCCGTCGCGCGCTCAGGGCTGGCGTAGAGGCCAGCATGCTCGTCGACGTGGCTGTCGGTCGGCAGCGGCTCGGGGAACCACGGCCCGACGTACGTCTCCCGCCGCACCCGCGCGGAGCGCAGCACGTCGAGCGAGATCCGGGTGACCACGGTCGAGAGGTACGCCTTGAGCGAGTCGGGCTGCGTCGAGGTCCCCTCCAGTCGGAGCCAGGTCTCCTGCACCGCGTCCTCCGCCTCGCTCACGCTGCCGAGGATCCGGTAAGCGATCGAGAACAGCAGCGGGCGCAGCTCCTCGAACTCGATCTCGGTCTCAGGTGTCACGGTCGTCCTCCCTCAGGTCCACATCTTCCACCTTCGGGACGAGACGGCGCCTCGGACTGTGACATCGACCTTGGGACGTGCCTACCCGTTGGCGGTCAGGAAGGTGTCCAGATCCTCGAGGTCGTCGGTGTTGATGTGGTCGACCCCGGCTGCGAGCAGCTCGGTCCAGACCGCCTCGCGCGCGGGGCCGTCGGCGTCCGGCGTCGCCCAGAAGCGCACCCGGTAGCCCTGGGCATGAGCGTGATCGACGATCTCGTGAAGTTTGCGGCGCTCGGTCTCCGGCATCGGGCCGATGCCCTGCCAGACGAAGACCTTGGTCCAGTTGTCGCTGACCAGCGGCATCAGCGAGGCCGGCATGCCGGAGTGGAGGTCGCTCATCCGGCCGTCGTAGAAGCTGAACCGCTCGGTCGCGCTCCGCATCGTCTCCAGCGGCCGGTCACCGCTGATGACCGCCTCGACCGGACCGTCCTTGACGGTGCCGTTCTCGTAGCGGGTGAAGAGCTCCTCGTAGCCGCCGAGCTCCTTCTCGATCGCCGCGTAGGTCGCCTCGCCGGTGTTCTTGATGTCGATCAGGAGCTGGAAGGTGCCGTCGTAGCCCGGGTAGACGTCGCGTCCCTTGCCGCTGACGAGCTTCTTGAGTGGGGCGAGGTAGAGACCCTCCAGCGTCCGCGCCGGGTCGAGGTCCTTCGCGTCGTGCGCCACCAGCAGCTCGCCGTCGACCAGCCACACGTCGGCCTCGACGCTCGTGAAGCCGTGCTCCAGGGCATCGAGCAACGGACGCTCGTGCTCGTAGTCGTTGTGCGCATGCGCCTGCGGGTGCGGCGTACCGAGGTCAGCGGACGTCCGCGTGGAGTCGGTCGTGGTCGCCGTGGCGGCGGTGGGGGAGAGGAACGCGGCCGCGGCGAGGACCGCGGTCAGCGACCGGACGAAGGTACGCATCGGGATCTCTTTCGGTGAGGGTGGCCCTCAACCTGGCCGGGCAGCGTGATCCCGTGGCGACCGCCGTACGTCCCCTGCCTGAACTCCTCCCGAAGGCTCAGCCGAGGCAGACGAAGAGGGCCAGCCCGGCATACGCGAGGTTCACGACGCCCCGGGTGACGACCCCGCCGGTGGTGTCGCTGAGGCGGGAGGCACCGGCCGTGTGGCGGAGGTCGTCGAGGTGGACGAGCGTGTAGGCGAGGAACATCAGCACCGCCACGCCCGCCGCCCAGGGGCGGGTGGCCGAGACCAGCAGGCCGATTCCGATCACCACCTCGGCGATCCCGGAGGTGTACACCGTCAGCCGCTTGGCCGGCCACCACTCCGGAACGAGCGGCTCCACCTTGCCGGGCGCGACCAGATGGGCCACCCCGACGACGAGCAGGAGCGCGGCCAGGAGCCAGGCGACGACGGTGACCGCGAGACTCACAGGCTGGGCTCCCGGACCAGCGGCGTGACCGCTGCCGCCTGGACGCGTGCGGCGCGCGACCCGTCCTTGAGGCCGATCGCGGAGCCCGGGTGACGCGCCTCCATTCTCAGGGCCCAGATCGTGCTGCGGCAGACCAGCTCCTTCACCTTCGCTGCGGGCACGCCACGGAGGCGGGCGCCCACGGCCGAGTCGTCGCGGCGGGAGAAGTTCACCAGGCCCAGCCCGCGGCCGATACTGATGCACTCGCCCACGAACCCGATGCTGACCGGCTTCGGTGTCGCGCCCGCGAGGCGCTTGAGCACCGTCTCGGCCGCCAACGGCCCGAGCTGGTTGGCCGCCTGGCAGCTCATCCGGTACGGCAGCCCCGACGGCGCCGAGGCGTCCCCGGTCGCGACGATCCTGTCGTCGTCGACGCTGGTCAGGGTCTCGTCGGTGACCAGCCGGCCGACTTCGTCGGTGGAGAGCCCGCTGCGGCGGGCCAGATCCGGCGCGGTGAACCCGGCGGTCCAGATCGTCACCGAGCTGGTCAGCTCGCGGCCGTTGTCGAGGCGTACGCGGCCGTCCAGCACCTCCGCCACCCGGGCGCCCTCGACGATGCCGACGCCCAGCCGCCGCAGGGCGCGCTCGGCGTCTGCCCGGCCCTTCTCGTGCAGCCACGGGCCGAGCCTGTCGCCGCAGATCAGTGCCACGTTTCGGCCGGCCTCGGCGAGCTCGGAGGAGACCTCGATGCCGGTCGGTCCGCCGCCGACGACGACCACCGGCGCGTCGGCCGGCGTCGTCTCCAGAGCGGCCCGCAGCCGGGTCGCCTCCTCATAGGTCGAGATGCCGAAGGCGTGCTCCTGCGCTCCCGCGACCTGCGTCTCGCCGGTGCTGCCGACGGCGTAGACCAGATAGTCGTACGCCACTTCCTGCCCGTCCTCGAGCGCGACCGTCCGCGCGGCGGCATCGATGGCGCTCACCGTGCCGACGAGCAGACGCACGCGCGGGCTGAGGACGTCGGCGTAGGCCACCACGGCCTCGGACGAGCCGGCGACCAGCTGGTGCAGCCGGATCCGCTCGACGAAGTGGTCGCGCGAGTTGACCAGGGTGATGGCGATGTCGTCGCGCTTGGTGAGTCGGTTCGCGGCCATCACGCCGGCATATCCGCCGCCGATGACCACGACCCGGCTCCTCCTGAAGGTTCCTTGGTTGCTCATACCCCAAGGACACCGGCCCCGCCAGGTCTGTGACATCCACTCGGTCAGGAAACCGTGATGATGAACCTCGCCCTCGAGCCGTCGGAGGCCGTGATCGTGCCGCGGTACGTCCCCGGGGAGTCGTACGCATGAGCGGCCGTCACCGCATAGACCCCGGCAGCGTGAAGCGAATCCCGGGGTTCAGACACGGTGAACCGTGCGGGGACCGGAGCCGACCCGTCCCCGAAATCGACCGTCGCCGTGAGCGGTGCGGTCAGCGACGAGCCACCGGTGCTGTCCGCGTCGTCGACCTCGTCGACGGTGACCGCGGTCCCGTCCGTCTTGGTCCCGGGGGCGGCGAGCAGTCCGACCGACACCGATCCGGCCGATCCGACCGACAGCGCAGCATCGGTTCCGGCCAACTCGGTCGACCAGGCGATCTGTGGCCCGTCGTAGAAGTTGGTGCCGGCGGCGGCCAGTCGCGGACCGACGGAGACGAGCCGCGCCGCGAAGTCCGACGGCGAGCGCAGCGACTCGGCGGTCCAGCCGATCTCCCCGTGCGCGAGGATGCGCGGGAAGATCATGAACTCGGCCTGGTCGACGCCCCGGATCGTCTCGGACCACAGCGGCGCCTCGGTGCCGAGGATGTGCTCGTCCCCGACTCCCGCGATGACCTCCTGCGGGCTCCAGTCGTAGTAGTGCGTGACGTCGCAGTCGCCCGAGCACGCCCAAGAGAGCCCGATCGGCGTCTTCGGGTGATATTTCATGTCGAGGTAGGACATGTTGCCCGGCGAGACGAGCAGCTTGGCGCCGTCCTCGATGACGGCGCGTTTCGCGTGCTCGGTCGTGCCGGCCCAGTACTGAACACCATCACCCGCGGTGAGCCCGGATTCGGCGTACTCGTTCCAGCCGATCGTCTTCTTACCGAGTCCGTGGACGATCGCGAGTGCCCGCTCGACGAACGCCACGTAGCCGGCGTGGCCATAGCGCTGCGTCATCGCATGCGACTCGTCGCCGCCGACGTGCAGGAACTCGGACGGCGTGAGCGCAGCGAGCTGCGAGAAGACGTGCTCGATGAAGGTGTAGGTCACCTCGGAGGTCGGATCGAGGTAGGAGTAGCCGACGTCGATGGTCCCGTTGTGTGGCGCAACCGGCTCGTCCTCGGTCGCCGGGTGGCTCGACCCGGCGGTGTTGAGCTGCGGGATCGAGGCCAGGGCGGCATTCGTGTGGCCAGGGATGTCGATCTCGGGGATGATCTCGATCTCGCGCTCGGCGGCATACCGCACCAGCGAGCGGTAGTCGTCCTGGGTGTAGAACCCGGTGTGACCGTCGGCGCTCTGATACGGGTTGCCGAGCACCGCGGTCGCTCCCGAGACCCGGGTCAGCGCCGTGTAGTCGATGTCGTCACCGGCCGCCCGACCGGAGTTGGTGATCTCGATCCGCCATCCCTGGTCGTCGGCCAGGTGCATGTGCAGCACCGAGATCTTGGCCGCCGCCGCGGCGTCGATGACCTGCTTGACCTCGTCGACCTCGAGGAACGAGCGGGCAACATCGAGCATGAGTCCGCGGTAGCTGAATCGCGGCGCGTCCAGGATCGAGACCGCCGGCACCGTCCACGTCGTGTTGACGCGCGAGGGAGACGCGGCGAACGCCGGCAGCAGTTGACGCAGCGTCTGGGTGCCGTTGAACAGCCCGTGGCGACTCGCCCCGGTGACCCTGACCCCGTTGGCCGTCGAGGAGATCTTGTACGCCTCCGGGTTGCCCTCGACCTCGTCGAACCCGGCCTCGGGGTCGACGGTCAGGACGACGTCGCGAGGGGTCGGCCTGCCGGTGACGACCGGGAGGTCGAAGCCGGTCGCCGGGCGCAGCTCGGCGGCCATGAGGGCACCGACCTCGTCGGCGTCAGTGCCGCGGGCGACGATCCGCGACTGCTCGGTCAGGACGAAACCGGGACCGCCCTTGGCGCTCAGCTGGAGCGGCTTCGGCACCAGGCCGGGCACTGGGGTCTCGGCCTTGCCCAGGTGTTCGGCCCGGGGTTGAGCTGTGGCGGATGACGTCGTCGAAGTGGCGATGAGCATCATGGCGACGCCGACTGCCAACGCCGTTGTCAGAATTTGGATAGAGCCCGAACGAATCATGCGCATGCCTCCATCAGCGGCCAACTCGGTCAACCATCGAGGCTAACGGCGTCGGCGCCGCAGCGTCGCGAAATCAAGCGATCGGGGCGATCTCCGTCCAGGACCCGGCGGTGTGACATCGACTGGAGCGATCCGCGTCGCGGTCGCGCCATCAGGCCAGAGCGGCGACGGCGTCCGCTAGATCGTCGACGGACTGGGCGCGCTCTGGGAGGCTGCCGTCGGGACCCAGGCTGAGCTGGAAGCCCATGAAGGCGGCGTCGATGACGTGGGCTGCCCGTTCGGCGACGACGGGATCCACGCCGGACTTGTCCAGGTGCGCGATGAGAACGCCCATCCACAGCGTGTTGGCTTCGCGGACCGCCGAGACGTACGGCTCCCTGCCGAAGAGACCGAGCGCTGCCGCCTCCACGTAGATCCGGCTGCACCGATCGCCCTCCATCACCGCCCAGAGGTCATAGACGGCCGATCGCAGGTCCTTGGAGGGCTCGAGTGTGGCGACCTCGGCGACCGACCGATCGTTGGATGTGCGGAGCACGTCGGCGACCAGTTGGTCCTTGGTACCGAAGTGGTAGAGCAGGACCCGGTTGCTGGTGCCCAGCTCGGCCGCTAGCGGGCGCAGACTCAGGCCGATCAGGCCGTGCTCGTGGACGTAGTCGGTCGCCCGCTCGGCCCAGGCAGCGCGGCGCTGTGGATCCTTCGCAGGCGCGGTACCACCGGTCGTCATGCGGCGACTGTAACAACCGCCGCTGCCATTTGTATCAGTTGCAACAATTTTGTACCACCTGCAACAATTTTGTCCTCCCAGGCCTTGACCTGGCCCTTCACGTCGGCGCAGGATCATTTGCAATTCACCCGCGGTTGCCTGTTGAGCAACCCGACGTCGGAGGTTGCATGAGCCAGATCTACATCGACGGGCGCTGGTTGCCTGCGCAGTCGGGCGAGCAGCGGGAGATCCGCTGTCCCGCCGACGGCGCGGTCGTCGGAACCGTTGCGGAGGCTGGAGCGGAGGACACCCGGGCCGCGATCGCCGCGGCGCGGAATGCGTTCGACAGTGGCGAGTGGCCGGGGACGCCCGCGCGGGAGCGGGGCGACCTGCTGCTGAGGGTTGCCGATCTGCTCGAGCGGGACACCGCGATCATCGCCCGGGCGGAGTCGCTCGACACCGGGAAGCGGCTGGCCGAGAGCGAGTACGACGTCGCCGACGTGGTCTCGGTGTTCCGCCACTTCGGGCACGTCGCCACCGAGGACGCCGGGCGCGTGATCGACAGCGGCAACCCTGCTGTGAAGAGCCGGATCGTGCACGAGCCGATCGGGGTCTGCGGGCTGATCACCCCGTGGAACTACCCGCTGCTGCAGGTCGCCTGGAAGGTCGCGCCGTGCCTGGCCGCGGGCAACACGTTCGTGCTCAAGCCCAGCGAGATCACGCCGCACAGTGCGATCCATCTGATGAAGGTGCTCGAGGAGGCCGGCCTGCCGGCTGGTGTCGCCAACCTGGTGCTCGGCGAGGGTCCGACCGCCGGCGCCCCATTGTCCGAGGACCCCCGCGTCGACCTGGTCTCCTTCACCGGTGGCCTGGCCACCGGCAAGCGGCTGATGGCCAACGCCGCCGCGACGGTGAAGAAGGTGGCGCTGGAGCTCGGCGGCAAGAACCCGAACATCGTCTTCGCCGACTCCGACCGCGAGACCGCGCTCGACTTCGCGCTGACCGCCGTCTTCCTGCACTCCGGCCAGGTCTGCTCCGCCGGTGCGCGGCTGATCATCGAGGAGTCGATCAAGGACAGCTTCGTCGACGAGCTCGTCGCCCGGGCCGAGCAGATCCGTCTCGGCGGCCCCTTCGACGAGGAGGCCGAGACCGGCCCCCTGACCAGCAGCGCCCACCGCGACAAGGTGGAGGCGTACGTCGCGAAGGGTCTCGCCGAGGGTGCCACCCTCCGCACCGGTGGCAAGCGCCCCGACGACCCCGCGCTCGCCGACGGCTTCTACTACCTGCCGACGATCCTCGACGACTGCACCACCGACATGTCCGTCACCCAGGACGAGTCCTTCGGGCCGGTCCTCACCGTGGAGACCTTCACCGACGAGGACGACGCCGTCCGCATCGCCAACGACTCCATCTACGGCCTCGCCGGCGCGGTGTGGACCTCCGACGCCGGCCGCGCCGAGCGCGTCGCCGCCAGGCTCCGGATGGGCACGGTCTGGATCAACGACTACCACCCCTACGTGGCCCAGGCCGAGTGGGGCGGCTACAAGCAGTCCGGGATCGGGCGCGAGCTCGGTCAGGCCGGGCTGGAGGAGTACCGCGAGACCAAGCACATCTGGCACAACATCGACCCGAGCCCGCAGCACTGGTTCGCCCCGACCTCCCCCAACGTAAGCACCGCCGAGGAGAAGTGAAGACGATGACCCAGACCTACGACTACGTGATCGTCGGCGGTGGCTCGGCCGGCTCCGGGCTCGCCAACCGGCTCAGCGCCGACCCGTCCACGAAGGTTCTGGTCCTCGAGGCCGGTCACAGCGACTTCAAGATCGACCCGTTCATCCACATGCCCGCGGCGCTGCCGTTCCCGATCGGCTCGAAGCTCTACGACTGGGGCTACGAGACCGATCCCGAGCCCCACCTGGGCGGGCGCAAGGTCTACCACGCCCGCGGCAAGGTGCTCGGCGGCTCGAGCTCGATCAACGGGATGATCTTCCAGCGCGGCAACCCGATGGACTACGAGCGTTGGGCGGCCGACCCCGGCATGGAGACCTGGGACTACCGCCACTGCCTGCCCTACTTCAAGCGCATGGAGAGCCGCTTCCTCGAGGACGGCACCTCCGGCGCCGACCAGTGGCGCGGCGGCTCCGGCCCGCTGCATCTCGAGCGCGGCCCTGCCTCCAACCCGCTCTTCTCGGCGTTCTTCGAGGCCGCCCAGGAGGCCGGCTACCCGCTGACCGACGACGTCAACGGCTACCGCCAGGAGGGGTTCGCCCCCTTCGACCGCAACGTGAAGGACGGCCGCCGCTGGTCCGCCGCCCGGGCCTACCTGCACCCGGTGATGAACCGCCCCAACCTCGAGGTCGAGACCTTCGCGTACGCCACCAAGATCCGCTTCGACACCTCCGGCGACGTCCCGCGGGCGACCGGCGTGGACTACGTACGCGGTGTCGGCCGAGCGAGCCGCGATCACACCGTCAGCGCCGGCGAGGTGATTCTCTGCGGCGGCGCGATCAACACGCCCCAGCTCTTGCAGCTCTCTGGCGTGGGGGAGGAGTCCCTGCTGCGGCAGCACGGGATCGACGTCGTGCACAACCTTCCCGGCGTGGGGGAGAACCTCCAGGACCACCTCGAGGTCTACATCCAGTACGCCTCCAAGCAGCCGGTCTCGATCGCGCCCGGCCTGGTGTGGCACCAGCGGCCCAAGATCGCCTGGCAGTGGCTCTTCCAGAAGAAGGGCCTGGGCGCGACCAACCACTTCGAGGGCGGCGGGTTCGCCCGCTCCAACGAGGACGTGGACTGGCCCAACCTGATGTTCCACTTCCTGCCGATCGCGATCCGCTACGACGGGTCGATGGCGCCCGGCCAGGAGAAGGGCCAGCACGGCTACCAGGTGCACATCGGCCCGATGTACGCCGATACCCGCGGACACGTGCGGATCAAGAGCGCCGACCCGATGCGGAAGCCGTCGATGCTCTTCAACTACCTCTCCACCGCGACCGACCGGAAGGAGTGGGTGGAGGCGGTCCGAGTGGCGCGCAACATCCTGAACCAGCCCGCCTTCGCGCCGTTCAACGCGGGCGAGATGTCCCCGGGGCCGAGCGTGGAGACCGACGAGGAGATCCTCGAGTGGGTCCGCAAGGACGCCGAGACCGCGCTGCACCCCTCCTGCACCGCCGCGATGGGGACCGGCGAGATGGCCGTCACCGACCCCACCTCGATGAAGGTGCACGGCACCGAAGGACTACGGGTCGTGGACGCGAGCGTCTTCCCGTACGTCACCAACGGCAACATCTACGCGCCCGTGATGATGGTCGCTGAGAAGGCGGCCGACCTGATCGCCGGCAACACGCCGCTGGCGCCCTCCGATGTGCCCTACTACCGCCACCGCGACGACTCGCCGCTGTGGCCTGCGGGGGACCCGCGCAACAAGTCCTGAAATCCAATCGTGACCCGAACCGGCACCGGGTGGACTAGCCTGCCGGGCACCCCAAACCGGAGGAGACAGCTCATGCCGGAGACAATCGACCCGTCGCGTACGCCCTTGGGTGAACCCGCCGCAGACCCAGACGAGATCCCGACGACGAAGCCGGAGCTGAACAAGACCGTCTTCTTCGGCTCCGCCGGGGTGGTGGTCGCGTTCACGCTCTTCACGCTGCTCGCGCCGGACACCTCTGGCGCCGCGATCGGGCGCGTCGTGGGATGGATCTCGACGTACTTCGGCTGGTGGTACTTCGCACTCGCCGCTGCGCTGATCGCGTTCGTGCTGTTCATCTGCCTGTCCCGCTACGGGCGGATCCGGCTCGGCCCGGAGGAATCCCGCCCGGAGTACTCGATGTTCACCTGGACGGCGATGCTCTTCGCGGCCGGGATCGGCGCAGACCTGATGTTCTACTCGGTCGCCGAGCCCGTCTCGCAGTACCTCACCCCGCCGACCGGCGAGGGCGGCACCATCGCCGCCGCCGAGCAGGCGGTGGGCTGGACGCTGTTCCACTACGGCCTGTCCGGCTGGGCGATGTACGCCGTCATGGGCATGGCGCTGGGCTACTTCTCCTTCCGCCACGGGCTGCCGCTCTCGATCCGTTCCGCGCTCTACCCGATCTTCGGCAAGCGGGTTCATGGGCGGCTCGGGGACGGCATCGACATGGCCGCGGTGCTCGGCACCATCTTCGGCATCGCCACCTCGCTCGGCATCTCGATCGCCCTGCTCAACGCGGGTCTCAACGTTCTCTTCGGCATCCCCGAGGGCCGTGGCGCGCAGGTCGGCCTGGTCGTGGTCGCGGTGCTGCTCGGCACGATCTCGGCCGTCTCCGGGGTCGACAAGGGCATCCGGCGGCTCTCCGAGCTCAACGTGCTGCTCTCGCTGGCGCTGATGCTCTACGTGCTCTTCTCCGACAACACCGCGTTCCTGCTCAACTCGCTGGTGATGAACCTCGGCGACTATCTCGTGCACCTGCCCGGGATGAGCTTCGACACGATGCCGTACGACACCGTCGAGAACCCCGACGTCGGCGTCTGGAAGAACCTGTGGACACTCTTCTTCTGGGCGTGGTGGGTGGCCTGGTCGCCGTTCGTCGGGCTGTTCCTGGCGCGGATCTCGCGCGGGCGGACGATCCGGCAGTTCCTGGTCGGCGTCATGATGATCCCGTTCGGGTTCATCCTGCTGTGGGTCTCGATCTTCGGCAACAGCGCGCTCGGCCGTATCCGCGGCGGCGACGCCGAGTTCGGCGAGCTGACCAACGCCAACTACGCGCAGGGCTTCTACGCCTTCCTCGACAACTACCCGGGGGCGATCGCGCTGGTCGCGCTCGCCACCATGACCGGGTTCCTCTACTACGTCACCTCGGCCGACTCGGGCGCGCTGGTGATGGGCAACTTCACCTCGCGGCTGCCGCACCCGATGGCCGACTGCTCGATCCCGGTGCGGATCTTCTGGTCGGTCGCGATCGGCGCGCTGACCCTCGCTCTGATGTTCGCCGGCGGTGACGCGTGGCTGACCACGCTGACCAACGCGACGATCATCATGGGCCTGCCCTTCTCGATCGTGCTCGCCCTGGTCGCCGTGGGACTCCATCGCTCGCTACGGCTGGAGTCGTTCAAGACCGCGAGCGCACGCTACTCGTTCCCGGGCGCGATCTCCTCGGCCCGCCTGGCCGGGGCGGGCGAGGGCGGCGTACGTCCTTCGCTCGCGCAGCGGTTGCGCCGCTCGGTCACCTATCCCACCGCCAGGGACACCGAGCGATTCATCGACTCGGTCGCGAAGCCGGTCCTCGAGGAGGTCGCCACCGAGCTCTCCTCACACGGGCTGACGTCGGTGGTGACCGAGACCAAGGCCGTACGCGGCGTCGCTGGCGTCCAGATCCACACCGATCTGGAGGACGCGCCCGCGTTCGTCTACAAGGTCACCCCGCTGCCGTGCCCCGCTCCGACCTTCGCCGTCGGCCGGGTCACCGGCGATGTGTACTTCCGCGCCGAGGTCCACCTCGCCGAGGGCACCCAGGGCTACGACGTCAACGGCTACTCACGCGAGCAGCTGATGGGTGACGTCCTCGACCAGTACGAGCGCCACCTCTCCTACCTCCACCTCGTCCAGCAGGAGCAGCTGCCCGGCGAGGTGCCCGAGGTGCCGGCGGCGGACGTCAGCGGAGCAGATCGGTGAGGTCGATCTTGACCGGGAACGGCACCGGGACGTCGAGCCGGTCGCGGAAGATCCCGATCGGGACGTAGGCGTTGGTGAGGTCGTCGCGCTCGTAGACATGGATCGCGGGCGCGCCGTCCTCGTTCTCGATGCGCCAGTAGTGGGAGATCCCCGCCTCGGCGTACTTCTGCGGCTTCACCGCCCGGTCGCGGTGCTCGGACTCCGGCGAGACCACCTCGACCACCAAGGCGACGGTGTCGGCATCGTAGAACGAGGCCTGGTCGGAGATCCGTGCCGTGCTCACCAGCACGTCCGGCTCCGGCCGGTTGCGCCTGTCGAGCACCACCGTCAGCTCCCGATCCACTTCGAACTCGTCCGGCGCCTGCGCAGTCAGCGAGTTGGTCAGGGCCGTGACGAGCCGACTGTGCCAGCGGCGCTGCGGTGACATATTGAAGACCAGGGCTCCGTCGATGAGTTCGGTATGACGCGGCGCCTCGACGAGCATGTCGAGGTCTTCGGAGTACCAACCCTCCTCACGGGGAGGGTGCATCCAGTCGGGCAACGCGGTCATGTTTCGAGGATACCGCCTGTTGTTGGGGTCGGTGGGTGAGCGCGGACGTGACCGTTGCTTCGTTTCAGTGTTCGCCGCCGACCCTTGCTTCGATCGAGAAAGATTTCGCCTGTATCGGGTCGGCGGCGAGAGTGTGGCGCAGCGGATTCAGTTGGGCACGGGCTTGGGATCCGTGGCTGGTCGTGCGCGGGCGGCCCGGTGCCTCGTCGGTGCCTACGACAGTGGGCGTGACCTTGTGAATCGTTCACAGGCGAGCCGTCGCCCACTGATCCGAAGAGTTCCCCACGAGCGCGGAGCTTCCCCACCCTCCGGAGGGTGGGGAACCTTCACCGCGGTGGGGAAATGTCCCCACCAGCAGGGAACCGGCGAGCGTGGAGTCGAGAGGGCCTCGGCGAGCCGGTTAGGGGCGGCGGGTGAACCGGATGCTGCCGTCGGGTAGTCGCTCATGGGTGTAGGCAGGGTTGTGCGCCAGGCGGTGGTGATGGGGACACAGCAGCGCCCCATCTTTGAGGTTGGTCTTGCCGCCGGCGGCCCAGGGGTCGAGGTGGTGGGCGTCGCACCATTCGGGTGGCATGTCGCAGCCCTCGGCTTGGCAGCACTTCTGCTGCAACCGCATCGCCTTGCGCTGGATCGGCTGGAAGAACCGACTGTCCCTACCAGCGTCGAGGACCTGGCCGTCGCCGCCGAGGACCCAGGGGATGATGGTGGCGTTGCAGGCCATCCTTCTGGCCTCGGCTGCGGTGATGGTGGTGCCGTTGGTCTCGTCGTAGCCGAGGGTGGCGATGCCGAGGTCCTTGCGGAGCTCCTCGAGGCTGATGACCACGTTGATGGTGGTCGCGTCACCGCCGTGGCGGGGCAACCCTGCCGGGTCGACGGTCTCCAGCAGCCGGGCGAATCCCTGGCCCATCAACCGCTCCCACGGCGGCAAGGGCGCACCCTTGCCGACCAACTTCTGCTTGCGGGGCTGGGCCCAGGCCTCGACGAGCCGCTTGAACCGCATCCCGATCGAGGTCGAAAGGACGCCGTCGAAGCCGATGGTGCCGTCGTGGTTGTCCCACACCCGCAGCGCGGTCTTCTGCTGGGCGCGTTCCTCTTCAGCCAGGAGGGCTTTGGCTTCGGCGTCCTCGAACCGGACCGGATCGATCTCGGCCAGGATCCGTTTCCCGACGATCCGGAGTTCGTTCGCGGTCATGCGGGTGGCGTAGTCGACCAGCAGCTTCTCAGCCAGGACCAGATCTTCAACGCTCGCGACCGGGTCGGCCTCGATCTTGTCCAACGCCTTCACGATCACCCGGGCCTTGTCCAGGGACACCACGCCTTCAGCCAGGCCGGCAGCAACGTGCTCGTACTTCGCGACACTGGCCGCGAGCTTGATCTGGGACCGGGCCACGCCCTTGTCGATCAAGAGTTCAGCGCGCATCCACGCGGAGGCGTCTTTGGCGCCGGTCTCCTCGGCGATGTCGCCGGCAGAGGCGAGCACCCGGAGTTTGAGCGCGGTCTGCTTGGCCTGGATCCTCTCCAGTCCTACCAGGCGCTCCTTCTTCTGCCCGGTGCGCCAGTAGGCGGGATCTCGGGTCAGCAGCTTTTCGAGGGAGGATTCGATGGCAGCTATCTCTGCGTCGATCGCGTCCTCGGGGTCGGTTGACCACGGGTTGATGTCGCGTTCGAGACTCATCGCTTCCCTCCCTTCAAACGGGTGTTGTGATGTTCTGATTCTACGCCTCGAACACTCGCTTAACCACCCATTTATGCAGGTCAAAGGCGGTTTCGCGTTGAGTGAACGACCTCGTTTCTGTGGATGGTAAGTGGCCCGAAGGGCCACCCTTCCGCCCCATCAACCTCAGCTGTCCCAAACCAGACTCCTCTGCGCCACACCCCGGCCGCCGCCCCGATAACCAGCCAAATCTTTCTCGATCTGGTCCGGAGTCCAGGACCGCGAAGCGGCCGGCGAAGCCGGCGCCCGAAGGGCGTCCTTGACGCCGGTCCAGATCGAGAAGACCCTCCAAGAAAGGGTCGGCGGCCCACCCCAACCAAGAAAACACGGTCCGCAACAGAGGTGAAATTCAGACTCACCCGAAGTCGATGAGCCGCCCGTCCTCATGCATCACACAACCCCGCCCGATCCAAGCAACAGCATGCTCCTTGTCGCCAACAGCAATGTGCGAATAGCTAGGCGGAACCCAGATGAGCTCATAGTCGACGTCACCCAGCGCCGCCTCGGTAGCCCGAACAGCATCGTCGGAAGGGTCGAGGGTGCGTACGGCCTGTTCGACGGAGTCGAAGTACTTTCGGCCGGCCTCGGAGAGTTCCTTGGCGCACCATGCACACGTGCCCAACGACTCGACCTGCGCGGGAGTGGCCCTGACCGGGGCGTCTAGACCGAGGAGCTGGGGGCAGGCCCGGACATGCAGGAGACGACCCGTCGCGTGCGCGACGAAGAGGGTCTCGGGGGTGTCGGAGGGCATCTCCGGAGCCTAGGGGAGTGAGGCATGCCCCGGGAGGTACCTGGGACGAATTCAGGACGTTCGGCCCCCGTGATCGCTGTGGTCCAGGTCACGTACGATCCGGGGTATGGCGCATTACCAACAGCGCGGGCACATCCCGCCCAAGCGGCACACCCAACACCGCGACGGAGAAGGGAATCTCTACTACGAAGAGCTCATGGGCGAGGAAGGGTTCTCCTCGGACTCCTCCCTGCTCTACCACCGCCACATCCCCTCGGCGGTGAAGGACGTACGCATCTGGGAGCTGCCCGACCACGGCACCACCCCCAACCATCCACTGCGCCCGATGCACCTCGGGCTCCACGACCTTTTCCCTGGTGAGGACAGGCTGAGTTCGACTTGGGGGGCCAACGACGCGGTGACCGGGCGCCGACTGGTGCTCGGCAACGGCGACGTACGTCTTCACTATGCGGTGGCGGGGGAGACCTCGCCGCTCTACCGCAACGCGATCGGCGACGAGTGTGTCTACGTCGAGTCCGGGACCGGGGTCGTCGAGACGGTCTTCGGCGACCTGATGGTGGGGGAGGGCGACTACGTGGTGATCCCACGCGCCACCACCCACCGCTGGGTGCCGGTCGGCGACGCTCCGCTGCGGGTCTACGCGATCGAGGCGAACTCCCACATCGCCCCGCCGAAGCGCTACCTCTCCCGGTTCGGCCAGTTCCTCGAGCACGCCCCGTACTGCGAGCGGGACCTCCGGCTCCCGACCGACCCGCAGACCGTGGATACGACCGAGGCGGAGGCCCAAGGGATTGAGGTCTTCATCAAGCACCGCGGCCCGGGCGCCGGCGGCATCGCCGGCTCGGTCCACGTCCTCCCGCATCACCCGTTCGACGTCGTCGGCTGGGACGGCTGCCTCTACCCGTATGTCTTCAACATCGCCGACTACATGCCGATCACCGGCAAGGTCCACCAGCCGCCGCCCGCCCACCAGGTCTTCGAGGGCAACAACTTCGTGATCTGCAACTTCGTGCCCCGCAAGGTGGACTACCACGAGCTCGCGGTGCCAGTGCCCTACTACCACTCCAACGTCGACTCCGACGAGGTCATGTTCTACGTCGGTGGCGACTACGAGGCCCGCAAGGGCTCCGGGATCGGCATCGGCTCGATCACCCTCCACCCCGGCGGCCACGCCCACGGGCCGCAGCCCGGTGCGATGGAGCGCAGCCTGGGCGCGGAGTTCTTCGATGAGCTCGCGGTCATGGTCGACACCTTCCGGCCGCTGGAGGTCGGCGAGGCCGGCGCCACGGTCGACGACGGCAAGTACGCCTGGACCTGGGCGGGAGGCCGCCAGTGACGTCGTGGCTGGACATCAACAACAGTCAGTTCGGCCTCGAGGCACTCCCATATGCCACCTTCCGCACCTCCGCCGACGCGACGCCGCGGCTCGGAGTGCGGATCGGTGACCTGGTGCTCGACGTCGCCGCGGCGGCCGAGGGCTTGGCCGGGCACTGTGAAGGTGGCCTCGACGGGCTGCTCGCCGCAGGGCCGGACGCATGGGCCAAGGTGCGCGCGGAGGTGATCCGGCTGCTCACCGACCCCGCGTGCGAGGCCGAGGTCAGGCCGCACCTGGTACCGATCGAGGACGCCGACCTGCTGCTGCCGTTCACGGTGGCCGACTACGTCGACTTCTACGCTTCCGAGCATCACGCCTCCAACGTCGGGAAGATGTTCCGCCCCGACTCCGAGCCGCTGACGCCCAACTGGAAGCACCTGCCGATCGGCTACCACGGCCGCTCCGGCACGGTGGTCGTCTCCGGCACGGACGTCGTCCGGCCGACCGGGCTGCGGAAGACGCCCGACGGGATCGTCGACGGTCCCTCGATCCGGCTCGACATCGAGGCCGAGCTCGGGTTCGTGGTCGGAGTCGGCTCCGAGATGGCCCACCCCGTCCCGCTCGCCGAGGCCGCCGACCACATCTTCGGGATCACCCTCCTCAACGACTGGTCGGCGCGCGACATCCAGGCCTGGGAGTACGTCCCGCTGGGCCCGTTCCTCGGCAAGTCGTTCGCCACCTCGATCTCGCCGTGGGTGCTCCCGCTCGCGGCGCTCGAAGCGGCGCGCGTCCGGCCTCCGGAGCGAGACGTTCCACTAGCCGGCTACCTGGACGACTCGGCGCTGGCGCCCTGGGCCCTCGACCTCGCCTTCGAGGTGCGGCTCAACGGTTCGCTGGTCTCCGAGCCGCCGTACGCCACGATGTACTGGACCGCCCCGCAGATGCTCGCGCACATGACCGCCAACGGCGCCTCGCTGCGCGTCGGCGACCTCTTCGGCAGCGGCACGATCAGCGGCCCCGAGCCGGGCCAGCGCGGCTCGCTGCTCGAGCTCAGCTGGTCGGGGGCCGAGCCCTTCAAGCTGGACGACGGGTCGGTGCGTACGTTCCTGGAGGACGGCGACGAGGTCACCATCACCGCCACAGCGCCGGCGCCGGGCGGCGGCCGGATCGCGCTCGGCGAGGTCAGCGGGCGGATCCTGCCCGCGAAGGAGCGCGCATGACGTCGGTCTACGAGTTCACGCCCCGCTACTTCGAGGTCGACATGCAGGGGGTGATGTTCAACAGCTGGTACCTCGGCTACGTCGACGAGGCGATGAACCATTTCATCGACGCGCGCGGGGTGCCCTACTCCCGCTGGAAGGAGCTGGGTGTCGACGCCCACCTCGCCCACGCTGACCTGGACTGGAAGGCCGGCATCGGGTTCGGTGACCGCGTCCAGGTGCCGGTGCGCACCACCCGGATCGGGACCAAGAGCTTCACGCTCGAGTTCGAGTTCCGCCGGGGCGAGGACGTCATGTGCGCCGTGTCCGTCGTCTATGTGCTCGTCGCCGCGGACGGCTCGGGGTCGATCGCCATCCCGCCCGAGATCGCCGCCGCGATCGAATAGCCGCGCAAGAACGGTCAAGCGACCCGGAGGCCGTCGGTGTGAGACTCGTCGTGTGCACGAGACAGACGAAGAGATCGCCGACCTGCAACGCCTCCTGGACGCCTCGATCGGCCGCGCGAGCGGCCATCTGACCGGCATCGTCAACAACGACCAGCGCCTGAACGCCCGTCAGCTCGTCACCGAGCTGACGGGCATGAAGGTGCTGGTGCTGGCCACCGTGACCGCCCGTGGCGAGCCGCGGACGAGCTGCGTCGACGGCCACTTCGTACACGGCCGCTGGCTCTTCGGGACCTCTCCCACCGCCATCAAGGCCAAGCACATGCTCGCCCGCCCGGCGGTCAGCGCGACCCACGTCGACGGGGAGCGCGTCGGCGTCTTCACCCACGGCACGGCGCACGTGTTCTCCGAGGGGCCGGAGTTCGAGGAGCACAACGCCTACTTCACCGAGTTCTATGGCTCGGACCCGCAGACCTGGGAGGGGCCGGGCGTCGTCTACGCCACCATCGAGCCGAGCTGGATGGTGGCGTATGCCGCCGAACCCGCTTCGTTCCCGGGCTGAGTGCTTTACGGCCGAGTCGGCGCATCCGCCCCCTCTCGCTCGCTTCGCTTCGCGAGGCACGGGGGCAGATCCGCCGACTCGGCACCACTAAGTGAGGCTCTTCTTGATCTCGGTCTTGAGCACCTTGCCGACCTTCGAGCGTGGCAGATCCGGCCAGACCTCGATCTGCTTGGGGGTCTTGACCGCGCCGATCCGCTCCTTGACGTACGCCTTGAGGTCGGCGACGTCGACCTCGGCACCGGGCCGGGGCAGGATGACGGCGGTGACGCGCTCGCCCCACTTCTCGTCGGGAAGCCCGACCACCGCGCAGTCGGCGACGGCAGGGTGGGTCATCAGCGCCTGCTCGACCTCGGTGGAGTAGACGTTGAAACCGCCGGTGATCACCATGTCCTTGGCGCGGTCGACGATGTGCAGGAAGCCGTCCTCGTCGAGGAAGCCGATGTCGCCGGTGTGGTGCCAGCCGTGGGCGCTCGCCTCGGCGGTCGCCTCGGGGTTGTCGAGGTAGCCGCGCATGACCAGGGAGCTGCGTACGACGATCTCGCCACGCTCACCGGAGCCGAGCAGCGTGCCGCGCTCGCCCATGATCGACACGGTCACCAGCGGTGCCGGACGACCGGCCGAGGAGAGACGCTCCGTGGCGACGGTGCCGTCCTCGTGGAAGTGGTCGGCGGGCGCCATGGTCGCGATCATCATCGGCGCCTCGGTCTGCCCGAACAGCTGCGCCATCACCGGACCGATCCGGGTCAGCGCCTCCTCCAGTCGCGTCGCCGACATCGGCGCCGCGCCGTACCAGAAGCAGCGCAGCGACTCGAGGTCGGTCGACTTCAGCGCCGGGTGGTCCAGCACCAGGTAGATCAGCGTCGGCGGCAGGAACGTATGGGTGACGTGGTGGCGCTCGATGTGCTCGAGGAATGCGCCCACGTCCGGCGTACGCATCACCACGATCTTGCCGCCCAGACACAGCACCGGGAAGCAGAGCACCCCGGCGGCATGGGTGAGCGGCGCGAGCGCGAGATAGGTCGGACGTTCAGGCGCACCCGGCCACGGGTAGGCCATCAGGGTGATGGCCGACATCGTCTCCAGGTTGGCGCCGGTGAGCATGACGCCCTTGGGACGCCCGGTGGTCCCGCCGGTGCCGACGACCATCGCGAGGTCATCGATCTCATCAGCCGGCTCGAACACCTCGTCGGCAGAGCCGAGGAAGTCGTCCCAGTCGATCGCCCAGTCATAGGTCGCGTCGAGGCAGACCAGGGTGGTCAGCTCCGGCAGATCTCCGCGGATCTGGTCGACCAGGCCGGCGAAGGACGACTGGAAGATCAGCGCCGAGCAGCCAAAGAGGTCGAGGAGCTCCCGGTTCTCCGCCGCCTCGCTGCGCGGGTTGATCGGGCACCAGACGCCTCCGGCACGACTGATCCCGAAGACGGAGGCGAAGGCGACCGGGTCGTTGGCCGAGAGGACGGCGACCTTCGCGCCCGGGGCGACGCCGCGGGCCCGAAGGCCCGCGGCGACGCGCACCGAGAGATCGACGACCTCGGCATACGACCAGGTGTCCTCGCCGCAGACGAGACAGGGCGCGTCGCCTCCGAGCGAGGCACCCTTGTCCAGATAGTCGACGAGCCGCATCGGGCCGCCCTCAGCCGCGCTGCCGGGTCACGACCGGCTCCGAGACCAGGCCGAAGGCCTGCAGCTGGCCGAGGAGCTCGCGGTGACCGAACGCCTGGCAGCCCGAGGCGAAGCCCACCCGGCGAGGCGGCTGCTGCAGCAGCGAGTAGGCGACGTACGCCTGCAGCAGCCCGGTCTGCTTGTAGTTCTGGTTGCCGTGGATGACGCAGTGCGCGCGTCCGAGCGGGCCGGAGGCGTGGACCGAGTCGAGCGACTTGTTCAGCCGCGGGTTCTCGCGCGGCGGCATCTGGTTCATCACCTGGGCCGCCGTGGCGGTCAGCGCCTCGTCGCGCTGCTCGGCGTCCATGTCCTTGGTCGCCTCCAGCGCAGCCGCCACGATCTGCGGCACCCCGTTCATCAGCGCGGCGTTGAAGACGCCACCCTGGGCCTTGCAGCTGGCCACCTTCGGGTCACGGCGGTACCAGACCGGGTGCGAGGTGCCGCCCCACGGCAGCGAGAGCGCCAGCTCGTGCTGGCCCGGAACCACCAGCGGGACCAGACCGGCGGTGGGATCGAACTCGACGTACGCGTTCTGCTCGAGGAAGTGCGCCTTCGAGGTCGCCGCGTTGACCAAGATCGTGCGGGTCGAGGCGATCGTGGGGGAGCCACCCCAGAAGACCGCGATGTCGAGGGTGTCGAGGCCGGGCTGCTCGAGGCAGATCTCGGCGGCGATCTCGCCGGTGGTGTACATCTGCGCGATGCCCGGCGCGAGCAGCAGGCCCTTCTCGGCGAACCCCTCGCTGTAGGTCTCGTCGCAGGTGATCAGCCAGTCCTGCTCGCCGGTGGTGTCGGTGTAGTGGACGCCGGCGGCCATCGCCGCCTCCACGACCTCGGGACCGTACTGGGAGAACGGGCCGACGGTGTTGAGCACGACGCGCGCGCCGGTGAGCAGCTCGGTGAGCGCCTCGACGGAGTGCTCGACCTCGGCGATCTCGTAGTCGGCGGTCTCGATGCCGGGCACGTTGGCGGCCATCGAGGCGACCAGCTTGTCCTTGGAGCGGCCGGCGGCCACGAACGGCACCCCGAGCTCGCGCAGGTACTCACACACCAGTCGGCCGGTGTAGCCGGAGGCGCCGTAGACGACGACAGGCTTGTTCTCGCTCATGGTCACATCCCCATTCCGCCGTCGACCGCAAGGCCGACGCCGTTGACGAAGGCCGCCTGGTCGGAGGCCAGGAAGACGACTGCGTTGGCCATGTCCTCGACCGTGCCGAGGCGTCCCGACGGGGTCAGCTCGATGACGCCGCCGACGGCCGCCTCCGGAGACTCGAAGAGACCGAGCTTGGCGACGTCGTCGGCCAGCCTGGCACCCATCTCGGTCGGCACCAGGCCGGGGTAGATGCAGTTGACGCGTACGCCGTAGCCGAGCTTGCCGCTCTCCATCGCCGCGACCCGGGTCAGCCGGTCGACGGCGCTCTTGGTGGCCGAGTAGACCGAGATGCCGGGGAAGGCGATGGTGGCCGCGACCGAGGCGACGTTGACGATCACGCCTCCGTTGCCCGCGGCGCCGTCGGGCCGCATCGTACGCAGCCCGTGCTTGAGGCCGAGGGCGGTGCCAAGCACGTTGACCTCGAGCATCTTCCTCACATCGTTCGGGTCGAGCTCGGTGACCAGGCTGGTGATCTCGACACCGGCGTTGTTGACCAGGATGTCGAGCCCGCCGAAAGCCTCGACCGCGGCCGCCGCGCCCGCCTCCCAGGAGGCGTCGTCGGTGATGTCGAGGTGCACGAAAGTGCCGCCGATGGACTCGGCCACCTTGGCGCCCTGGTCGTCCTGCACGTCGGCGACGGCCACCTTGGCGCCGGCCGCCGCGAGCGCTCGGGCGATTCCCTCGCCCAAGCCTTGGGCACCGCCGGTGACGAGTGCTGTACGTCCACTCAGATCGGTCATCGTGACTCCTTCGTCGATGTGATGTGGACCACAGGTAATCGCGTATCTTGACGAGTGTCAAGATTTCTCTTGACGATTGACCAGAAAATGGTCCGGACGGCATCGAAGGACGCACGGGAGGGGGTATCGTTTCCGCCCATGACCCAGGTCGCCGCACCCAAGTCGCCTCGCCGCACGCCTGCCGACAAGCACGACGAACGCCGCAAGGCCCTCGCCGAGTCGGCGCTGCGTACGTTGGGGGAGTTGGGCTACGCCCGCGCCAGCCTGCGCGAGATCGCCAACAACTCCGAGTTCAGCCACGGCGTCGTGCACTACTACTTCAACGACAAGCTCGAGCTGATCGTCTTCTGCGTGCGCTACTACAAGGAGACCTGCGTCCACCGCTACGACGGTGTCGTCGCCGAGGCCACCTCCCCGGACGACCTCGTCGCCCGGTTCGGCGACAAGCTGGTCGAGACGATCGTCGAGGAAGCGCCGATGCACCGGCTCTGGTACGACCTGCGCTCGCAGTCCATGTTCGAGGAGAGCCTGCGCGAGGCGGTCACCCAGATCGACCAGAGCCTCGAGGACATGATCGCGCGGGTCGTGAACCGCTACGCCGCGCTCGCCGGCACCGAGCCCGCGATCGCGGCGCCGGTGGTCTACGGGATGTTCGACGGCGTCTTCCAGCAGGCGCTGCTTGGCTACCTCAACGGTCGCGACGGCGCTCTGGAGGACCTGCGCAACCAGGTGGCCGGGCTGATGCCGATGCTGCTGGCGCAGCCCGCCGAGACCACCATCAGCCACGAGCAGGGAGAGCTGGCATGACACCGATGATCGGCCTGCCCACCGGAGCCGAGTGGGCTTACCTGATCGGTGGCATCGTGCTGCTGCTGGTCTGGTTCGCGCTCACCGTGTGGTGGCTGGTGATGCTGGTGCAGGCTCTCCGGACACCGGACAGCGTGTGGGCCGCGGCCGACCAGAGCAAGATCCTCTACGTCCTGCTGATGATCTTCCTCGGCTGGCTCGGGGCGCTCCTCTACGTGGTCATCGCCCGGCCCAAGCTCCGTTCCTGAGCGCTACACGACCATCGCGACCACGGCGGCCGCGGCGAGGACCGTCGCGGCGACGCGTACCTTCCCGATCGGCTCGCGCAGCACCAGCGCCGCGGCGAGTGCGACCCAGATCAGGCTCGAGCTGCGCACCGCCGCCACCAGCGAGACCGGGGCGTGCAGGGTGGCGTAGAGGCTGAGGACGTACGAGGTGGGGATCAGCACTGCCAGCACGGCAACGGTCCGCGCATGGATCCTGAGCTGGCGAAGCCCCTCGGCGTACTTGCCATGGACGATCACACTCCACAGCACCACCTGGATGACCGTGCCGACGGCGTAGTAGGCGATCGGGTCGAGGCCGCGCTCGACGACCACCCAGCCGTCGTAGGTCGTGTAGCCGGCGATCGAGACGGCGATGCAGGCCGACCACAGCAGCGGCTTCGCCTGCAGCGAGCCCCGGTTGCGGACGGTCTCGAACAGCAGCGCCCCGACCGCCGCAGCCATCAGGAGTACGCCAGCCCACTGCGCCCAGCTCAGCCACTGCCCGAGCACCACCATGCCGGTGAGCGCCACCACGACCGGGGCGAGGCCGCGGGAGAGCGGGTAGATCTGGCTGACGTCGAAGTCCTGGTAGGCGACCTGGACCAGACCCATGGTCAGCGCATGCATCGCGGTGCTGCCGAGCGAGAGCAGGAGGAGCTCCCACGTCACCGCGATGCCGTGCCCGCGCACGATCATCACCACCGCGGTGACCGTGACGACGAGGCAGCTCTCCACGATCGCCACCGCCCACAGCGCCGGTCTCCCTGCGGGCGCGATGGTCTTCGACGCCGTGTTCCAGGCAGCGTGGGCGACCGCCGAGCCCAGGGCGAGAGTGACTCCGAGCAGCAGCATTCGGGCGAGCCTACGGCGTCGCTGCACGCATCGTGACCGGACTCCTCCTAGGGTGGGCCACTCCAGCCCCACAACACCGAGGACTTCTGTGATGGACCCCGTCGACCTGGCTCTGATGATTCTTCGTCTCGCCGTGGGTGGCACGATGATCGCGCACGGCGTCAACCACTGGCGCGGAGGCGGCAAGATCGCCGGCACCGCCGGCTGGTTCGAGAGCCTCGGCCTGCGCCACGGCACCCTGCAGGCGTGGGCCAGCGTGGTCACCGAGATCGGCGCCGGCGTACTGCTGATCCTGGGCCTGATCACGCCGCTGGCCGCAGCCGGCGTCGTCGCGGTGATGCTCGTGGCCGCGCTGCTGGCGCACCGCCCCAACGGGTTCTTCATCTTCAAGGACGGCTGGGAGTACGTCATGATCCTGGCCGTCGTCTCGGTCGTGCTCGGCGTCACCGGCCCCGGCACGATCTCGCTCGACGCGACCCTCGACATCGTCTACGACGGCTGGATCGGCGGCGCGGTCGCGCTCGGTGGCGGTCTGCTCGGCACCGCCCTGCTCCTGGCTGCCTTCTGGCGGCCGCAGCGGGACGAGGCGCCCGTGGAGGCCGAGGATGAGCCGAGCCCGGAGGCCTAACGCCGCGAGCGGATCCCGAGCCGAGCGGTCTCCCCGGTGGCGGAGCGTTCGAGTTCGGCGATGAGGGTGCGGGCGTCGTAGCGGCCCTCGTGGCGGTGTGACCCGACGAAGAACGTCGGGGTGCCCCGGGCGCCGCTGTCGTTGGCCGAGGCCATGTCCTCGCGGACGTGCTCGGCCAGCGCCGGGTCCTCGAGGTCGCGGAGGAACTGCTCGACGTCGAGCCCGAGGACACCGGCGTAGCCGGCGAGATCCTGGTGCTCGAGCTCGTTCTGATGCTCGAAGAGATGCTTGTGCATCTCCCAGAACTTGCCCTGCCGGGCGGCGGCTTCGGCGGCGACGGCGGCCAGCTCGGCATGTGGATGCTGGGTGAGGGGGAGGTGGCGTACGACGTAGCGGATCCGGGGCCCGAAGTAGTCGCGGACCTCGTTGGCGGTGCCGGTGGCACGGGCGCAGAAGGGGCACTCGTAGTCGAGGTACTCGACCAGGGTGACCTCGGCGTCCTCGGCGCCATAGATGTGGTCGCGCTCTGGGTCGACCGGGGGTGAGAGCAGCTTCGGCAGGGCTGCGTCACGCTGGCCGAGGAAGCGCGCGGCGAGCTGGAAGATCACCCAGCCGAGCGCGGAGGCGATCACGACGGCGAGAAGTACGCCGACGATCGCGTCGCGCTGAAGCGTCTCGGAGTCGAAGGCGAGGGTGGTGATCAGCAGCGCGACGGTGAAGCCGATCCCTGACAGCGCCGCGCCGCCGAGAACATGGCCGCCGCCGACGCCCTGGGGCAGCCTGCCGATCCGCAGCCGCGTGGCCACCAGCGCGCCGCCGCCGATCCCGAGCGTCTTGCCCAGGACCAGGCCGGCCACGACACCCCAGGTCACCGGCGAGCGCAGTGCCTCCCCGAGCACGCCGTCGCGCAGGTCGACGCCGGCGTTGGCGAGTGCGAAGACCGGCACGATGAGATAGCTAGTCGGTACGTGCAGCGTCTCCTGGAGCCGCTCGTTGACCGAGATCGTGCGGGTCAGCTCGTCGCGGGTCTCGCGCTGCAGCGTGGGCAGCGGCGACTGCCGGAAAGCCCGGAACCGCGAGGTCGCGACCTCCATCTGGGCCCGGGTCGGCTCCGCCGCCGGCACCAGCAGACCGGCCAGCATCCCTGCGATCGAGGCGTGCAGACCGGCGCCGAGGGTGGCCACCCAGGCGATCAGGACGAGCAGTACGTACGGCCCGGCCCGCCACACCTTCACCCGGTCGAGCACGAAGATCCCGACGAGGGCGAGCCCGGCCACCACCAGTGGGCCGACCTCGAGGTTCTCGGTGTAGGCGACTCCGATCACGCTCACCGCGACGATGTCGTCGATGACGGTCAGCGTGAGCAGGAAGATGCGCAGCTGGGTGGAGACCGCCGGTCCGACCAGCGCCAGCATGCCGAGCAGGAACGCGGTGTCGGTGCCGATCACGATGCCCCACCCGCGCGCCGCCTCACCGGAGGGGTTGAGCAGCAGGTAGATCATTGCCGGCAGGATCAGGCCGCCGGCGCCGGCGATCAGCGGGACCACCATGCGGCGACGGTCGGTCAGCTCTCCGACGGCGAGCTCGCGGCGTACCTCCAGGCCGACGACGAAGAAGAAGACCACCATCAGGCCGTCGTTGACCCAGTGGTGCAGGTTCATCGAGAGCCCGACGTCGCCGAACCGGACCGAGAACACCGTCTCCCACAGGTGCTCGTAGCCGTGCGACCACGGCGAGTTGGCCCAGGCCAGCGCCAGCAGCGAGGCGATCACCAGCAGCGCGGCGCTCGTCGACTCCAGATGCATGAAGTGCCGCAGCCTGGTGCCGAGCTGCCCGGTCAGGTCCTCGTCACGCCGGCACTGCGTCTGCTGTTTCCCCACGGAATGATCCTAGGCCGGGCCGGAGCCGCGACCTGTGGCTGTCCGTGTGAGAGTCGCCTCAGCGCCGTACGGCGACCAGACCGGCGAGCGTGCCCTGGAGCAGGGTGCCGTCGGGGAGGATCGTGCCGACCATCTGCAGGGTGTTGGCCAGCGGGCCGAGGCCGAGGAAGGTCTCGGAGAGGATCTCGCCGTCGGCGGGGTCGATCCGGGCCAGCCGCCAGGTCAGGCCGCTGCCGCGGCGGGTGACGGTATAGAGGACGTCCTCGCCGCGGGAGAGCCGGGGGACCGCGGCCGAGGGCACCTCGTTGCGCCAGACCGACGCACAGGCGCCGGAGCGCTCGTCGACGTCGATGCGCTCCATGCCGCCGGCGAAGTCGGCCTTTGCCGGGACGGACTCGCCCGCGTCCTCGGTCGCCTGAGCGGGGTAGGGATAGCCGTAGGTGCTGGCGATGTAGACCGAGTTCCCCCAAGCGACGGGTGAGTTCTCTGTGCCACTGCTCTCCTCGGTGAGGATCGGGAGCCGGCAGACCTCCCGCCCGTCGCGCGCCCGGTAGACGAGGAGGTTCTCGCGTGGGCTGGCGTTGTCGGTGATCACCACGAACTCCGCGCCCGTGCGCTCTCCGAAGAACGTCGGCGTCGACCCGCTGCCGTGGCTGAGCTGTCCCGGCTTGCGGGCCTCGCCACGGTCGTAAGGCTGTCGCCAGACGGTGCGCACGGCGTCGCCATCGGCACGCAGGAGGTACGTCGCATGGTCGGTCGTCACCGCGACGCCGCTGGGGGCGCTGGAGATGGAGTTGGCGACCTTCTCGTCGCGGGCGCCGAGGCTCGCGGTAACGACGTCGCCGTCGGGCGTGACGTACCCGGCACGACCCTGGGCGGTCGCGAACCAGACATTGGCGTCGTAGCCCGGTCCGACGGTCGTGACCGCATCGCCCTCCGGCAGGTTCAGCGGCACCTCGCGCTCCACGCCGATCGACCAACGGAGACCGGACTTGGAGTGAGCCAGCCAGAGCAGCGAGCCGGATCCGTCGACGGTGACGAGTCGCGACTCGTTGTCGACGTAGGCGTAGACGCCGCCGAGCAGCGACCCGGCCGAGAGGTGACGGCGGGCTACTGGGAGGAGCGTGGTGGGGTCGAGGAGGTAGAGGCTGGGCGCCCGGTCGATGTACTCGGTGCACAGCGCCTGCACCATCCCGTCGGCACCGGCGAGGATCGTCGGGCACACCGCGGGCAGCGGCACCGGCTGCGCGGGGGAGGAGTCGGCCCCCGGTCCGTCGAACGGCGTCGTGTCGGACGCCCCGGCGTCGCCGTGCATGTTCCAGGTGCCGTCCGGACCCGCGTACGGGTTCGGCGGCATGGTCGCGCCGGCCGCTGGGCCGACTGCCGGGCCGGCCACGAGGACGACGAGAGCCAGAAGGACGGTGGCGAGCGCGGTCCGGCGGGTCATGGAGAGGATCTAAGCATGAGTAAGTCGAGCGGGTCGGTCGGAGATCGTGTGGCGGTCGCCACAGGCGTTACACGAATGTCCAACAGATGCGTGACCTGTCACCCACATCGTCGTTAGCCCCTGTGACGGCGAGTAACAGCCGGATGACAGCGCCGACGCAAGTGGTGCGACCCGGTTCTCAGCCGTACATGGGGGCTTCCGCTGTATGTGTCCGGGTGTTGACGGGCGCAAACACGCACATCGTGGACATAGCCCGATAGAACTATGTCCAATAGGTCCTATGACTCATATTTTGTAGAGGACAAAGTCCTTTCAAGTCTTCCTTGAAAGTCTGGATGGGAGTTAGATGGGCAACATGACAACTAGGCGTTCTCGGCCCGGCCGCCCTAGGCATGTTCCCGACTCAGGTACGACCTCACCGCGTGACCAGATCCTGGATGCCGCATCGCGGCTGTTCGTCTCCCAGGGTTTCGCGGCGACGTCTACCCGCGAGATTGCCGACATGGTCGGCATCCGCCAGGCGTCCCTCTACTACCACTTCGCGGGGAAGGACGAGATCCTCGGCGAGCTGCTCCGCCGGTCGGTCCGCCCGACCACGGACAAGGTCGAGAAGATCCTCGACCAGGTGCCGCCGCTGGACTATGAGACGGCGCTCTACCTGCTGGTTCTCGTCGACGTACGCACCCTCGCCGACGTGCCACACAACGTCGGCATGCTCTACCAGCTCCCCGACGTGGCCAAGTGCGAGGTCTACGACGAGTTCCGCAACGAGCACGCGGAGCTGGCCGGACACTACGCACACCTGGCCGGCGAGATCGCCTCGAAGACGGTCCGCTCGACGGTCAGCCGCAAGCAACTGGGTGACCTGCTCATCCAGCAGGTCGAGGGCGTGATCAACATGCGCACCGAGGACCCGAACCGGAGGATCCCGTGCCGCGAGGCATGGGCGATCGCCGCCACCTGCCTGCGGATCTGCGACGTACCGCAGGAGAAGATCGACGCCGCGGCGCCCATCGCCATCGACCTGCTCCCGCAGTTCATCGACGAGAAGGTCGTCGAGCCCGCCTGACGTTCTATAACCCGGTGGACTCGGGTGCGCGGGTAGGTTTCGATGTGGGCATGACCCTCTTCGTCTCGCACACCACCATCGACTGCCACGACGCGTACTCGCTCTCGGAGTGGTGGAAGGCTCTGCTCGGCTACGTCGACGTGGAGGGTGACCCGAACCTCCCTGGTCACGAGGAGTGCATGATCCTCGACCCGGAGACGGGTCACCGGCTGCTGTTCATCGAGGTGCCCGACGAGGAGCTGCCCGCGAAGCGGATCCATCTGGACCTGCGCCCGCGCACCGGTACCCGCGACGAGGAGGTCGAGCGGCTCCTCGAGCTCGGCGCGACCCAGCTCGCGGATCATCGCGGGAAGTACGGCCCCGGGACCGGCTGGGTGATCTTCGCCGATCCCGAGGGCAACCAGCTCTGCGTGCTGCGCTCCGAGGCGGAGGTCGCCGCGCAGGAGGCGCAGGCGTCAGGGGCGTAGCAGCTCGTACATGCTGGAGAAACCCTGGTCACCGTGGCCCTGGGCGATCCGGCGGTCCATCAGCGACTTCACCTCCCGCATCCGTACCGCCTCGATTCCGGCGGACTCGCGGTGCCCGATCAGGTCGTCCATCAGTGCGGCCTGGACGTCGAGGGAGCCGAGGTCGGGGCCGTACGTCCCGCTCTTGATCGCGCCGGCCATCATCGTGAGCAGGCCGGCGTAGCCGTTCAATGACCCGGCGAGCCGCTCGGTGAACGCCCCCAGGTCCATGCCCTCCGTCTCGACCAGGCTGAGGGTGTGCAGGAAGCCGATCAGGAACTCGTAGCCCATCGCGACCTGGGCGTTGAACTCCACGGCCGCGTACCCGGCGTCGGCTCCGTGGTAGAGGACTGAGCCGAGCTCCCGCAGTGCCGGCTCAGCGGTCTCGAACGCGTCGCGGTCCCCGCTGAAGGCCAGCGACACCTTGGGTGTGCCGACATCGGGCGGGTCTCCCATGATCTTCCCGTCGACGTACGCCGCGCCGTGCTCGGCCGCCCAGCTCTCGTTCGCCCGTGCCTGGGCGGGGGAGCCACTGGTCAGGCTGACCAGGGTGTGGCCGGCGGCGGTCTGCCCGACCGACTCCAGGACGTCCTCGACCGCGGTGTTGTCCAGCAGGCTGAGGATCGTCAGCGGGCTGGCCGCGACCGCCTTCGCCGCGGTGGACGCGACCTCGGCTCCCGCGTCCGCGAGCGCCTCGGCCTTGTCGGCCGTCCTGTTCCAGACCGTGGTCCGGTAGCCGCGTTCGAGGTACGCCCGGGCGATCGCCGAACCCATGTTGCCCATCCCGATCACGGTCACGGCGGGTCGGTCGTTGCGTTCCGTCATGGTCCAGCTCCATCTCTCGTGGTGGATCACCATCGTCAAAGATGAAGTTGACTTGAGGTCAAGGCCATTGCTGTCGAGCTAGCCGGTCTCCACCGGGAGGTCGTGGTTGCTCCACTGGCTCCACGAGCCGGGGTAGAGCGCGGCGTCGTAGCCGGCGATCGCCAGTGCGGCGACCTCGTGGGCAGCGGTGACACCGGAGCCGCAGTAGGCGGTCACCGGCGAGCCGGCCTCGACGCCGAGCGCGGCGAACCGGGCCCGGAGCTCCTCGACTGGTCGGAATCTGCCGTCGGGGCCGAGGTTGTCGGCGGTCGGTGCGGAGACCGCGCCGGGGATGTGCCCGGCCTTCGGGTCGACGGGCTCGACCTCGCCGCGGTAGCGCTCGGCGGCACGGGCGTCGAGCAGAAGACCCTCGTACGCCTCGACCTGCTCGAACGGCAGGACCGGCAGGTGGCCCGGGGTGAGCGTCACCGTGCCAGGCGCAGGCGCGACGTCGTCGGTGGCCAGCGGGTGCCCGGCGGAGGTCCAGGCGCCGAGGGCACCGTCGAGGAGGCGTACGTCGGCGACGCCCGCCCAGCGCAGCAGCCACCAGGCGCGAGCGGCGGAGGTGTTTCCGACGGCGTCGTAGGCGACCACGGTGTCACCTTCGGAGATGCCCCACCGTCGGGCGGCGGTCTGCAGGTTCGCGAGCTCGGGGAGGGGGTGGCGGCCGTCGGTGGGCTCGCCGTGGCGGGCCAGCTCGGTGTCGAGGTCGACGTAGACGGCGCCGGGGATGTGGCCCTCGAGATAGGACTGGTGTCCGGGCGGGCCGCCGAGCTGCCAGCGTACGTCGAGGAGGACCGGGGGCTGGTCGGACGCGAGCGCGGTCGCGAGCTCGTCGGCGTCGATGAGTACGTTCACAGGGGAAGTCTTTCAGGAAAGCGGTCAGGTGCTGGCCCATCCGGCGGCTTCGGCGCTCAGGTGTCGGCAGACGTGGACGGCGGCCGGTGGCGCGCTGGGGCCGGTGACGAGCCAGAGGGTGTTGAGCGGGCCGAGCCTGGGTTCGTGGAGGCGTACGACAGTGCCGTCGGCGAGGGCTCCGTCGACCAGGTAGCGGGGGAGCACCGAGGCCCCGATGCCGGCGACGACGGCGCGGAGGATGCCGCGCAGGTCGGGCAGGACGAGCGCGGTGCGGTTGGTGGGGCGCTCGTCGAACTCGGTGAGCCAGTAGCGCCGGATGATCGGGAGGTCGGGGGAGTAGGCCGCCAGCGGTACGGCCGCGAGCGCGCGCACCGGGTCCTGCTCCAGGTCGGCGGGATCGATCTGTGCCGCGACCGCCGGCGACGCGACCAGGAGGAACTCCTCGTCGACCAGCACGGCCGACCGCAGCCGCTCGTCGCCAGGGCGTACGGAGGAGACGACGAGATCGAGGCGCTCGCCGGCCAGGTCGTCGAGCAGGTCCGGCGCCAGGCCGGTGGTCACCGAGACGTCGAGGCCGTCGCGTACGAGCGGGGCGAGGGCCGGCACGATCCTGGTGGCCATCACGTCGGCGGCGCCGCCGATCCGGATGCTCGCGGGGCCGATCGCGGGCTCGGTGCCGACGGCGCCGCGAAGCCGATCGACCAGCGGCGTGATCCGGGCGGCGAGTGCGTCCGCTCGCCCGGTCGGCACCAGCCCGGTGCGGGAGCGCTCGAACAGGGTCGCGCCGAGATCGTGCTCGAGCTTGCGGATCCGGGCGGTCACCGCGGGCTGGGTGAGATCGAGACGACGGGCTGCGGCGCTGATCGAGCGTTCCCGGTAGGCGTGCACGAACGCTTCCCAGAGGTCGAGCGAGGTCATAGAAATCATTATGACCGCACGGTTGGGTTCGGGAGTGAAGTGGGAGCAGGTCGTCGTTACGTCATCACCGAACCGAACAAGAAGGAAGAAACTCATGACACGCGTACTGATGGTCGTCTCGGCGGCCGATACCCTCGTCCTCGCCGACGGCACCGAGCACCCGACCGGCTACTGGGCCGAGGAGGTCGCCGCCTCTCACGAGACGCTCGCCGGAGCCGGCGTCGAGATCGACATCGCCACTCCGGGCGGCAAGGCGCCGACCGTCGACGCGCTCTCGCTCAGCGAGCAGGGCGGCGTCCAGCCCGAGGACGCCGAGCGCTTCGGTGCCTACCTCGACACCCTCGAGAAGGAGCTCGCCCACCCGCTCGATCTCGCCGACATCGACCCGGCCGCGTACGACGCCGTCTACATCCCCGGCGGCCACGCCCCGATGACGGACCTCGTCGAGGACGCCTCGCTCGCCGCGCTCCTGACCGCCACCGACTCCGCCGGCCGACCGGTCGTCGCGCTCTGCCACGGCGTCGCCGGCCTTCTCGCCGCGACCGGCGAAGGAGGCTGGCTCTTCGGTGGACGTCGGATGACCGGGTTCACCGACACCGAGGAGCAGCAGGGTGGCTACGGCGACAGCATCCCGTTCTCGGTCGAGCAGCGGATGCGTACGGCCGGCGGGATCGTCGAGGTCGGTGACCCCTGGAGCGACACCGTGATCGTCGACGGCACCCTGATCACCGGACAGAACCCGCAGTCCAGCGTTTCGACCGCGAAGGCGCTCCTGGAGCAGCTCGCCTGATCCACTCCCGAGACGTGACAAGGCCCGGCGACCTCAGCAGGTCGCCGGGCCTCGTCGTCGGAGGTCAGCGGACCGGAGCACCCGGGCCGAGCGGGATGCCGAGGGCCCACCAGAGGAAGAACAGAGCGGTCCAGGCGAGGCTCATCGCGATGGCCAGCGGCAGGGTGTAGGAGGCGAGGGTGCCGATGCCGGCGTCCTTGCGGTAGCGCTGCAGGAAGCCGAGGGCCATCACGAAGTAGGGGCTCATCGGGGTGATCGCGGTGGAGCCGGAGTCGGCGATGCGGAAGAGCGCCTGGGTGGTCTCCGGCGGCACCGAGAGCAGCATCAGCATCGGCACCAGGACGGGCGCGGCGATGGACCACATCGCCGAGCCGCTGGTGACCATGATGTTGACGATGCTCAGCAGCGCCAGGACGAGGAGGAAGACCACCCATACCGGGATGTTGCTGGTCTCGAGCGCCTCGGCGGAGTTGACCGCGAGGACGTCGCCGAGGTTGGACCATTCGAAGTACGCCAGGAACTGGGCGATCGCGAAGAAGAGCACCAGCACCGGCGCCATCTGCTTGATCCCTTGGCCCATCAGCGCGGGCACGTCGCCGGCCTTGGTGATCGAACCGGACAGCGTGCCGTACACGGTGCCGGCGAGGCCGAAGAGGAGGGCGACGACCGCGGCGATGCCGGTGAGGAACGGCGACTCGGTCAGCGACCCGTCCTCGCCGCGCAGGGGAGAGGACGGCGGGATCACGATGGCGGCGATGACCACGATCGCGGCCAGCAGGGTCACCAGTGACCAGCGCAGCGCCCGGCGCTCACGGCCGTCGAGCTCGAGCGAGCCGAAGTCGCCGTCGTCGGCGTCCTCGTCGGCGTCGAGGTCGGGCCGCTTGGAGAGCACGAACTTGGTCATCAGGGTGATCACCGCGGCCAGCAGGATCGAGGAGGCGATGTTGAAGAACCAGTTGCTGACGGGGGAGACGTACGCGCTCTCGTCGACGATCTGAGCCGCGGCGGTGGTGATGCCGGCGAAGATCGCGTCGTTGGGCGTGGGGATCGGGCTGGCGTCGTACCCGCTCGCGATCGCGGTGTAGGCGACCACGATCCCGAGGATCGGGGAGCGCCCCACGGCCCGGAAGGCGAGGCCGCCGAGCGGGACCAGGATGATGTACGCAGCCGCCGAGGCCACGTGGGCGACGGTTCCGGTGAACGCGACGGCGAAGACCACCCAGCCCACGGGCACCCGGGAGATGCCGGTCTTCATCGCGGCGGTGAGGAAGCCGGTGCGCTCGGCGACGGCGACGCCCATGATGACCACGACGATGGTCGCCATCGGCGGGAACTCGGCGAAGTTGGAGACCATCGTGGAGACCACCATCGCCAGGCCCTCGCCGCTGAGCAGGCTCTGTACGACGACCTCCTCCCCGTCGCTGGGGGAGATGACCGAGACTCCGGCGGCGGCGCAGATCGCACTGATCACGGCGAGGATCGCGGCGAGGATCCAGAAGAGCCAGAACGGGTGCGGCAGAGCGTTGCCGACGCGCTCGACCACGCCCATGGCGCGGATGATCCACGGCAGCCTGTCGCTGGTGGTGGTTGCGGTGCTGGTCATGGGAGTCACCCTTCGCTGGTGAGGCGGTGGCGGGAGAAGAAGTCCCAGATCACCGTCGCGGACTCGATGGTGTGGGTGACGTGACCGCCACCTGAGTAGATGTCGCCACCCGGCCAGACGTGGCCGCCGCCGTCGACGGCGACGTGCTGGACCTCGGCGCCCTGGTCGCACCCGGTCCATCGGGTGGTCTCGACGTCGCGGTTGGTGC
This sequence comes from Nocardioides sp. NPDC023903, assembly GCF_040639295.1. NCBI lineage: Bacteria > Bacillati > Actinomycetota > Actinomycetes > Propionibacteriales > Nocardioidaceae > Nocardioides > Nocardioides sp. NPDC023903. The sequence continues at coordinate 635,388 of NZ_JBEZZS010000001.1, read as the reverse complement.
GCGTGGCGGATGCGGTGCAGCCGTTGTGGTCGGCCCAGCCCTGCAACCACTCCGGGATCGCGGGCAGGTCACGGTCGGCGTCGCCCGCATAGGGGATGGTCGCGTCCGCGACACCGTGGATCTCCAGGATCGGGGTCGGCGGTGCCTCGGCGCAGCCGGTCCGGGTGCCCGGGTAGAGGGCGGGCGCGACGGGGGCGACGGCGGCGAACGTGTCCGGTAGCTGGCAGGCGAGCAGGGCGGCCAGGCCGGCGCCGTTGGACTTCCCGGTGGCATAGACGCGGGTCGTGTCGATGCAGTGGTCGGCCTCGATGGCGGCGAGCAGGTCGCTGGTGAAGGCGACGTCGTCGACGCCGGGCGCCTCGTACGGTGCGCCCTGCCAGGCGTTGCGATAGCCCGAGCCGGTGCCGATCGCGCCGTCGGGGTAGGCGACCACGGCCGGGAGGTCGGAGAGCTCGGAGTAGCCCTCGACCTCGACGCCGGTGCTGCCGCGGCCGTGATAGGCGACGATCAGCGGCCAGTCCGCGCGCCGGTCGTAGCCCTCGGGCAGGCGGAGTACGTAGCTGCGCTCGATGTCGCCGCTGGTCAGCTCGTACTTCTGGCTGCTGTCGGACTCCTGGTCCGTGGGTTTGGCGCAGGGCGCTGGGGTGCTCTCGCCAGCCGATCGGCCTTGGCCTGCGGCGTGGGTGAGGGCGGAGGTGGCGGTCGGTGCCAGGGACAGCGCGGCCACCGCCGCGACCGCGACGGCCGGGGCCAGGAGGCGGGATTGTCGTGGGGACATGGGGTGCTCCTTCGGGGCAGGTCGGTGCGTTTTCGGGTGTGCTGGATCGCCCGGCGACGCGGTGTGCGTCCCGGTCGGGTCCCGAGCTGGATGGGGCGGGTGGCCTAGGTGTCGAGCCACTCCTTGATGAAGGCGACGATGCGGTCGGTGGCCTCGGCGAGGATGGCGCGGCCGTCCTCGGCGGTGGCGCGACGCGGGTCGCCGAGCACGCCGCTGAGGGAGAGGCGGTCGTAGGGGAGGGCCACGGCGGGGTGGTTCACCGAGCGGGCCAGCCGGGCGAACGGGTCGAGCTCGTCGGGCGAGGTGGTGCCCGGGGCGAGCAGGTCGTGGCGTACGAGATGGGGGGCGATGTGCAGCATCTGGGCGGTCTCCGCCTCGCCACTGTGACCGGACACCGGGCTGAGCTCCATCGCGGCCACGGCGTCCCTGGCCAGCACGGTCACCGGCGCCCAGGCGAGCTCCAGGTCGGGCCGGTCGCGCAGCAGCTCCTGGGCCAGGGTGCCGAGGGTGGCGTTGTTGCCGCCGTGCCCGGTCACCACCAAGAACCGGCGCCAGCCGTGGACGGCCAGCGACTCGACGTACTCACGTACTACGGCGGCGAACAGCGCCGGGCGCAGGCTCACCGTGCCGGCGAAGGCCTGGTGGTGGGGGGAGACGCCGACCGGTACGCCGGGCCCGATGACGACCTTGCCGGGCAGGGCCTCGGCGACCGCATCGGCGACGGCCTCGGCGCGGATCTGATCGGTGGCCAGCGGGAGTCCGGCGCCGTGCTGCTCGAAGGCGCCGACGGGGATCACCACGACCGTCCCGCTCTCTGCGGCCGCTGCGGCCTCGAGGGTGGTCATCTCGGCGAGCATCGCGGTCATCGGGCCTGCTCCGGACCGAGGGTGGAGGCGATCGCCTCGCGGATCGCGAGCAGGTGCTCGCGGGTCAGGGCGGCCGCGGCATCGGGGTCCCCGTCGCGTACGGACTCGACGATCCGGAGGTGGTCGGCGTGGTCGCGGTCGCGGTCGGTGTAGCGGTGACGGATCTCGATCTGGTCGCGGGCCCTCACCTGGAGCAGCGCCTCGACGGTCTCGCGCAGCAGCAGGTTGCCCGAGGCGCCGGCGAGCGCGACGTGGAAGTGCAGCTCGGGCCGCTCGTCGGCGAACTGCGGCTTGAGCGAGTTGTCGGCCGAGAGCGTCAGCGCGGCCAGGTCGTCGTCGGTGCGCGCTGAGGCCGCGGCCGCCGCGACCGGCGGCTCGAGCACGATCCTGGCGTCGAGGAGTTCGAGGACCGACTCGCTGCGCGACTCCGAGACATGCGGGTTGACCAGCAGGCGCCGGTTCACCCCGCCGCTCACGTAGGTGCCCGATCCGTGCCGGAAGCGGATCACGTCGGTCGCCTCCAGGCGGCGCAGCGCCTCCCGGATCGTCGGTGTAGTCACCTCGAACCGTTTGGCCAGCTCGCGCGAGGAGGCCAGGGCGTCGCCCGGCTCCAGGCCCGCGGCCTCGATCATGGCGACGATCCCGTCGGCGATGCGTTCAGAGAGCGATGATGTGTTGCTGGTCACACTAAGTGACTAAATCACTTATTGAATTGTGCGTCAAGACCTCTTGCCGCGCAGTCCGTCAGCTCGGCAGCGGAAGGACCTCGACCGGGCAGCCCGCCTCGCGAAGCAGTGCGCGGGTCACCCCGCCCAGGTGTGGGAACGCGTTGAGATGCGAGGCTCGTCCCACGACGACGAGACGGGCCTCCTCGCTCGCGGCCACCAAGGCGTCGGCCGGGGCGTCCGCGAAGACGCGGGTCGCGAGGGGTGTCTGGGGATGCTCCGGGACCTGGTCGCGGGCCTTCACGACGAGATCTGCCAGATATTGCTCGCCACGCGCCGTCCAGTCCCGGGTGGTGGTGTGGTCGACCAGGTCCCCGTGAAGGGCCGGGAGGTCGAGACCGTGGAGCATCGTGACGGGCTCACCCAGCCGGGTCGCCTCATGGAGGGCGTGACCCAGCAGCTGCATGTCGCTCTTGTCGTCACTGACGCCGACGACGACTCCGGCGCGGCCCTCGGCCGACCAGTCTTCGGGGACCACGGTGACGGGGCAGTGGGCGTGCGTCGTGACCCGGGAGGAGATCGATCCAGTGAAGATCCGGCGGATGCGAGAGAACCCGCGGCGCTGGATCACGACTCGGTGTGCGTCCTCCGACTCCTCGATCAGGACGTGGGCCGCGTGGCCGCGCAACAGCTCGCCGGAGACATCGACGGCTCCGGCGACGACGTCCCGGGCGACCGCGGTGGCCTCACCGAGCAGCTCTTCGGCCATCCGCCCGACCGCGGAGTCATCGATGATCATCGACTGCGGCTGCATCGCGCCGGGGAGACCGAGGATGGGATCTCCGAACAGGACGTTCGCCTGAAAGACGTGCACCAGGCGCAACGGGTGGCCGCTGGTCGCGGCCAGCCGTCCGGCGTACTCCAGAAGTGCCGTCTCGACCTCGGGATCGAGGACGCCGACGACGATGGGAGCGGGTGCGATGTCGGCGGACATCAGCTCAGCCGGCCATCATGCACATGTGATCCGCGGTGAAGCCGCGGCGACCCTGGTGCATGCCCGGGTTGTGTGAGCCGTCGAAGCCCACGGCCTGAGCGCAGTGGACGACGTGGTGCCCGAACTCCTGCCCGTCCCCGGTGGCTGCCGATGCCGGGGCGACAAGCGCGAGGGAGGCTACTGCCGCCGCTGCTGCTGGGATCAGGATGCGTTTCATGGTGTGTTCACTCCTCGGTGTGTGGTTGCTGCGAGTCGGTACGTATCCGGGTGACTCCCGGGACGGTCGCTGCGGCGGACTCGGCCAGGGCGCGCTCCTTGGGTGTCGCCGGTCCGAAGATCACGGCACCGCCGTCTGCGACGTCGACGACCCAGTCGGGGTGACCGAGCTCGGTGACGAGCGCCGTCAGGTCCCGGACCATCGTGTCGTCGTCGCGGGCCAGCGCGCTGGCCACGTCGCTGCGGCTGATGACCCCGACGAGAACGTCGTCGTCATCCAGGACCGGGAGGCTCTTCAACGACCGGTCGGCCATGATGTCGACCGCCACGGCGACCTCTGCGCTCGCTCGCACGGCGATCGTCACCGGATTCATCACGTCTTCGACGTACGCCGCGGGCCGCTCGGTCACCGGCGCCGGCGGGAGCACATGCGCGCGAGGGTCCTGCAAGACGCGGTCGCGGATCAGGTCGATCTCGGCGACGACACCACAGACGCGGCCCACGGAGGTCACCACCGGCAGGGCCGTGATGTGGTGGTCACGGAGCAGGGCGAGCGCCTCCCTGACGGGAGTCTCTCTCCGTGCGGTGACGGGGGACGGGGTCATGATCTCTCGAACGAGCATGGTCATCCCCGCTGCGAGTGCTGGGCTTTCATAGCGCCAGCCTCGTCCGGCCGAGAAGGTCGGTCATGAGCGCAAGGTCCCGAGTCGGGGAGACCTTCGGCACTCCTGCGGAGATCGCGATCGGAGTGTGCTGGAACCGTCCACGACCATCCGAGGGGAGGGGCCTAGGTGAGGATCGTCGTCGCCATTGGCGGCAACGCCCTGCTGCGGCGTGGCGAGCGGCCGGATGCGGCACCCCAGCGCCGGCACGTGGCCGCGGCGGCGACCGCGCTGGCGGATATCGCTCGCGAGCACCAGGTCGTACTGGTCCATGGCAACGGCCCCCAGGTCGGCCTGCTGGCACTCGAGAGCGGCTCGGACCCCAGCCTCTCGGAGCCCTATCCGCTGGCCGACCTCGTCGCGGAGTCCCAGGGCCTCATCGGGCTCTGGCTCCAGCAGGCTCTGCTCGCCGAGATGGCCGGCGAGGTGGTGACGCTCGTCAGCCAGACCGTCGTGGATCCGGAGGACGGGGCGTTCCAGGTGCCGACCAAGTTCATCGGCCAGGTCTACGACGAGCTGTCGGCGCGCCGTTTCGCGGGCAGATACGGCTGGACCGTCCGGGCCGACCGCGGTGGCTGGCGACGCGTCGTCGCCTCCCCGCTTCCGTGTGACATCGTCGAGCTCCCCGTGGCTGAGCGTCTCCTCGACGCGGGTGTGACGGTCGTGCTCGCCGGTGGCGGGGGAGTGCCGGTCGTGGATCGAGACGGGCGCTACGAGAGTGTCGACGCGGTGGTCGACAAGGATCGGGCGGCTGCCCTCGTCGCGGAGAGGCTCGGCGCCGACCTGCTGCTCGTCATCACCGACGTCGAGGGCGTCATCCGGGACTTCGGCCGTCCCGAGGAGAAGGTGCTGCGCGACGTGAGCGTCGCCGAGCTGTCCTCGATGTGGTTCCCGGCGGGGTCGATGGGACCGAAGGTCGAGGCCGTCTGCGCCTTCACCCGACGGACCGGCCGACGCTCGGCGATCGGCTCTCTCGACCAGATCGACGGCGTTCTCGCCGGTACGGCGGGCACTCAGCTGCGGCGATGACGCCGGTGCCGGCGAGGACTCAGCGGACCTAGGTCCTCCGTGCGTGGCCCTGAAGGCCCTGACGTACGTCGGGCCGTCCCGACGAGATTGGAGGCTCGGGAGCCGGACGCGCGTGCCGTGCTCGCAAGGAGGGCAAATGTCGGAGCAAGACCGGATCCTGGTCGCCGTCGACGGGGGAGAGGGCGGCCGAGCGGCGATCCGCTACGCCGCGGCCCGGCGAGATGGCGCCGGCCTGTGGCTCGTCCACGTGGTCGACCTCGCGGTGGCGACCGGTGTCTTCTACCCGTACGGCTATTCGGGGCTGGCGGACCAGGTGCGTGAGGCCGGCGAGACCGTCCTGGACCGGGCGGAGAAGCTGGCCGCCGAGCTCGTCGGTGCCGACCACGTGACCGCGACGCTCCGGGACGGCGGTGTGGTCGCCGAGCTCGTCCATGTCGCCGCCGACGCCCGGATGGTGGTGCTCGGCGACGAGCGTCGCCACGGTCTGACCCGCATCGTGACCGGCTCGGTGACCGGCCGGGTCGCCTCCCGGGCGCCGGTGCCCGTCGTGGTCGTTCCGACCGGATGGGCTCCCGGTCAGGACGCCTACCGGATCGTCGTCGGCGTCGCGGATCTGGATGCCTCCGCCGAGCTCGTCGCGCACGCGTTGGGCGAGGCCGCCGACCGTGGTGGCGAGCTGGTGCTCGTCCACGCCTGGGAGCTGCCGGCCGTCTTCTACGACACGACCCTGGAACACGACCAGGCCGCCTGGGAGGCGGATGCTCGTCACCGCCTGATGCAGACGCTCGATCGGGCGCGGAACCTGGCAGCACACGCGGTCGGGACCGAGGCATGGATCCAGATCCGCCAGGGGCAGCCCGCCCAGCTCCTCGCCGACGAGTCGAAGGGGGCCGATCTGCTCGTCATCGGCCGACGCGGTCATGCGTTCCCGCTGCGGCGTCTGGGCGGCACCGGACACGCACTGCTCCGGGAGGCCGGCTGCCCCGTCGAGGTGGTTCCTCCCGCGCCCGAGGCGCCATGAACGTAGAGACCTCGCCGCTGCACGCGGCCGAGAACGCTCCACCGACGAGACCCGATGTGCTGCGGTGCACCGACCTCCACCGGTCCTTCGGACCGGTCAAGGCGGTGGACGGCTTCTCGTTCCACATCGGCAGCGGTGAGACGTACGGCCTCCTCGGCCCCAACGGGGCCGGCAAGACGACCATCATCTCGATGGTCGCGGGAGTGCTGGAGGCCGACTCCGGCTCGATGCTGGTCGAGGGCGTCGAGATGAATCCGGGCGCACTCGCGGCCAAGGCGGCCATCGGCTACGTCCCCCAGGAGGTCGCCCTCTACCCGGACCTGACCGGTCGGGAGAACCTGCTCTTCTTCGCCTCGCTGTACCGGATCGGCCGTCGCGAAGCCCGCAGCCGCGTCGAGGAGGTCCTCGACATCGTCGGGCTGACCGACCGCGCGGGCGACCGGGTCCAGAAGTACTCCGGTGGCATGAAGCGCCGGCTCAACATCGCGGTCGGGCTCATCCACCGGCCCCGCCTCCTGGTGCTCGACGAACCCACCGCGGGCGTCGACCCGCAGAGCCGCAACGCGATCCTCGCCAGCGTCGAGCGGCTCAGCACGGAGGGCATGGGGGTCCTCTACACGACCCACTACATGGAGGAGGCCGAGCGCCTCTGCGACCGGGTCGCGATCATGGACCTCGGCCGGCTGGTCGCCGAAGGAACGCCGCGGCAGCTGACCGCGCAGCTCGGCGAGTCCGAGCACATCCGACTCACCGTCGATGGCGACCTGACCCGGGTCGTCGAGGCCCTGCGCGAGCTCCCTCTCGCCAGTCGGGTGACGGGGTCCGGCGACGAGGTCGACGTGCTCGTGCAGGACGCCGAGTCGGCGCTTCCGCAGGTCATCGAGGTGGCTGCCGTCCACGGCACGGTGCGGTCGGTCACCGTGGAGGAGCCGGATCTGGAGACAGTCTTCCTCCGTCTCACCGGCAAGAAGCTGCGGGACTGACGATGCACGCCAGCCTGCTGATCGCGGCCAAGGACCTTCGGCAGCGTGCCCGGGACCGGTCCGCCTTCCTGCTCGCGGTCGTGGTGCCCTTCGCGCTGGCCGCCATCTTCAGCCTGCTGTTCGGGCCCGCGTCCACACCACGCGCCTTCGAGTATGCCGTCGTCGACCAGGACCACAGTGCCGTGTCGCGTACCTTCACCGACGAGGTCCTCGGCGCATTGCAGGAGCAGGGGGTCGCCGAGGTGCGCGAGCTCGATGAGGCGCAGGCACGGGCCGGCGTCCGGGACGGCGACCTGGACGCGGCGTTCGTCCTGCCGTCGGGATTCGCCGCGGACGTCGCGAGTCCGCGCCCTGCCGAGCTGCGGGTGGTCGGCAGCGCCGACTCCCCGACCGGGACCGTGGTGGCGCGCTCGGTCGCCCGCTCCTACGTCCGGGGCCTCGACGCGGCCCGGGTGAGCGTCGCCGCGGTCCAGGCGTCCCGGCCCGGCCTGACGCCCGCCGAGATCGAGCGGGTCGCGCAGGAGACCGTGCACGGCGTCACGCCGGTGGCGCTCGAGGACGTCTCGGCGACCACACGAGTGCTCGACACGAAGACGTACTTCGCGGCCGCGATGGCGGTCTTCTTCCTGCTGTTCACCGTCCAGTTCGGCGTCTCCTCGCTGGTCGACGAGCGCGACGAGGGCACCCTGGCGCGCCTGCTCGCGGCACCTGTCCAACGGTGGGCGATCCTGGTCGGAAAGCTGATCACCAGCCTGGTCCTCGGCATCGTCAGCCTCACGGTCCTGATGGTGGCCAGCTCGGTGATGCTCGGCGCCGACTGGGGCGATCCGCTCGGCGTGGCGCTCCTGATCGTCGCCGGGGTGCTGGCCGGGACCGGCATCGCCTCGGTGATCGCCTCGCTGGCGCGAACCTCCGAGCAGGCGGGAGCCTGGCAGGCTGTCGTCGCGGTGACCCTCGGCCTGCTCGGAGGCGCGTTCTTCCCGGCGCGTCAGGCCGGCGGCATGATGGCGAACCTCAGCCTGGTCACCCCGCACGCGTGGTTCCTGGGCGGGCTCGGTGACCTGGCAGGCGGTGGCGGAGCCGTCCAGGCGCTCCCCTCGGTCGCGGTGCTGCTGGGCATGGCCGCGGTCACCCTCGGGATCGCGCTGCTGCGGACCGGACGGGTGGTGGCGCCATGAGCGCGATCACCATCGCCTGGACCAACCTGCACCGCTTCCTGCGGGACCGCACCAACGCCTTCTTCTTCGTGCTCTTCCCGTTGCTGATGATCGCGGTGCTCGGCCTGGCCTTCGGCGGCGGGTCCGAGCCTCGGCTCGGGGTGGTGCAACCGGCGACCGGCGCGCTCTCGGGCGATCTGGTGGCCGCCTTCGAGGACGCCGACGGCATCGACGTACGCCACTTCGACACGCGCGCCGAGGCGGTCGCGGCGGTCGAGGAGGGCGCTCTCGAGGCGGCGGTGGTGATCCCGAAGACGTACGACACCCGGCTCGCGAGCGGAGCGGACACCACGGTGCAGTACCTGTCCAGGTCCGACCGGAGCGCACAGCAGATCGGCATGATCGTCCGGGCGGTCGTCGACGACCAGGCGGGCCGACTCCGGGTGGCCACGACTCTGCAGGACGAGCTCGGTGGTGGGTTCGGGGCCAACCTCGTCCGCGGCGACGAGTTCGCGGACCAGGTCGCCGACGTCGCCGTCTCGACCACCTCGGTCGGGTCCGCACCGCTGCCCGAGGATCTGGGCCGCTTCGATCTCGGCGCGAGCAGCCAGCTGCTGCTGTTCATCTTCGTCACGTCCATGACGTCAGCGGCGTCGCTGATCGAGACCCGGCGTCTCGGTGTGGCTCGCCGGATGTTCGCCACGCCCACCAGGGCCGCCACCATCGTGGCCGGGGAGGCTCTCGGGCGGGTGGCGATCGCGGTCGTCCAGGGCCTGGTCATCATGCTCGGCGCCGCCATGCTCTTCGGCGTCTCCTGGGGCGACCCGGTCGCCGCGGCGCTGGTGATGCTGTTGTTCGCGACGGTCGCCGGCGGAGCTGGCATGGTGCTCGGAGCCCTTGCCATGAACGTCCAGCAGTCGACCGCGGTCGGCCTCCTGGCCGGGCTGGGGATCTCTGCTCTGGGCGGCTCGATGATGCCGCTCGAGTTCTTCTCGCCCACGATGCTCACCGTCGCCCACCTGACGCCGCACGCCTGGGCAGCTGACGGCTTCGCCACCCTGGTGCGTCACGACGGGACGCTGCTCGACGTCCTGCCCCAGCTCGGGGTGCTGGCCGTGTTCGCGGCAGCCCTCTTTGGGCTCGGCTCGTGGGCGCTTCGCCGCCGGATCCTCGCCGGGTGAGGACGTCGGGCTGACCTCGGCCTGCCGAACGTCCTCGTACCTGGGGGACGTACGGCCCAGAGCCTTCGGACTCCGTTCTCTCGCGGCGCGCGGGCCGCGGGCGGTTCGCTGGTGTTGATGGCCCGACGCGTCCCGTGGCGCGGGTGCGGAGATCGACGGCAGGGGGTAGCACGATGACCGCTCGGATCGAGCTGGGTGTGCAGGGACCGGGCTGGGAGGACGTGCTGCTGCGCGACGGCACGATCGCCCGCATGCGTGATGCGGTGGCAGGGGACCGGGACCGGTTGGTCCGGCTGCACGATGCGTGCTCCGAGGGCGATCGCGGCGAGCCGTTCTTCCACGTCGGCCACCACGACGGAGTGCACTTCGTGGATTCCCTGCTGCCACGGCTCACCAGCGACGAGGCGTTCGGGAAGCTGGCGACCGTCGACGGTGACGTCGTCGGGCTGGCGACCGCCATGAAGACGGGACGCGACGAGGAGGCCGAGCTGGACCTGGTCGTTGCCGAAGGGTATGCCCAACGCGGCGTGGCCACCCTGCTGCTCGAGCATCTCGCCGTCGCGGCGGCCGGCTCCGGGGTGACCGACTTCGTGGCGTACGTGATGGCTGACAATGCCGCTGCGTTCGACGTCATTCGGAACTCCGGGTTCGAGATCACCTCGATTCCGCATGAGGAGACCGTCGAGCTGCGTTTCCCCGTGCGGCTCACCGATCGGGTGCTCGAGGCGATGATCTCACGTGAGCAGCGGGCAGACGCCGATTCTCTACGCGCGTTGCTGCGGCCGCGCTCCGTGGCCGTGATCGGGGCGAGCCGGCGTGTGGACCGGGCGGGGCACCAGGTCGTGCGCAACCTGCTGCGTGCCGGGTTCACCGGCACCATCCACCCCATCAACCCGCACAGTGACTACCTGCTCGGGCTCGGCTGTCGCTCCTCGATACGCGAGGTGGCACCGGTGGATCTGGCGATCGTCGCGGTGCCGGCCGCTCAGGTGCTGGAGGTCGTGCGGGACTGTGCCGACAGCGGCGTACGGAATCTGGTGATCCTTGCCAGCGGCTTCGCCGAGGAGGGCCCGGAGGGACGACGGCTCCAGGACGAGGTCCTTGTGGTGGCCCGGAGGGCGGGCATGCGGCTGGTGGGCCCCAACTGTCTCGGCATCGCCAACACCGACCCCGACGTGCGCCTGAACGCCACGTTCTCGCCGACGAGCGTGGCTCACGGACGAGTGGCGATGATGGCGCAGTCCGGTGCGGTGGGCATCGCCGCGCTGCAACGGGCCCACGAGCTCGGTGTCGGACTGTCGGCCTTCATCTCCTCGGGGAACAAGGCCGACGTCAGCGCCAACGACCTGCTCATGTACGCCGCCGAGGACGATGCCAGCGACGTGGTCGCGCTCTACCTGGAGTCGTTCGGCAACCCACGCAAGTTCTCTCGGGTGGCGAGGCGGCTTGCGGTACGCAAGCCGGTCGTCGCCCTGGTGGGCGGCAGCAGCCGGACCGGTCGGCAGGCGGCCGTCGGTCACACTGCGGCGGCGGTGACGTCCACGTCCGGGGTGGAAGCACTATTCCGGCAGTGCGGTGTGATCGGTGTGGAAGGCCTCGAGCAGCTGCTGCAGACGACCAGCGTGCTGGCCAACCAGCCGCTGCCCGGCGGCCGTCGGGTGGGGATCGTCAGCAACGCCGGCGGTCCGGGCATCCTGGCCGCTGATGCCTGCGAGCGCGCCGGTCTGCAGCTGACGACGCTGAGTGCCGAGACGATGGCCAGGATCCGCGAGACGGTGCCCGACGCGTCGTCGGTGCAGATGCCGGTCGACCTCGGGTCAGGAGTCACTGGAGAGGCCTACTCCGAGGTGGTCTCGACGATCGCCCGCAGCGGCGAGGTCGACATGCTGATCGTGCTGCGCACGGCGTTGCCCGCGCTCTCGTACGCATCCTTTGCCCGTGCGCTGCGCACAGCGTTGCGCCGCGCACCGGGGGATGCCACCGTTCCGGTCGCCACCGTGGCCGTCGTGCTCGACCAGCGGGGTCCGATTCGCCCGATCACTGCCGGGAGCCACCATGTGCCCGTCTTCGCGTTCCCTGAGGACGCAGCGCGTGCGCTCGGCCCGATCGCCACCTACGCAGAGTGGCGGGCCGAGCCACGCCAAGTCGTCGCCGATGCGGCGCCCGGCAGCCGGGCGGCGGCTCGTGACGTGATCACCAGGACGTCTTCGGTGGCGCCGGAAGGAGGCCGGCTGGCGGAGCCCGACGTGCGGCAGCTGCTCGCCGCGTACGGGATCGAGGTCTTGCCGAGCGTGCTCGCCGCCGATGCGGAGGCGGCCGTCGAGGCCGCTGGATGGCTGGGGTACCCGGTCGCGGTCAAGATCGCCGATCCCGACATCGTGCACCGCACCGATGTGGGCGGTGTGCGCGTCGGTCTGAAGGGTTCCGACGAGGTGCGCTCCGCTGCGCAGGAGCTGCTCGGCACCCCGACCGAGCACCCGGGCCTTCTCGTCCAGCGCCAGGTCCCCGAAGGGGTTGAGCTGATCGCCGGCGTCACCCAGGACGAGGTCTTCGGGCCGCTGGTCATGGTGGGGTACGGCGGCACGTACACCGAGCTGATCGACGACCGCAGCTTCCGGCTCACGCCACTCAGCCGTGCCGATGCCGCCGCAGCGCTCGCCGAGCTTCGCACCGCGCCGCTGCTCTCCGGCTACCGCGGCGCTCCCCGGTTGGACGCGGCCGCCGTCGAGCACCTCCTGGTCTGCCTCGGTCGCCTCGCCGACGATGTTCCGGAGGTTGCCGAGATCGACCTCAACCCGGTGATCGTGCACGAGCGTGGCGTCTCGGTCGTCGACGCGAAGGTGCGGTTGCGCCCGCTTCCGCAGGCACCCGACCCCGACCTCAGGAACATGCGCCCGCCCGCGGGGGAGGGTTCCTGATGGCGACGATGCGGGGGTGGCGTACGGCAGGTGACGGGCGCCTGTCGGTCGCCGAGCTCACGGTGCCCGAACCGGCTTCGGGCGAGGTCCTCATCGGAGTGGAGGCGTGCGGCGTGTGCCGGACGGACCTCCATGTCGTCGATGGCGATCTTCCCGCCCGCCGGAGTCCGGTCGTGCCGGGGCACGAGATCGTGGGCCGGGTGCTGGCTGGCTTCGATCATGAGATCGACGGTCCCCGTGTCGGTACACGGGTCGGTGTGCCGTGGTTGCGCTCGACCTGCGGGCGCTGCCGATGGTGTCGAGCCGGCGCCGAGAACCTCTGTGAGCGGTCGCGCTACACCGGGTGGGACGCCGACGGTGGCTACGCCGAGTACGCCGTCGCGCCCGCCTCATACACCTATCGGATCCCGGACTCGCTGGAACCGCTCCAGGCGGCGCCGCTGCTGTGCGCGGGGATCATCGGATACCGCGCGCTACGGCGCGCGGCGCTCCCGCCGGGAGGTCGCCTGGGCCTCTACGGGTTCGGCGCGAGCGCCCACCTGACCGCGCAGATCGCGATCCGCCAAGGCGCGGAGGTGCACGTCGTCACGCGCGGAGAAGCGGCACGCCGGCTCGCGCTCGACCTCGGGGCTGCCTCCGCGGTCGAGCCCGGCAGAGCCGTACCGCCACTCGACTCGGCGATCGTGTTCGCACCCTCCGGTGAGGTCGTACGCGACGCGCTCGCCGATCTCGGCGCCTCCGGAACCTGCGCGGTCGCAGGCATCCACGTCTCCGACATCCCGCCGCTGGACTATCAGCGCCATCTCTTCCGGGAGCGCACGCTCACCAGCGTCACCTCCAACACGAGGGCCGACGGGGTCGAGCTGTTGAGGCTCGCCGGCCGGCTGGGTATCCACGCCGAGGTCACGCCGTACGCCATGAGCGAGGCCGACCGGGCGCTCGCCGACCTCGCCGAGGACCGCGTCCGGGGCGTCGCGGTGCTCGACATGACCAGATGAAGCGAGGCCGCGCCATGCCGTATGGAGACCTGCGTGAGACACATTCGGGCCTGGTGGTGTTCGTGGGGGAGACCGCGTACAAGCTGAAGAAGCCGGTCGACCTCGGCTTCCTGGACTTTCGTGAGCCGGCGGTTCGCCGCCAGGTCTGCAGGCGGGAGCTGGAGCTCAACCGCCGGCTGGCGCCGGACGTGTACGTCGGTCTGACCGAGCTTCCGCTTGCCGACGGCTCCACCGAGCCCGCCGTCGTGATGCGGCGCATGCCCGACGACAGGCGCCTCGCCACCCTTGCCTGGCAAGGACAGGACGTCTCCGACGAGGTGCGCCGTGTCGCTCGGGTCATGGCCGCGTTCCACGCCCGTGCCGATCGGGGCGCCGAGATCGCGGCCGAGGGCAGCACGCCGGCGCTGCGCTCACGCTGGCGGCACAACCTGGAGGAGGTCGCCCGCTTCCTGGACACGCTTCTCGACGGGACCCTCATCGACGAGGTGGAGCGGCTCAGCGGCCGCTACCTGGACGGACGGGAGGCGCTGTTCGACGAGCGGATCCGCACCGGGCGAGTCGTCGACGGCCATGGAGATCTCCTCGCTGATGACATCTTCTGCCTGCCCGACGGACCTCGCATCCTCGACTGCCTCGAGTTCGACGACCGCCTGCGTCGTCTCGACGTGCTCGACGACATCGCATGCCTGGCGATGGACCTCGAACGGCTGGCGGCGCCCCAGGCCGCGGTCGAGCTGATGGCCGCCTACCGCGAGTTCAGCGCGGACACCTTCCCCGCCTCGTTGGCACATCACTACATCGCGTACCGCGCGTTCATGCGGGCCAAGGTCACCGCGCTGCGCACCGAACAGGCTCAGGCGACGCAGCGGGTCGCCGAGGAAGCCGCCGAAGCCGTACGTCTCGCCGAGCTCGCGCGCGACCACCTGCGCCGCGGAGAGGTCAGGCTCATCGCCGTCGGAGGAGCTCCGGGAACGGGCAAGTCCACCTTGGCCGGTGCAGTTGCCGACCGGCTCGACATGGTCTTGCTCAGCAGCGACCGGCTGCGGAAGGAGCTTGCCGGCATCGATCCGATGGTTCACGCCGCAGCTGGGTGGCAGGAGGGCATCTACAGCCCCGCGTGGACGAGGCGAACCTACGCCGAGCTGCTCGACCGCGCGACGGCGCTGCTTGCCCGCGGCGAGTCCGTCGTGCTCGATGCGTCCTGGACGGACCCGGCACATCGGGTTCTCGTGGAGTATGTCGCGAACACGACGTACAGCGACCTCACGATCCTGCGCTGCACGGTCGCCCCCGAGGTGGCCGCCGCCCGGATCGCCACGCGCGACAGCATCTCGGATGCCGACGAGACGGTGGCGGCCCACATGAGTCGAGCCGAGCCAGCTTGGCCAGGAGCCGTCACGATCGACACCAGCGGCACCGCTGCCGCAAGCGCGGAGGCGGCGATCAGGACGCTGAGCCTGCGGACGGGCGCCCGCCGCTGACGGTGTGGTCGATGCGGGCCGCGTGGAGGCGGGCGTGGGTGATGGCTTCGGGGGTGGTGGCGAAGAGGTGTCGCTCGTGGGCGAGCCGCTCGTAGACGCCGAGCTCGGTGAGCACCCGAGCATGTGCGGGGTGCACCCCGGAGAGCAGGACGGTGATCCCGCGACGTTCGAGGCGCCCGATGGTGTCGGCCAGGACGTGCGCGCCGGTGGCGTCGATATGGGTCACGTGGGACATCCTCAGGATCACCACTCGCACGCGACTGACCTCGGCGAGCTCGAGCAGGAAGTCGTGGGCCGCGGCGAAGAACAGCGGCCCGTCGATGCGGTAGGCGACGATGTGGTGGTCGAGCAGGTCGCGTTCCTCGTCGCGATGGTCGAGATCGTCCAACGGTGTCTGCTCGAGCCGCGCGGTCCGAGCGGTCTGCTGCAGGGCGAAGAACCCGGCGACCACCAAGCCGATGATGACGGCCAGCACGAGATCGAGGACGACGGTCGCCGCGGCGGTGAGGATCATGGTCGCGGCATCGCCGCGCGTGGAACGGATCAACGCGCCCAGGCTCGAGACCCGGATCATCTGCACGGCGGTGGCGAGCAGGACGCCCGCCAGGGCGGCCAGCGGGATCTCACCGACCCAGCGGGCCGCGAGGAGGACCACGCCGAGCAGCAGGACGGCATGCACGAGCGCGGCCAGGCGCGAGGTGGCCCCGGCGCGTACGTTGACGGCGGTACGTGCGATCGCCGCGGTCGCCGGGATGCCGCCGAACAGTGGACTGGCGATGTTGGCCAGCCCCTGGCCGAAAAGCTCACGGTCGGGGTCGTGACGCTGCCCGACGCTCATCGCGTCCGCCACGGTTGCCGAGAGCAGGCTCTCGAGCGCGCCGAGCGCGGTGACCGCGACTGCAGCGACCATCAGCGTGTCCAGGTCGCCCCACGGCACGTCCGGCACGTGCGGCGCGGGCAGGCCCGACGGGATGTGGCCGATGGTGGACAGGCCGATGTTCAGCCACGCGTTGGCGGCGGTGACCGCGCCCACCAGCAGGAGGGCGGCCGGCAGCCCGGGGCGCAACCTGGCGACCGTGAGGATCCCCAACGCAACCCCGAGGCCGGCGGCGGGTGCGGCCCAGCCGGGGTCGGCCGCCCACGCGGACACAGCGTCTCCTGCGAGGCTGAGGATCTTCTCGGCGTGCACCTCGACGCCGAGGACCGCCGGGAGCTGCTGCAGAGCGATGATGATCGCGATTCCGGCCGTGAATCCCTCCACCACGGAGACCGGGACGAAGCGGATCGCGCGGCCCGCACCGGTGACGGAGAGGACCAGCAGGAACACCCCCGCGAGGAGGCCGACCACCAGCACTCCGTCGGTGCCGTGGACGGCGACGATCGGGATCAGCACCACGGTCATCGCGCCGGTGGGCCCACTGACCTGTAAGTGGCTGCCACCGAAGACGGCGGCCACCGCCCCGGCGACGATCGCGGTCACGATCCCCGCGCCCGCACCGACACCGGAGCTGACACCGAACCCGAGCGCGAGCGGTAGCGCGACCAGCGCGACCATCACGCCGGCCAGCAGGTCGCGGCCGACCCGACCCTTGGTCCAGTCCTCGCGGCGCGGGCGCAGGGCCTCGAAACGGGAGAAGACCCCTGCCGCGCCGGCCCGGCCCGAGCCCATCAGGGATGACATCACTCGGGTGTGATCATCAGTTCGTCCTCGAACTCGCTGCGTGTCTCGGCCAGGCCCGCCAGGATCTTGCGGGCTGAGAGCAGGAGGTCGCGGACCTCGGGGACGCTGATGGAGTACACGACCTCGCCGGCGCGGCGCTGGGAGACGACCAGCGAGGTGCGTCGCAGCACCGATAGCTGCTGGGACAGGTTGCTGGGCTCGATCGCGATCCGTTCCAGCAGTTCGTGCACGGCGTGGTCGCGCTCGGCGAGAAGCTCCAGGATCCGGATCCGGGCCGGGTGGCCGAGGGTGCGGAAGAACTCGGCCTTGGCCTGGTAGAGCGGGACGCCCATCGAGCCCTCCTCGGGATCGGAACTGGAATGCAGCCATATTACACGACTTGAAAACATCTTCATGTTGTGGTTTCTGCATCGCCGACCAAGTGCCTTTCGGCCCAGGACATTCAGCACTCGGTTCCCGGTGGCCATCTGAGGTGCAGTGGAGGTCAGGTGCCGGCCACGTCTCGAGCCGGTCGAAACTCCGCCAGCCCGAAAGAGAGCATCAACATGAAGGCAGCAGTCGTCATCGGCTTCGACCAGCCCCTGGAGCTCCAGGAGCGCCCCATCCCCGAGCCGGGTCGCGGGCAGGTTCTCGTACGTCTCGAGGCCTGCGGGCTCTGTCACACCGACATCCACGCCGCCCACGGCGACTGGCCGGTCAAGCCCACGCCTCCGTTCGTCCCCGGCCATGAAGGGGTCGGCACCGTCACCGCCGTCGGCGCGGGCGTCACCCACCGTGCGATCGGCGACCGCGTCGCGATCGCCTGGCTCGGCCACGCATGCGGCCGCTGCGACCACTGCATCAACGGCTGGGAGACGCTCTGCGAGGAGCAGCAGAACAGCGGCTACTCGGTGGACGGCGCCTTCGCCGAGTACGCGGTGGCAGACGCGGACTATGTCGTGGCCGTCCCCGAGGCGGTGTCGTCGTTCGACGCGGCACCGCTGACCTGCGCCGGGGTGACGACGTACAAGGCGATCAAGGTCGCCCAGGTCACGCCGGGGGAGAGGGTCGCCATCTTCGGGATCGGCGGTCTTGGTCACCTCGCCGTGCAGTACGCCCGCCTGGTCGGCGCCGAGGTCATCGCGGTCGACCTGACGGAGGAGAAGCTCGAGCTCGCCCGCGAGCTGGGCGCCGACCACACGGTCAACGCGGCCACCACCGATCCCGTGCAGGCGATCGCGGACCTCGGCGGCGCCGATGTCGCGGTCGCGCTCGCGGTCACCCCCAAGTCGTTCGAGCAGGCGTTCGCGTCGCTGCGCCGCGGGGGCCGGCTGGTCTGCGTCGCACTGCCGCCCGAGATCGAGGGCCCGATGCACCTGCCGATCTTCCAGACCGTGCTCTTCGGCATCAGTGTCATCGGCTCCATCGTCGGCACCCGCGAAGACCTCGCCGAGGTCTTCCGCCTCCATGCGCTGGGACGCACCCGTGTCATCGCGGAGTCGCGCAAGCTCGAGGAGGTCAACGAGTCGATCGACGACGTCCTGCAAGGGCGGACCGCAGCACGGCTGGTCTTCGAGCTCTGACGTCGGACGCTCAGATCGCCCTACCCGACGTCGCCGCCGGTATCTGCGGACGTGTCGACGGAAGGTCGTTGGTGAACGCGGCGAGGTCTTCGCCGGAGAACACCGAGGTGCCCGGTGTGGCAATCATGGCCGCGCTGCAGGCGAGGCCGAGCCGGGTTGCCCGGGAGAGCTCCCAGCCGTGCACGAGCCCGGCGATGATCCCGGCGACGAGGGCGTCGCCGGCACCGACGCCGCTGACGACATCGCCCGCGACGGCTGGGAGAAGCTCCGCACCGGCCGGGGTCACCAGGGCGGCTCCCAGATGGCCGCGAGAGAGCACGACCGCGCCCGCATCCGTCGCCAGGAGCAGCTCTCGCGCGCCGGCCAGCTGCTCGTCGAGAGTGTCCAGCCTGCGCCCGAGGTGGTCCCCGAGCTCGCGCACGCTCGGCTTGAGCAAGAAGGTCCCATGCGCTTGCGCGAGGGCATCGCCGGAAGTGTCGAGGACCAGCCGCGCGCCGATCGAGTCGGCCTGGCTCCTCACCCAGGAGACGACGTCGGCGGAGGCGCCGGGCGGCAGGCTGCCGCTCAGCACGACGTACGCCGCCTGGTGCCCCCGTTGGCGTACGACCTCGAAGCAGCGGTGCAGGTCGGTGGCGGAGAGCTCGGTTCCGGGCAAGACGAAGCGATACTCCAGTCCCGTGCTGAGGTCGGTCACGTGGTGGCTGAGGCGGGTCTCGCCGGGGACCTCGATCGCCTCGAAGGGGAGCTCCTCGGCCTCCAGCAGCTCCGTCAGCGCCTGACCGATGTGACCGGCCACGGGAAAGACCGCCAGTGTCGGAATCCGGAGCACGTGCAGCACCCGGGCAACGTTGATGCCTCCGCCGCCAGGGTCGATCCGAGGGCTACTGCCCCGCATCTTGCTACCTGGGATCAGCCTCGGCACGGAGAAGGAGTCGTCCAGTGCCGGGTTCAGGGTGATGGTCACGACGTCCGGTGAGGCGAGCATCGTGGACTCCCTTCCAGAACCGTTGGCTTCCCAGGCAACCACCCCCTGCTCGACGGGACAGGTGGCGGAGGTCCCGGCACAGGTGACCAAGGTCTCGTGAGCTCCGGCTCGACCGGCACAAGACTGAGGATCAGGCGCCGCACGGGCGCCCACGGACTCATGGAGGACAGATGAGGACCATCATCAAGCGCCCGACATCCGGGGCGCCATCGAGCACAACCGGAGCTGATCAGTGAGTTCCCAGACTTCCTCCGAGGTGGAGCGCCACGCCGGCACGGTGTGGGCGGTGGACGTGTTCCTCGACAGCGAGGACGGCACCGTGCACGCCGAGGCGAAGCTCCACGCCAGCGGCCGAGAGGCCTTGGTCGGCACCGGGGACGCGGGTCTGTGCCCCGGTCAGGACCTGGCCGTGGGGGAGACGCTCGCCGCCAGTCGCGCCCTCGAGCAGCTTGCAGTCAGCCTGCTCGGCGACGCACGTCAACTGGTGGAGGGGCCGGGGCCGGAGGCGAGCGAGGAGCCCGAACGACGCATCCGCGCGCGGCGTTCCGTACCGAGGATGCTCGTCGGGATCGATCGGCCGCTCGGCCTCACCTCAGCCGCCCAGTGGTCGCTGACACATGCGGCGGCGAGCGGTCTCGGGATCGAGCTGTGTCACGTCGTCGACGATGCCGGTCCGGCGTGGGAACGTACGCTACGTGGCTCGGTCTCCGACGCGACGGACGAGATGGCAGATCTGGTCGAGGAGGTACGCCAGGATCACCCGGGCGTGAACGTCGCGTCCTCGGTCCTGGTCGGCTCGGAGAGCGCCCTGCTCGCCCGGTCGCTGGGCAGCGTGATGGTTGTCGTCGGCCGTGCCGACGAGGAGAGCGACGACCGCTCCTATGTGGGGGCGACGGCGATCACGATCGCACAGAACGCGTGGGTGCCGGTCGTGGCCGTGCCATCCGGCTGGTCGCCCCCAGCCACCGGGAGCCCCGTGGTCGTGGCGATCGACGCGCTCGAGCCGCACGTGGAGGCGGTGGAGTTCGCCCTGGCCTACGCGCACGAGCAGAGCCTCCCGCTCGTCGCTGTCTCGGTCTGGCAGCCAGGTGTGGCGCCGGGCACGCGCATGCTCCTCGAAAGCGGGGAGGAGTGGATGGAGCGCATCGCCGACGGCCAGGATGCGGCGGTGACCCCGCTACGGGCGCTCTACCAAGACGTCCCGGTGACACAGCGCACTCCGACCGGCCCTCCGGTGGAGGTCATCCTCGGCTTGGCCGAGAACGCATCGCTGCTGGTGGTGGGCAGACCCGGCCACGGTAGGCACTGGCGGATGCCGCTGGGGTCGGTGAGCCGGCGGCTGCTGCATCGTGCCACCGTCCCGGTCGCGGTCGTCCCGACCGGCTGGCACGCCTCTGCCGGTGCAGCGCCCGGTCCATCGGCGACCTGATCGAGCACCAGGTCACGACGAGGCGGCGCTCTCGTGGTGGAGGACGTCGTCGAGGGCACGCCGCGGGGTCGGCGGCAGCGACCGGTGGTGGCGCTGCGGCCAGCCGATGCGTACCAGCACCTGCGGGCAGGAGTTGTCGCCGAGCAGGTCGTGCTGCAATGTACGCCGGGTGGAGCCGACCTCGATCGGCTGCGTGTACGGCACCAGGGCCAGCCCTGAGGTGGTGCACGAGAGCCACATCGCGTCCAGTGCCTCCCCGGCGCGAAGCCAGGAGACCGGATCGTCCGACGCGGTCGCCAGGACCAGCCACTCCTCGGCCGACGGCCCGGCGTCGTCGTGGTCCTCGGTGAGGGTGCCGCTCGGGAAACGGGTGTACGAGGCCGGGTCGGCGTCGGGGGCGAGGAGGCTCGACTCCGGGACGCCCTCTTCGCTGCTTCCGCGCGTCCAGGAGTAGAGCTCGGCCAGGTAGGCCTCGTCGGTGGTCTGATGGGCACGGGACGTTTCCAGGGCGGCCAGGACGACCGGTCGCAGGTTGTCGGAGACCACGGACGCCACGACGCCGTAGTCGAGGACGAGCCCGGAGAGGTGCTCGAGTCGCTGGCGTGGCACCGGCCAGGACGAGACCTGCCGTCGGTCGGTGTGCCGCTGCTCGAGGGCGGCGACCCTGGTGAGGTCCTCGACGTCGGGATCTCGGGGCGTGAACGTCACCACGGCGAGGAGATCGGTACGGCCGCCATCGGGAACGCGGTGCACGCTGCACTCCCAGCCCATCCCGGCAGCTGCCACGACGAGCTCGTGCAGTGCGGCGCCGCAGCTCAACACGAGGTCGCGCTCGTTCGGGTCGGCGTGGAGGAGCTTGCGATGCGGGTCGGCCCGCAGCAGCAACATGGTGTCGCGTACGACCCATGCCCAGGGCTGGGTGTTGTGGACCGATGGCGCACGGCAGGCCAGCTCCACGATCGCACGCAAGGTGGTCTCGTTGGGGAGCGTCGACATCTCAGGCCACCTGCCGCTTCAGCTGGTGGCCGAGGTTCGCGGCCCAGTCGCTGGCGCGTGCCTCTTCGTCGCGGGCGAGGGGTCCCACGGTTGCGGCGACGTAGAAGCTGGTCGCCGGGGGTACGTCGTAGCCGCGGCGGCGCAGCAGATGGGCCACGTGCCGGGCGGCGGAGCCCGGGAGGTGGCGCATCGCTCGCGCCCGGGTGTCGAAGGTGGCGATTCGCACCGACTCCGGCTCCGCATCCGTCAGATCCTCGAGCCACTCCCGGACGCCGCGGGCCTCGACCTCGGCCGGAGCGCCCTGAAGCACGGCGTCGGCGCGCGTGCTGGGCCTGCTCAGCCCGAGCGCGTGCGTCGGTGCCCCGATCACGACCAGGTCGTGGTCGCGGAGCAGGTCATCGCCGGCAAGTGCCACCGGGATCACCTTGACCTTGACGCCGGCGGTCCGGAGTCCGTTGGCGACCGCGGTGGCGATCGTGGCGGTGTTGCCGAACATCGACTCGTACACGATTGCTGCTCGCATCTGGCTCACGTCCTTCCTCAGGCGCCGCGCCCTCCGCGGTCCTGCCAGTGTCACCACCTTCCGGCCGCATCGGCCCGCGCGGGCAGTGGCGCACGTCCCCGACCCGAGGACCTTGGTCCGATGCCGCCGGGCCGCATTGCGCGGAGGGTGGAGACATGAACTCATTCGATTCCCCGGTCGTGCTGGAGGGACGCCTCGACTCCGGGATCAGCCGCGCGCTGTGGCTGGTCAAGTGGCTGTTGCTGATCCCGCACTACGTCATCCTGCTCTTTCTCTGGATCGCCTTCGCCGTACTCACCGTGATCGCCTGGTTCGCCATCCTGTTCACCGGTCGCTACCCGCGAGGGATCTTCGACTTCAACCTCGGCGTGCTGCGCTGGACCTGGCGGGTGGACTACTACGGCTACGCCGCGCTCGGCACCGACGCCTATCCGCCGTTCACGCTCGAGGACGTGCCCGACTACCCGGCCCGCCTCCACATCGCCTATCCCGAGCAGCTCTCTCGCGGCCTGGTGCTGGTGAAGTCGTGGTTACTGGCGATCCCGCACCTGATGATCCTCGCCTTCTTCCTGGGCAGCGGCCTGTACGCGACCCAGGGGACCGACGCGATCGCCTGGTCCTGGGGGAGCGGGATCGTCGGACTGTTGGTCCTCTTCGCCGGCGTGGTGATGCTGTTCGGGCGTCGCTACCCACAGGGCATCTTCGACCTGGTCCTCGGTATCGACCGGTGGGCGGTTCGGGTCGCGGCGTACGTCTTCCTGATGACCGACACCTATCCGCCGTTCCGGCTCGACCAGGGTGGGAGCGATCCTGCCGGTCTGGTCCCGCCGGAGCCGTCGATGCCGTCGGGTGAGTCGGTGGCGCCCGAGCCCGAGCCCAGCCCCGTCGGAACGGGTCAGCAGTGAGCGCGAGCT
The DNA here is from genome assembly GCF_040639295.1 of Nocardioides sp. NPDC023903. Taxonomy (NCBI): domain Bacteria; kingdom Bacillati; phylum Actinomycetota; class Actinomycetes; order Propionibacteriales; family Nocardioidaceae; genus Nocardioides; species Nocardioides sp. NPDC023903. Next base: position 612,349 of record NZ_JBEZZS010000001.1, on the reverse strand, counting down.
ACCGACGGACGCGGGTGCGTCTAGGGACCTTGGTCCTCGGCCTGCGGGCACGACGCGCATTGGCAGGGGCCATCCTCGGTCGTAGATTGAACAGGTGACCGAATCAGCAGGGCTGGAGAACACAGCAGAGCCCATCAGGGTCTTCCTGCTCGATGACCACGAGGTGATCCGCCGCGGGATCAAGGACCTCCTCGAGGACGAGGACGACATCATCGTCGTGGGCGAGTCGGGCCTCGCCGAGGAGGCTCGGCGCCGGATCCCGGCACTGCGGCCCCATGTCGCGATCCTCGATGGCCGGCTCCCGGACGGGTCCGGCATCGACGTGTGCCGCGACGTACGCTCTGTCGACCCCAGCATCGCCGCGCTGATCCTCACCTCGTTCGACGACGACGACGCGCTGTTCTCCGCGATCATGGCCGGCGCATCCGGCTACCTGCTCAAGCAGGTGCGCAGCGCCGACCTCGTCGAGACCGTTCGCCAGGTCGCCGCGGGCAAGTCGATGCTGGACCCCGCGGTCACCGCACAGGTCCTCGAGCGGATCCGCAGCGGTCCGAAGACCAACTCGGCCTTCGAGCACCTGACCGATCACGAGCGCCGGATCCTGGAGCTCATCGGTGAGGGGCTGACGAACCGCCAGATCGGCAAGGAGATGCACCTCGCGGAGAAGACGGTCAAGAACTACGTCTCCTCCCTGCTCGCGAAGTTGGGCCTGGAGAGCCGCACCCAAGCTGCGATTCTGGTGACCAGGACCTTGCAAGGGGGATAGGTTGGGGGCGTACCACTCATCCGATGGGGAGGGTCGATGTGGGACGCACACCGCCCCGACAGCGTCGTGGATCGAGTTCCACGACCGAAGTAGCGACAGTTCACGGTGCACCGTTCGACGAGCTGCTGACCGAAGTGCTCGACAGGGTCACCGATGCTCGAGACGAGCAGGTGCGGTGGCGGTTGCTGCTCGACGCCATCGTCACGATGGGGGCCGGGCTCTCCATCGACGATCTGCTGGACCGGATCGTCAAGGTCGCAGGGGCACTGGCCGGCGCGAAGTACGCAGCGCTCGGAGTCCTTGCCAGCGGCGGCGAGCGCCGGCTGCGCCTGTTCATCACCCACGGGCTCAGCGTGGAGGACCAGATCCTGATCGGCGACCTGCCGAGCGGACACGGCGTGCTCGGCCTGCTGATCGACCACCCGGAGCCGCTCCGGCTGCCTGAGATCACTGCGCATCGGTCGTCCTACGGGTTCCCCGCGAATCATCCGCCGATGCACTCCTTCCTCGGCGTCCCCGTCCGCATCGGCGAGAAGGTGTTCGGCAACCTCTACCTCACCGAGAAGATCGACGGCGACGAGTTCACCGACCAGGACGAGGACATCGTGGTCGCCCTGGCCGCCGCCGCCGGCGTCGCGATCGAGAACGCCTTGCTGGCCGAGGAGGCTGCCCGCCGCAGCCGGTGGCTCGACGCCCGGGCCGAGATCACCAGTGCGCTGATGGGCGACATCGACCGCACCACCACCCTTCAGCTGGTGGCCGACCGGGCCCGCGAGATCTCCGGTGCCGACGTCTCCTGGATCGTGACCGGACCCACGGCCGAACGGCTGCGGGTGGAGGTGGTCTCCGGGACCGACATCGACGTCGAGGCCCTGAAGGACGCGCCGCTGCGCGAGTCGGTCGCCGGCCAGGCGATCGGCGTCGGCGCGCCGATGATGGTGGAGGACATCGCGACCGCCGCCGGTGGCGGAAGCGCGGCCGCCGTCATCGACCTGAGCGACATCGGGCCTGGCGTGCTCGTGCCGCTGGGACGTACCGACCCCTCCGAGGAGATGAACGCGGTGGGCGTGCTCGCGCTCGCCTGGCGCCGCGAGCACGCGGACCAGGCACAGGACGTGGATCTGGCCGTCGCCAACGCCTTCGCCGAGCAGGTCGCGCTGGCCATCCGGCTCGCGCAGAGCCGCGAGGAGCGCCAGCGCCTGGCCGTCTACGACGATCGCGACCGGATCGGACGCGACCTCCATGACATCGTGATCCAGCGGCTCTTCGTCATCGGCATGCGGCTGCAGGGCGGGCTCAACCTGGCCGAGAGCCCCAAGCTTCGCGCCCGCCTCGACAAGGCGGTGGATGACATCGACGACACCATCCGCGATCTCCGGCGAGCGGTCTTCGAGCTGGGCGCCCCCGAGCACAGCGGTGACATCCAGTCCCAGGTCACCGATGTGGTCAACCGGGCTGCGGAGTCGCTCAAGTTCCGTCCGGCGCTCATCTTCTCGGGTCCGGTCCGGCTCCGGTCCACGCCCGAGGTCACCCAGGACGTCCTCGCCGTCCTCGGCGAGGCACTGTCCAACACCGTGCGTCACGCGCATGCCAGCGAGGTGGAGGTCTCGCTCTCGGCAGGCGCCGACCTCCTGCTCCGGGTACGCGACGACGGAGTCGGGGTCCCTGCCGACGTGGTGGAGAGCGGGCTGGCCAACATGCGGCACCGTGCCGAGCTGAGAGGCGGCCGGTGCACCGTGGAGCCCGCCCAGCCGAAGGGCACCGTGGTGGAGTGGTCGGTGCCTCTCGGCTGAGTGCCCGTCGGCCGTCAGCTGGGGTTGTCGTAGACGAGGGCGGCCATCATCCCGGCCTCGGCGTGGTAGATGTTGTGGCAGTGGGCGGCCCAGTTGCCCGGGTTGTCGGCCTCGAGCTCGACGACCATCCGCTGCATGGGTGTGAGCAGGACGGTGTCTTTGCGCAGGCCGTTGGACAGCGCGAACGTGTGGCCGTGGAGATGCATGGGGTGGGTCATCATCGTCATGTTGGTCATCTGCACTGAGACACGCTTTCCGGGTTCGATCGCGATCGGCTCATTCTTGCCGTACGGCGCTCCGTTGATCGCCCATTCGTAGCTGCTCATCCGCCCGCTGAGAGCGAGATCGACGCTCTGGCCGATTTCCTTGTCCGGAAGGCGAGCAGCGGCGGCGGGCCGTAGATCGGAGCCGAGGAGCACCGGGCCGGTCAGCTCCCGGATCTCCGCCGCACGCGCCGGGGTGGGGATCGGGCCCGGGCCGGTGCGGACCACGGCGAGAGCGGCGCCATCCTTGCCGATCGGCGTGGCCACGAGCGGGAAGACGCCGTCGGCCAAGGTCACGACGACGTCGTATCGCTCACCCATGCCGATGTAGAAGGCGTCTGCCTCCCGCTCCTGGACGGCGAACCCGTCGGTGTGGGTGACGGTCATCCGGTGATCGCCCAACGCGACGGCGAAGATGGTGTCGGCCGCGGCGTTGATGACCCGGATCCGGACCCGCTGACCGGGCTTTGCTCGCAGCACGTCAGGCGCGGAGCCGACGCGACCGTTTATCAGAAAGTGCGGGTAGGTGACGTCGCCGGCGTCCCCGAACGGTGAGCCGCCACCCATACCAGCCATGCCGTCCATGCCACCCATGTGCATGCCGCCGGAGGACTGACCCGCCATGAGCTCCGCGAGCACCTCGTCGGGGGTCGTGCCCGTGCCGTCGATCCAGTCGTCGAGGACGACGATCCACTCCGCGTCGTAGGCGCCCGGCTCGTGGGGATCGTCGATGATGAGGGGTGCGTAGAGGCCACGGTCGAGCTGCACGCCGACATGCGGATGATAGAAGTACGTGCCGGGATCGGGCGCGATGAACTCGTACGTGAACTGCTGCCGGCTGGCCACGGCCTTCTGGGTGAGACCGGGTACGCCGTCGGCCGCGTTCTGCAGGGCGATCCCGTGCCAGTGGACGCTCGTCTCGACCGGCAGCTGGTTGTCGACGGTGATCCGCACCAGGTCGCCCGCCGTCGCCCGCACGAGAGGACCGGGCAGGACGTCGTCGTACGCCCAGGTGGACACGGTCGGGCCACCGAGGTCGAGGGTCGTCGGTCGTGCGGTGAGGGTCTTGGTGACCACGCTCCGGCCCGACCTCGGCTTCAGCGGCGTCGGCGTCGGAGTCGGCACGACGATCCCGCTCCCGGTGGTGTTGCCGGAGCAGGCCGCGAAGAGGCCTCCGCCCGCGACGGCCAGGCCGCCGCGCAGCAGGGTGCGCCTGGACACATTCATGTCGATGTCTTCTCTCGGTCTTCTCTTGTGGGGTCACGCAGGGGGCCGATGATCCAGCCGATCGCGCACGCGACCAGCGCCCACAGCCCGATCAGACCGATCAGGCCGAGGGCCATCCACAGCCACATGCCGCCCATCCCCATCATGAGTTCGATCGTGCCGGTCGGTTCTTGAGGTCTCCGGGAGTTTCCATGAAGGTTTGACGAAGGTTGGCGTCGCGAGCAGCGGATGGCTCGACCGGCGGTCTGCGTTGGGCGAGCATGGGGCCATGAGCAGCCACGAACACGGACCTGCCGCGGCCTCGGAGTGGACCTGCCCGATGCATCCCGAGATCCGGCGGCCCGGTCCGGGAGCGTGCCCGATCTGCGGGATGGCGCTGGAGCCGGTCACGGTGAGCCTGGACGACGCTCCGAGCGCGGAGCTGCGCGACTTGACCCGCCGGCTGTGGATCGGCGTCGTGCTCAGCGTGCCAGTGGTCGTGCTGGAGATGGGGAGCCACCTCATCTCGACCATCGGCGACCTGGTCCCGCCACAGACGTCCAACTGGATCCAGCTCGTGCTGGCCACCCCGGTGGTGCTGTGGTGCGGCTGGCCGTTCTTCGTACGTGGCTGGGCCTCGGTCCGCACCCGGAGCCTCAACATGTTCACCCTGATCGCGATGGGCACCGGCGTGGCATGGCTCTACAGCGTCGTCGCCACGGTCGCGCCCGGTATCTTCCCGGCCTCCTTCCGCAAGGACATGGGCGACGGGATGGCCAGCGGTGCGGTCGACGTGTACTTCGAAGCGGCGGCCGTCATCACCGTGCTGGTGCTGGTGGGGCAGGTGCTGGAGCTGCGGGCACGGGAGCAGACCTCCGGCGCCATCCGTGCTCTGCTCGACCTGGCGCCGAAGACCGCGCGCCGGGTGCGCGCCGACGGCACCGACGAGGAGATCGGGCTCGACGAGGTCCAGATCGGCGACCGGCTGCGGGTACGGCCGGGCGAGAAGGTCCCCGTGGACGGCGCGGTCCTCGAGGGTCGCTCGGCGTTGGACGAGTCGCTGGTGACCGGCGAGTCGATGCCAGTGACCAAGCAGGCCGGCGACGCGGTGATCGGCGGCACCATCAACACCACCGGTGCGCTGCTGATCGATGCCCAACGGGTCGGCACCGACACGGTGCTCGCGCGCATCGTCGCCCTGGTTGCCGAGGCCCAGCGCTCCCGTGCCCCGATCCAGCGCACCGCCGACCGGGTCGCCGGGATCTTCGTACCGGCGGTGATCGGGATCGCGCTGCTGGCGTTCGCGGTGTGGTTCCTGGTGGGACCCGACCCGAGGTTCGCGCACGGCATGATCGCAGCCGTCGCCGTCCTCATCATCGCCTGTCCCTGCGCGCTGGGGCTGGCCACGCCGATCAGCATCAAGGTGGGCGTCGGTCGTGGCGCCGAGCGCGGCGTACTCATCAAGAACGCCGAGGCGCTGGAGCGGATGGAGAAGGTCGAGGTCGTGGTGGTCGACAAGACCGGCACCCTTACCGAGGGCCGGCCGGCCGTCACCGCGGTCGAGGTCGCCGATCCGAGCGGTCCCTCGGTCGAGGAGCTGCTGCGTCTGGCCGCCGCGGTCGAGCGCGCCTCCGAGCATCCGCTGGCCCGCGCGATCGTCGAGGCCGCGCAGGCCCGCGAGCTGATCCTGCCGGAGGTGACCGACTTCGACTCGCCCGTTGGGCGCGGCGTCGTCGGAACCGTCGAAGGCCGCAGGATCCGGCTCGGCAGCTCAGAGTTCCTGGCCGGCGAGCACGTCGATGCCGGCTCGCTCGCCGAGCCGGCCGAGCAGCTCCGCGCCCAGGGCGCGACCGCGATCTTCCTCTCCGTCGACCAGAACGTGGCCGCCGTCCTGGCGATCGCGGATCCGGTCAAGGAGACCACGCCCGCCGCGGTGGCCGATCTCGCGAGCCAGGGTGTGGAGGTGGTGATGCTGACCGGCGACAACCGTACGACCGCCGAGGCTGTGGCCCGCACGCTGGGGATCGAGCACGTCGAGGCCGGTGTGCTCCCGGACCGCAAGGCCGAGGTCGTCCAACGCATCCAGGCCGAGGGCAAGGTCGTCGCGATGGCCGGCGACGGTGTCAACGACGCGCCGGCGCTGGCCGCCGCGGACGTCGGGCTGGCGATGAGCTCGGGCACCGACGTGGCTCTGGAGTCCGCCGGGGTCACCCTGCTCAACGGAGACCTGATGGGGATCGCCCGCGCCCGTCGCCTCTCCGCCAGGACCATGCGCAACATCCGGCAGAACCTGGTCTTCGCGTTCGTCTACAACGTCGCCGGGATCCCGATCGCGGCGGGCGTCCTCTACCCGTTCACGGGCCTGCTGCTTTCGCCGATCATCGCCGCGGCGGCGATGGCGCTCTCCTCGGTCAGCGTGATCACCAACGCGCTGCGTCTGCGTACCGAGCGCCTCGATTGAGACCACCGGACCACGCTGCCCGCCACACTGGACCCATGCACACCCATACCTCGTCGAGCGGCCGGGTGCTCGTCGTCGAGGACGAACGACCGCTCGCCCAGATCGTCGCGGACTACCTCGCCAAGGCCGGGTACGACGCGATCCAGGTCCACACCGGACCCGACGGAGTCAGCACCGCCCGCGACCTCGATCCGGACCTCGTCGTGCTCGACCTGGGTCTGCCGGGGCTGGACGGCGTCGAGGTCTGCCGCGAGATCCGCACCTTCTCCGACTGCTACATCATCATGGTCACCGCCCGCGACGACGAGATCGACAAGCTGATCGGTCTCGGCGTGGGCGCCGACGACTACCTCACCAAACCCTTCTCGCTGCGCGAGCTGGTCGCGCGGGTCCAGGCCGCCCTGCGACGGCCGCGTGCCAGCAGGCTCGCGGCCGCGCCCGACGCCGGACACGCGTGGACCTTCGAGGGGCTGACGGTCGACACCGCCACCCGTGAGGTGACCCGGGCCGGCGTACCGGTCGGGCTGACTCGTACCGAGTTCGACATCCTCGCCTCCCTCGCCGAGCATCCTCGCCGTGCCTTGAGCCGCCAGCAGATCGTCGACATGGTCTGGGGCGAAGGCTGGGGCGGCGACGCGCACATCGTCGATGTCCATGTCGCCCACCTGCGCAAGAAGATCGGCGACGATCCGGCCACGCCCCGTTACGTCGACACCGTGCGCGGCGTCGGCTACCGGTTCGTCGCCGAGCCCTCGAGAGAGGCTGCCGAATGAAGCGACCGACCTGGCGGATCGGCACTCGCCTGCTCCTGGCGCAGGCACTCGTCCTCGTCGCCGCGATCCTCACCGCGGCAGTGATCGCCGCCCTCGTCGGGCCACCGATCTTCCAGGCGCACATGCTTCGGGCCGACCACGCACCCGACCCGTCCGAGCGGATGCACGTCGAGGAGGCCTATCGCACCGCCAGCGCGATCTCTCTCGGCCTCGCGGTCGCCGCCGCCCTCCTGATCGCCCTGCTCGTGACCTGGTATCTCACGCGTCGGTTCCAGACGCCGCTCACGGACATGACCCGCGCCGCCACCGCGATGGCAGGCGGAAGGTACGACGCCCGCGTCCCGGTCGGTGACGCCGGCCCCGAGATGGACTCCTTGGCCGTCGCGTTCAACTCGATGGCCGGCGAGCTCGCCCGGACCGAGGACACCCGGCGCCGGCTGCTCTCGGACCTGGCGCACGAGCTGCGTACTCCTGTCGCGACGCTCGCCGCCTACCTCGAAGGACTCGAGGACGGCGTCACCCCGTGGAACGAAGACACCCGCACACTGCTGGCCGACCAGGTGCACCGCCTCGGCCGCTTGGCGGGCGACATCGATGCGGTGTCTCGGGCGGAGGAGGGGCGTCTGAGCCTCGAGCCGGCGCCGGTGGCGGTCGCGGATCTCGTGGAGACGGCCGTACGAGCACAACAGGCGTCGTACGCCGCGAAGGGCGTCGCCCTCAGCATCGACGGCGGACCTCCCGTCACGATCGACGCCGACGAGTCCCGACTGATCCAGGTCCTGACCAACCTCCTCGACAACGCCCGCCGGCATACGCCGGAGCATGGCAGCGTGAGCATCGACTGGGACCGCGTGGACCAGCGCGTCAGGATTCGCGTCACCGACACCGGCGACGGCATCCCCGCGGCCCAGCTGCCGCACATCTTCGAACGCTTCTATCGCGGAGACACCGCCCGCGACCGCGAGCACCAGGGATCGGGGATCGGCCTCACCATCAGCAGGGCCATCGCGACCGCCCACGGCGGAACCCTGGAGGCAACCAGTGGCGGAGCCGGTGCCGGCTCGTCGCTGGTCCTGACCCTCCCCGTGTCACGGACGTACGCCGCGTGATGCCGCCGTGGATCGCCGGCTACCAGCGGCGCTGGCTGTGGCTCGACCTGCTCGCCGGAGTGACGATCACCGCCTACCTGGTGCCCCAGGTGATGGCGTACGCCGAGCTGGCCGGTCTCCCTCCCGAGACCGGGCTGTGGGCGTGCGTCGGTGCGATGGTGGTCTACGGGCTGCTGGGCACCTCCCGGCTGCTCTCGGTCGGTCCGGAGTCGACCACCGCGCTGATGACGGCGGCGGCGATCGGCGCCACCCCGGCCGCGGCCGACGACCCCGCCTCGTTCGCGGCGACGCTCGCGCTCGTCGTCGCCGCGATCTGCGTGGTGGGCTGGTTCGTGCGGGTCTCGGTGCTGGCCGAGCTCTTCTCGCGTCCGGTGCTGGTCGGCTACATGGCGGGGATCGCGGTCCTTATGATCATCTCCCAGCTCGACAACCTCACCGGCGTCGCGATCACCGGCGACGGGGTGCTGGCGGAGCTGCGCAGCTTTCTCGGCAACCTCGACCAGGTCCATGTCCCCACGCTGCTGCTCGGTGGCGGCGCAGCCGCCGCGATGATCGTCGGCTCCCGGCTCGCCCCGCGGGCACCGGTGGCGCTGATCGGCATGCTCGCCGCCACTGCGCTGGTGGCACTGCTCGGTGAGGGGTCCGGGCTACGGCTGGTCGGCGATATCCCGAGCCGGCCTCCGGCCCCGGGACTCCCGATCCTGGACCCGGGCACCATCGTCGCGATGCTCGCCCCGGCACTCGGCGTCGCCTTCGTCGGCTACACCGACAACATTCTCACCGGCCGCGCCTTCGCCCGCGGCGGCGAACATGTCGACGCGCGGCGGGAGCTGCTCGCCCTGGGCGGAGCCAACCTCGGCTCGGCGCTTCTGCACGGGTTCCCGGTCAGCAGCAGCGGCAGCAGGACCGCCATCGGTCACGCCGTGGGCGGGCGTACGCAGCTGACCTCGTACTTCGCGGCCGCCACCACGGTGGCCGCCGTGCTGCTCCTGGCGCCGGTCCTGGAGGCGTTCCCCGAGGCCGCGCTCGGCGCTGTCGTGGTCTACGCCGCCACCAAGCTGGTCGAGGTGGGCGAGCTGCGCCGCTTCGCCCGCTTCCGGCGCAGTGAGCTCGTTCTCGCCCTGGTCACGACGGTGGCGGTGCTCGCCGCCGGGGTGATGTGGGGCGTACTGATCGCAGTGGGCCTCTCGGTGCTCGACCTGCTGCGGCGGGTCGCTCACCCGCACGACGCGGTCCTCGGCCACGTACCAGGGCTGGCCGGCATGCACGACGTGGACGACCACCCCGAGGCCGAGGAGGTGCCCGGCCTGCTGGTCTACCGCTACGACTCGCCGCTCTTCTTCGCCAACGCCGAGGACTTCCGCACCCGCGCGCTCGCGGCGGTCGACGCCGCCGAGCGGCCGGTGGAGTGGTTCCTGCTGAACGCCGAGGCGAACACAGAGGTCGACGTCACCGCGGTGGACGCGCTGGAGGCGCTCCGCGCCGCGCTGAGCGAGCGAGGCATCGTCTTCGCGATCGCCAGGATCAAGCAGGATCTGCGTGATTCGCTGGCTCCCTCCGGCATCCTGGACCGGATCGGTGAGGAGCGGCTCTTCCCGACCCTTCCCACCGCCGTCGAGGCCTACCGGCAGCGGTAAGCGGCGGACCAAGGTCCTCGGATCCCGGAACCGACGTCCCTGCCCGCTGGCGCCGACCTCGATGAGAGTGGGAACGGGACGGCCGGATGCGCCGCGCCCGTGAGGAGACGACATGTCCGAGAACAACCGGATCCTGGTGGGCATCGACAGGGGAGCGGGTAACGGGGCGGCGATCGCCTACGCCGCGGCTGAGGCCGGCTTGGACGACGCCGACCTCTGGCTGGTGCACGTGACCCTGTCCCAGCCGGCCGATGTGATCGGCCCCTATCCCTACCCATCGTTCGGAGAGGACGTCCGCCGAGCCGGGAACGAGCTGCTGGAGAAGGCCACCGAGGAAGCCGTCGCGTATGTCGGTGCCGAGCATGTGACCGCGACCCTCCTGGAGAGCCCCGTGGTCTCCGGGCTGGTTCACTGCGCTGCCGCCGCCCGGCTGGTGGTCCTCGGCGACGATCGTAGACAGGGCCTGGAGCGCATCATGACCGGGTCGGTCATGAACCGGGTCGCGGGCCATGCGCCGGTCCCGGTCGTCATGGTGCCGAGCGGCTGGTCGCCCGAGAACTCGACTCGCAGGGTGGTCGTGGCGGTGAAGGACTGCGTGAGCTCGGCGGGACTGCTCGCCCAGGCCCTGAAGCACGCGGTCGACCGGAGCGCAGAGCTGGTCGTGCTCCACGCCTGGCAGCTGGACACCGTCTACGACGACATGACCGTGGCTCACCTGGACATGAGCGGCTGGGAGAACGACGCCCGCCGCGCCTTGAAGAACGCGCTGGTCCGCGCCCGTCGCCGAGTCCCGCACGCCGCAGACGTGGACGTCCGGATCGAGGTTCGCCACGGCCAGCCGGCCAGGGAAATCACCGAGGAGACCAGGAACGCCGATCTCCTGATCGTCGGCCGCCGCCGGCACTCCTTCCCCCTGGGGCGTCTGGGCAACACCGGCCGTGCGGTCATCCGCGAGAGCCGCTGCCCGGTCGAGATCCAGCCCCCGATTCCCGATGTCCTCACCGCCGCCGACCTCGTCCTCGAGCACGACGGCCTGTTCGAGAAGGCCGGCGTCGACCCGGCGCCCGCCGTCTGAGTCCCGGGCTCCGACGTGTCGACAGTGATGCCCCGCCGCCTGCGGTTCGGCCGGTCCTGGTTCGTCCGGTGGACCGTGACGGTCACGGTGGCGGAGACTTTGGGGTTCATCGCGCCTGCGTTCATCGGCACCATCACGACCGGCCTGCCGACCTACGCGGCCCTCCCGGCGCTGCTCGCGGCGGGGGCGGTCGAGGGCGCCGTCCTCGGCTGGGCGCAGGTGACCGTGCTTCGTCGCGCGGTCCCTGGTGTGAACGTCCTGCGCTGGGTGATGCTCACCGCGGGGGCGGCGGTGGTGGCGTACCTGCTCGGGACGGTGGTCACGCTGGCCGCGGCCGGATCGGAGTCGGTGCGCATCGTCGTTTCCGCCCTGTGCGGCGCCCTCCTGCTGGCATCGATCGGGGGCGCGCAGTGGATCGAGCTGCGTCACCACGTGGCCCGGGCTGTCACCTGGATTCCGGTCACGGCTGTCGCCTGGCTCCTCGCCCTGGGCGTGTTCCTCGCCATCGCCACCCCGCTGTGGCACGAGGGCCAGCGGGTCTGGGTCGCCATCATGATCGGGGTGGGCGCCGGCGCCGTGATGGCGTTCGTCCAGGCGACGGTGACCGGATGGTGGTTGGTTCGGCTGTTCCACCCGACCCGGGAAGCACCGCTTCGGACAGCGGTGGACTCGAGATGAGATTCGTTCGCTCCAGCACAGCGGATCGGCTGCCCGATGCTGACCCGTCGTGGCACCGGCTCTACCGAGCGGGGGCAGTCTCGGCCGGCCTGGCTGTGGCCCTGTACGTCGCGGCCCTGGTGGTCTTCGCGGTCGCCGCGGCCCCTCCGGCCTCTGGCGGGGCGGAGACGCTCGAGTACGTCGATGCTCATCGCACGATCTACATCGCGCGTCAGCTGATGTGGCTGGTCCCGAGCCTCCTCCTCATGGTGGTCTTCCTCGCTCTCGCCATTGCGCTGAGCCATCTGGACAAGAGCTTCGCGATGATCGCAGGTGTGGTCTCGGGCGCATCGTGGGCGGTGTCGTTCGCCTGGCCGACCACCGGTGACGGTTCGCTGGCCATGGTCGTGCTGAGCGACAAGTACGCGGCCGCCACGACGGCGGCCGACCAGGCCGGCTTCGTGGCTGGGGCCGAGGTCCTGATCGCGCTCAACGATGTTCCGGCGGTGATCGGGGCTCTGCAGACTCTCGGCATCGTGCTGATCTCGCTGCTGATGCTGAAGGGCGTCGCCTGGAGGGGGCTTGCCTGGTTCGGTGTGGTGACCGGCGGCGTCGGGTTCGTCTCGGAGGTCCTGCGACCTGTCCTCGGCTGGGCCTATGCGTTCTACGGCGTCCTGCTGTTCGTATGGCTGATCTGGACAGGCTTCGCGCTGTGGAGACTGGCAGCGGAGGCGATCTCGGAGTCGGGTTCACAGCTGCCGTCCGGCCCGCGAGGGGACCGCGCGCAGCCAGAGGACCAGAGGGACGAGAGTCGCTGAGGCGAGTACGACGAACAACACGACGCCACCCAGCGTCGCCACGTCGGAGGCGGGATCGGCTCGGTGCCCGAGCCACTGGTCGACCGCGACACCGATCGCCTCGATCATCCAGAAGAACAGCCCGGCCCCGGCGAGGAAGACGCCCGAGGGCCGGCGCTGCCAGAGCAGCACGGCCACGATCGCCAGGGCGGGCAGCCAGACCGCGAGGTCCTGGACGTAGATGGGGTTGGTGGTCAGGCCGGTCCCGTCCAGGAAGCCGGGCGGGTCCTCAGCCAGATCAGGTACGACGAACCGCAGCCAGGCCAACGCGTTGAGCACGACCACGGTCAGGATGAACGCGGCGATGCTGCGCGCGGGCAGCCTGCTGCCCGGCACCAGAAGCGGCAGGGGGTCGAGCAGGACGCTGACCAATGACCACAGTGACAGCCCGAGCAGGGCGACGTAGGCCAGGAACAGCTCGTTGAAGGGTGTGGCGTACACCAGCAGAGTGGCGTTGTAGAGGAGGTAGCCGAGCGCGCCGATCAGGGCAGCCCGCCCCCGGACCGAGCAACGGATCGACGTGACCAGTCCCACCACCAGCACCGGCAGCGCCAGCGCGAACATGGTGAGCGCAGTGCCGCGCGCGGAGCCGTTCATCACCGGCGTCCCGTTGAGGATCCCGTCCACGAAGAACGTGGGACCGGCAGCGACCACCACCAGCACTGCAACGGCGGCACAGAGGCGCTGGGTCCGCCGACTGATCACTGCATCGCCCTCACGCGCTTCCAGCCGCGTCAATCGATGAAGCCTCTTCTGCCTGCCGCGCTGGTGTCCACGCCACCACGAGGGCACCCGTCACGAGGTAGATCACCTGCAGGAAATGGAACCCACGGATCGAGGCGACCTCTCCCACGATCCAGAACACCATGATCGTTCCCGCGACGATGCTGGCGAGCTGCCAGCCGTGGCTGCGTTTGGCAAGGGCGGTGGCGGCGATCAAGGAGCTGCCGCCTACCACGGCCATCAGGATCACGCCCGGGAAGTAGTTGCTGGGGAAGTCGGTGTCGCGGACCCAGGATGCCTGTTCGGGAATCCAGTCGGTCATCAGCGCGAGCCCTCCGACCGTGGCGCTCAAGCCGTTGAACAGCAGCAACCCGAGCAGGACCTTGCTCTTGCGGCTCATCGCGCCTCCGTCGCCGGGAACAGGTGGGGGTGTCATCCCTCATGACGTGACCACGCTGGCACCGCTCGAGGTCTCGAAGCAGGTGGCGAAGGTCCTCGTGACTCTGCGCCAAAGTCCTCACAACGAGCGTCCCGGTCACGACATGGTGGTCGATGGGGAACGGTTGGTGAGACTCAGCGAGTGACCTACGCCTGCCGTCGTCGGGGCTTTGGTCCCGGACCCGGAGGAACCCTGGCCCGTCCGCCCGTGCCCGGCCAGCCGGGAAGGTGACCACATGAGAGGTTGGGTCTGGTCGGCCGTGGCCGCCATCGTGGCCGGTTGCGGCATGGCCGCACTCATGGCGTGGTCCGTGCCCATGACGGTCGGTTGGTGGGCGGGCGCGAGCTTCATCACCGTCTCGCTGTTGGTGTGCCTGGGACCCGATACGGGCCCGATCCAGTGGAAGGTCGTGCTCGTCAGGAGCCTGCTGTGGCCGACCACGGCGCTGGCTGCCGCAGGGCTCATCTACGCGCTCGGTTGGACGAGTGGTCTGCTGGTGACCGCCGCGGGACTCGCCGCCGCCTGGGAGATGGGGTGGCTCGGCTGGCCCCCGCGCACCGCGCGACCGGTGAAGCGCCGTCACCGGGTGGGCAGGCGGCGCTCTCGCGCAGAGACAGCGGCAGAGTCAGCGGCAGTGGCGATCAGACCACACGTGATCGATCCGGTCGAGGCTGTCTTGGCGGTCACCGACGGGCTGACCGACTCGGACCTGTGCATGGCCTGGCGATCCAGCTATGTGGCCCTCGACCGGGCTATGGACCCGGGAGCGAAGCTGCGGGCGGTCGAGATCCGCGAGCTGCTTCTCGACGAGCTCGGGCGACGCGACGCCCCAGGACTGGAGGCATGGTTCCGTTCCGGTGCCCGGGCGGCAGGCGGCCCGGACCGCTATCTCCGGGGCGCAGCGCCTCGGCCGTGGGGAGGCGCGTGCTGAGCCTCGGGAGCCTGAGGACTTTGTTCCCGACCTGGCGGACCTACGTCCCTGGCCCCCTCCGCAACCGGCGGGTTTCGCTGAAGGCCACTGGAGCGATCAGCCGATCACCCGATCTCGTGAGGGAGGACATATGACCGCGACCTCGAGTCCTGGCGGGCAGACCGCGGTGGGCGAGGAGCCCTCGGGTCCCCCGACCCGCCCGCTGCCACCGCTCGAACCGAGGGTCGTGGTCGGCGTGGACGGCTCCGAGCCCAACCGAGCCGCTGTGGCGTACGCGATCGCGGAAGCGGCTGCCTCCGGCCGGCCGCTAGTGCCGATCGGCGCCGTCCGACACCCGGTGCGACATCAGGATGGCGCCGTCGACGGGCGCCGGTGGCCCGTGCTGAAAGAGATCGAGCGTCAGGTCGAAGCCGCACATGCCGGCGTACGGACGGTGTCGTTGATCGAGTTCGACCACCCGGTGCCGGCTCTGCTCGGGTACTCGGACGTGGAGGACCTGCTGGTTGTCGGCAAACGTGGCCTCGGCGGTACTCATCGGTTCCTGGTCGGGTCGACGGCGATGAGGGTCGCCGGACGGGCCCTCGGGACCGTGGTGGTCGTGCCGCCTGGATGGAGCCCGACGGACCACCGAGGGGAACCAGTGGTCGTCGGCGTGGACCCGGACAGTCTTCATGCACCGGTGCTGCGCGCCGCGTTCGAGCGGGCCCGCCGCGACGGGGTCGAGCTGGTGGTGATGCACTCGGTCAACCTGCGTCCTGTACTCGTCTGGGACCCGACCGCCAACGCACCGCTCGTACGCGACGGCCAGGAACGCAGCACCGTGAATCTCGAGGCAGCGATCAAACCGCTACGTGAGGAGTATCCGCAGGTCCGCCTCACGATCGAGCGAGACCGCGGCCACGCCGCCGGCATCGTCTTGGCCAGGTCGATCGGTGCTCAGCTGATCGTGCTCGGACGACGCCACGACGCGCGCGGCACCTGGGGCCTCGGACCGGTAGCACGCGAGGTGATTCACAACGCAGAGGTGCCTGTCGCCGTGGTGCCCTGCCCGTCCGAGCCGGATGACCACGATCGTTGAGCGGGCGCGGTCATGGACCTTGATCCCGATGTGCCCGGACCATGGTCTCTCCGCGCGGCGCATGGATGAGGGTTTGCTGGGGGCGTCTGTGGGAGCGAACCGGAGGAGCTGTGCGTTGCGATGACCTATGAGAAGGACCAGGTGAAGGAGAAGGACCAGGTGAAGGTCGTGGTCGGTGTCGACGGCTCCGAGCGCAACCGGGCCGCGGTGGACTACGCCGTCGCCTCGGCGCTGGCGACGAGCGGGCTGCTGACGCTGGTCGGGGTGGTCGACGTCGGCGTCCCTGACCAGCAGGAGGCCGCTGCGGCCCGGGGGCACGAATGGGTGCTCCTCGAGGACATCCGCGACCGCGTGGTGGCCGTGCACCCGCAGCTGAGCGTGCGTACCCTCGTCCGGTTCGGCCATCCGGTGTCCGCATTACTGGCGGCCGTCGGCGAGCGTGACCTGCTCGTCGTCGGGAAGCGCGGTATGGGTCCCTTGCGGAGCATGCGCATCGGGACCACCGCGCTCCGCCTCGCCGCTCGCGCGTCGTCTCCGCTGGTGGTGGTGCCGCCGGTATGGAACGCAAGGCCTCATCACCCGGGCACCATCGTCGTCGGCGTCGATCCGGCGGCGGATGACGAGGAGTCGCTCCGGCTGGCGTTCCGGGAGGCGATGCGGTCTGCGGCACCGTTGCGCGTCGTATCCGCGATCGACCTGCGGCCCATGCTCGTCTGGGACAAAGTCCTCGGCGCGCCCCTCTATCGGCAGTGGGAGCAGCGCAGCGTGGCGGCGTTGGAGGAACTGGTCGGCCCGCTCCGGGACGAGTTTCCCGGCGTGGCGGTCACCGCGGTGCGAGACAACGGCCACGCCGCCGACGTACTGACCGACCACGTCAGCGACCCCCAGCTCATCGTCCTGGGCCGAGATCATCACAACGGTGCCTCGATCGGACTGGGTGCGGTGGCGCGGGAGGTGCTCGACAGGGCCGAGGTCCCGGTGCTGGTCGTCCCCGTGGCGCGGCTGAACGGCCACGGCCGATCGGCACCGATGTCGGACTCGACGGCTGGGGCCGCCTAGAGCCTCCGGAGCCGGCCCAGGGGGTGGGCCGGAGCCGGGGAAGACGCCCGGTGGGGCTGGTCACGCATCAGCCTCACCGGGCAGTTCACTCGTCGAGCGGCGCGCGCCAGGTCAGCTGGGTCTCGCCGGGTTCGCGGTCGCCGATCGAGACCATTCCGCTGAGTTCGATCACGCGCTCTCGTATGTTGCGCAGCCAACTCCCCGTCGTTCCGAGGCCTCCGCCGTCAGTGACCTGGAGTCCCAACCACCGGCGGCCGTCCGCGTCGGTCTCGACGCTTACCTCGACGGAGACCAGGATGGCCTTCTCCTGCCGGGCGATGCTAGAGAGGACTTGGCGCAGCACGGCGAGAAGCTCGTTGCTAATCGTCTGCGGCACCGGCGTATCCACGAGACCAGTGGTGCGGAGCTCGGGAGTGAAGCCGAGAGCGCCGGCGTACTCGGTGAGCAGCGCGTGCAACGAGTCGCGAATCCCCTCCGCTGCGCTCGGCTGGAGCTGGAAGATCGTGGAGCGGATGTCGCGGATCGTGCTGTCGAGGTCGGCGATCGCCTCATCGATGCGGTGCTGCACCCCCGGACCGGTCGCCTTCACCCGGGTGCCCTCGAGGAGCAGGGCGGTCGAGAAGAGGCGTTGGATCACCAGGTCGTGCAGGTCTCGGGCGATCCGGTCACGGTCGGTGACAAGAGCCCCCGCTTGGTGCTCGGCGACCGCATGGACGCGGTCCAGCGCGACCGCCGCCTGGTCGGCGAACGAGGTGAGGAGATCGTGCTGGGACCGGGCGGTCCGGAGGTCGGAGACCACCGCGACGACGACTGCGGGCCTGTACAGATGGCCGCGCAGAGGCGCCAGCACGACCACGGATCCGTCGGCCACCGCCACGGGCGGCACGCTCTCACCCTTGGCGGCGGTCTCGAACGCTTCGCGGACCTCGATGCAGGTGGTGAGGATCTCCGCGGCGGGAAGCCCGTCCGTGGCCAGCACCTCCGGGCCGTCACTGCCTTGCTGAACCACACCGACGCCCTCGGCGCCGCAGGCCGGGCGTATGCAGGTGGCGACCAGCTCGACCGCGCGGACGGTCGTGGTGGGCATCTGGAGGGCGTTGTACATCTGCGACGAGGCGGCAAGCCAGGCGCGCTGCCGCTCGGCGGCGGCAAAGACCCGCGCGTTCTCGATCACGGTGCCGGCCGCGGAGGCCAGTGCGGTGACCAGGACCTCGTCCTCGTCGGTGAAGGGCCGGCCGTGGGCCTTCCCGGTGAGATAGAGGTTGCCGTAGACGGTGCCACGGATCGTCACCGGAGTGCCCAGGAACGACGTCATCGGCGGATGGTGCGGCGGGAACCCGTAGGAGGCTGGATGATCCTGCAGTCGTTCGAGACGGATCGGTCGCGGGTCGTTGATCAGCAGACCGAGGATGCCGCGTCCGTGAGGGTTCTGCCCGATGCGGGACCGGGTGGGCTCGTCGATCCCGTGATAGACGAACTCCACGAGCGTACGGTCGTCGCCGAGGACGCCGAGGGCACCGTAGCGGGCGTCGGTGATGGCGCGGGCAGAGCGCACGATCCGGTCGAGGACCCCGGGAAGGTCCAGATCGGAGTTCATGACGTTGATGGCGTCGAGCACTGCCCGTGCAGCATCCGGCAGCCCCGTCTCCGGCGATGCCATGACGTTCACTCTAGACCGGCGGCGCCGGGACTTCTCGGTAAAGGACTGCAGAGCCCCCACCTCGGTGATTTCCGCCTCGAGATCATCGAAACCGACGAGCGGTCACGGTCGGCAGTCCTGCGGCGCCGGGGACGAAGGGCCCGCTCGGGGCGGACCCCGTTCCCTCGACCCGACGGTTTCGGCGGCGGTTGGCTGAAGGTGTCCGGCCAAGACGGGCCGGCGAGACCGTGGGAGGAATCATGACTTCAATCTCCACACCAGGCTCCGCGACAACGCTGCCGGGGCACTACCCGCTGCCCGCCGCGCGGATGCTCGGGACGCTGAGGATCGCGTTCGGGCTCACGTTCCTGTGGGCCTTCTTCGACAAGCTGCTCGCGTTGGGCTTCCACACCGGTGCGATCACCAACGAGGCCGGCACCCGAACCGGTATCGACTTCTTCGCCCAGGACGCCGCCTGGATCAACGGTGGCAGTCCCACCGAGGGCTACCTGTCCAACGTGCCCGAGAACAACTGGCTGCAGGGCATGTGGAACGACATGGCGGGTCAGCCGTGGGCCGACTGGCTGTTCATGATCGGGCTGCTCGGCGTGGGCCTCACGCTCACGTTCGGCATCGGGATGCGGGTCGGGGCCATCGCCGGCGCGACGATGTACGTCCTGATGTGGTTCTCCAGCTTCCCGCTGGATCAGAACCCGATCATCGACGACCACCTGCTCGGTGCGCTCACGGTCGGCGTCCTGGCACTGACGTACGCCGGCGACACCTGGGGCTTCGGCAAGCAGTGGGCACGGATGCCGCTCGTCATGCACCACCCGTGGCTGCGATGACCACCCGCCCGACGCGCTACACACGTACGTTCGGGGAGGTCGGCATCGCCGACGTCCCCTTGGTCGGCGGCAAGAACGCCTCCCTCGGTGAGATGTACCGCGGCCTCCACGATCGTGACATCCGCGTGCCCAACGGGTTCGCGGTGACGGCCGACGGCTATCGCCACTTCCTGCATGCCTCTGGCATCGACTCGGCTCTGGTGACGATCTTCGCCGATCTCGACGTCGACGACCGCGAGAACCTCGCCGAGCGCGCTGCCCGGGCCCGAGGCCTTCTCCTCACCGCAGACCTTCCCCAGGACCTCGCCGAGGAGGTTGTGAAGGCCTTCCAGACCCTACGGCTGGAGTACGGCAGCGACGTCGCGCTCGCGGTCAGGTCCTCGGCCACGGCCGAGGACCTGCCGGACGCGAGCTTCGCCGGCCAGCACGAGTCCTACCTTCACGTCCAGGGCGAGGAGGCGCTGCTCGACGCCGTACGCCGTTGCTTCGCCTCGATCTTCACCGACCGGGCGGTCGACTACCGGGCGCGGCACGGCTATGACCAGCTGTCGGTGGCGCTCTCGGTCGGAGTGATGAAGATGGTGCGCTCCGACCTCGCCTGTTCAGGGGTCACCTTCACCCTCGACACGGAGTCGGGGTTCCGGGACGTCGTCTTCGTGACCGGCTCCTACGGTCTCGGCGAGAACGTCGTACAGGGCCTGGTCGAACCCGATGAGTTCTACGTGCACAAGCCGACGTACGCAGCCGGCCACCGCGCCGTGCTGAGCCGCCGTCTCGGGAGCAAGGCGGTGCGCATGGTGCTGGGGGAGACCGAGCCGGTGCGGAACGAGCCCACGCCGCCTGCCGACCGCGGCCGTTTCTGCCTCACCGACGAGGAGGTGCTCGAGCTGGCCGGTGCGGCGATGACCATCGAGCGCCACTACGGCAAGCCGATGGACATCGAGTGGGCCAAGGACGGCACCGACGGTCTGCTGTACGTCGTCCAGGCCCGCCCCGAGACGGTGGCCGCGAGGAGGCGACCGGCGGTCATGACCCGGTTCGTGGTCGAGGCGCACGGCGACCTGATCACCACCGGCCGCGCGGTCGGTGCCAGGGTCGGCGCAGGCCCTGCCCGGATCGTCCGCAGCATCGGGGAGGACGTGGGCTTTGCCCATGGTGACGTGCTGGTCGCAACCAGCACCAGCCCCGACTGGGAGCCGCTGATGAAGATCGCCTCCGCGGTCGTCACCGAGCACGGCGGTCGCACCTGTCACGCAGCGATCGTCGCCCGCGAGCTCGGCATCCCGGCCGTGGTCGGCACCGGTGACGCGACCCGCACGATCACCGACGGCGAGGAGGTCACCGTCTCCTGCGCGGAAGGCGATGACGGCCACGTCTATCGCGGCCTGGCCGACTTCCACGCGAACGAGGTCGCCACCGAGCTGACCGCGCGTCCGCGGACACACGTCATGCTCAACCTCGGCAACCCCGGGATCGCGTTCGAGTCGTCCTTCCTGCCCAACGACGGGGTCGGGCTGGCGCGGATGGAGTTCATCCTCGCCGAGCACGTGCGTGTGCACCCGCTCGCCGCGCTGCATCCCGAGCGCATCACCGACGCCGGCCAGCGCGCAGAAGTCCAGCGCCTCGTGGGCGGTGATGGCGCGGCGTACGTGATCGAGAGACTGGCCGAGGGGATCGGCACCATCGCCGCGGCCTTCCACCCCAAGCCTGTCGTCGTGCGCCTCTCCGACTTCAAGACCAACGAGTACGCGGCACTCCTCGGCGGTGCGGCCTTCGAGCCGGCCGAGCCCAATCCGATGCTCGGCTTCCGCGGGGCCGCGCGCTACGCCCATCCGGCCTATACCGAGGGATTCGCGCTCGAATGCGCCGCGCTTCGCCGGGTTCGCGAGGAGATGGGCCTGGAGAACGTCGTCGTCATGGTGCCGTTCGTCCGACGTCTCGACGAGGCCGACCGCGTGCTGGCCCGGATGGCGGAGCTCGGGCTGCGCCGCGGGAAGCACCGCCTGAAGGTCTATGCGATGTGCGAGATCCCGTCGAACGTCATCCTGGTCGACGAGTTCGCCAAGCGGTTCGACGGGTTCTCGATCGGCAGCAACGACCTCACCCAGCTCACCCTCGGCGTGGACCGCGACAGCGAGCTGGTCGCCTTCGACTATGACGAGCGCGACCCTGCGGTCGAGCGGATGATCGCTCTTGCGGTCCAAGGCTGTCGGCGTCACGGCATGCACTCCGGCATCTGCGGCCAGGCGCCCTCGGACCACCCCGAGGTCGTACGTTCCCTCGTCAGGCTCGGCATCGACGCGATCAGTGTCACGCCCGACTCGATCCTCGCGGTCACGCAGACCGTGCTCGCGGCCGAGGGGTGAGCCGTGATGGGCGACCAAAGGCCCTTGCCTCGGGCCGAGGGTCCCTGTCGGAGGACGGCCCCGCGGACCGACGCTGGATACATGGCTGAAGTAATCAACGAGCGTAGAGATCTCATCCTGGCAGGGGTCGACGGCACCGAGGCCGGGCTCGCCGCCGCCCGCTATGCGGCCGCTGAGGCGGCTCGGTCCGGTGCCGCGTTGCACCTGGTCTACGTGGTCGACCCGTACGCACCGCCGCTGCCGACCTGGCCGGTGGCGCCCACGGCCCCCGACTCCAGGATGGGTCAGCTCGGACGAGCGATCCTCGCAGAGGCGGAGGACGCGGTCGCGGAGAGCGGTGCGGTGGTGACCACGGACCTGCTGCTCGGCCTGCCGGCGACGGTCCTGGCCCAGGAGTCTGCCAAGGCACGGTTGGTCGTGCTGGGTGACCAGCCGCGGAGGGGGCTCGACCGGATCATCACCTCCTCCATCCTCGCCCCGGTCGCCGCTCACGCGCCCGTGCCGATGATCGCCGTCCCCGCTACCTGGGTGCCCGGGGACGAACGCCGCGAGATCGTCGTCGGGGTCCAGGACGCCGCCGGCTCCATCGCCCTCGTACGCCGCGGCCTGGAGATGGCGGCCGAGCGGGGCGCGCCCCTGCGGCTTCTGCACGCCTGGCACACCTTCGGGGCCTTCCAGGACTACCTCGCCGTCGGGAGCGAGGAGCAGGCCTGGATCGACCGGGCCGAGCGAGAGCTCACCGCCACCCTGGGCGCGGCCCGAGCGGACTCGGGCCCGAAGGTGGCCGGAGTCGATGCCCGGGTCGACGTCGTGCACGCCCAAACGGCGTACGCCCTGGTGGAGGCATCCCGGACCGCGGATCTGCTGATCCTCGGCCATGGCCGGAGCTTCCGCGGCTTCGGGCATCTGGGCGGGACTGCCCGGGCCGTGCTTCGGGAGAGCATCTGCCCGGTCGAGATCGACCCCTCCGTGGCACCGGCGTTCGAGGGGGACGCCGGAGCCACGGACGGGGTGATGACAGCAGACAGCCGGCCGGTCGGTGCCGGGCGACAGTGACGAAGGAGAAGACGATGTATCTGGCAGCACGATGGTTCCCCGGTCACCTGACCGAGCTCGACCGCGCCGAATGCGTGGAGCTGCTCGAGCGGAGCGAGGTCGGAAGAGTCGCCTTCGGCGACCCGGACGGACCTCTGGTCCTGCCGGTCAACCACGTCATGGTGGGCGAACGGATCGTGTTCCGTGCCGCGCCGCGCACGGCGATCGCGGACCACGTCGGCACCGGACAGGTGTCGTATCAGATCGACGAGTTCGACTCCTACACCTCCTCGGGCTGGAGCGTGCTGGCACGCGGGTCCGCGGAGTTCGTCGACGGCGTCTGGCTGACGGCGCACGACCTCAGGCCGGAGCCGTGGGCGGACGGCCGGCGAACGCTGTTCGTGTGCATCACGCCGACCCAGATCACCGGCCGGCGCGTCGTGCCGGTCTGAACCACCCCCACAAACGAGTAGAGCACAGACGAGAAGACGGAAGAGTCGAGATGACGTACGCAGCAATCCCCGAGGGCGCAGTCCTGGTCGGGGTCGAGAACTGGCCGGCAGCGGCCGAGAGCGTGTCGTGGGCGGTCGAGCAGGCCTACCGCGACGGACGTGACGTGGGCCTGGTCCATGTGGTGTCGGCCACGACCCTGGAGACGCCGCCCGGATTCCGGGCCGGTGCCCCCTCGGAGCCCGAGCAGGCGCACGGGTCGGTGGTGCTGTCGAGCGCCGGTCGCTACGCCGAGCGTCGCCTCGATGAGCTCTCCAGAGCCGCGGCGTTCGACGGATACCGGCGCCCGGAGGTGACCACGTCCCAGCAGATCGGGTCGTTGGAGCCCGCGCTCGTTGCCGCGTCCGGCCATGCGTCGATGCTGGTGCTCGGGTCGAGAGGCAAGGGACCGATCGGCAGCTGGATCCTCGGCTCGGTCAGCCGGTCCGTCGTCTATGACGCGAAGTGCCCGGTCGTCGTGCTGTGCCCGGGCGGCGGCGGCGTGGGCCGAGGTGTGCTCGTCGGCATCGACGGGACCAGCGACTCCATTCCCGCCCTGGAGTTCGCCTTCGACCAGGCCGACCAGCGGAACCTGCCGGTGACGGTGCTGTACTGCTACCGCGCCAGTGGCGCCGAGCGGCCCGACGCCGACCGGGTGCTGGTCGCGGAGTGTGTGGCCGGACTTCGGGAGCGCTATCCGGACCTGCATCCACACCTGCGGATCCAGGCCGGAAGCCTCGGGCACGCGCTCGCGGAGCAGGCCCAGACCATGCACATGGTCGTGGTCGGTGGCGGGGGAGCGGTGGCCAACCATCTCCTGGACCACGCGCACAGCGTCGTCGTCACCGTGCCGACGACCTACTCCCGAGCTGGTACGACGCCTCCCGCCCCGGCCAGGTGAGCACGGACGTCGGATCGAGGCTGGGCGGCGAGGGCGCGGCGGAGCCGGGCGACCGGGCCGGGGCTGTCGATGCCGACCGCGCCGACAGGGCGGCCCTCTCGCCGGTAGAGGATGAACCCGTCGCCGTGGTCCTCCTCATCGGCGGCGGTCGTCTCGCCGACGACCTGGATCCGGTGCCCGTGCCAGGTCGACCAGGCGAACGGTACGGAGGCGAAGACCTCGGTGGCTCCCGCGGCGTTCGCGCCGGCGACCCGGCCCTGTTCACCGGCAGCGGTCCAGTGCTCGTTGCGCTCGCCGTCGACGCACGCCACGTCCCCCGCGGCCCAGACCCCGGGCGCGCTGGTCGCGAGCCGGCGGTCGCAGAGAACCCCGCCGGAGCGAGCGTCCAGGGCGACGCCGCTGTCGGCTAGCCATGCCGTTGCCGGGCGGGCGCCGATGCCCAGGACCACGGCGTCGGCCGCGAGGGTCTCACCGGTGCTCAGCTCGACCTCGTCGACGCCGCGGTCTGAAGTCCTCACGCCGGACACGGTGGTCCTGGTGAGCAGCCTGACGCCGGCGTCGGCGTGCAGCTGCATCAGCCGCCCGGCCGCGAGCGGTCCGACCGCGCGCTCCAGCGGGCGGCTGCTCGCCTCGACGACCGTGACCTCGATCCCGCGGGCGCGGGCGGCCGAGGCGATCTCGGAGCCGATGAACCCGGCCCCGACGATCACCACGCGGCGCGATCGGGCCAGGGAGTCGCGTACGGCGAGCGCGTCGTCGTAGCGACGGAGCACGTGCACGCCGGGGAGGCCGGTCAGCCCGGGCAGGGTGGTTGCCGTGCTGCCGGTGGCGATCACGAGCGCGTCGTAGCCGAGGTCTCCGGCGCTGGTGGTCACCGTCCGGTGCGCGGTGTCGAGGCCGTCGACGCGCACTCCGGAGAGGTGGCGTACCTGCAGCTCCTGGATCACCTCGCTCGACCTCAGCATCGGCACACCGGGCTGCTCGTCGCTGGCGAGCGCCGCCTTCGACAGCGGTGGCCGGTCATAGGGCGGGTGCGGCTCGTCGCCGACGATCGTGATCGGCCCGGACCAGCCGGCCTGTCGTGCGCCTTCGACGGCGCGGAGCCCGGCCAGGCCGGCGCCGACGACCAGAAGTGATGGCATTCGTCTTCCTCCGACTCGATGGGTCGCGCTCAGCCGAGGAGGCGGAGCGCGGAGACCGGGCAGGAGTCGACGGCTGCCTTGACGTACCCGCGGTCCGGGTCGGGCACCTCGTCGGTGAGGACCTCGACGAGGCCGTCGTCGCCGATCTGGAAGTAGGTGTCGGCCTGGGCCTCGCACATGCCGATGCCCTCGCACAGCGTCTTGTCCGCTTCGATCGTGTTCACAGCACTGACTCCTTCAGCGGGATGAAGTCGACCTTCTCGCGTACGCCGCAGTCCGGGCAGCACCAGTCGTCGGGGATGTCTCGCCAGGCCGTGCCGGCGGCGAAGCCCTCGAGCTCGTTGCCGACCGCGACCTCGTACACGTAGCCGCAGCCCGGGCACCGTCCGGCGGCGACCTCGTCGTCGAAGGTCTGCCGGGTCTGGTCGAGCTTCACGGTGTCCTCGGCCGCGGGATCCGCGGGCGGCGGGAACTTGGCGAGCAGCTTGTCGCGCCGGCCGGGGCGTACGTTCGCCTGGCGGATATCGCCGTCGAAGTGGGCGACCACGCGCTTGTCCATCACGCGGCGCCACAGCGGCGGGACCAGGGCCAGCACGATCATGCCGGCGT
The DNA here is from genome assembly GCF_040639295.1 of Nocardioides sp. NPDC023903. Taxonomy (NCBI): domain Bacteria; kingdom Bacillati; phylum Actinomycetota; class Actinomycetes; order Propionibacteriales; family Nocardioidaceae; genus Nocardioides; species Nocardioides sp. NPDC023903. Next base: position 586,493 of record NZ_JBEZZS010000001.1, on the reverse strand, counting down.
AGCCGGTCGGCAGAGCCGGGGACTCCCGATAGTCACGCAGGGTCTGGTAGCGCCGGGTGGGGTTGGCGTGGTGGTCGCTGTGCCGCTGCAGGTGGTAGAGGAGCACGTTGGTGGCGATGTTGTTGGAGTTCCACGAGTGCATCGGCAGCACCCGCTCGTAGCGCCCCGACGTGGTCTTCTGCCGCAGCATCCCGTAGTGCTCCAGGTAGTTGACGACCTCCAGCAGGGAGAACCCGATGACGGCCTGGAGGACGAGGTAGGGCAGGATCCCGACGCCCAGCCAGAGCGTCATCGCGGCCCACAGGGCCACGCTCATCAGCCAGGCGTTGAGGACGTCGTTGCCGAGGTGGAACGGGTGGGTGCCCTTGCGCCGGTAGCGCTTGGCCTCCAGGCCCCAGGCGCTCCGCAGCGACCCGAACACCGTGCGGAACCAGAACCCGTAGAGGTTCTCGCCCATCCGGGAGGAGGCCGGGTCCTCCAGCGTTGCGACACGTACGTGGTGGCCGCGGTTGTGCTCGATGTAGAAGTGTCCGTAGAAGCTCTGCGCGAGGGCGATCTTGGACAGCCAGCGCTCGTGGCTCTCCTTCTTGTGGCCGAGCTCGTGGGCGGTGTTGATGCCGATGCCACCGATGAACCCGATGGTGAGAGCCAGGCCGATCTTGTGCGCCAACGGCCAGTCCTGGGTCGCGATCAGGTACATCGCGAAGGCGAACCCGGCGTACTGGATCGGGAGGAACGCGAAGGTGATGTAGCGGTAGTACCTGTCCTCCTCGAGCTCCTCGATGACGTCGTCGGGCGGGTTGGAGCGGTCCAGGCCGGCCGCGAAGTCGATGGCCGGGACGAGGCCCAGGACGACAATCGGCCCCGTCCACAGGAACACGCCCCAGCCGGTCAGGGCGTAGCCGCCTACGGCGATGAAGGCGAAGGACGGGACCACGAGTCCGAGGAGCCATAGGTAGCGCTTCCTGTCCCGCCACCTCTCGGTGGAGCCCCTGTCGACGGTGCCACTGGCGTCGAGTGTCATCTGCTGCCTCCTGTGATCTCGGTTACGACCACTGTCAGAATGGACGTACGCAGCAGCGAAGTCTCTGGCCGATCAGGCCGAATCGCTCACAGAAAACTGTGCGTATTCACAGTCGGCTTCGTGAGGAAGGCGTCGTGGTAGTCGAGCGCCAGCAGCAGGTCGCCGGCCCGCTCGCGCAACGGGCGTCCGAGGAGCCGCTCGGCCTGGGCGACGCGGTAGCGGATGGTGTTCTTGTGGATGCCGAGCCGCTCGGCGAGCCTGTCTGCCGTCTCGGCCGAGGTGAGCACCTCGCGTACGGTCTCGCGGAGCCGGTCGTGGGGCGGTTCGGCCAGCCCGCGCAGCGTCGTCCGGGCGAACCGCTCGGCGGCAGCGGGGTCGTGTGCGATGAGGACCAGGGCAGCCACGTCGTCGTAGGCGGTTACCGGGTCTTGACGGCCCGGTGCCTGTGCGACTCGTTGGGCCGCCTGGGCGTCGAGATGCGCTGCGACGAAACCGTCGAGCCCGCTCCCACCGATGCCCATCGTCACGCGGACGGCTGAGGGATCGATCGCGATGTCGGTCACGGTGTCCGGCTGTTCGCTCAGGGCGAGCCAGGCCCACATCTCCCTGCCGCCTGGGCGCACCAGCACCGACCGGGTGTGGCCGCCGGCTCGGCGGGAGACGGCGGTGAGGGCCGGCTCCAGCTGCTCGATCGAGTCGGCGGTGAGCGCGTGCGCGACCAGGGCGACATGGCCGGGGATGTTGATCGGGTGGCCGTCCAGCGCGGCGGACAGCTCGGTGGGGGAGACGCTCCGGGTGTCCAGCGCCTCGGAGACCACCTCGAAGCGGCGCGCGTCCCCACGCTGCCGGATCCGGTTCGTCTCGGTCTGGTGGATGAGCACCGACTGCTCGACCGAGCAGCCGAACCACGCGGTGGCCTTCGTCCAGAACCAGACCAGCAGGGCTTCGTGGTCGAGATCGCTGGGCGCCTGTCGGACGACCTGCACCGCGAAGTCCCAGCTCGCCTCCTGAGCCCGCTGGTAGACCTTGAGCAGCAACGGGAGACCGAGATGGCGGCGCGCGGCCTCGAGTGCGATGGCGTGTGCGGTCGGGACCAGCTCGAACTCCGCGTCCGGCAGCGTGATCCGGTCGAGGAAGGCGTACCAGTGCTCTTCGACGGCTTTCAGGAGGAGGGGTCGGAGATCGGCCAGATCGATCTCGCCGTCGGCCAGGATCGCGTCGGCGGTCGACGCGGCCCAGCGGGCGACCTCCTCGGGCCGGCGTTGCTCGTCGGCGAATTCCGCCAACCAGTCACTGATGTCGGTCATCGCACTCACCTCTCTCGACGCGCCGGATTCGCGCAGTCTACAAACGCCGGGCCGGGCGGCGGTGGCGCGGAGACGAGGCTCAGATCTGCATCCGGAGGACCGCGCCGGGCCAGGGCTCGGGCTGCCCGGTGTCGACTGTGAACCGTCGCTCCAGCGCGAACCCGAATCCTTCGTACGTCCGGACGAGCGCCTGGTCGTCGCCGGCGTAGCAGTCGAGCCTCAGCTGGGCGACACCTCGCTCCCGGGCGATCCCGACCGCGTCGTCGACCAGCGTCCGGCCGATGCCGGAACCGCTTCGGGCACGGTCGGTGACGAGCAGCTGCAGGTAGAGCTCGGGGATCGGGGCGGGATCGACGTACGGCAGCGGTTCGTCGGCCAGCACGCAGACCCCGACCACCTGCCCGTCCGCCTCGGCGATGCGCGCGGTCCGCTCGGAGAGCATCGTCCGGATCTGCTCCACCCGCGCCTCGACGGACGAGAACGGCGCCTCGCCCCACTGCCCGGTGCGGCCCTGCGAGGCGAGCCAGGCGACGGCGGTGTCGAGGAGACTCATGGCTGCTGGGAGATCGCTGACCGACCCGGTTCTGACACGCATGGAGCGAACGCTGGCACGGCTCCGATCGGCTGTCGAACGCTTTGGACGTGGTGTCGAAAAACCAGTCGCGGGCCCAGATGAGCGGCTGATAGCGTGTGCCGCGATGGGTACTCTGAAGCGATAGATCGGGACGCTGCGTCGAGTCTTCTCCGCAGTGGGTCCTGAGCGACCGCGCCGTCCGACCCGGCGCGCTCGAGGTCCGTGTTCCGACCCGTCGCCAAGAGGAGTCCTCGTGTTCCCGTCTGCTTTCTCTCCCTCCGCCGTACGCAGCCACCGCGTCTGTGAGCTGCGCTCGGCCACCGTCCGCTTCGCCGAGCGGATCGTCCTCGACCGTGTCGACCTCGCCGTCGGCCCGGCCGACCGACTCGCCGTCATCGGCGACAACGGCGCCGGCAAATCGACCCTGCTCGACCTGCTTGCCGGTGCCGTGAAACCGGTCGCCGGGGAGGCCCACGTCGTCATCCCCGGCGGCATCGCACACGCCGCCCAAGAGCCACGGTTCCCGGCCGGAGCGACGGTGCGAGATGCCGTCGACCTCGTGCTCGCGGACCTGCGGGCGCTCGAGTCGCGCATCCAGAGTTGCGCTGAGCGCCTGTCGATCGCCGGCGACCAGGATCAGCCGGCGCTGCTCGAGGAGCTCGGCGAGCTGATCGACCGGTTCGAAGCCCGCGACGGCTACGGCGTCGACCGGCGCGTCGACGCCGCACTCGACCAGCTCGGTCTGGGTGCTGTCGACCGGGGGCGTCCGGTCGAGGGGCTCTCCGGGGGCGAGCGCGCCCGGCTCGCTCTCGCCGTGGCGCTGTCGGCCAACGCAGAGCTGCTTCTGCTCGACGAGCCGACCAACGACCTCGACGGTGCGGCGCTCACCTGGCTCGAGTCGCAGCTGGACGCACATCGCGGGGCGATGGTCGTGGTCACCCATGACCGGGCCTTCCTCGAGCGGAACGCCTCCGACATCGTCCAGGTGCGCGACGGCGGGCTGCGCCGCTACGGCAACGGGTACGCCGGCTTCCTCGTGGCGCGAGCTACCGAGCGGCGACGCCAGGCCGAGCGGCACGAGGAGTGGAAGGCCGACCTTTCCCGCAACGAGGCGCTCGTCGCGGCGAACGCGTTTCGACTCTCCGCGATCCCGCGCAAGCTCGAGCTCGACGGATTCGGTCACGGCGCCTTCCGGGCGCGCAGCCGCGACCATGGCGCGATGGGCCGGATCCGGATGGCTAAGGAGCGTGTCGCCCGGCTGCGGGCCGATCCAGTCGCGCCGCCACCTGAGCCGCTCCGGTTCGCCGCCGGTCTCGGGTCCGACGCGTCGCCGGCCGACGGGCCCTACGTCGCTCTTCGTGACGTACGTCGTGACGCCGGTGCCTGGCTGCAGATGGCCGCGTGGTCCCTGAGTGCCGGGGACCGCTGGCTGGTGACCGGACCGAACGGGGCCGGCAAGACGACGCTCCTGCGGCTGCTGGTCGGCGAGCTCGCTCCGGATTCGGGGACCATCGAGCGCGCCCCGGGGGTGCGGATCTCTTGGCTCCGCCAGGATGTCGCGGCGCCACCTGCGGGCTCGGTCGCCGGCGTGTTCGCCCGAACCGTGGGGATCCACCGCGAGGACGCCATCGAGCGCCTGCGGCGGTTCGGACTGTTGCGCGAGGACGAGCTGGGCCGCCCCGTGCGGGGTCTCTCGGTCGGGCAGCGTCGCCGCCTCGACCTTGCGATCGCGCTGGCAGACCCTGGTGACGTACTGCTTCTGGACGAGCCGACCAACCACCTCGACCCCGAGCTCGTCGATCAGCTCGAGGACGCCCTCGACGCCCATCCCGGCGCCGTCGTCACCGTCACCCACGATCGCCACTGGATCCGCCGCGCCTCGGGGGCGCGGCGCGTACGTGTGCACGGCGGTGGTCGGGCGGAAGTCACCGGCTGAGGTGCTCCCTGGGCGAACGAATTTTCGTTCGCCCAGGCGAACGCCGCACCCGTGGGCCGTCGACCGGCAGGTTCTAGTCGGGAAGCAGCCTCACGCAGATTCGTGCGGCGGAAGGTAGAAGTCACGCTGCGCGAGCGCGGCGGCGTACGCGAAGACCTCGCGGGCATCTTCTGGGGCGAGGAACGGGAAGTCCTCGCAGACCTCCTCGAAGGTCATTCCGGCGGCGAAGAGCTCGAGGAACTGGGCGGCCCCGAACCGGAAGCCGCGAATGCACGGCTGACCACCGAGCTTGTCGGGCTCTACGGTCAGCCGGTCGAAGCCCGGAACTGTCTGTGTCATGCGTTGAAATCTACGCCTCTGGACCTCCTGATTGTTGTCGCGACGAATCAGGCGAACCCATTGACATGAAACCAAATGGTTTCCTATTCTGGATCTGTGGAACAGGTGTTTCGAGCCCTTGGTGATCCGACTCGGCGGGCGCTGCTCGACGCGCTGTTGCAAGAGGACGGGCAGACGCTGTCCTCGCTGGTGAGCCGTCATTCGATGACCCGCCCGGCGGTGGCGAAGCACCTGGCGATCCTTGAGGAGGCCGGCCTGGTGGTCGTCGTGCGCAAGGGACGCGAGAAGCACCACTTCCTCAACGTCGTGCCGATCCGCGAGATCCATGACCGCTGGGTGACGAAGTACACCGAGACCTGGGCGAGTGGCCTCGCCGAGCTGAAACGAGACCTGGAGCGCACGATGGAGAAAGTCTTCGAGATCTATATCCGCACCACGCCGGAGCGGCTGTGGGAGGCGATCACCGATCCGCAGATCCGCGCGAAGTACCACTTCGGTGCCGGTGTCCACTCCGACTGGACCCCGGGATCGGGCTTCACGATGGTGCACCCGGGGTCGAACGGGCCGCTCGCGGAGGGCGAGAACGTCGTCGTGGAGCCGCCGACGCGGCTCGTGCAGTCGATGCGCACGCTCTGGTCCGACGCTGCCGAGGAGCAGGGCACCACTCGCGTGACCTGGGAGATCGAGCCTGTCGGCGACTCCTGCCGCCTCACCGTCACCCATGACCAGCTGCGCGGCGACGCGCCCCCGGAGCTCTACGGCGGCTGGCCGATGATCCTGTCCGGCCTCAAGACGTGGCTGGAGACGGGGGAGACCCTGACCACCCCGGGATCGCAGATGTACGACTCGAACCGAGAGGAACCCTCATGAGCACCATCACCGACATCCGCACCATCGGCATCACCACGTCCGACCAGGACAAGGCCATCACCTTCTACCGCGACACCCTGGACTTCGTCGTACGCCTCGACGTCGACGGTCCGACCCGCTGGATCGAGGTCGCTCCGGCCGGCGCCGACGTCTCCCTCGCCCTGGTCGCCGGCGATCGCGAAGCAGGGGAGGTCACCGAGACCGGCATCCGGTTCAACGTCCCCGACGCGGCCGCCGCACGCGAGACGCTCAGCGCCCGTGGAGTGAGCGTCGGTGAGCTGCTGCTCTGGCCGGGCGTACCGCCGATGTTCACCTTCGACGACCCCGACGGGAACCGCTTCGTGATCCTCGAGCAGACGGCAGCCGAAGCATCATGACCACCCCGTGTCCCTGAAGGTCTCGCCTCATCGAGCGGTGTGGGCCAGGTAGCCCGCGGTGAGCGCGACCATCTCCTCGAGCACGGCCTCGCGCGGGTAGGGCGGTCGGTCGAGCACCCAGCGCAGCGCGATGTTCTCCATCGCCACCACCAGCACCCACGCCGTGATCTGCGGGTCGGGGCGGGTCACCGCATCCGATCCGGCCCGCAGATAGGCGGCCGTGAGGTCGCGTACGCGGTTGACGAGAGCCGCATGGCGATCTCGGTTGCGGGAGGCGGGGAGCTCTTCGATCAGGACGCGCAGGAGGGCCGGATCCTGCTCCAGCCCGGCGAGGAGGGCATCTGCGACCGACCGGATCGCCGGGGTGCCGGTGCTGCTCGCCTGTAGCGCCAACGCCGAGGCGGTGCGCTCGGAGACGTCCTCCCAGTAGCGGCTGATCACGATGTCGAGGATCGAGGCCTTGTCGGAGAAGTACTGGTAGAGCGAGCCGGGGCTGATTCCGGCGGCGACCGCGACGCGGTTGGTCGAGAAGGTCTCGTAGCCGTCGTCGATCAGCACTTGGCGTCCGGCCTCCAGGATGCGCTCGACCGTCGCCCTCGAGCGGGCCTGGGTGGGTGTCTTGCGCATGGCCCTACGTTAGGCAGAACGCGAATTGAAAGCGAGCTCTGGCTCGCATCACGCTTTAAGTATGACAACAGTCGCGCAGCAGGGCACCCAACCCACCGGATTCCCCACACGTTTCCGCGAAGGCGAGGCGCGCAGCCGCCGTCTCGGGCGGCCGTTGCGCCTCCTGGGACGCATCGCCGAGGTCGACGAGGACCTGATGGAGCGGATCGGACGGGCGTTCAGCGAGCGGGATGAGGCCGGCGCGCGGCTGGCGGAGGCGATCCGGATGCGAGCCGGGACGCCGGGCAAGGTCACGATGACCCAGCTGCGTACGGCCCTGGAGCACGGTGTCGCGGCGGTGGAGTCCCCGCCTCCGGCGCTGGCCGACTTCTTCGCGCAGGTCGAGGCCACCCCGGACTGGGTCGACTGGGACCTCGTCGACGAGGGCAGCCGCGTGTTCACGCGACTCGGCCAGAATGCGGCCGACGTGCTCCTGCAGCTCTCGCTCATCAGCGGCTACCGGTTCGGCGGTCCGCCAGACCTGCTCGTGGCCACCGGCGGGCTGACCGGCAGCACCACCCGGCGACGCCTCGCCGAGACCCAGCACTGGGCGGTGAGCCTGCGTAGGCCCGGCGCGCTGCGGCCACCGGCGCCCGGATCGGGTTCGGGTGAGGCGTGGCGGCTCACCGTTCACGTACGGGCCATGCATGCGCTGGTCAACGCCGGGTTCGAACCCAGGTGGGACACCGGCAGGTGGGGGCTGCCGATCAACCAGGCCGACCAGGCGGCCACGCTGGGCCTGTTCGACGGCGTACTCATCATCGGGTGCCGGGCACTGGGAGTGCCGATCTCCAGGCGGGACGCCCGGGCGCTGATGCATCTGTGGAAGTACGTCGGCTGGCTGATGGGCGTCGACGAGGACTTCCTCGTCGACGACGAGTGGGAGCGGCACCGGATCAACTACCACGTGCTGCTCTCGCAGGCGGAGATCTCCGAGGCAGGACCGCAGCTGGCGCAGGCGGCGGTCGACGTCCAGAGGGATCGCAGCTATCCGGGTTGGCCGGGTTCCTTGGAGCGGGTGCGTGGCTGGTACGAGAAGGAGCGGGTCCTCTCGATGCTGACCGTCTTCCTCGGGACCAGGTCGATGCATGAGCTCGGCCTTCCGACGAGACCCCCGTGGGCGCACGCCTACCTGCTGCCGCTGAACCTGCTCAGGTATCGGGTCCTCGGCCGAACCGCGACGGGCCGGGATCGCCTGGAGAGGCGAGGTGAACGAAATGCCGACTCGCTGCTGGCCAGCTACTTCGGCCGAGAGCGCGCGGCGGTCGGCAACCTCCCGGAGTGAGCGTCAGTCGCGGGTGGCACCGGGAGGGGTGAGGGCGGCCTGGACGGTTCCGTCGATCAGGGCGGCGGCGTCGGCCGCCTTGATCTCGCCCCGGAAGACCGCGCCGGAGGCCGCGTGGAGGACGCTCTGGAGCAGGGTCAGCTGCCACTCGAGCGGCTGGTCGTCGCGGAAGCTACCGTCGCGCCGACCGCGCTCCATGAGCGGCTTCCAGCGGTCGACCAGCCCGACGTGAACCGCCTGGAACTGCTCCTGGGGCATGCTCTGCTCGGCCGCGACGATCAGCGCGCCGTACTGCTGCGTCAGTCGCCACGACGCCTCGAGGAGCCTGCTGAGAGCGGCACGGGGATCGCCGTCGAGGTCGACCCCACCGAGTGCTTCGTCGGCCTGCTGGATCGCACGTTCGACGACCTGGGTCACCAGGGTCGCCCGGGACTCGAAGTGGCCGTAGAGCGTGACCCGCCCGACGCCAGCCGCCTTGGCGATGTCGGCGACGCTGACGTCGGGATCGCGGGCGAGGCAGGCGGTTGCCGCGTCCATGATCGACTCGATGTTCTTACGTGCGTCGGCGCGCTTGAGGGTCGTCACGGCCGGAACCTCCCACGAGATGTTGTGCATCAGGGTATCGGCTGCCGTGCGGCCGGCCACGCGCACATCACCTTGGCGCGGACCGTGGCGCCGAGGCGGCGGTAGAACCGGATCGCGGCGTCGTTGTCGGGTTGTACGCCCCAGGTGATCGTGAGGCCGCCGGAGCGGCCGGCCAGCTCGGTCATCAGCAGCCTGCCGACGCCCGCGTCGCGATGGCCGGGACGGACGTAGAGGTCGTCGAGGGCGATGATGTCGCTGCCCGACCTCAGGTGCAGGCGGCGTACGGCAGAGACGTAGCCGACCGGCTCTCCGTCGATCTCGGCGAGCAGCACGATGATGTCCGGGCGCTCGAGGTAGCCGGCCCACTGCGCGGCGGTCACGGTGACGGAGTCGGACTGGGCCTGATGGGCGGCGATCTCGCCGATGAGCGTGCGGACGGTCTCGGCGTCGTCAGGGGTGGCTTCGCGTACGACGACGTCCGGGTCGGGCTGTGCGGTCATGCTGGTTCCCGGTCGGTCGCGGCGTGGGCGTGATGTGCGTGGCTCCCGGAGTATTCGCCAGGGCGCGCGAGCATCGCGACGAGCATGAAGAGCAGCATGAATACGTGACCGAGCAGCATCAGGCCACCCGCGTCGATGACCCCGAGCCAGAGGAAGGGAAAGAGGACCACGAAGCCGGCGTACATCGCCGCTGACATCTCGAGGATCGACCTCGATCCGTGGCCGCGGAAACGCATCCAGGCGGCCATGGGGATCACCATCGTGGTGGCCATGACGAGCGAGTCGACGTCGGCGCGATGCACCCACGCGCTCTCCGGCGCTCCGCCGACGGCGAGCAGCCAGAGCGGGTAGAGCACCATCATTCCGACGGCCATCGCGATGACCATCTGGAGGTAGTGGAGCGCGAACGAGAGCGCGCGGGGTCTGGGGCGGTGGGTCTTCGTCATGAGTCGGTCTCCTGATGGGTCTCGGTGGATGCGGGTCGGCCGGGGATCAGTGCCCCGGCGAGGACGGCGGCGAGCGCTGCGATCACGGCCGCGACCAGGTAGGCCCGCTCGAAGCCGTCGGTGGTGCCGTCGACGAGGCTGGCCGCGGCGACGCCGGACATCACCGCCGCGCCGAGCGAGGCGCCGAGCTCGTGGAAGGTGCTCAGGATGCCGGAGGCCACGCCCGCGAGGTGCGGCTCGACCTGGCTCAGCGCGGTCGCGGCCGCGACCACGAACAGGACCCCGAGGCCGGCGGAGCCGACGCTGACCGCGATCACGGTGGACAGCGTGTTCATGCTGATCGCGGGTACGACGAGCCCGGCGGCAGCGATGAGCAGCCCGGCGACCCCGAGGGTGCGAGCGCCGAGGCGGCCGATGAATCTGCCGGCCAACTGCGCGCCGACCATGGTCGCGGCGGCGACGGGAAGGAACAGCAGCCCGGTCGCGAGCGCCCCGTGCCCGGCGGCGCCCTGCAGATAAAACGTCCCGAGGAAGAACACTGCCACCATCAGCCCGGTCGCCACGAACAGCACGAACGTGCCCGACAAGACCGGCCGCCGCGTGACCAGCGCCGGGTCGATGAGGGGATGACGCGTACGTCGCAACCAGCCGGCCAGGATGGCGTAGCCGACGATTCCGCCCGCGAGGAGGACGAGGGTGCGGCTCGAGGTCCAGCCCTCGTCGCCGGCCTCGATGAAGCCGAGGATCAGCAGGCCGGTGGAGGCGGTGACGATCAGTGCGCCGATGAGATCGAGACGTACGTCGCCTCCCCAGGCCGGCAGCGACGGGAGCTGCCGGGCCAGAAGGATTGCCACGACGACGCCGACGGGCACGTTGATCAGGAAGACCCACTCCCAACCCGGTCCGGCGGTCAGGGCGCCGCCGAGAAGTACGCCGATCGCGGCCCCTCCGGCCCCGAGTGCCGACCAGATCCCGAGCGCGCGGTTGCGCTCCTCGCCGTCGAAGAGCCGGACCACGATCGAGAGGGCAGCGGGGGAGAGCATCGCCGCCCCGACCCCTTGGGCGACCCGTCCGCCGATCGCCATCTCGGCGCTCGTGGCGAGGCCGGTAGCCAGGGAGGCCACGGTGAAGGTCGCGAGCCCAGCGAGCACCACGGGCTTCGGGCCGAACAGGTCGGCAGCCCGCCCGCCGAGCAGCATCAACCCGCCGAACGCGAGCGTGTACGCACTGACCACCCAGGTCAGCGCATCGCGCCCGAGGCCGAGGTCGGCGCCCATGTGCGGCAGCGCGATCGCCACCACGGTGACGTCGAGGATCAGCATGAACTGCGCCAGCCCCAGCAACCCGAGCAGCCGCCATCGGCGCGGGTCGGCGGACTGGTCGACGGCTTCGCCTGCGTTGGTGTTTGAAGTCATGGCGCGCCTCCTGAGGCACAAGTTGAACATTGATGTACGAGATACTAACTCGAACACCGATGTACGACAACGGGGTTTCTCGAGGCGTCACCCCTTGCACGGTCTCGAGGTCGCGCCCAAGGTGGATACAGCGACCATCGAGAGAAGGGCAGGCCCATGTCTTCACACACCTACCGCGTCACCGAGATCGTCGGGACCTCAGACGAAGGACTCGAGCAGGCGATCCGCAACGGCGTCGGCCGAGCAAGCAAGACGCTGCGGCACCTGGACTGGTTCGAGGTCACGCAGATCCGCGGACACGTCGACGACGACGACATCCAGCACTTCCAGGTCGGGCTGAAGGTCGGCTTCCGGATGGAGGACGAGTGACGGCGCCGCGGCGCTGAACGGGGACTACGCGGGGTCGCGCGGCAGTACGCCCGGCCCCTCACGCAGCTCGAACACGAGCTGCGTCTCGGTCTGCCGTACGACCCGGTGGACGGTCACGTGCTGCAGGACGAAGTCGCGCAGGGCCTCGGCATCCTCGACGGCGACGTGGAGGTGGAAGTCGTCAGCGCCGGCGACGTGGAAGGCCTGGATCACACCAGGGGTCGTGGCCAGATCGTCGTAGAGCTTTTCGACGTGCTCTTTGCTGTGGCTGCCGAGCCGCACCTTGATCACGGCCTGCAGCGGGTAGCCCAGAGAACGGACGTCGACGTCGAGGCGGCGGCCGGTGATGACGCCGCTGTCGCGCAGCGCCCGCAACCGGTAGGCGCAGGTCGACTCGGCGAGGCCGAGGCGCGATGCGAGCGCCTTGTTGGTGAGCTCGGGGTTGGCGGCGAGCTCGCTCAGGATGCGTCGGTCGACGGAGTCGAGGGCGGCTGCGGATGGTTGTACTTTCGCCAACGGGCTCACCTGGATCACTGGTCGAATTGCTCGAAGTCGTCAGTATCGGGGATTGGATGGGATCTTCGGCAATCGATATGGCTTGATCTTGTGGTTCCGGCCAGCATCGCGTCATGCCGATTGCGAACCCTCACCTCGACTCGCTCGCCGTCCACGCCGGCCGGGAGGACCTGGCGATGTACGGCGTCCACGCCCTCCCGATCGATCTGTCCTCGACCAATCCGCTGCCCGACATCGAGCGCGGTGGCGCGTCGTACGAGGCGATGGCGACCGGTGGCCATCCGCTCCCGGACGGCGGTTCCGTCTACCAGCGGCTGTGGAACCCCACCGTCGCGCGGTTCGAGTCGGCGCTGGCGCAGCTGGAGCAGGCCGAGACCGCCGTCGCATACGCCTCGGGCATGGCGGCGATGACCGCAGCGATCATCGCGAGCACCTCGTTCAACGGCAAGCGGCACGTCGTCGCCGTCCGCCCGCTGTACGGCGGCACCGACCACCTGCTCGCCTCCGGCCTGCTTGGCGTGGAGGTGACGTTCTGTACGGAGCACGAGGTCGCCGCCTCCGTCCGGTCGGACACGGCGCTGGTGGTGCTCGAGACCCCGGCCAACCCGACCCTCGACCTGGTCGACATCGCGACCGTCGTCGCGGCTGCTGGTGACGTACCGGTGCTCGTGGACAACACCTTCGCCACCCCGATCCTGCAGAACCCGCTCACCCTAGGCGCGGCGATGTCGCTGCACAGCGCCACCAAGTACATCGGCGGCCACGGCGACGTCGTCGGTGGTGTGATCGCGTGCGACGAGGAGATTGCTGCGCGCCTGCGCCAGGTCCGTGCGGTCACCGGTGGCCTCCTGCACCCGCTGGGTGCCTATCTCCTCCACCGTGGCCTCGCCACCCTGCCCACCCGCGTACGGACCCAGCAGGCCGGCGCGGTCGAGATCGCGGAGTGGCTGCAAAGGCACCCGGCAGTCGAGCGGGTCTACTTCCCCGGGGAGGACGATGATCGGGGTCTGGTCGGCAAGCAGATGCGCGGCCCCGGTGCCATGGTCACGATCGCGCTGCGCGGCGGGTACGACGCAGCCGCCCGCGTGACCTCGTCGGTCCAGCTCTTCACCCACGCGGTCTCGCTCGGCGGCGTCGACTCGCTGATCCAGCACCCCGCCGGCCTCACCCACCGCCCGGTCGCGGCTCACGCCAAGCCCTCAGCGAACCTCGTACGCCTCTCGATCGGACTCGAGAGCCCTGAGGACCTGATGACCGACCTCGACCAGGCCCTCTCGAGTACGCCCGAGTTCGCCTGAACAACCTGGGAGGGCCGCGGTCTTCGTGTGCCGAATACTCGGTACCTCGCCCTGCGGCTCCACACCACCGATTCGCCAGGGAGGAGCGTCGACGTCACTGCTACAGCCCAGGGGAGACGCGATGACGCAGAACGCGAACGGGGATACAGAGGCTCCGACCGTGCTCCAAGAGCCAGCACCGGTGCAAGAGAGCCCCGACGTGCAGAACCCGGCGCCGGTCGGCAGGTGGCCGTGGCAGATCTCGGCGGCCATCGCGGCCGTTGCTCTGATCGCTTTGCTTGTGGTCCTGGCGTACGGCTGGGTCTACATCGTCCAGCACAACGAAGCGCAGGAGCGCGCAGACTGGGAGCAGCTGCTCGGCATCATCGACCGGGTCCAGAACATCGCGCTGTTCGTGCTCGGCGCACTCCTCGGTGTGTCAGTCACGGGCGCCGCGGCGAAGGGCGCGGCTACCGTTGCCGACCAGAACAAGAAGGAAGCCGAGAAGCAGCACGATGCGGCCATGCAGAACATGCAGGCGGCGGCGAACAACATGAAGGTCGCCGAGGTCGCCGTACGTGACACTCGCGCCGCCGCGTCGGAGCTCGCCTCGCAGATAGCCCAGGTGAAGGCCAGCTCTGCCCAGGACCTCCTCGACAGGATCGGCGAGAACCTCCAGGTCCTCGACCTTGCCCAGACCAACTCGGCCGACCCGCTGAGCGATCTCGGCCTGAACGGGGCCAGTCGATACGTGGTGCTTCCGGAGTCGACCCTTGACGCCGTGGGTGGCGCACCCGACACGCGCGACGCGGAGAAGCTGGTCGCTGAGCTCCAAGACCGGTGGGCGTGAGCAGGATTTGCTGACCGGCGTCACGTGGAAACCCGATTGTGTCGGCGGGTGAGAAGCGGTCAGGCTGGCACACATGACACGCCCAGCACCGCTCGACGCCGCCCGCGACCTGGTCGGCACGCGAGCTCCTCGCCCTCGATGAGGTGGCCGGAACCAGCTGGGCAACGACGCTTCATGAGTCGCTCCAGCTCGCCATGACAGGCGACACGAAATCACTGGAGCGGGCCGCCGATGCGGCACTCGCGGAGGCTGGAGGCAGGCTCTGGGACGGCCACCGCCAGGTCGCCGCAGGATGGTGACGATGAACAGAACGAGGAGTACGCGATGACGGTTTGGTTCACCTCGGACCTACACCTTGGCCACGCGCGCCTGCTCGAGCTGTCCGAGGCGCGGGGAGCGGCGTTCGCGTCGATCGATGAGCATGATGCGCGTCTGGTGGCGAACTGGAACGAGACCGTGGCGCCGGAGGACACGGTGTGGGTCCTGGGCGACGTAGACATGCACGGCAAAGATGCCTCGCTCGCACGAATCTCCACGCTGGCGGGCACGAAGATCCTCGTGGCCGGAAATCACGACGCCTGCTGGGCGGGCATGCGAGACGGCTGGCGAAAGCGTGACCGTTATCTGGCAGCGGGGTTCGCGGCGGTGATGGACTTCGGGGTTGCCAAGCTCCCGCCCGTACGTCAAGGCGGGTCGGCCACCCGCGTACTGCTGTCCCACTTTCCCTACGCGGGCGACTCGCACGACGAGGACCGCTACTCGCAGTTCCGGCTTCGCGATGAGGGTGTGACCCTGCTCCACGGTCACGCGCATGACGCATTCCGCGAGGGGCGTACGCCCAAGGGGACCTGGGGCATCAATGTCGGTGTCGACTGGTGGGACTACCGGCCGGTCTCGGCAGAGCGGCTCGCTGAGCATCTCGAGGATCTCCGCCATGAGCGCGTGGCCCCGGTCGCGGGCGATTCGGATCGTTAGCGGGACGCCCGACAGCCGTGCCATGTGCGAGCATCCGACCTGCTTCGAGCGATCAGTCGGGGGATCGGTTCATAGACGGGCCGGGCCGACCCTTGGGGTCACGCACCAGGTCGTCGAGATACTCGGAGAGCGGGACCGGTCCTGCGGCCAGGAGGCCGAATGGGACAGAGAACTCCGTGCTCGGGCCACTGAGGGCGATTTCGACCCGTGGCGTTTCACGAATCTCGACTCGGTCCAGCTGGTCCCACGCCGCCTCCCGGGTCTTGCGGTAGCCGACATACGTGATCGTTGAATGCGTCAGGACGAGCCTGTTCATCCGGAAACGTCCGCGAAACAGCATCGCGACGACAGGGATCAGCATGACCGCAACGATCAGCGAGATCGCGAACATCGAAGCCGATCCAGCTTCCATGCCGTCTCGAAAAACGCCGATGGCGAAGGCGATCGGAAACCCAGTCGCGCAAAGCAGCATCGCGATCAGCATTGTGGCCACCGAGCGCAGGCCGTGGATCACGACGCCGTCGTTCGTGGGCGCCGTTTCCAAGGCGGTCGAACGTCGCCGGACTGTGGCGATGACCAACAGTCCGTAGCCAAGAAGGAGAGCCGTGGAGGCGAGCACGGCCGAGATCCGGCCCGGAATCGATCCCGAGGTGCCGACGGTGAACCCGAAGACCGCTATCGGCAGCACGATCAGGGCAATACCGTGTGTCCGCAACAGCGGCCAAGTCACGACGGCGAGCGGTGAGAACTTCCCAGAAACGGGGGCGCCGCCAGCCGATTCAGCCCCAGAACGTGATCGCATCACCTGAATCCTCCAGCCCGTGGTTCTTGTTCGGAGCGTCTCAACTGACACCCAATCCTCATGCAGCGTCGGCGGTATGCCCAACAACTAGTCGCCCGCCGTCCGTCTTCCTCCCAGGTGGCGTGGACGGAGCCCACGCTCGGCGCTGTGCGCGCTCTGAGGATCGACCTGTCTGCACGCCCGAAGAGGACCCTCCGGTAACGTGTGCTGAGGTCGATTCTCGGCAGAAGGGGCCAGATGTGAATGACACCGGGGCGTCTGGACCGACGCCGTTGCCGCCAGACTATCCGCCGATGCTCTACGTCCCGTGCGTGAGGCACGTGAAGGACCCTGACGAACTCGAGGTGGAGTATCGGTCTACGCGGGACGGGCGGATTGCGTTGCTGGTGTACTCGGCCCTCGACAGGCTGCACGCCTGCTGCGGTAAGGGTCAGCCGTGGTTTCTGATGCCGACGCTCAAGCTTGACGACCTCTATCAAGTCCACCCATTCGACACTGTTCTGCTTGATGTCGTGCTTCCTGACGACCTCAAGAAGCCAGCGGAATCGACCGACGGTGACGGGCAGGCACGGGAGTCTGCTGCGTCTGCGGAACGGCCTGCGGTCGCGCCGTCCGAGCCGGGATCCGTTACGCCTTCGGCCGATGGCGGAAGTGTCTATGTGGGGCGAGACTCGTTGGCTAGCCGGATGGGTGGCCGGTGAGAGATGGCGGCGGCGGAGGCCGCGACATCAAGGTCAATGAGGATGTTGTTCGCGGCGCCTCGGAGCAGCTGATCTCGGCTGCGTCTGTTCTGGACCCGGCGGGCAAGTCGTTGCCCGGGCTGGGGAACACCGGCGAGGCCGCGGCGATCCTGGGACTGATCTTGGCGGGCTTTGCCGAGGTGGGCGGCCGGTTGTCCATGGAGTCCGAGACGATCGGTACGGCGGCTCGTGAAGCAGTCAGCGCGACGGCAGATGCCGACCAGCGGGCCGCGGCCGAGTCGCTACTGATCAAGGGTCCGATGGAGACGAAGCAGTGAAGGATGCCGGGGGCGGGGGAGGCACCGGAGGCGACCTCGACACCGAGCTTGATGGCAGCCCCGGTTCGATTCGCGCTGTGGCCGACTGGCTGCGGGGCGACTTCGGAAACGGCGCTGAGGATATCGCCGAGACGGCTCACCGGCAGAAGAACCGGACCGAGTCGGACTGGACCGGGGAAGCCGGCACCGCTTTTGCCGGACGTGTGAAGGAATTGGCCAAGGCGGGTGACGGTGCGAAGACCACAGCGAAGTCGGTCGCTGTAGATGTCGACGCATTGGCTGCGGACCTCGAGCGCGCTCAGAACGATCTCGAGTCTGTCCGGTCGACTGCATCTGGTGATGGGCTTACGGTCGTTGGCACGATCATCAAGAACCCAGGGTCCGGACCCGCTTCTCCTGGAGACTTGCCAGCCGGCGCGGATCAGGCCGCAACCGACGCCTGGAACAAGGCCAATGACGCGGTCGAGGCGCATAACAAACGTGTCGATGCGTGGGATCGCGCGGTGAAGCGGGCGAAGGAGATCTTCAAAGAATGGTACGACTCGCTCGATGACGCTCCGGGGCTGTGGGAAAAGCACCACAAAAACCTTGTCGGGCTGACCGCCCCGCTGCTTGCCAGCAAGTTCGAGATCACCTTGGTTGCCAAGGCGTATCCGGCGCTCGCCGGTCAGATCGACTTCCTCAACGAGCAGGTCGCTCGCAACCTCGAACATGCCGACGCCATGAACGACAACGGCGTCGTGCGCGACCGCTCGCGCTACTACCAGATTCTCGACGAGATCGACGACCTCAAGACCAACCAGATTCCAGAGGCCACCAAAGCGGTCAAGAACATCGAGGTGCCGAAGGGCGTAACCCGCGGTCTGTGGGCCCTCGACGTGCTCGCGACCGGCTACGCGATCAAGGCCGACATGGACGAAGGCGAATCCGCCGGTCAGGCCGTGACTTCCAACGGCGTGTCCATGGTCGCGAGCATCGCTGCTGGTGCCTATATCGGCGGAGTCATCGGGACCGCAATCCCGGTACCTGTCCTGGGCACAGCGGTTGGAATTGTCGCCGGCGCTGCGGTAGGAACGGTAACCGGGGCCATCACATCGGGCTTGATCGACTCGGTCTGGGAGAACGGCCTGACCTCCCTTGATGATGCGGGCAAAGCGATCAACAGCGGGTGGAACGAGGTCAAGGACACCGGCGCAGCGATCGGTGATCTAGCAGAAAGTGCATGGGATGCCGTCTTCTGACCCTTACGTCTCCAGCAGTTCGAGCAGGAGCCGTCGAACGACCCGACTGTCTAAGCCTCTTGGCTGGGTCGTCGCCGTACTGGTTGTTCTCGCGGGAGCGTTCGTCGCCTATCAGGGCGTGGCCGATGCCGGGCTGAGCGGCCCAGGTCGTGCGGTGGCGTTGTCATTGGCAGTGGCGCTGGTGCTAAGCGCCATCGCACTGGTCCTGGCGCTGGTTCCCACCAGCGGGCGGGGACGAGTGAGGTTGACCGATGATGGTCGGACGATCGAGTTGAAGATGAGGGCGCGTACGCCGCTGACCATGCTGCTGGTCGGGATCGGTTTCACCGGGTTCTTCCTCGCGGCGGGAATCGCCGTGGGCGTTCCTGGTGGGGGAGTGCTCGTCTGGGTGATCGGTCTCCTTTTCATCATCCTGATCCCAGACTCCATCAGAGCGCTGGCACGCAAGCCCACGCTCCGCCTGTCTGCCGACAGGGTCGAGCTTCGTGGTTGGACCACCGACGTCGTCATTGCTTGGGACGATGTCCACACCGTTCTGTACGACGACAGCGACCCGATACGTCCGCGTCTCAATCTTCTCGGTCGAACGACATCGCCCTCGTTCACGGTGCAGAGCAGCAAGCTGATCGTTCCGATGGACCGAACGCCCAAGCATCCTGAGCTCTCGGTGTATCTCGCGGCGTTCGACGAACCCGATCGCTTGCGTGCATCTCTAGAGCATCTTCAGCGGATGAGCGCTGGTGAGCGAGCGTCCTGGATCGGGCCCGGAGCGGTTGAGCTTCTGGATGGGACGCTGCAGCGGGCTTGACGCTGTCCGCCCTCTGCGGGATGAGGTCTACGAGACCGTCGAAGCGGGATTCGTACTCAGCACTCGTTGCGCGACGGCGGTGGTGCCTTCGACACCGAGGAAGCCGACGACGCGGGAGACCCGATCCAGGTCGAGGGGGAGGAGGCCGGGGGTGCCGGGGACGTCCGGGGTGAGGCGGAGGTCGAGGTCGTCGCGGCAGGTCATCATCCGCAGGTTGAAGTCGTAACGCGCCCGGGCGTCGGGGGCGGAGAGTGCGCGGACGACGCGCGGGGCGATACGGCGTACGCCGGTGTCGGCCGCCCACGCGTCGAGGATCTCAGTCACCTTCTGCCCGTCGTTGTCGGAGATGTCGGACCAGACGCCGTCCATCGGGCCGACCTGGTCGAGGAGGGCCGCCGCGGACTTCTCGCCGATGCCGCTCACGCCGGGCAGGTTGTCGCTGGCGTCACCGCGCAGGGCGGCGTACTCCAGATAACGCGAGGCCGGCACGCCGTACATCGCATACAACCGGGCGGGGTTGAGCAGGGGAGAGCCGTTGATCCCGCCGTTGATCAGTCGCAGAACCTTGGTGTGCTCGCTGATCAGCGCGAACGCGTCACGGTCGGAGGTGATCACGACGCAGTCCCAGCCGTTGCGGCCGGCCCAGGCCGCGGCGGAGGCGTTGACGTCGTCGGCCTCGAGGCCCGGGGGAGTGACGGTCGCGAGCCCGAGGGCGTCGAGGAGCGAGCCGGCCCGGTCGAGCTGCTCGGCCAGCAGCGGGTCCTTCTCGGGGCGGCCGGCCTTGTAGTCGGGATAGGCGTCCCTGCGTACGGACGCGGTGCGGTCGTCGAGACCGAAGAGCACCGCGTCCGGAGCGAAGGCGTCGATCGAGTCGAGGATCTGCCGCAGCATCCCGTGCAGCGCCCAGGCGGGCCGGCCGGCACGGTCGATCATGCGGGTGTGCGCCCGGGCGTGATGGTTGCGGTGCAGCAGCGACGGGGCGTCGACGACGAGCAGGAGGCGGCGGGGGCTCGGCGAGCTGGTCATCGACATCGCGCCCATCGTAGAGGTGCGATGCCCGGTTCGACCGAGCCCCTGGCCATACGCGGCCTAGTTCGACCGGTTCCTTCCTAGCCGCCAGCCGCCGACCGGCAGCTCGAGCGCCGACTCCGGGCCCCAGGATCCCTGCGGGTAGCTCTCCACGGCGGGCCGATGCTCGAGGACCGGCTGGCAGATCTCCCACAGCCGCTCCACCTCGCGCGCACTGGTGAACAAGGTCCGGTCGCCGTTCATGACGTCGAGAAGCAGCCGCTCGTACGCCTCCAGCGGCCCGGCGTCCGGGGTGTCCCCGGCGAGGTCGAGGCGGAAAACCCCCTCGACCAGCGCCATGCCGGGGCCGGGGCGCTTGGCCCGGACGTCGATCTCGATCCGGGCGTCGTCGCTGAGCTCGATCACCAGCTCGTTGGGCTCTGCCCGGCCGGAGTCCGCCGGCTGCAGCCACTGGTGACGCGGGTCGATGAACCGGATCGTGATCGTCCGCCGTCCGGCCGCGAGCGCCTTGCCGGTGCGAAGGTAGAACGGCACCCCGCGCCACCGGTCGTTGTCGATCCACGCCTCGATGGCGACGTACGTCTCCACGTCGGAGTCTTCGGCGACGTCGGGCTCCTCGCGATAGCCGTCATACTGCCCGAAGACCACGCGCTCGGGGTCCAGCGGCCGAACGGCAGCGAAGGCGGCGGCCTTCGCCGCGCGGATCGCGCCCTCGCGGAAGGCGTGCGGATCCTCCATCGCCACGAACCCGAGCAGCTGGCACAGGTGGGTGGTGACCATGTCGCGCAGGCAGCCGGTGCCCTCGTAGAAGCTGCCGCGCCCGGTGACGGTGAGCTTCTCCGGTACGTCGATCTGCACCGACTCGATGCTGTGCCGGTTCCACGCGGGCTCGAAGAGACCGTTGGCGAAGCGCAGCGCCAGCAGGTTCTGCACGGCCTCCTTCCCGATGAAGTGGTCGATTCGGAAGACCTGCACCTCCTCGAACGCCTCGCTGAGCACCGCGTCGAGCTCGCGCGCCGAGGCAAGATCGGTGCCGAACGGCTTCTCTGCGACCAGCCGGCTGCGGACGTTCAGCTTCTCCCGGGCGAACATCCCGACCATCCCCTCCACGGCCTGCGGTGGCACGGAGAGATAGAGAAGGCGCTGTACGTCGCCGACCGTCTGACCGCCATCCAGCGCGAGCCGGTCCTCGGCCTCGTGCACCGCCTTGGCCAGCGCGGTGCCGTCCTCGGCGGAGGAGGCGACGAACCGGATCCGCTCCAGCAGCGGCCCGGCGACGGACTCGTCGACGTCTCCGACGAACTCCTTCAGCGCCTGGCGAACGTGGTCACGAAAGTCGTCGTCGCTGCCGGGCGAGCGCCGCCCGCTGCCGATGATCGCGAGCTGATCGGGAAGCCGCTTCGCGAGCGCGAGCCGATACAACCCGGGGAACAGTTTGCGCGCGGCCAGGTCACCGGTCGCGCCGAAGAGGACGAGTACGTGCGGGGCTGGTTTGGTGGGCACATCCTTAGTCTCCGCCACCCGCGGTAATCGGTGCCAGGGACTCGCGCTACCAGGGTGCGTTCAGCTTCGAATCACGGTCGCAGCATCGGCTGCCCAGGCTTCGTGAGGTGACGCAAGACGCCGTCCTCGGTGTTTGTGCCGATGACGCCCGTGGCGCCCTCGAGGCTTTCGGGGCGGCATTGGCGGCGGTGTGGGTGTACGTGGCGCGCCCGGCGCTGAGCTCGATGTAGGTGACCTGCGGGTGGTGCGTGTCGATCTGCGCGATGAGCGGAACCCACCATCGGCGGCGCCGGCGGTCAGCGTGACAGGCGCGTCCATCAACGCAAAGGCGAACTCGTCACCGCGGTGAGGCTGTAGCGTCACCCGAGAACCGCAATCGGGCAAACAGCCTCGACACTTTGGAGAGGACTTGGTGCAAGTGAAGTTGCTTGAAGCCGGCGAGGTGCAGGTAGGCAAGGTCTTCTCTGCGGAGTATGACTTCGTGATCCCGGAGTACCAACGACCGTATGCCTGGGGTAAGGACGAGACGCTTCAGCTGCTCGATGACCTCCGTGACGCCCTGACCCGAACCAGCGACGAGCCATACTTCCTCGGGTCGATCGTGCTGGTGAAGCAGAAGGGTCTTCCTACCTCTGAGGTGATTGACGGTCAGCAGCGACTGACGACGTTGACCATCCTGTGCGCTGTGCTTCGAGACCTCACGAGCAACGCCTCGTTGCGGGCTGACATCCATAAGTTCGTAGAGGAACCTGAGGTGGTGTGGGACGACAAGGCAGCACGGGTGCGGCTGAAGCTGCGCAAGCGTGACGCGAAGTTCTTCAAGAAGCACGTGCAGACTGACGGCTCGATTGATGACTTGATGGCTCAGTCCGATCAGGTGCTGGAGACCGACTCCCAGAAGTCAATCCGTGACAATGCCATAGCCCTGTACAGAGCGCTTGCCGGGTGGTCTGCCGAGGAGCGGACGGCTCTCTTCAAGATGCTCGGAGGCCGCACATACCTCGTGGTCGTCAGCACTCCCGACCTTACGAGCGCGTACCGAATCTTCAGCGTCATGAACTCGCGTGGTCTGCCGCTGACGGCGCCAGACATCTTCAAGTCGACCGTGATCGGGGAGATCGCGGACGACGACGAGCGGGCGGCGTACGCCGAGACCTGGGAGGATCTGGAGCAGGAACTGGGCCGTGATCAGTTCGCCGAGCTCTTCCTTCACCTACGCACGCTCGTGGTGAAGAAAAAGGGTGTCAAGGGCTTGCTCATTGAGTTCCCCGAGCTCGTCCTCTCGAAGTACCTGCCGACGAACGCTAAGGGCTTCATCGACGACTTCCTCACACCGTATGCCCAGGCCAACATGCGTCTGGTCAATCGTGACTTCGACAAGACGGACCCGAAGTGGAGCTTGATCAACGGCTGGCTTCAGCGGCTTGCCCAGTTCGATAACCAGGACTGGCGGCCAGCTGCGCTATGGGCGCTGAAGAACCACGCTGACGACCCGGTGTTCCTGGATGCCTTTCTACGGAAACTCGAGCGCCTAGCTGCCAGCCTCTTCGTTCGTCGTATCTACACAACTCCACGGGTGGCTCGCTACAACGAGCTTCTCGAGCAGCTCGATGGCGGCCACGGGCTCGATGCAGACAGATTCGAACTTTCGCCCGAGGAGCGCGCTGCCACGACACAACACCTCGGCGGCGACATCTACCTCGTCAGTAAGATCACCAAGTTCATCCTCCTGCGCACGGACGAGATCTTGGCGAGGACTTCGGGCGTTGTCTATGAGCACGACAAGATCACCATCGAGCACGTTCTCCCACAGACTCCGAGCAGCGACAGCGAGTGGCGGCAGAACTTCACCAACGAAGAACGAGTCGCGTGGACCCACAAGTTGGGCAATCTCGTGCTCCTCAACAGGGCAAAGAACGCCACCGCCAACAACTTCGACTTCGCCTACAAGAAGAATCAGTACTTCACTAGCACGAATGGCGTGGCGAACTTCGCGCTGACTACCCAGGTCATCGGGGAGCAGGAATGGACGCCGAAGGTCATTCAGGCACGTCAGGAGGCGCTTCTTGGACTCTTGATCGACGAGTGGTCGTTGGCGACGTGATGTGCGGCGCCGCGCGATGTTACTCATCGGATCGGATTGAACATTTCGATTCACGGGTTTGTCCGGCACTCCAGGCGCTAAGCACATTGACACGCACGGGGACACCTCGACGCCTCCGATGACGCGTTGATGGGACTGGGTCGAAGTCTTGAGGAAGCCATCCCAGCTTGGCTTACAGGTATGAGGTCGGCAGGTCTCATCCGCGAGCACGAGTCCCGACTGGGCCGTACCCAAATTGGTGTAGCCGGTTCTGCTCTCGAACCTGATCCGGCGAATCGTAAAGATCCTGCTTCTGCCGTACGAACGACGGCTCAGAGTGGTGATCGGGAGTAGAACAGTGCCTCAGGACGACGAGATCAAGGCGGCTCTCAAGGCATGGCGTGACGGACTCGTTGGCTTGACGCGCCAGAGTGCGCTCATCAAGTTCCGCGCGCCCAAGACGTCGTCGCTGCTTATTGACTCCCCGGACGCTGACGAAGTCCTGGCCCTCCTGAGGTCTAGCAAGTCGCAGGCTTTCCGCGGCGACGTGGACCTTGATGACTCGAACGGGCCGCGGCAGCTCCCGTCGGGGGTGTTTTTTCATTCGCCAAGGCCCGACGGCGAGGTAGGCCCTGTGGTCAGGAACCTGATGCGGAAAGCGGCTGCAGAGTTCCTCGATCGAGGTCTAACGGTGCTGTATGTCGCGTTCGGCATGCTGGATTGGCGCGACGTTGATGAGACAGCGATGGTCTCCCCTGTCTTGCTGGTGCCGGTGCAGCTGCTGCCCGAGGGGCCCAAGGGGACGCCACGCATCACCGTTGGTGAGGACGACCCGGTGATCAATCCTGCGCTCGCATTGCGGCTGAAGGAGTTCGGGATCGAGCTTCCGACTGCACAGGACATCGAGGGTCTCACGGTCTCCGAGACCCTAGCCGAGGTACGCGCTGCGCTGACCACTAGCAAGGCGTTCGTCGGTTGGACGCTTCGTGACGCTGTCTACTTGGCTACCTTCTCCTTCGCCAAAGAGGCGATGTTCAAGGATCTGCTCGACAACGAAGCCGCTATTCTTGACCACCCTGTGGTGCGAGCATTGGCGACGTCGGACCCGATGCAGCAGTCGACGGAGTTCCAGTTCGATCCGATCGATCCTGAGGACATCGACAGGCTCGCCCCGCCAGAAGCGACGCCATTGGTCCTGGACGCCGATTCGTCTCAGCGGACCGCGGTTGCCGCGGCCTTGGCAGGCAAGACCTTCGTCATGGACGGCCCACCAGGAACTGGTAAGTCTCAGACGATCGCCAACATGATCGGCGCGCTTCTCCACGCCGGCAAGACCGTGCTGTTCGTCTCAGAGAAGATCGCGGCACTCGAAGTCGTACGCAACCGTCTGGCCGCCGCCGGGCTCGGGTCTTACCTGATGGAACTTCACTCTCACAAGGCCAGTCGAAAAGAGGTCGCGACCGAGCTCTTGAAGACGCTCGACAATGTCGCCAGGCCACCCGTGGAGATGCCGACGCTTGCCCGCCAGTCCCTCAAGGACCGCCGGGAGTCGCTCAATGACTACGCGTCGGCGATGAACGAGATCCGCGAACCACTGAACAAGTCGCTGCACCATGTGCTGGGAGACTACGCGAACCTCGTGGGCACACCGACCGCGCCGGTCCCAGAGGTCGCGCCGACCGATCTCAGCGAAGGCGACTACCTCGGCATTCAGGAGACTCTGGCAAAGCTCGTACGTGCGTGGCGCCCGGCTGCGCAGGGTAACTCGTTCCTGTGGCGCGACGTCGTCGACGAGCAGTCGCTGGAGGTACGCCTCTACCAGGCTGAATCCGCGCTCGAGGAACTGCGAGGTACGGTCGCGCTGAACGCTAACCTGGTCGAGGCATTCGAGCTGACTAGGCCCTCCGACACACCTCAGCTCATCGAGCTGATTGAGCATCAGCATCGCCCACACCCAGATCGCATCGTGGAGCGATGGCTTACGGCTGACTCGGTCGAGGCTCTAGCCTCTGCGCGCGCAGACTTCGGCCAGCAGATCGCTCGGTTGAGGAATGCTGAAGCTGCAGTGCTACAAGCATGCTCGCGACCATGGACCGCCTTTCCTGAACTGGGGTCGCTGCCGCCTACCCCTCTGTCAGTCGCGGTCTCACCACTCGCAGCCGATCTGCAAGCGTCGCCGGCCGCAGACCTGTCCGCGACCGCGGACCGATTCGAGGCCGACGCCCGGATGCTCGGGGAGTGGGTTGGCTCACTCTCGTCGTTGGCAGGCAACCTAGGGCTTCCTCCGGTGGACACGTTCACTGACGTCGAACGCATTGCACGGCTGATTGATCTGCGTTCCCAGAACACCCGTCCGGATCGCCGCTGGTTCACCACCGCCGGGCTCGCTGATGCACGCGCGCTAGCAGCCCAGATGCGCGAACATGTTGCCGCATTGACTGCTTCTGAGGCGAAGGCTGCGGTGGTCTTCACTCCGGCAGCACTTCACGCACCGCTGGCCGATCTGCAGGATCGGTTCGCGAACCTGCACAAGGGTTTGAAGAAACTCTCAGGCAACTACCGCATGGACAAGCGAGCCGTAGCGGGACTTCTCACCGATGCTGCCGACGTCAAGATCGGTATCACGCATCTCGCCGACGCCGTCGCGTGGGGCGAATCCAACCAGGCTTTCCAAAGGCTTGCCGCAGCTCGAGGCGAAGCGCTCGGTACGCACTGGGCAGGGCGGGACACAGACTTCGTATCCCTCGACCTCGCTTTCAGGATCGTGGAAGAAGTCCTCACTCTCACCGTTGGCGAGGTGCCCGCAGCGTTGGTGACCTATCTGACAGGGACTGAATCCAACGACGCGTTCCAGACCGTCGCAGATGCTGCGCGTGCCGATATCGATAGGTGGAAACGCGAACTTCGACCGGCGCCGGCGCTGTCAGGTCGGCCCGAATTGGTGCTCGGATCCATCGGTCATGCCATCGATTGGCTCACCGCCCATGTCCAGCCAGCCCGGCGCGGAGCAGACCGCATCAACGCCGTCGCGAGCATTACTGGTGGCATCCACACGCTGGCCGAAGTCAACGACCTGGTCGAGCTCGTCGCCAACGCCAAACGTGGCACCGAAGAGATCGTCGCCGCCGAAGCGACCTATCGAGCGGTGCTCGGGGACTTCTTCAATTTCGGGGAAACCGATCTTGACCTGCTCGACGAAGCAATCGGATGGGCAATCGGCCTTCGTTTGATCGCAAAGGGACCGCTCACAACCAGCCAAGTAAAGGCGCTGGAGGACTCCAATCTTGTCGAGGCGACGTGGCCCGCCTACGACGGATGGATGCAGGCAAGCAGCAGGATCATCAGCGCCTTCGCTCCCCAGCGGCACAATGAACTCGCCGCGGAGCTTGACGACTACAGCGGTGCCTTGGAGATGACAGCCGACCTCCGAGGCGACACTGTTGGTCAGCAGGAGTGGTTCGACTACCAACACGCGTACGCCGACCTCGCCGCACGCGGACTCGACACCGCCGTCGACTTCTGCATTCAGCAGCGGCTTGCCGAGCGCGAGGTTCCGAACGTCGTCAACCGAGCTCTGCTGCGCGGCTGGTCGGACGCGATGATCCAATCCGACGCACGACTCCGGCCGTTACTCGCGGGGGACCGCGATGCGCTCGTCGAGGAGTACCGAACCCTCGACCGCGACCTCCTCAAAACGGCGACCGCTGACATCGTTCTTGCCGCCAACGCCCGTCGCCCGGTCAACACGACCATGGGCGAACCCGGCGTGATCCGTCGCGAAGGCGGCAAGCAGAGAAAGCACAGGCCAGTTCGCGACCTGATGTCGCTGACTCGCAACGTCACCCCCAGCATCAAGCCGGTCTTCATGATGTCGCCTTTGGCAGTCTCGCAGTACCTGCCATCCGACATGAAGTTCGACGTCGTCATCTTTGACGAGGCATCACAGGTGACGCCGGGAGATGCCATCAACTGCATCTACCGTGGCAAAGCAATGATCCTGGCCGGCGATGACAAGCAGCTTCCACCAACCTCGTTCTTTGAGCGCATGGCCGATGACGAAGACGAGGAGACTGACGTCAAGGACTTCCAGTCAGTCTTGGAGCTGGCGAAGGCGTCAGGGGCGTTCAACAACCTCGGTCTGCGATGGCACTACCGATCCCGGCACGAGGACTTGATCGCGTACTCGAACTACAAATTCTACGAGGGCAAGCTCGTCACCTTCCCTTCCGCGCACGCCGAGGGTGACGACGTCGGCGTCGAGTTCTTCCATGCCCACGGCACCTACCGCCGCGGGGGAGGTGCCTACAACCCGGTCGAGGCGGCAAAGGTTGCCGAAAGGGTCATCGAACACTTCACTAACCGTCCAACCCTGACGCTCGGAGTGGTGACGTTCTCCGTTGCCCAGGCCGATGCAGTCCAGAGCGCCATCGATGAAGCCAGAGTCGACAGGCGCGACCTCGACCGATTCTTCGACACCGAGGACCGCCTCGATGGGTTCTTCATCCGTGCGTTGGAGCAGGTTCAAGGCGACGAGCGCGATGTCATCATCTTCTCCGTCGGATACGGGCCGGACGAAGCAGGCAAGGTGTCAACCGGGTTCGGCGCACTCAACAAGGAGAAGGGATGGCGGCGCCTCAACGTCGGCATCACCCGTGCTCGGCAGCGGGTCGAGGTCGTTGCATCCATGCACGCTGGACAGATCCCGCCTTCGACCAACGAGAACGTCGAGTACTTCCGCGGCTACCTCGACTATGCCGAGAAGGGCCCACAAACGCTCGCCGTCCCGTACTCGTCGACGGGACTCGATCCCGACTCGCCGTTCGAAGAGTCGGTCATTGCAACTCTCCAGGGGTGGGGCTATATCGTCGAACCACAGGTCGGAGCCGCTGGCTTCCGCATCGATATCGGCGTCCGCCACCCCGCTTACCCTGGCATGTTCGCAATCGGCATCGAATGTGATGGCTATCAGTACCACTCCGCTCCAGCCGCTCGCGACCGCGACCGGCTCCGTGATCAGATCCTCGTCGGCCTTGGCTGGCGACTCCACCGGATCTGGGGTACCGCCTGGTACCGCGACCGCACGATCGAGGAGACCCGACTACGGGCTGCAATCGAGGAAGCGATCGCTGCACCCCTTGAAAACCGAACGAAGCGGGTGACGCCCGTCGAACGACCGGTCGTTGAGACCGAACAGGCAGACATCGCAGCTCTACCGACCTGGACAAGCTCGTACACGGTGGCCCCAGCCCGAGGTCTACCTTGGTGGGTAGACCCCGGCGACGCAGGCAATCACCTCCACATGGTCGAAGCCATCGAAGCCCTCGTCGCGCACGAGGCGCCGATTCATCTCGACGTGGCGTACGAACGTCTCCGGTCCTGGTGGAATGTCGGCCGCATCGGCGTGAACATCCGCGCGAACATCGACTTGGCAATCAAGCGGGCGCAGGTGGTCCGCGACGGTGTATTCCTCTTGGCGCCAGCGGCTGACGTGACTCTGGTGAGAATCCCGGGTGGCGGCGTTGCCCGCAAGGTTGAACAGGTTCATCTCGATGAACTTGCTATGGCGGCAGTCTTGACTATTCGCGACGTGGGCGCCGTGACTCGGTCCGAAGCGGTGCAGGGCATCGCTCGTGTCTTCGGGTGGACGAGGACGGGCGCTGTTGTCGAGCGACGCATCAACGAGGCCATCGATCGGGTCATCGCGACCGACGACGTCCTCCGTTCTGATGACGACACCCTCACCCTCGCGAAACCCGCGACTGGATCACGGTGACGTGAAGCTACGACCCCAAGGGCAAAGGCCTGATTGGCGTGGTCAGCGATCCAGTGTGGTGGCCTCCGCTGACCCCGCAGGCACCTAGCGCGGTTGACGGGCGCCGGTTCTAGGATGCCCAACATGACAGACGACGACATGCTCTTTCAGCTCGGCGACGAACCCGAGGCGCAGGCGGCCGCGGCTCAGCCTGCGGCCGCCTGGCAGATCGAGCAACTGCGAACTGCGTTGGACACCCTGGGCATGACGGAGATGTCCGAGCGGCAGAGGGTCGTCGAGGAGCTTGTCGGTCACCCGATCACTGCGTTGAAAGAACTGACGTACGACGAGGTTCGCCCGCTTCTCGAGGGGCTTCACGCTAGGAAGGCGGCTTCGCCGACATCGTCAACATCGGCCTGGGACGATCGCGACGAGGACACTTGGATTGACCGTCTCTGAGCAGCGCCACGGACTGGCGTGCTCTTCTCCCCAATGTGGGGTACGGACTTGAATGCGCGGGTTCAAAGCGGAAGGGGGTTCGGATACGTTTCGCGGCATGCCCCTGGACGTCAAAGAGCAGCACATCGCAGTCTTCGGTGAGAGCGGTTCGGGGAAGACGGTGCTGGTCTCGTCGTTCTTCGGTCCGACTACTGAGCCGGCGTCGTCAAATGACCTGTGGGACCTGATTGCCGACAATCCTGGACAGGGTGCGCGGCTCACGCAGAATTACCTAGGTATGAAGAACTCCTCGAAGACGCCGCAAGCCACCAGGTTCATGGCGACGACGTACTCCTTCACGGTGAGGCTGAAGGGTGGACAAAATAGTCAGCCCTACCAGGGGCTCCGGCTCGGGTGGCACGACTATCCCGGCGAGTGGTTTCACGAGGAGCCCAGCAGCGAGGAGGAGGGCAAGCGGCGTATCGAGACGTTCCGCTCTCTTCTCGGTTCAGACGTCGCGTTCTTGCTGGTTGACGGGCAGAAGCTGCTCGACAACAAGGGTGAGGAGGAGCGGTACCTCAAGGCGCTCGTCAGAAACTTCCGGCAAGGGATGCTTCACCTTCAGGATGACATCCTCCAGGACAAAGGTCCCCTGACCAGGTTCCCGCGGATCTGGATCGTCGCTCTGTCGAAGGCCGACCTGTTCCCGGAATGGAACGTGCATGATTTCCACGACCTTGTTATGGAGAAGGCAGGCGAGGATCTTGCGATGTTTCTCGAGACGCTCAAGCCGATGGTGTCAGCACCCGAAGCGCTCTCGGTGGGGGAGGACTTCATGCTGCTCTCGTCGGCCAAGTTCGAGCTTTCGTCGGCCGGGCCTGAGCCCGTTGACATTGATGTGCGGAACCAGGTCGGCCTCGACCTGATCCTGCCGGTCGCCTTCATGCTCCCCTTGGAGCGGATTGCTCAGTGGATGGAGCAGACACAGATCCCAATGACAGTGCTCCGCGCGTTCGCGGCAGGTGCTGGCGGTTTCGCGAACCTGCTTACAGACAACAGGCAGTTGGTTGAGTCACTGCTGTCGATGATCCCCAGGGTCGGATCTCTCGCTGCTAGGGCAGCGGTCCCTGCGATCATCGATGCTGCCCTGCTCGTTGATGACCGCCTCAAGGAGATGAATGCCCAGGCTCGGGAAGCCCAGAACAATCTGGCGGCCACACTCACGCAGTTCAAGATTGACCTGGAGCGGGGCAGAGCCCAGGGCTTGCTGCGGAGAAGAACGTGAGTGGGACGCCGGACTTGACGGAGCGTTTTATCTGGGCGACCCGTGGGCGTAGCTGGGGCTTTCGGTTCCTACTTCGGGGTGGGATGTCCGATCCGCTCCTGGAGTATGAACGGATCTTCAGGGAGCTTGCGGACGATCCCCTGACCTACGGGCGGGCCGGAGGGAAGGTTGCCCTGCGATTCCCGGATCCAGGTGGTCGGTGCGACACGGCTGGGCGTGTCATCCCACACGAGTTCGTAGTGTCGGGCGACGTTGCAGACCGCATCGAGTCGGCTGAGGACGGACGTGACCAAGTCTGGCCCTTGGTCGAAGTGGTTTATGCCGGCGTTTGGGACGCCAACACGCCGCCCGCAGATACGGACGTCCTACGCGCGTTCCGATCGGTCAATGCGAGCGGAAGATCCGACGGCTCGAAGTAGCGGATGGACGCTTGGCAATCGACGCCGACGTTTCGCCGTCAGATCAGGTTCAGTGCAGGCATCCGGCTCTCCAGGAGCCGACGTTCAAGCGAGTGAGCTTCCTCCCGGCTCTTGCACTCAAGCCAGCTGATCTCGGCGGTCGCGAACCATTCGCTGACGATAGCGATCTGCTCCGGCGTCATCACTGTCGGTCGGCGTCGCGCATACTTGCGGGTGACTCCGAGCGCCTTGACCGCGACCGAGGCCCGAAGGGTGCTGCGGCTTAGGTCCAAGGACGAGCTGAGATGCGTACCGAGTCGGGCACGCAGGTTCCTGGCCTTTCCTACGTAGACGCACTCGCCGTCCTGGAACCAGGCGTACACGCCTGGAGAGCGCGGGATCTCGCCGCTGGACAAGCTTGCGGTGGCGAGACGCGTGGCGGAGAACAGCGCTGCCCATTCTGAGCTCGTGCTCATGGGACCAAGTCGGCCGCAAGCCTCTTGCCAGGTGACCAGTCCTGGCTCCTCAGAGTCTCGTCCGCAGTGACCATGACGAACTTGAGGCGTCGGGCGAGGTCGCCTTGGAGAGCCATGATCCCGTTGAAGAAGGTGCCGGCTCGTCGTCGAGTCGGCGCGTACTCGGCGAGCTTGGACAGAAGGAGCGTCTCGAAGGCCGCCGACTCGACCCAGTCGACCGAGGTGCGGAAACCGAGGAGTGCGCGTACGCCGGTCTTCTCGACGAACGAGCTTGCCTGCTTCTCGTTGAACAACGTGAGGCACGAGCCGAGGTGGATGTAGCAGCCAGCGGCACTCTCACCGAGGACCTCGGCGAGAGCGTCGAGACTGGTGTGGTTGCGGCTCGACCAGGCCAGCCATCCCTTGTCGCCGTGAGCAGCCAGGTAGAGCACGAGATAGTCGTCGTACCGGGCTTGACCCCACAGGTTGAGGTAGTGCTCGACCTCACCGGTGGTGGCGACCTTCCGATGGATAGCCTTGATCGCGCCGAGTCGTTCCAGGAGTTCCAGCACGGGCAGGACTGAGGTGCGCTTGCGAAGGTCCGCATCCCACTCGCCTTCCAGGCAGAAGACACCGTTCGTCGCCATCGTTCCTCCTTCGAGGGTGTTGCGCGGGTCGAGCGCAGCCCCGGTCGCGAGTGACTCTAGGGACCTGTGCAGGAGCCGGGGTGTGTTCCAGCGTTCGCATTCGCGACGTCCCCAACATCGGGTATGGAAGGCAAGCAATCGGCCAACGGGCCGATGACCCGCTGTGGCACGATGTGACGGTACTGATGGTGGATCGATGACGATGGGGATGCAGGCCGACGATGAAGGCTGACTCGGGCCACTGGATTGTCATGGGTCCCGCGGCAACGCCTGCGGAGCAGAAGGCACTCGACGACTTTCGCGAGCTGCTTCCTGAGGACGGGATCACCACGGCCTGGGCGAACCTGACGTTCATCGACAACAACGGACGTTCCGCAGAGATCGACGTCCTGCTGCTGACCAAGTCGGGGCTGTACGTCGTCGAGCTGAAGGGGTGGCACGGCACGATCCGCGGCACCTCGCAACGCTGGGACCACGGCACCCGCAACGTCGAGAACCCATGGTTGGCGACCGACCGGAAGGCCAAGCGGCTTGCTGAGGTCCTGAAGGACGCCGCGCCCAACGCCGCCCGTAAGACGGTGCCATTCCTGAACGCGAAGGTCGTGCTCCACGGCACCGACAGCAACATCGAGCTCGACGAGCGAGGACGCAGCAACGTACTCGCGCTCGACGGTTATGGCGTCAAGGCGAAGCCGTCGCTGCCGAAGCTCAGCACCTTCCTCGCCGAGCAGCCGAGCAGCCCGCACCATCGGATCGACCTCGTCAGGGCCAAGCAGATCCAGGCATTGTGCGGGAAGGCCGGCTTCCGGGCGGCGCCGAAGGTGCGCATGGTCGGTGACTACAAGGTGTCGGACTCGACGCCGATCGCCGAAGGTCCGGACTGGCAGGACGTGCTGGTCGAGCACCCTCATCTGAGCGAGATCAAGCTTCGCGTCCGCCTTTATGACGTCGAGCCGAAGGCGGCGGCGAGTGAGCGCCAGCGAGTGGAGCAGCTCGCACAGCGAGAGTTCCAGCTCACCTACGGCATCAGGCATGACGGCATCGCGGTGCCGAACGAGTTCAAGAAGACCGATGACGGCCCTGCCCTGGTCTTCGAGTACGACGACTCAGAGCTGCCGCTCGACGCCTACCTTGCGACGCAGGGCGCCGAGCTCAGCTTCGAGCAGCGCTTCGCCCTGGTCGACCGACTCGGCGAGATCCTGCGTTTCGCGCACCAGCGTCACCTGATCCACCGAGCGCTGAGCCCGCAGCGAGTGTGGGTCAGGCCGTCGAAGCGTGGATTGCCGAGCATCTCCATCCGTGACTGGTACTTCGGCCAGAAGGACCGCAGCAGCCAGGCCACGACGCGCTGGACCTCGATCAGCGCCGGTGTCAGCGACATCATGGGTGTCGCCAACCAGGAAGACTGGCTCTACATCGCCCCTGAGGCGCGACAGTCAACCGAAGGACTCCCCGGGGTCCCGCTAGATGTCTATGGCTTCGGCACTCTTGCTTACCTCATCCTGACCGGCCGGCCGCCCGCTGAGAACATCGCGGAGCTCGAGCGCAAGCTTGCCGAGACGAAGGCGCTCGACCCGCGTGCCTCCGCACAAGGCATTCCTGACGGCATCGCAGACGTAGTCGCTCTGGCGACGGCCGTCTCCGAATCCGATCGGCCAGAGACGATCTCTGAGGCGGTAGACCTCTTCCGGATCGGCTGGAAGGACGTACGCCAGCCCGACGAGGCCGAGCCAACGAAGGCGGAGGACCCGCTCGATGGGCAGGCGGGCGACATCGTGGCGGACAGGTTCATCGTGGTGTCCCGTCGTGGAGAGGGCTCCAGTGGCATCGCCCTCGCGGTGAATGACTGTGACTCCGGCGACGAGCGCGAAGTCATCCTTAAGATCGCTCGCAGCGCCGGCGCCGACCGCCGCCTGGCCGCAGAAGCGGACGTCCTGCGGGCGCTCGACCACAAGAGGATCGTCAAGCTGATCGACGGTCCCATCGACGTCGACGGGCGCCAGGCGCTCCTCATGACCGACGCGGGCCCGGAAACGCTCGCGACGAGGCTCGCGAAGGAAGGGCGCTCGACGATCGGCCAGCTCCAGCAGTTCGGCAGCGACCTACTGGAGGCGATGGTCTACATGGAGGGCAAGGGCGTCTTCCACCGCGACATCAAGCCGGCGAACCTCGGGATCATCCCCGACCCCGGCTCGCGCAAGCCGACCTTGGTGCTCTTCGATCTCTCGCTCGCCAACGAGAGCATCGACAACGTCGAGTCTGGCACCACCGGATACCTCGACCCCTTCCTCGGCCGCGGACGGCGGCAGCGCTATGACCGTGCGGCCGAGCTGTACGCCGTCTCGGCCACGCTCTTCGAAATGGCGACCGGTGTCCTCCCGTGGTGGTCCAACGGGGCGAGCCAGCCGCCGGACAGCAAGGCAGCGCCGGTCATCGAACGGGCTGCGTTTGAGCACTCGGTCGCCACCCAGCTCACCCAGCTCTTCAAGAAGGCTCTCCACCCCGATGTGGAGCGTAGGTTCCGCAGCGCGGATGAACTCGCGCTGGCCTGGCATGAGGTCTTCGCAGCTCTGGACTCGAGCGAGGAGACTGCTGAGAGCAACGACGAGCTCGCGAAGAAGGCGACGGTCGAGACCCCGTTGGAGCGCTCTGGCCTCTCGGCGCGCGCAAGATCGGGACTGGCACGCCTCGATGTCGCGACGGTCGGCGACCTGCTCGGCGTGCATCCGATCAACATCAACACCATCCGCGGCCTGGGGGAGACCTACCGCAAGGAGATCCAGCGCCGGATCAAGGAGTGGCGGCTGCGCCTGAGTGCCACCGAAGAGGCCAATGTGGCAGCCTCGGGGCAATACGGCACCGAGCGCCTCGTCGCGAGCCTCCTCGACCGCCTCAACAGCGAGGATCAGGTCGTGCTCAAGGCCGTGCTGGGCCTGACCGAAGAGACCGCCGAGGCGCAGCCGACCTGGCCGACTACCGCCGAGGTGGCCAAGCACCTCGGCCTCGCCCGCGATCAGGTCACGCGCAAGGTCGATGCGGCAGTCGTGGCCTGGCTCAAGGACTCCACCTCCCCAGTCCAGGGCGTACTGGACGACGCGACCCGCATTCTGGCCCGGGAGGGCCGCGTGCTCACGATGGCCACGCTCGCCATGGGCGTGGTCGCCGAACGAGGATCGCTCCTCGACGGTCCCGAGCGCGCACGCCACGGGGCCGCGCTCCTGCGAGCAGCCTTCGAGCATGACCTCCGTGACGACGAGCCCAAGCTCGAGCTGCGCCGCAGCAGCAAGCGCGCGACCCTCATCGCCCTGCATGAGACGGCTGACCCCGACGGCACCGGTCGGGAGTACCCGACGGCGGACGTGCTCATCGAGACCGCCGCCGAGCTGGGCAGCGAAGCGGACGCCCTGATCACTGAGGGCGTTGTCGCCCTTACCGTCGCGAGCCGACGACTGCGCGAAGTCGCTGACGAGATCGGTGGCGAGGTCCTGAGCCTTGATGATCGGGGGCTGCTGAGGCTTGGGGCCGAGGCCAGCACGAACGCCGCCGTCTCGGGCTTCGACGAGCTCTACCCGCGTGACCTCGACGCCAAGTCGGCGCTGGAGCTCGCGCTGAGCGGGAAGCCCGGTCGGCAGATCAGCGAGATCTCCGTGCGCAAGAGCGTGAAGACTCGCTTTCCGATGGTGGACCTGCCTACGGCGGCACACGAGCTGGACGAGCTGGTCACCGCGGTGATGCCGGGCATGGTGCGCCGCGGTGACGTCTACGAGCCAGCCACGGCACGCGACAGCTCGATCACCGGCACGACGGGCACGATGCTGCCGCCCACGGCGATCCCTGAGGCAGCCGTCCGGTTGCAGGAATCGCTGCGCCGGCACGGTGCACTCACCCTGTGCACGACCCCGAAGCGCTACCTCAAGGCTTCCACGGACCTCACGACATTCTTCGATGTCGAGGTCCTCGACGTCGCAGCGCTGCTGGTCGAGGCAACCAAGGAGACTGCGGCCTCCTACGACATTGCCTGGCCGTTCGTCCTCGGTGTTGATGCGGGTGAGAAGGGCGGCAGCGACTGGGCCAACCTCACCGGCCTCGTGCGCGAGGCGGTCGAACCCCGGTGGCACCAGCGCATCGCGACCGAGTCACCGCTGCTGGTCGTCAATCCGGGTCCCCTGGTGCGTTACGGCATGAGCAGCTTGCTGGCTCACCTTCTGGATGTTGGCAACCCACGGCCCGCGGCCCGCTGGTTGCTGGTCGCGATGCAGGCCCACCAGGCCGTTCCGAGGCTCGAGGGCCAACCGGTGCCGCTCGGGCCCAGCGGCTGGATCACACTGCCCTCCGACCTCTCGGCCCTGGCTCTGAGCACCGCCGGATGAGTCGCTGTTCCGCCCCACAGGACCCACAGCGTGTGACACGATGCTGTACGCACGCCGGGGCCGAAAGACGAGCGATGTCCGGAGCTGCCGCACAGAGCAGGCACCCCGCCCCGCCGCTGCCACATCTCGACGCCGACGGCGTCGTGCGAGAAGTAGAAGGAACCATTTCTTGATTGACTCCGCCGCGCTCCTCAAGGACCTCAAGGTCCAGCTCAAGCTCCTGCAGGCTGACCTGCGCGAGCGCGCCGAGGACGCAGACAACAGCTGGGGCAAGCGACTGAAGGAGGAGTATGCCGAGGCTCGCCGCCGTGAGCGAACCGGTCACTCCTGGATCGTTTGGCGCGACAACGAGGTCGACCAGGCCGCCGTCGCATGGATCATCGCCACCACGTTCCTCCGCTTCTGCGAGGACAACGACCTGCTGAGCGGCGCCCAGATCGACGGCAGCCCCGTGCCGGTCGGCTGGGTAGCCGGCCCTGGCGACCGCACCGCACGCGCCGAGGAGAATCTCACCGCCTACTTCCTCGTCAACCCGACCCACAACCGCCGCGACTGGCTGCAGCAGGGATTCAAAGTGTTGGCCGCGCAGCCTGCAGGCAAGGCGCTTGTCGACCCGGGACACAACCCGGTCTGGTCCGCGCTGATCAGTCCCGAGTCGGCCACCAGCCTGATCGACTTCTGGCGCCGCACCGACACGTCCGGAGACCTGGTCCACGACTTCACCGACCCTGAACTCGGCACCCGCTTCCTCGGCGACCTCTACCAAGACCTCTCCGACCACGCGAAGAAGACGTACGCCCTTCTGCAGACCCCGGTCTTCGTCGAAGAGTTCATCCTCGACCAGACGCTGACCCCAGCGATCAAGGAGTTCGGCCTCGACGGCCTCAAGCTCATCGACCCCACCTGTGGGTCTGGTCACTTCCTCCTGGGAGCCTTCGATCGGCTCGTCGCGGAGTGGGAGACCGAGGCTCCAGCGATGAACGCCAAAGAGCGAGTACGTCGGGCGATGGACTCGATCCACGGCGTTGACCTCAACCCATTCGCCGTCGCGATCGCTCGCTTCCGCCTCACCGTCACGGGGCTCAAGGCGACGGGCGAGCGGTCCCTGGTCGCGCTGCCCGAGGTGGCTTATCACCTCGCTATCGGCGACTCGCTGCTCGGTGAACGAGGCATGACTCAGACCGAGATCAACATCGACGGTGGTGAGGACGAGCCGGAGTTCCTCTACGACACCGAGGACCTCACCGACTACCACGGCATTCTCGAGCAGGGCCAGTATCACGTTGTCGTCGGCAACCCGCCTTACATCACCGTCAAGGACAAGGCGCTCAACGCCCGCTACCGCGAGCACTACAAGACGGCCGCCGGCAAGTACGCCCTCTCCGCCCCGTTCGCCGAACTGTTCTTCCGCCTCGCCATCCGTGGCGAGCAGAGTATGCCGGCTGGGTACGTCGGCCAGATCACCGCCAACTCGTTCATGAAGCGAGAGTTCGGCAAGAAGCTCATCGAGAGCCTCTTCGCAGGACATCACCTCGGCAACCCGGTCGACCTACGAGCCGTAATCGACACCTCCGGCGCCTACATCCCCGGCCACGGCACCCCGACCGTCATCCTGGTCGGGCGTCGTCGGCGGCCGGTAGGAGAAGTGGTACGCGCCGTGCTCGGTGTACGCGGCGAGCCTGGCCAGCCGAATGAGCCGTCGAAGGGTTTGGTCTGGTGCGAAATAGTTTCCCACCTCGACCAGCCAGGATATGAAGGCAAGTACGTCTCGGTGGGTGACGTGGAGCGTGCACTGCTTGCAGCGCACCCGTGGTCGCTTGCTGGCGGTGGGGCCGGGGAACTGCAGGGGGCTTTGGAGGCGACGGCCCGGTCGGTGCTTGGTAGCCGGACCACAGACATTGGCGTGATGGCGGTGCTCGGCGAGGAGGAGGCATTCGTGATCCCGCAGCGGTCTACCGAGCCGATGCGACCAATCGTTGTGGGTGAAGACATTCGTGATTACTGCCTGACGAGCTCACCGCGTTTGTGGCCCTATGACTCGGACTTGCGTCCGTCAACGGCCGCCCGGGACTCGCATTGGATCTGGCCGTTCCGCAAGGTTGTATCGGGATACTTGATGTTCTCGAAGACCAGGGAGCAGCGCGGCTTGGAATGGTTCGAGTATGGCCTGCTCGCGAAGCCGAAATTGAGGACGGAGCTGTCAATCGGATTCGCATTCGTGGCGACGCACAACCACTTCGTGCTTGACCGGGGCGGGAAGACGTTTAATCGCACTGCACCGGTGATCAAGTTGCCGGAGGGGGCGTCGGAGGAGGAGCATCTGGAGTTGATCGGGGTGCTCAACAGTTCTACGGCGTGCTTCTGGCTCAAGCAGGTCAGCCACAACAAGGGCAGCACTGTCGACACAAAGGGTGCTCGTCAGACACAGGTTCCTTGGGAGGACTTCTACGAGTTCACCGGGACCAAGCTGGAGCAGTTCCCGATGCCGACGACGCTGCCGTTGGAGCGTGGACGGGCCCTGGATTCACTGGCTCAGGAATTGGCAAAGAGCTCGCCGGCGGCGGTGATCGGCGCGTGGCTGACTCTTCAAACCGAGCAAGGCTCTTTGCGTGCTGTGCTCGATAATGCAGAGGATCGGTGGATTGGTCTGCGTCAGCGGATGGTGTTCGAACAGGAGGAGCTCGACTGGGAGGTCTACGGGCTCTATGGGCTGATCGATCAGGCCGCTGATGTGTTGGTCTCGCCACCGGCTCGCTGGCGCTCGCCGGGCTCGACCGACGGGAGCGATGAGGGCTGGAGTGCTGATGGCTCGATCGGGCGTTGGCTTGATCTCGGGGAGCGGGCGTTCGAGGTCAGCTTGGCTCGCCGCGTCGAGGCGGGTGACGAGGAGACGGCTTGGTTCGCTCGGCATTCCTCAAAGCCGATCACGGAGCTGCCGAAGCGTTGGCCGGATGGATACCGAGCGATCGTGGAGCGACGACTGGAGTTGATCGAGTCTGACCCTAGTATCCGGCTCTTGGAGAAGCCGGAGTTCAAGCGACGGTGGGCGGTCACGCCGTGGGAGACTCAGCGAGAGAGGGCGCTGGAGGGCGCGATTCTGGATCGGCTGGAACTGCCGGAACTGTGGCGTGACGAGCAGGGACCGGCGGCGCGGTCGGTCGCAGAGCTCGCTGATCTGCTACGGGCCGATGAGGTGCTGCGGGAGCTGGTGAGCGTGCTGACCGGTGACGTCGAGCCTGACCCGGGAAAGGTGCTCGGGACGCTGGTGGTCGAAGAGGCGGTTCCGTACCTTGCTGCGCACAGATACAAGCCGTCGGGGCTAGAGAAGTTCCGGACCTGGCAGGAGACCTGGGAGCTGCAGCGTCGCGAGGACGCGGGGGAGAAGGTCGACATCGCTGTGCCGCCGAAGTATGGGCAGGTGGACTTCCGCAAGCCGGCGTATTGGAAGGCGCGCGGGAAGCTGGACGTGCCGAAGGAGCGGTTCATCCTCTATCCCGGCCTGGGACGCGAAAGCGATGGGTCGCCGGTGCTGGGCTGGGCCGGCTGGGACCACCGGGACCAGGCGCTCGCGCTGGGACGTGAGCTGCCGCTGCAGGAGTCGTTGGTGTCGTCAACACCCGAGGCGGCTGCCGAAGTGCTGGTGCCGATGGTCGCTGGGCTCGTCGAGCTGGAGCCGTGGCTGTGGCAGTGGCATGCCGAGGAGGACCCGGCGTTCGGCGCGAGCCCGGCGGCGGTGATCGGACAGGTCGTGGATCAGTACCTCGCGCAGCTGGAGAAGACTCGTGATCAGGTGACCGAGTGGGCTCCGTCAGCGACCACACGTGGGCGAAAGGCTAAGACCTCGTGACGTCAGTCATGACAGCATCGGACCAGGACGTCCGGACACCGACTCAGGAAGGGCTGACCAGGCGATGACGCCGACCGATCTCTCGATGCCGTTGCGCGATGCGATCGACATTCCGGTCGTGGTCCATGATGACGACTTCGTCCTGCAGATCCACCGCGCCCAAGAGGCTGCCGATCAGACTCTCGACGACTATGTCGTCACCGACGCGATTGCTGCGGCGATCGACGACGGGCTCAAGATCGTCGAAGGTGCGGTCACGAGTAGGACATCCAAGGGTGCATTCGTACACGGCTCCTTCGGTGCCGGTAAGTCGCACTATATGGCGGTGCTGCATCTGCTTCTGACCGGCAACACGCACGCCCGGACGATGTCCGGGCTTCAGGATGTCGTTGCCGACCGTTCGTCGCTGCTCGAGCGTAAGTTCCTCGCGGTCGATTACCACTTCGTCGGCGCGGACTCG
The DNA here is from genome assembly GCF_040639295.1 of Nocardioides sp. NPDC023903. Taxonomy (NCBI): domain Bacteria; kingdom Bacillati; phylum Actinomycetota; class Actinomycetes; order Propionibacteriales; family Nocardioidaceae; genus Nocardioides; species Nocardioides sp. NPDC023903. The sequence continues at coordinate 545,046 of NZ_JBEZZS010000001.1, read as the reverse complement.
GTTGAGTCAGCGCTCTTCGGGGGATACCTGCGTACGGTCAGGGCGAAGCACCCCGACGCGGTCGCGCCAGTGCTGCACCGCTCCGAGGCGCTCCTGGAGAATGCCGACCAGCTGCGCAAGCAGCTGGGGGACGAGGCGTTCTTCGCCAAGCTCGACGGTGGGACCGGTGGCACCGGCTGGGCGAAGTTTGGCGGCGGTGGGATCACCCCGGCGGCGTACGACTTAGCCCGGTCCGCGGACCCGAGTGACCCCGCCCGGCAGAACCTGGTCGCCCAGCTGGTCAAGAACTATTTCTCCGGGTTCGAGACGACCGGCACCTGGCTTGATATGTCGACGGGGCTCGAGGCGATGGCGAACCACGCCAAGGGGCTCGGCTACGAGGGGATCGTGCTGTTCCTCGACGAGCTGGTCCTGTGGCTATCGGCGCACCTGCGTGACAGCACGTTCATTTCGACCGAGACTTCAAAGGTCGCGAAGCTGGTCGAGACCGGCAACGCCCGGCTCGCGGTCCCGCTGGTCTCCTTCGTTGCACGGCAGCGCAACCTGAAGGACTTCGTCGGAGAGAGCCACGGGGCTGAGAAGGTTGCCCTCGACGACTCCTTCCAGTGGTGGGAGGGGCGCTTCGAGAAGATCACCCTGCCCGCGGCGGACCTGCCCCAGATCGTCCAGCGACGTCTGCTCACGCCGAGCAGCGACGCTGGCAAAACGGCGATTGCTAAGGCGATCGCCAGGGTGCGCGCCAACCCCAAGTCGTACAACCATCTGCTCACCGATGAGGCCCACTCGAGCGCGACTGACTTCCAGATGGTTTACCCGTTCTCGCCGGCACTCGTGGATGCAATGATCGCTCTATCGGCGATCATGCAGCGGGAGCGTACGGCTCTGAAGATCATGAGCGAGCTGCTCGCCAAGGGGCGCGATGAGCTGACCGTCGGCGACGTCATTGGCGTAGGCGATCTCTTCGACGCGGTCGTGCTCGGCGACTCCGAGCCGCTCAGCGACGACATGAAGAGCGTGTTCAAGGCGGCGCGGGTCTTCTACACGCAAAAGATGCGTCCCTACCTACTGAGCCGGAACGGACTGAGCGAGTCCGAGGCGCGCGGACTAGAACGTACACACCCGTTCCGACGCGACGATCGGATCGCGAAGACGCTGCTGATCGCGGCGATCGCCCCGGGGGCTACGTCGCTGAAGGACATGACCGCCTCGAAGCTGGCTGCGCTCAACTTCGGGTCGGTGGTCTCGATGCTTCCGGGGCAGGAGGCCGCGCAGGTCGTGACCAAGGTCAAGGAGTGGTCGGGCGAGTTCGGCGAGATCACCGTTGGTCACCAGGCTGGCGACCCGGTCATCTCGCTGCAGCTGTCCGGCATCGACCTGGACTCAGTGCTGGTTCATGTCCAGATGGAGGACAACGCACCCAACCGGCGGCGGCTCATCCGGGAACTTCTCGTCGAGCAGATCGGCGCGGTGCGGACCGGGGCGATCGGCAGCGAATACTCCCTCACCCACGTCTGGCGTGGTCAGAAGCGAGACGTCGACGTCATCTTCGGCAACATCCGTGACCGGCAGACCATGCCGGAGTCTGCGCTTCAGGCCATCGACGGGCGATGGCGGCTGATCATCGACTACCCGTTCGACGAGGCCGACCATCGGCCGACCGACGATGTCGAAAGACTTCGACAGCTGCGTGAAAGTGGCCTGGACACAGACTCGATCGCCTGGCTGGCGCACTTCATCACGGCTGCCCGGCTGGAGGACGTCGGCAAGCTGGTGACGCTCGATTATCTGCTGACCGGCAACCGCTTCGACCAATACTCGGGGTCGCTTCCGGTCGCCGAGCGAGAGCCTGCCCGCCGCCAGCTGAGCAACCAGCGGGACTCGCTGCGGGAGCAGGTGCTCGCATCACTGCGGCAGGCGTACGGCATCGATGCCGCTTCCGAGGACCAGATGGGCGCTTTGGTGCCGGACGGTCGCGTGTTCGTCGCTCTGGCTCGTGACTACGACCCGTTGAAGCCGTCTTCGCCCAATTTCCAGGGTGCCGTCACCGCGGTCCTCGGCCGAGCGCTCGATGCTCGCTATCCCAAGCACCCGAAGATCGACCGTGACGGTGACGAGGTCCGTCGTGGTGAGCTCACTGCCGTCCTGGACCTGGCTCGACGGGCGATGGCCGCCGGGAGCCGGATCGAAGGGGTGGACCGGCCCACCGCCAACAAGGTGCGCCGGGTCGTCGACGCTTTCGGCGTCGGCAAACTCACCGAGACGACCTATGTGTTGCAGCCGCAGTTCTTCCGGTGGCACGACGACTTCACCAAGGCCGCGGTGTCCGGCGACGTCACTGTTCGCGAGCTACGGGCCTCCATCGCCGACTTCGGGTTCACGACGGACGTGGCAGACCTGCTCGTCCTTGCCTGGGCAGCGATGACCGACCGCGAGCTCAAGCGCTACGGCGGGCGACTCTCGGAACCGGGGATCGGGACCCTGGTGCCCGAGGTGACACTGCACGAGCCGATGCTGCCTACAGCTGAGGAGTGGACCCAGGCGCGGGAGAGAGCGAAGGCGCTCTTCGGGGTTGGCGCGAGCGAGTTCCACCTCTCCAGTGCGTCCCTCGAGCGTCTCAGCGCAGCTATCGGCAGTGAGACCAAGGACCGAGCGGCGGACGTCGACGCCCTTGTGAGACGGCTGGACGAGCACGCTGCCCCGCTGGGGCTCTCTGACGTGAGTCCCCGGCTCGCATCGGCTCGACGGGCACGCGACCTCGTATCCTCGCTCAACCAGGCGAGCAGCGGCATCGATCGGATTCGAGTGCTGGCGGAGTTCGATCTTCCCGACGAGCTTCCGGCGCTCGCGACCTCCATTGCCAGCGCAGGTGAGGTGCAGGCTGCGCTCTCTGGCGCCAACTGGCGGCTGATCGACCAGCTCGCCAGTCTCGGTGGAGATGAGGCTGCTGAGGCCGTACGCGATCTTCAGAAGGTCGCTGAGGCTGAGGAGCTGCACTCCAAGCTGCGGCCGGCGCTCTCGGAGGCTGCGGCGACGGTGACGAGCATTCTTGTCGAGCGGAGTCCGCAACCGAGGGGTCCGTCGCCCGAAGAGCTGGAGGCGACTCGGCGCGCGGAGGAAGAGCGGCGCCGCGCCGAGGAAACGCGGGCACGTGAGCTCGCCGAACAACACCGACGTCTGGCCGAGGAACAAGAGCGAGTCCACCTTGAACGGGAGGAGCTCGACCGTCAGCGGCGCGAGGCGGAGGAGCGGGCGCGGCTGACCAAGTCCGAATACATCGAGCATTCATCAGAGCTCGAGACACTTCTCCGCGCTTTCGTCGAGGAGCTCTCGAACCCGGTGCCGGGCAAGAAGCTGCGGGTGTCGTGGCGATGGGAGGACTGAGCCAGAGCGTCCGGGCTGTCGTCGTGTCCCCGGCGATGGTGCAGCAACGGGCGTCGGACCTGGTGAAGTCGGGTCAACGGGTCCTCGTGCTGCGGGCGCGCCCGCAGTGGAACGGGGGCGACGTCAAGGTTGGCGATCACTCCGTTCGAGTCATCCCGGCGGTCTCACAGCTCGCGATCCTTGATGCCTACGCCTCCCTGGGGCCTGACGACTACGCGGTGATCCTCACCGATAGGCCGGCGAAGGATCTCGGCGAGGCTGTTCTGGCACGGGCCTACAAGCAGCAGGTCGAGATGCCAGATGAATGGCAGGCCGTGCCGCGGCTCTTCCAGGGTGCTCGCGAGGTCAGCCATGACCTTCGACGGCTGGACTGGGCAGCGACGGCGCTGCTGGACCATCAGCCGGTCGGCGGCTGGCCGCGCTCGCCCGATGTCGCGGTGACGGACCGGCACGCGATCGGTGCTCTCCTCGGTCAAGTCACGGGCCTCGGCGCGACGGTCGAGATCGACGGGGCCGTGCTCCTCTCCTCGCTCGGGCGGCGTGACCTCCGCTCGACCTGGGCCTCGGCGGACGAGAGCCTGCGTCGGCATCTGATCGCCTGGGCTGAGGACGAGTATGGTGCGCCGGCCGCATTCGCGCTCAAGGTCGCACAGCGTCAAGAGCATGTGACACCCCTTGCCGTCGGGCTTGCACTTGACGTGCTCTGGCCGGAGGACGGGACAGCACCTGGTCCTGAGCAGGTCGCTGCGCGGGTGCGGGTCGAGCGTTTCGTAGACGGCCGGACGGTTTCTGTGGAAGAGGCCAAGGCTGTTGCTCGGGTCGCGAAGGCGACCGTGCTGCGCGTCGGTGCCGAAGACTCGCCCGAGGTTGCGATCGCATTGCAGCAGGCCGAGGCGCTTCTGGGTGACCTCGAATGGCCTGCTGGTGCAGAGCGTTCCACTGTTCTGCGGCCCGGTTATCGGGCTCGAGTTCGGAGGTTGGCTGAGGCCCTCACCTCCGAGGAGGGCGTTGAAGATGCGTTGGTCGCGGTGCATGAGCATCGCCTCGGCCGGACGTCGCCCGCACCTGAGATGGCGGTTCGTCTTCACCGATGGCTCACCGTGCCGGAAGCTGTGCTCGTAGGCCTGGCCGATGATCTGCAGACACAGATGTCCGACGGCGCCTGGGTCGATGCTGCGCTGGGGGCGCTGTGGAGCGGGTCTGATGATCCGGTGGTGTCCGATGCGTACCGGACTCTGGTGGGTAAGGCCCGTTTGCGTCGCCACTCCCGTGACGAGGCTGCTGCCGGTCGGCTCTCATCGGCGTTGACCGTCGGGCCGCCGGCGCGGCTGTCGGATGCGCCGATCGGTGTCGAGCGCGTCTTGAGCGATGTCGTCGACCCTTGGCGCAAGGGAGGCGCGCTGCTGGTTGTCCTGGACGGGCTGAGCAGCTCGATCGGGACGTCGTTGGCTGGGGAAGTTGCCCGAGCCGGGCTCGTAGAACATGTGCCGGACGCCAGCGCGAAGCGGGTGGGGGCGGTCGCGGTCCTGCCGTCTCTGACGAGCATCTCCCGTACGTCCTTATTCTGCGGCGAGGTGCGCGAAGGAGGAGCGGACGATGAGAAGAAGGGGCTGGCGACTGCCTTTCCAGGCTCCTTGGTCTTCCACAAGAACGACCTTCGGGCGAAGTCCGGCGAGGCGCTACCGGCTGCCGTCGCTGAAGCCGTCAACAACCCGAAGGTGCCGGTGGTTGGGGTGGTCATCAACGCCATCGACGACGCCGTGCACAAGAACGACACCTCAGCCCTGTCGTGGAGCGTTGACCAGCTCACTCCGCTGCGGTCGCTGCTGGACGCTGCAGTCGCCACGCGGCGGACCGTCATCATCACCTCCGACCACGGCCACGTCGTCGAACGTGACACTGAGGCGCTCTCGATGCCTCGCGCCGATGCTCGGTGGCGCTCTGGCGGAGTCGCGCCTCGGGCGGGTGAGGTCGAAGTGAGCGGCGCGCGAGTGGTCGCACCCGAGGGGAGCGCCATCTTGCTCTGGCGAGAGGACGCGCACTTCGGCCCGCGGCGGGCCGGGTATCACGGTGGAGCCAGTCTCGCTGAGATCACCGTGCCGGTGCTCGTCTTCCAGCCGGCAACTGCGTTGGACAAGATCCCGCCAGGATGGATGCAGGCGCCGCCGCAGGTGCCGACCTGGTGGAACGAACCACTCGTCTCACGGGCCGCCGCTCCGATACGGACGGAGGGGACTGCGAAGAAGAAGCGCAAGCCTTCACGCCCTGTGATCAACGATGAGGATGCACTGTTCTCCGTCGATATCCCTGCCGCGCCGTCGGAGACTTCGTCTCGATTCGATGTCGTCGACGCACTGCTTGCCTCCAAGGCGTACGCCGACCAACGCGCGATGGCAGGAAGGCGTGCCCTTCCCGATGCCGAGGTCGCGGCGTTTCTGCGTGTCGTCCTCGAGCGAGAAGGCCGCGCGCATAAGGACACCGTGGCCGCGGCGGCCCGAATTGCCGCTCCCGAGGTGGGCAAGGTCTTCGCCGCCGTCAAGCGGCTGATCAACGTCGAAGGGTTCGAGGTGCTCCGTCTCGACAGCGACGGTGTCACGTATCGCATCGATGAGGCGCTGCTGCGCGAACAGTTCGAGCTCGGCGGTCGATAATGACCGACGTCCCGATCAGTCCACGGCGCCGGCGCGATGTCATCGACGCGCTCCGGCGGGGGACCGTTCCACAGCACGGGCTCGATGTGCTGGCGGTCGGTCTGGCACGCTTCGAAGCAGCCATCGATGACGAGCTCTCCTCGGTCGCTGGCGGCGGTGCGGGCTTCAAAGCCGTTCGGGGTGAGTACGGGTCCGGCAAGACGTTCTTCGCTCGCTGGCTGACCGAGCGAGCCAAAAGGCTCAACTTCGCCACCGCGGAGATCCAGATCAGCGAGACCGAGACGCCGCTGCACAAGCTCGAGACGGTCTATCGGCGGGTGGTCGAGAACCTGTCGACGCCAACTGCGTCCTCAGGGGCGTTGCGGGATGTGGTGGACGGGTGGCTCTACTTCCTCGACCAAGACGCTAGCTCGAACGGGTCCTCGGCCACGGATGAAGCGACGGACGAACTGATGCAGAAGCGGCTGGCGACCGTTTCTCGAGAAGCGCCCGCGTTCGCGGCGGTCCTGCGGCAATATCGGTTGGCGCAGGCATCTGGTGATTCGGCACAGGCTGATGGGCTGCTGGCCTGGCTGGGCGGGCAGCCGCATGTGGCTGCCTCGGTTAAGCGCTCTGCCGGTGTGAGAGGCGACCTCGATCACTATGGCGCACTTGGATTTCTGCAAGGGCTGTTGACCGTTCTGCGCGACTCTGACTATGCCGGCCTAGTCATCGTGCTGGATGAGGTCGAGACGCTGCAGAGGATGAGATCGGACGTACGGGAGAAGTCGCTCAACGCACTGAGGCAGCTGTTGGACGAGATCGACGGTGGCCGTTTCCCGGGGTTGTATGTGCTCATGACAGGCACGCCGGCGTTCTATGACGGTCAGCAAGGTCTTCAGCGGCTACCGCCGCTGGCGCAGCGGCTCCAGACCGACTTCCAGACCGATCCGCGGTGGGACAACCCGCGGGCCCCACAGATCCGGCTGCCTGGGTTCACCCCGGAGTCGCTCGTCGAGCTCGGGAGCCGAGTCCGGGACATCTTCGCAACTGGGGCGGCGGATCCCGATCGGGTTCGAGGGGTCGTGGACGATGAGTATGTCTCTGACCTTGCGTCGGCAGTCGGCGGCGAGCTAGGCGGCCGGACTGGCGTGGCTCCCAGGCTGTTTCTGAAGAAGCTGGTCGCCGACGTGCTCGACCGCGTTGACCTTTACGGGGACTTCGACCCTCGTCGTGACTACCACCTCACCTTGTCGTCCGCTGAGCTCACAGATGTGGAGCGGGAGGCGCAGGCGCGCGGAGATCGTCGGGCCGCGACGTCCGTCGATGACATCGACCTGGACGTCTGAGGATCTCGTGGGCGGCGAGACGGGTCTCGACGAAAGCATCGACTACCACATCGTCAACAGTCTCGGTTGGCGCTCGTTACGGCCGCTGCAGGCGGCAGCGGTGCGACCGGTGCGCAGTGGCGCCGACTGCGTGCTGGTGGCTCCGACTGCGGGAGGTAAAACCGAGGCCGCGATCTTCCCGCTGATCTCCGAGATGGTCGCGGGTGGTTGGTCGGGAACCACGGTCCTGTACGTCACGCCGCTACGGGCATTGCTCAACAACCTGTATCCACGGGTAGAGGCGTACGGCGCGTGGCTCGGTCGGACCGTGTCACTCTGGCATGGCGACGTCGGTGCTTCGGAACGGCGGAGGATCCTGGCGTCCCGGCCCGATGTCCTGCTGACCACACCGGAGTCGCTCGAGGCGATGCTGGTCTCGCGTCGCGTCGACCATGCATCGTTCTTCTCGTCGCTGCGAGCGGTGGTGATAGACGAGCTGCACTCGTTTGCTGGCTCGGATCGGGGTTGGCACCTGCTGGCCGTGCTGGAACGGCTCGAGCGTCTCGCAGGTCGACCGATCCAGAGGGTCGGTCTCTCAGCGACGGTCGGGAATCCCGAGGCGGTGGGCCGATGGATGCAAGGTTCAACCGTTGCCCGGCGGCCGGTCGAGGTCGTGCGTGAAGATGGGGCGGGCGCTTCTGTCGAGCCCGAGGTCAGCCTCGACTACGTCGGAAGCATGGAGAACGCCGCAACGGTGATCTCACGGCTCCATCGAGGTGAGAAGAGACTGGTGTTCCTGGAGTCGCGACGCAGCGCTGAGGAGCTCGCCTTCCTGCTGCGAGAGCGCGGGGTCACGACGTACGTCTCTCACTCCTCGCTCTCGGCCGATGAACGACGGCGCAGCGAACAGGCGTTCGCCGAGGCCAAGGACACCGTCATCGTGGCCACCTCGACGCTCGAGCTCGGGGTCGACATCGGCGACCTTGACAGAGTCATCCAGATCGATGCGCCAAGGGCGGTGTCGTCTTTCCTGCAGCGGCTCGGTCGGACAGGCCGTCGCCCAGGGACTTCTCGCAACACGCTCTTCCTTGCGACTGACCTTGCTGGGTTGTTGTCGGCCTCTGCGTTGCTTCTGTTGTGGGAACGAGGTTTCGTTGAGGATGTCGTTCCGCCGGTGCATCCGCGTCACCTGGCCGCTCAGCAGCTGCTGGCTCTGGCGCTGCAGGAGAGCTCTTACGGTGCCTCAACCTGGCGCTCCTGGTGGCGGGATCTCCCGCTGATGGATGACGGTGCTGAGGTGCTGGAGTTCCTACTCGGTGAAGGATTCCTCATCGAGGACTCTGGGATGCTTTCCATCGGGCCGCGGGCGGAGGAGGAGTTCGGCCGGCGAAACTTCATGGACTTGCTCGCGTCCTTCACCGCCGACCTCGAGCTGCGGGTCGTTGCGGGAACGAAGGAGATCGGTTTCGTCTCTCCTCTGGCGCTCCCGCGGCCTTCCGACCGGAAGCAGAAGCCGCTCGTGCTGGCTGGTCGCGGCTGGTTTGTCCGCAGCATCGACTGGGACCGCTTCACCGTCTGGGTCGAAGAGGTCCCGACCAAGGGAGATGTGAGATGGCCCTCCGACCAGATCGTTGAGTCTTTCGAGATCTGTCAGGCCAAGCGCCAAGTGATCCTTGGCGCCACGCCGTCGGTGACGTTGTCGAAGCGTGTGCCGGTCGTCCTCGAGCGATTGCGTGAACAGCGTGTTGAACATGTTGATGCCGCCTCAACGGTTCTTCAGCGTCGGCCATCAGGGTCGGACATTCTCTGGACTTGGGCAGGGCTGAAGGCCAACGCCACGTTGCTGGCCGGCCTCGGCCTCGACTCGTCCGGCGTCGAGAACGAAAGGATCCTCCTTCCGGAGGACGTTGACCTGCGGCAGATATCAACGGCAGACGCTCGAGTCGTCCCGGTAGTCGATGACGAAGCGGTGCGTGGACTCAAGTTCTCCGCGGCGTTGCCACCGGGCCTGGCTGCAAAGACCTTGGGGGAGCGCTTAGCGGATCCGCAGGGCGCCAAGGCCGTGCTTAGGAGCGCAGTGGCGCAGGCCCGACCGGTGCAGGCCGAGGGTTGAAAGCGCTAGGGCGGGGGAACGGTCAGTGCGCGACTCGCTCATGGTGTGACTGTGGCTCACGTTCTTGGCCGAGACTCCGCAATCGGTGACTATATGAAGCCCCAGTCGATGAGGGTGCATCTGGCTTTCGGTGACGAGGAACTCGTCGTCAGTCAACAGTCCTCGCGTCTTGAGCTGTGCGAGCCGTTCCAATTGGTCGACTAGCGTGGCCCCGGTGGATGGAGTGTCAACGGTCGGTGGTGCCGCTTGAGGAGCGCTTGTTGAGGCCGCAGGCATGCCCAGGTCTGCAGCTGGGGGGCTTTCGTGGTCCTTGGAAGCCGCCGTCAAGCTAGCACTCTCGAAAGGTGACCCAACGATTGTCCGTGAAGTTCTACTGCCGAGCCCCGAATCCATGACCGGCTTCGCGGAGAAGGGCGAGAGGGTCACGTCTGGACTGACGGACTTCTTGGTTGCGGGTTGCTTCTCGACATTGGGAGCCTCTGCCCTCTTTGAAGGTCCCTCTGTGTGGTCCAGATCGGTCCAGCGGGCACGGTCTCCACGCGTGCAGTCGTATTGGACGAAACGGTCGCGTTTGATGACAAGCACGAACCCCCGTGCACGTAGCACATGTGCTCCTGGCGTCTTCCCGCTCTTGGCGTACTTGCCGCGTTTGAGAAGTTCTCCCAGAAGAATTCGGAGCTCCCGCTGCGCCGTCGCGTCGTCAACGAATGGATGTGCGCGCTTGTACTGATCGATGACGAGCTGAGTCACAGCCACATCGTCGGGATCGATTTCGAGCCGAGGTGGGACTTTCGAAGGCACGTCCTGTGCCACCGCCGCGGCAGTCGGTGATGCCCTCGTCTGACGACGATAGACAATCGTCGAGGGTGCGATCTCGTCGTTGCGGAAGGTGAGTGCTTCGACGTGATCAGCGCTTTCAACGATCAGGTCTAGGCAGCCTTCGGTGCCGTCAGTCTCGGTGAGGTCTTCGGCAGTGTTCATGGCGTAAACGACGATGAAGGTCGCCTTTCGGCCGTCTCGTTTGAGGCGGAGGACGCGGCCCATTCGCTGAATCATCTGACGTCGTGATTTGGAACCTCCCATGACGATGGCGAGGTCGATGTCGGGCACGTCGATGCCTTCATCGAGGACCGTGGGTGCCACGAGTGCCTTGAGGCGGCCAACCTTCAGTCCGAGCAGTCGCTCCTTGCGCTCGGCACGTGACAAGTCGCTGTGAACCGGGGCGGCCCTGACGTTCTGCTCGGCCAAAACAGATGCCAGTGCTTCGGCGGTTTCGACCCGGCGGGTGAAGACAATTGCGCCTTTGGAATCACGGACCATGGGGGTGAGGACCTCCATCGCGTTGAGCTTGTTCCAAGCGTTCGTCATCACGTCGATGCGTTGAGAGAACGCTTTCAGGTACCGGCGCGCGACATCGCAGATGGTGGGATCGCTGTCGGCGTCGGTGGCCTGCTGGACCTCATGTAGGAAGACGCCGAACGGATCGGCGCGGAACCCTGCTGCGAGCAGTTGGCTCCGGGTGTCCTTGGCGGTTTCATCGGCGCGTTCGTACGCGTGCCGCTCAGCAGGGGTGAGCGGCACGCCGAGGAGCTTGACGTCGTAGCGCGCCACGATGCCGTCCTCGATTGCGCGGCCGAATCCGATCTTGTAGACAGGCGGTCCGCCGAAATAGTTCAGGAGGGTTTCGAGGCCGTCGTCGTTGCGTTCGAAGGTTGCGGTCAGGCCGAGCCGCCTCCGATAAGATGGATGTAGCGCCTTGCCCCACTGCTCTGCGCCGTAACGGTGGCACTCATCGGCGATCAGGAGCACCTTGCCATCGGCGCGAGTGGGTGGCGCGAGATAGAGCGATTGAACAGTTCCGACGACGACATCGTGCGAATGGAAGTCGGCCTGGCGACCATCGCCGAGAGCTCCAACGGCCCGAATTCCCAACTCGCGCAGACTCTTGACCCACTGATCGACCAGATCAATCGTGGGCACGGCGATGACGACGCTGTAGTCATCAGCGAGGGCTTCGCGTGTGGCTTCGATGCCGACGCGCGACTTACCGGTTCCCGTTACCGCCTCGATGACACCATGGCGCGCGTGGTTGCACCATGCATCCAGCGCTTCGACCTGCCAGGCACGCAACGGCGGGGTGTTCAACGGCCGGCGGGTCTGCCAGTCAGGTGCCGGGCGCGAGGCTTCCAGGAGCCATTCCTTACCGTGGGCGGTGAGGCTCATCTGACCTTGAACATTCACGTCGGTGTAGCGAAGGTGAACTGAACCGGAGTCAAGTCGGTGTCCGTCCAGGCATGTTGTGCGACCGATCTCATCCTTGAACCGCGGCCACATCAGCGGACCAGCCAGGTCGACTCGCGTAAGTAGTTGACGCAAGCGGGACCGGCACAATGATTCAGTCGGAAGCGTCGAAGATGGTGCGGATCTTGCACCTGCAGCAGCGGAGCGGTCGTACACGAGAGATTCCTATCAGGAACAACCGCCGACTTTGCCCGGATCCGCTGCATCTTCTCCAGGTGGTTACCTTTGGCGTACCACTCGGCGACCGTGCTCGGCATCGACATCGATCAGTCGTCGGTGGACATAGCCGTGGCGAAGGCCCGGGAGGCAGGGGTCGAGGACCGGGTGGTTCGCGTGCCAGGACGCTGCTCCTCTTGAGGAGGGACAGTCGATGTGGCGTTCGCCTTCGAGCGCGTGCACGACATGTCCCCGGCCGTTCGAGGTGCTCAGCGCGGTCCGGAGGACGCCGGGCCTGGTGGATCTCGCTCTACCGGCTCTCCTAATCCTGCCCCGCGGCGAGGTAGTAAGAGATCAGAAGCCGGGGCTCTTACCGACCAACTCAATGACGGCGCTCTGCAGACACCGGAAGCTCGGGCACCGTTCGGAAGCAGCGTCGATGTCGAATATGGCGCTGAACGCCACTTGATGAAGGGTTTCCTGATAGGGCTCCAACATCTGGTCTGAGAGTCGGCCTTTCGCATCTCGGGGTGACTCGGGATTGCCAGGAAAAGATGCGTCGTCCTTGACGCTGCGATGCGAGCGAAGCGACTCGATCGCAGCCAAGAACCATGCCTCATATTCTTTGACCGCCACGACGGCTCGGACCTGCGCGCGAAGGTCGGTGTCCACGTAGTCGATGAGCTGGGCCCTGAGCACCGCAGGATCGTCGTCATCCGCGTCGAGAAGCACGAGTACGCCACCATTCGCACCCACACGACTGCCTTGAAGACGTACCGCACGACGGAGCTCGTTCTTCATCGCCGACTTGGGAACGCGGTGGGGTGGGGCGATGATCCTTGCATGTGGCGCGAGTCGACGCATAAGCTCTGGTACAGCTTTTACTTCTCCGTGACCCTCAACGATCACGGCCAAACTCGTGTGGCTCATGCGGACAGCTCGGTGCCATTGTGAGGTTCTGCGGGTTGGAGCTGGTCGACCCGTAGCAACTCGCCCGGAGTGTAGAGGCTCTCTCTAATGGCGGCGAACCCAGGCGCGTCCAATCGGGCGATCACCGATCTCCCGCCGTCGCTGCGCACGGCAATGATCTCCTCGGGGCGCAGGTCGGGTGAATCGAGCAGATCGGGGCTGTGGGTAGTCGCGATCACCTGCCGCGTCCTACTCGCGCTTCGGATGGCGTCGAGGAGAAGACCAGCCCCAGCTGGATGCAACGCCGTCTCGGGCTCCTCGATGACTACCGGCGCGAGATCTGGTCCGCTAGGTGCGAAGAGCGCAACCAAGATGCCTAGAACGCGAAGTGTGCCGTCGCTCATCGAAGTAGCGGGGAAGGTCCACGTGCTGCTTGCTCCGTCTGAACGTTGACGGAACTCCAGAGTCTCCCAGCCACCAAGATTGCGCCGCGCCACCGACTCAATTCCGGGAACAATCAGACGTAGGTAGTCCTCAATCCGAGTCTTCAATGCGGGGTCTGAACGTCGAAGCTGGTCCAGCACGCTGGCGACGTTCGAGCCGTCCCGCTTGAGTAGATCGCCGGCATCTGGTTTCTGCAGCGCCCGCATCGAGTCAGGGTTGAGGCTGAACACATTGATGCCCGCGAGTCCGTCAAAAACGGGCCGGAATGCCTCCTGCCCGGAGAGGGCGACAAGGAGCAACCTATCGTCGGTCACCTTCGGAACGACGACGCCAGCGCTCGCCTGGACCTTCCCGCCGCGGATCTCATAGTGAAAGGTTCCAGTTGGCCCCATCACGTAACAATGCTCGTAGGTAACTTTGAAGTCACCACCCTTGGCCGCGCCGACCTGGAAGCCGAACTGCCCAGAGAAGTCATCGCCGTTGAAGAACACCTCTACGCCGAGATGGGTCGGTCGTCCGCCGGAGCGCCTTCGCACCTCCCCGACCCCGCCTCTCTCACGTAAGGCATTGTCGAGACTCTCATTGAGCGCTTGGGCCACGAAACGCAGACTGTCTACGAAGTTTGACTTCCCGGAGCCGTTAGGTCCGACGACGAGAGAAAGTGGGCCGAGTTGCACGTCGCAAGCTTCAATGCTGCGGTACTGCCGCAACTCGAGCTTCCAGATGTCGAACCGGCGGGAAATTGCCATGCTTCGAGCCTAGCCGAAGCACGGCACTCGTGTGCGGGGGAGACTCCGCACGGATGGCACGCTGCGCTGGACGACATGAACATCGCATCATAGGTCGAAGTGCCATACCTCAAACCAAGTACGACCAGAATCGGGCTGCCGAGGTGAACGTGGCCGGGGAGATGGTGGAGAGATGGATGCATCGCAGCAGACGGCGGATGAAGTCGCTGAGCGGCTTTTCGGTTCGCTTCTCGGCACGGTCGAGATCGTCTCGGTGTTCATCGGAGACCGGCTGGGGTGGTATCGATCCCTGGCGGATGAGGGGCCGGCGAGTGCGGTCGAGCTGGCGGGGCGTACGGGGACACAGGTGCGGTACGCACGGGAGTGGCTCGAGCAGCAGGCGGTGGTGGGGCTGTTGGTGGTCGATAAGGACGGCGAGGCTGACGATCGCCGGTTCGCCATTCCGGCCAGCACGGCGGAGGTGATGACGGACTCGACCAGCCTGGCTTATCTGGTGCCCATCGCCCGGATGTTCGGGACGGTCGGCTCGGCGCTGCCTCGGCTCATGGAGGCGTACCGGAATGGGGGCGGAGTCAGCTGGGACGAGCTCGGCGACGACGCTCGGCAGTCCCAGGCCGATGGCAATCGTCCGTGGTACGAGAAGCAGCTCGGGCCGGCGCTGGCCGGCGTGCCCACCGTTCATGACACCCTCTCCGCTCCGGGATGTCGGATTCTCGATGTCGGATGCGGTGGGGGATGGTCGAGCATCTCGCTGGCTCGCGCCTACCCCGAGGCCACCGTGCTCGGCATCGACATCGACCAGCCGTCGGTCGACATGGCCGTGGCGAACGCCCGCGAGGGGGGTGTCGAGGACCGGGTGCGGTTCGTGTGCCAGGACGCAGCCACCATTGACGAGGGGACCGTCGACGTCGCTTTCGCCTTCGAGTGCGTGCACGACATGCCTCGGCCGGTCGAGGTGCTCAGCGCGGTGCGGAGGACGCTCGTGCCCGGTGGATCCGTGGTGGTGATGGACGAGGCGGTGGCGGACAGCTTCGCGCCGGACGGGGACGAGATGGAGCGGCTGATGTACGGGTTCAGCCTTTTGGTGTGTCTGCCGGATGGGCTCTCCTCGCCCCCGAGCGTCGGCACCGGAACGGTGATGCGCCCATCGACCTTGCAGGGCTACGGCGAGGCCGCGGGGTTCAGCGGGTTCGAGGTCCTCCCGATCGAGGACTTCGGGTTCTGGCGCTTCTACCGGCTGTCCTGATCGGCCTTTCCACGCGGCGTACCGTGGGTTCACTTAACCGGACCCGCTCGAGGCGACTCTATGAACATGACTTCACCCTGGATGGTCGCCGCGGCATTCACCGCTCTTGGTGCGCTCGTGCTCGGAGGGTGCGCCACTCCGGAGAGCGAGGTCGACGAGTTGGCCACGGTCACCACATCGTCGCCCGCTCCGGCGCCGTCACCATCCACTTCGCCGACGCCGCCGCCCTCACCGTCGGCCACCGAGACGCCGCTGTCCTCCGACGGCCGGCCGATGCGCGGGGAGCTGTCCATCCCACGGATCGGCGTCACCGATCTCGAGGTCGTGCCCTATCGAGGATGGACCGACGACGCTCCAGGGACCGAGATCCAGAACGGCGGCGTCGCGGCCAGCCCGTACGGCCCTCGCGGCGGCACCGGGCCTGGTGGGATCGGCAACTACCAAGTGACCGCGCACCGGCTCTCCTCCACGCGGGCGTTCCTGAGGCTGCCTGAGCTCGAGCCGGGGGACCGGGTCCGGTTGCGGACCGAGGAGGCGACGTACGTCTATCGCATCACCGGCACCCGGGAGACGTCGTTCCGGTCGGCGGCGTCGCTGCGCGCGCAGCGCGCCGCCGTCCCCGGCAAACCCGGCCAGGAGCCCACGCGCGCGACGATCACGCTGTCGACCTGCGCCACGCCTGAGGACCACGCCGAGGGCAACTACTGGTCCGACGAGTTCGACAATCCCGAGCATCGCATCGACAAGATCGGCGTCCTCGTCGCCGTGCGATGACCTCTCGGTACGTGACACCCGACACATCTAGAACTATTGCTCTAGAGCGTCTGCTCTATTTAGATTGTCTGCATGGCCCGACAGAGACTCCACACGCTCGACGATCTCCTTGACGTCGCCGAACAGATCGTGACCAGCGGTGACCCCTCCGGGCTGACGCTGCGATCCCTGGCCGCTGCGGCGGGTGCGTCCAACGGGACGATCTACCATGCGTTCGGGTCGAAGGACGTGCTGCTCGCGCGGCTGTGGCTCCGGTCCTCGTCTCGGCTGCGCGAGCTCATGGCGGAGGCGATGACGGCTGGCACCGGATCGACCGGCACCGCTGGGGTGGATGCGGTCGTTGCGGTGGCGCTGGCTCCTGTCGAGTTCGTACGCCGGTTTCCGGCGAGCGCCCGGCTGTTCTTCGCCCAGCGTCGTGATCAGCTCTTCTCCGGTGACCTTCCTCCGGAGGTCGAAGCCGAACTGGCTGCGGTGCAGGGGCGGTTCGTCGAGGTGCTGGTCACGCTGGCGCGTGGCGTGTGGGAGCGCGGTGACCGTGTCGCGGTCGAAGCGATCGCGGTCTGCGTCGTCGACCTGCCCGGCGGGATCGTGCGCCGTTGCCTCCTCGAGGACCGCGAGGCCGACGAGGCAACCGCCTCCCGCTTGGAGGCCGCCGTACGCGCGATCGTCGCGCTTCCGCTGGAGCCACGTCCACCCAGGCCAGCGCCTTCACCATCCACGTCACCGTCCGCACCGAGGAGCAACCCATGAACCGCACCTCAGCCACCACGAGCCCGAACGGCTCGCCGACCAGCGGGAAGGATCGGTCGGTTTTGGCACAGCCGCTGGAGCTGCCGAACGGCTTCGTGATCCCGAACCGTCTCGCCAAGGCTGCCCTCAGCGAGGGCCTGGGGCGTCGCGACTTCACTCCGGGCACCCGCATCAAGAACCTCTACCGGCGTTGGGCCGAGAGCGGTGTCGGGCTCTCGATCACCGGCAACGTGATGGTCGACCGCAACGCGGTCGGTGAGCCGGGCAACGTCGTGGTCGAGGATCATCGCCACGCCGAAGACCTGGCCGAGTGGGCGCGGGTGGCGAAGTCCGGCGGCTCGAAGGTGTGGGTCCAGATCAACCACCCGGGCCGTCAGACGCCGCGTACGCTCACCCCTCATCCCGTGGCGCCGTCGGCGATCGCCGTGCCTGGCGCAGGTGGTCTCTTCGCCGAGCCTCGCGAGCTGAGCGGGCGCGATATCGACGACCTGATCCGTCGCTTTGCGACCACGGCGGCGGTCGTGACCGAAGCAGGCTTCGACGGCGTACAGATCCATGGCGCGCACGGCTATCTGATCAGCCAGTTCCTCTCGCCACTCTCCAACCAACGCACCGACGCCTGGGGTGGGACGCCGCAGAAGCGGCGCCGCTTCGTGGTCGAGGTCTTCCGCGCCATCCGCGCGGAGGTCGGACCACGCACCCCGGTCGCGATCAAGCTCAACTCTGCCGACTTCCAGAAGGGTGGGTTCGGCGAGGAGGAGTCGCTCGAGGTCGTCCATGCGCTCGCCGAAGAGGGCCTGGATCTTCTGGAGGTCTCCGGTGGCACCTACACCTCGGCGGCCATGCTGGGCGTGGACCCGTCGCTGAAGGCGAGCACACGGCGGCGGGAGGCGTACTTCCTCTTCTACGCCGAACGGGTCCGGGCCGAGCTGCCCGAGCTGCCGTTGATGCTCACCGGTGGGTTCCGTACCGCCGGGGGGATGGTCGACGCCGTCGAGTCCGGCGCCGTCGACCTCGTCGGCCTCGGCCGTCCGCTCGCGGTGCAGCCGGACTACCCGGCCGAGCTGCTGGCCGGCCGCGCCGACGAGAGCGTCGTCAGCCCGCGGCGCAGCGGGATCCGGCTGCTCGACAACCTCACCGAGCTGAGCTACTACAGCGTCCAGATGTGGCGGATGGCCAAGGGCAAGGAACCGGCCCCCGGCAGGCACGCCGCCATCAATGTCACCCAGTACCTCCTCAACAACGGCCTGGAGAGCCTGCGCTCCCCGCGCGGCTGACCCGGAAGGAACGACGTGACCATGACACCGACCCAGGATGGTGCCGTCTGATGACAGCTCCTGTGAACCGTACGGAGGGCTTTCCCCCGATCCGGCCCGCGAACCGTACCGAGCTCCTCGCGGCGGGCTCGCCCGTCCGGCGGATCCTCGCGGAACCGCTGATCGCGCTCTATGGCCTGCCCGGATTCCTGCTGCCGCTCATGCACCCGGCGACGGCCTCGGCGACACTGAAGCGCGACAAGGTCTTCGCCGACCCGGATGCCGACATCCTCGACTTCGCCCGGCGCCTTCGCGACACCCTGGAGATGATCTCCGGCGTCGCCCACGCCGGCGACGAGGCCGACCATGTCTCTTACGCCATGCGCGAGCTGCACCGGCCGATGCGTGGTGAGGACACTCGGGGTGCGCCCTACCATGCCTGGACCCGCGACGTCTGGACGTGGAACTGGGCCGCGATCACGGCCGGCTACATGCGCGGCTACGAAGTGCTTCGCGGCTGGCCCACGCAGGAGTTCCGCGACGACGCCTATCTCGGGTTCATCGAGGTCGGTCGGCGCTTCGGTGTGCTCGGGATGCCGGCGACGTACGACGAGTTCCTGACCATCTGGCCGGCGGAGCGTGATCGGGTGGCGGATCCCCGCAACACGGGCGTCCAGACGCTGGTGGGCCTGACTGATGCCCGCGGGCTGCCCGCACCCCGGGCCCTGCGGCGGCTGCCGCTGTCCGTGTGGGCGCTCGTCAGCGCGCCGATCCGGCACTTCCTCAGGGTGGCGATCATGGCCGGGCTGAGGCCGGAGGAGCGCGACATGATCGGCTTTCCCGAGCGCCCGCTGGACCACGCCAGCCTCCGTGTTCACGTGACCTTCTGGCGACTGATCCTCCCGCCCCAAGTGTCCTACCGCGTCGGGCTGGCCTGGATGTCCGCCCGCGCCCGCTGGTCGGAGCCGGTGTGGCGTACGCGCTTCTCGGCCGACGCACTCACCTCGAGGACGGAGTCCGCATGACCACAGTGACCACCAGCGACGGGCATGACCTCGCCGTCCACAGCGCCGGTGACATCTCGAAGCCGACCGTCGTCCTCGTCCACGGGTTTCCGGACGACCACACCGCCTGGGAAGGGATCGTCGAGCGTCTGGCCGCGGATCATCATGTCGTCACCTACGACACCCGAGGCACCGGTGCCTCCGGCAGGCCGGGCCGGATCGCCGACTACCGTCTCGACCAGCTTGCCGCCGACCTGCAGGCGGTCATCGACCACGTCGACACCGGCGGAGGAGTCCACCTGGTCGGCCACGACTGGGGATCCGTGCAGGCGTGGCATCTGATCACCGACCCACGTGTCCGCCGCGTCCTCAGCTTCACCTCCGTCTCCGGGCCGTGCATCGACCACGTGCCGGGCTGGGTCGCCCGCAAGGCGAAGGCGGGCAGGTACGGGGACATCGCCACAATGTGGAAGTCCCCGCTCTACATGGGTCTCTTCTCGATCCCGCTACTGGCGCCGTTGCTGGCCCGTCTCGGACTCATCGATGCGACCCTCAAGCTCGCGATCAAGGCCATCGAGCAGCCCGAGCAGGTCGACCGGCGGCCCGCTGGGCCGAGCGCCCGCCGTAACGCCGCGTCGATCCGCATCTACGGCGCCAACGTCATCTCGCGCCTGCGCAACCCGGCCCGCGGCGGCACCGACGTACCGGTCCAGGTGCTGACTCCGCATCGAGACATCTTCGTCCCGCCGGTCACCCAGCGCGACCCGCATCCCGACATCCCGACGATCGAGATCCGCGAGATCCCGGGCGGGCACTGGGCCCCGACGTACAACCCCACCGTGGTGGGTGACCTGGTGGCGGGCTGGATCGCGCGCCATCAGCAGGCAGACGGCCTGCAAGACATGAGCTCCGAGGAGGTTCGGTGATGAGTGGGAAGCACGTACGGGATTCGCGGCAGGTTGCTCTGAATGCACGCCATGTCACCTGGGACTGGACCGGGTTGGGGATGCACTACATGGGTGGTGACCCGGTGGCGACCCATATCGCCAACGGTATGAACCTGCTGCTTCCCGAGGGTGAGGTCTTCTTCGTCCAGGCGTTCCAGGAGGCACTGCCGCTGATCAAGGACGATGTGCTGCGCGAGGATGTCGTCGGGTTCATCGGACAGGAGGCGATGCATTCCAGCTCGCACCAGTCCATCCTCGACCACCTCGCCGGTGAGGGACTCGACGTCGGGCCGTTCACCGATGAGATTCAGCGGTTCTTCCGTACGGTGCTGGGTCCTCGCGATCTGGAGGGGCGTCGAGCGCGCTCGTGGCTCATCGAGCGCGTGGCCATGGTGGCCGCGATCGAGCACTTCACCTCGTGGCTCGGCGACTGGGGCCTCAACGCCGAGGGATGGGACCGGGCGCTCGACCCGAAGGTCCTCGACCTGTTCCGGTGGCACCTGGCCGAGGAGGTCGAGCACCGGCACGTCGCGTTCGATCTCTTCACCCACCTCGACGGGAGCTACCTGCGACGGGTTCGCAGCTGGATGATCGCGTCGGTCGGTCTGGCGATCCTATGGACCAAGGGCACCGTCTACCTGATGTCGGTCGATCCCGAGCTGAGCGCGGGCCGGCGCAGGATCCGGCTGGTCGACGTGAGACGCGCTTACAGGCGGGGATACATCTTCACCCCCTGGCAGGTCATGAAGATGTGGTTCCAGTACTTCAGGCCGTCCTACCACCCGCGCGACTACGGCTCCACGAGCCAGGCCGTCGCCTATCTCGCTCAGTCCCCGGCAGCGCGAGCGGCCGGATGAGCGACCGCGTCGTGGCGATGCTGGAGCGGTGCGTCGCAGGGTACGCCGACGTCGCCTCACGATCGCGCATCCGGGAGATCGCAGAGGTGGACCGCGACCTGCACGTGGAAGTGACCGCCGCCGACCTCCTCGCCTCCGATGTCATGGGTGTGACGATCGCCGGGTCGGCCGGTGAGGAGTTGCCGGCGTGGCACCCAGGCGCTCACATCGATCTGGTGCTGCCATCCGGGCGGCAGCGCCAGTACTCGCTGTGCGGTGACCCTGCCGACCGTTCCTCGTACAGGATCGCCGTGCGTCGCCTGGACGAGGGTGGCGGTGGGTCGATCGAGGTCCACGAGATGACCGAGGGCACCGCAGTGACGGTCCGCGGACCACGGAACGCATTTCCTTTCGCCTACCCGCACCTCGCGAAGCACGACATCCGTGATATTGCCTTCGTCGCGGGTGGCATCGGCATCACCGCACTGCTGCCGATGGTGCGAGCGGCCTCGGCCGCGGGCGTCCCGTGGAGCCTGACCTACGTCGGCCGGGACGAGGGGACCATGCCGTTCCTGGCCGAGGTCCGCGCGATCGTCGGCGGCCACGTGCGGGTGCTGTACGGGAGACCGAGCCCCGAGGACGTCTTGACCGCGGTCGGATCTGGGACGTCGGTGTACTTCTGCGGACCGTCACCGTTCCTCGACACGATTCGCAAAGCGCTGGCTGACAGGCCGCACGAGGGATTCCACTTCGAGCGGTTCACGCCGCCGGAGACCGTCGATGGCCGGTCGTTCCGGATCCGCCTGGCACGATCCGGACACGATATCGAGGTGCCCGCCGATCGTTCGGCGCTGGCCGCGATCCGTGACGTCCGACCCGACGTGCCGTACTCCTGCCAGCAGGGGTTCTGCGGAACCTGCCGCGTTGACGTCCTACGTGGGAAGCCCGACCAGCGTGGAACGGCGAGCTTCCTGGACCGACCCGGCACCATGCTCGTCTGTGTCGACCGAAGCGACGACCCGAATCTGACCATCGACCTGTGAGTGGCTGTCCGACCGGTGACGCGCCCGGCCGTCGTGGTCGGGCTTCACGTGCCTGACGCGCGACCGGCAGGTCCGTTCAGGTCGCGACGCTGATGCATCCGCCCGTCCCCCTCGAGCTCGATGACGGTGTCGATGCCGATCCGCTCCAGGAAGCCGTGGTCGTGGCTGACCACGAGCAGTGCGCCGCGGTAGGCGTCGAGGGCCTCGGCGAGCTGCTCGACGCTGGTGATGTCGAGGTTGTTGGTCGGCTCGTCGAGGATCAGCAGCTGGGCGGGCGGGTCGGCCAGGAGAAGGCGGGCGAGGGAGACGCGGAAGCGTTCGCCACCCGAGAGCGTACGCACCGGACGGTCCACGCTGTCGCCCCGAAGCAGGAGCCGGGCGAGCTGGTTGCGGATGGTGCCGGGCGGCAGGTCGGACGCCACGCTGCGTACGTTCTCCATCGCACTGGCGTCGTCGTCGAGTCCGTCGAGGCGCTGGGGGAGGAGGCCGACCAGGTCGGTGAGGAGACGGCCATGAGGCCGCCCCGGCACCGGGTCGCCACCTTGGACCAGCTGGTCGAGAAGGGTCGACTTGCCGGAGCCGTTCGCCCCGATCAGCGCCACCCGTTCCGGCCCCTGGATCACGATGGTCCGGTCCTCGTCCTCCAGTTCCGCGATCCGCCGGCCTCGCGGCACTCCGGGGTCGGGGAGGGTGAGGTGGATGTGCTCGTCGTTGCGTACGCGGGAACCGGCTGCGTCGACGGCGGCCTGGGCGGCCTTCACCTTGTCGTCGAGCGTCGAGCGGAGCGAGCCGGCGGACGCCTGGGCCTTGCTGGCACGGTTGCCGGCCAGGATCTTCGGGATCCCGCCGTCCTTCTGGGTCTTCTTCGCCGTCCGCTCGCGACGGGCGAGCTTCGTCTCCGCCTCGATGCGCTGCCGCTTCTCGACCTTGAGCGCCTGCTGAGCCGAGCGCGCAGCCTGCTCGGCGGCCGCCTGCTCCTGTTCCCGGTGCTCCTTCCAGGCACTGTACGGTCCGCCGAACGTGCTCAGCGTCGCGCCGAACAGCTCGGTGGTGCTGTCCATGTGCTCGAGCAGATCGAGGTCGTGGCTGACGACGACGAGCGTCCCCGGCCACTGGTCGACGAACTCGGCGAGCTTGGCGCGGGTGGCTCGGTCGAGGTTGTTCGTCGGCTCGTCGAGCAGCGTGATCGGCGTACGGCGAATGCGGAGGCCGGTGATCGCGATCAGCATGCCCTCGCCGCCGGAGATCTCGGCGACGCGACGGTCGAGGTCGGCCGCGGAGAAGCCGATCTGGTCCAAGGCCTCGTCGGCACGGGACTCGATGTCCCAGTCGTCGCCGATCGTGTCGAAGTGGCGCTGGTCGACCGAACCGTCCTCGATCGCCCGGATCGCGGCGAGGATGCCGTCGATGCCGAGCAGGTCGGCGATCGTCGTGTCCTGCCGCAGGGTGAGCGTCTGCGGCAGGTAGCCGACCTCGCCACTGGCGTCGATCTTCCCGGAGGTCGGTGTCAGCTCGCCCGCGATGAGGCGGAGCAGGGTGGACTTGCCGGCGCCGTTGCGACCGATCAGACCGGTCCGGTCGGTGCCGAAGGTGCCGGTGACCCGTTCAAGCGCGACGGTGCCGTCGGGCCACTCGAAGGTCAGGTCGCGCAGGGTGATGGCAGATGGGGTGGACATGGCTGTGTTCTCTCGTCTCTTCCGTCGAGCGCCGAGATGGCGCGACGGGATCAGGTACGTGTCGACAGGAACGCGAACGTGCCGGAGAGCCCCACGCGTCGACGCCCGGGAAGGGCGGACGCGCGTGTGCGTCGAGAAGTGATCGTTCACCGGTGCGGGATGCCCGCACGGGCGAAGCCACCGGCAGTCCGGTGGCTAGATCTTGTCCACTTCGATCAGCTCCACGCCTTCACTTTAACAGCCATGCCGGCCCGCTCACCCGACGAACCCGTCCTGCTCCGCCTCCACGAACCACGGTGCTCGGCGGAGGACGGGCAGCACATCATCGGGCACGTCGAGGAGCACCAGATCGGTCTCGTTGGCAGCGAGGTCGTCGCGCAGCGAGCGGAGGGTGTTGAGCAGCGGGACGGTGACGTGAATCAGCGCCGAGACGTCGAGGGTGACCGTTCGGGGATCGGCGGCCTGGACCAGCCCGAGCGCCGCGTCGTAGGTCGCTTGGGCGTTGCCGGTGTAGAGGTCGCCTGTGAGCACGAGCGGCAGCACGCCCACTGGCCCCGGCGACGGCTCGAGCCGGCGCACCCGCGGCTGGTTCACCGCGCGGATGACCAGCAGGAGGGTGAGACCGACGCCCACCGCGACGCCGAGGAGCATCCCGCCGGTCAGGCCGACGGCGGCGACGGCGAGCGCGACCCAGAGCTCGGCCCGGTCGATGGCGGCGTACGTCCAAAGCTCTCGCGGGTCCAGCAGACCGGCCACGGCGACCAGCACCATGGCGGCCAGGATGGCCTGGGGCAGGTCGGCCAGCAGGGGAGCCAGCGCGAGAGCGACGAGCAGCGCCAGGCCCACGGTGACCAGAGCGGAGAGCTGGGTTCGGGCGCCCGATCGGAGGTTCACAGCCGACTGCGAGAACCCGCCAGCCGGGGGCAGCGACTGGGTGAGCCCGCCGGCCAGGGCGCCGATGCCGGTGGCGACCAGCTCACGGTTCACATCGATGGGTGGCTCGTGGCGACGCCGGTTGGTCCGCGCCACCAGCACCGTCTCCAGGAACGACATCAGCGCGATCGCGATCGCGCCGGGGAG
The DNA here is from genome assembly GCF_040639295.1 of Nocardioides sp. NPDC023903. Classification (NCBI taxonomy): domain Bacteria; kingdom Bacillati; phylum Actinomycetota; class Actinomycetes; order Propionibacteriales; family Nocardioidaceae; genus Nocardioides; species Nocardioides sp. NPDC023903. Next base: position 520,423 of record NZ_JBEZZS010000001.1, on the reverse strand, counting down.
CAGCCCGATCACGTCGTCGACGACCGGCAGGCTCAGGGACGGCAGCCCGGTTGGCACCGGGTCGATGAGGGCGAGACCGCGATCCTCCACGGCGCTGAGCGCCACCAGACATATGCCCGCCGCGACGACCACGAGTGGCCCCGGCACGGCGGGCGCCAGCCGCCGGAGGACCAGGAGCATCACGATCGCGGCGATCCCGACCACCGCGGTCACCGCCGAGAGCTCAGGGAGCTCGCGGGCGACCGCGACCAGCTCCTCGACGAAGCCTTCCGCCTCCGGGTCCGCCGACAGACCGAGCAGAGCCGGCAGCTGACTGGCGACGACGGTGAGTCCCACGCCGAGCCGGATCCCGGTCATGGTGGCGGGGGAGATGCTCTCGACCAGCGCGCCCAGCCGGGCCAGCCGCATGATCAGCAGACAGACGCCCACCAGGAAGGTCAGCGTGAACGCGGCCCGCATGAGCTCGTCGGGGCCACGCTCCGGCAGGGTGGCCAGCGAGCTGGCCACCAGGACGGAGATGGTCGACGTCGTCGAGACGCTCAGCGCGCGTGAGCCACCGAGCAGGGCGTACGCCGCCATCGGCAGCAAGCACGTGTAGAGCCCGACGCTCGCAGGCATGCCCGCGATCGTGGCGTACGCCATGGCCTGGGGGATCACGACCGTCCCGGTCGCGAGCCCGGCGAGCACGTCGCCGCGCAGCCACGAGCGGTCGTAGCCGCGCATCGTCGGGATCAGCCACGTCTTCACGGCCCCACCCCATCGGGACCGGGTGGTCCGGCAGGTCACCCGAGTCGGGTGAGGTCGCCCGCGCGACGACTTGCCTAGCCTCCGAGCACATACACGAGGAGGTTCTTCATGTCCGACAAGCCCAACATCCTGGTCATCTGGGGCGACGACATCGGCATCAGCAACCTGAGCTGCTACAGCGACGGGCTGATGGGCTACCGCACCCCGAACATCGACAGGATCGCAGCCGAGGGCATCCGGTTCACCGACTCCTACGGCGAGCAGAGCTGTACGGCGGGCCGCGCGGCGTTCATCACCGGGCAGAACCCTTACCGGACAGGCCTGACCAAGGTCGGCATGCCCGGCGCGGACCTCGGTCTGCGTGCGGAGGACCCGACGATCGCGACGGCGCTGAAGTCCCTTGGCTACGCGACCGGGCAGTTCGGCAAGAACCACTTCGGCGACCGCGACGAGTTCCTGCCGACGGCGCACGGCTTCGACGAGTTCTTCGGCAACCTCTACCACCTCAACGCCGAGGAGGAGCCGGAGCAGTTCGACTACCCCTCGGAGGAGGACTTCCCCAACTTCCGCAAGAGGTTCGGGCCGCGCGGCGTCATCCACTCCTGGGCCAACGACGACGGCACCCAGCGCATCGAGGACACCGGCCCGCTCACCAAGGAGCGGATGAAGACGATCGACGAGGAGATCGTCCCCGAGGCGCTCCGGTTCATGACCGACGCGAGCTCGAGCGACACCCCGTTCTTCGTGTGGCTCAACACCACGCACATGCACTTCCGGACCCACGCCAAGGACGGCAGCCGCGGCAAGGCCGGCCGGTGGCAGTCGGAGTACCACGACACGATGGTCGACCACGACGAGCTGGTCGGGTCGGTCCTGGACTACCTCGACGAGAACGGGCTGGCCGACAACACCATCGTCATGTACTCCACCGACAACGGGCCACACATGAACAGCTGGCCCGACGCCGGCATGACCCCGTTCCGCAACGAGAAGAACTCGAACTGGGAGGGCGCCTACCGGGTGCCGGCCATGGTCCGCTGGCCCGGTCGCATCCCCGCCGGGGAGGTACGCAACGGGATCGTCAGTCACAACGACTGGTTCGTCACCCTGCTCGCCGCGGCTGGTGACACCGACGTCGCCGACCGGCTCAAGACCGGGACCGAGCTGGCGGGAACGACGTACAAGGTGCACCTGGACGGTCACAACCAGCTCGACTACTTCACCGGGGAGGCCGAGGAGAGCCCGCGCAAGCATTTCTTCTACGTCACCGACGACGGCGACCTCGCTGGCATGCGGTTCGACAACTGGAAGTTCATCTTCCTCGAGCAGCGTCAGACCGGGACGCTGGCCATCTGGCTGGACCCGTTGGTGGAGCTGCGAGCGCCCAAGATCTACAACCTGCGCCTGGACCCGTTCGAGAAGGCGGAGGGCACGTCGAACACCTACTTCGACTGGATGCTCGAACACGCCTGGCTGCTCATCCCGGCACAGACGTACGTCGCGCAGATGCTGTCCTCGCTGATCGAGTTCCCGCCGCGGCAGACGCCGGCGACGTTCAGCGTCGACCAGCTGATGGAGAAGCTCAAGGCCGGCATGCCGAGCAGCTGATGACCAGCCAGACCATCACCAGCCAGCACAGCACGAGACACCCGGCCGTCGACCTGCCCGGCGCCACCTTCACGATGGGGTCCGACGACCACTATCCGGAGGAAGCCCCGACTCACCGCGTGCGGGTCGGGGCGTTCTCCATCGACGCGCACCAGGTCACCAACGAGCAGTTCGCGAGATTCGTGCGCAAGACCCGCTACGTCACCGTCGCCGAGCGACCGGTCGACCCGGCCGACTTCCCCGACGCACCGCCGGAGAACCTGCAACCGGGCTCGCTCGTCTTCACGCCGACCCCCGGCCCGGTCGACCTCCGGCACGTCAGTCAGTGGTGGACCTGGACGCCGGGGGCGTGCTGGTCAGCGCCGGAAGGGCCGGGAAGCTCGGTCAAGCGCCGGCCCGACCATCCCGTCGTCCATGTCGCGTTGGAGGACGCCCTCGCGTACGCCGCCTGGGCCGGCGGCGACCTGCCCACCGAGGCCGAGTGGGAGTACGCCTCCCGCGGAGGGCTCGAAGGAGCGGCCTTCACGTGGGGCGACGAGCCGCGCCCGGAAGGCCGGATCATGGCCAACACCTGGGACGGTCTCGACTTCCCGTGGCGCCACACCCGCGAGAGCGGCTTCTCCCGCACCTCCCCGGTCGGAAGCTTCCCGGCCAACGGCTTCGGACTCTTCGACATGGCCGGCAACGTGTGGGAGTGGACCAGCGACTGGTGGACCGACCGGCACCCCGACGAGGTCGCGAAGCCGTGCTGCGTACCCGTCAACCCGCGCGGTGGCGACGCCGAGCAGAGCTTCGACCCCGCGCAGCCCCAGTTCCGGATCGCCCGCAAGGTCGTCAAGGGCGGCTCGCACCTCTGCGCCGACACCTACTGCCTGCGCTACCGGCCCGCGGCACGCCGCCCGCAGATGGTCGACACCGGCACCAGCCACATGGGCTTCCGATGCGTACGCCGCCCGGAACCCGAGCAACCGAAGGAGACACCGTGAACGACCAACTGCTGCCGTCCTGGCGTCCGGGTGCCACCCGCGACGCTGTCCTCGCCTTCCTCGACGCGGCCGAGGAGGTGCCCGTGGCCGACCGCATGGCCTGCTTCGACAACGACGGCACCCTGTGGTGCGAGCGCCCGTCCTACGTCCAGCTCGACTTCTTCCTCGACGCGCTGCGCACCAGTGCGGAGGCCGACCCGTCGGTGAAGGAGCAGGCGGAGTTCGCGGCGCTGCTCTCGGGTGACCAGCAGGCGATCGGCGACATCGGGCTGGAGCGGATCGCGATGGCGCTCACCGGCCTCTTCAACGGCCTCTCGCCACAGGAGTTCACCGCGCGAACCCGCGAGTTCATGGCTCACGGGAAGCACCAGACCCTCGGGCGGCTGCACCGCACCTGCACCTACGTACCGATGCTCGAGCTCATCGCCGAGCTGCGGCGCCGCGACTTCGCAGTGACCGTCGTGACCGGGGGAGGGACCGAGTTCGTCCGCGCCATCAGCCAGGACCTCTACGGCGTGCCGCCCGAGGCGGTGGTGGGCACGCTCATCGAGTACGACTACGCCCCGGACCCGCCGCGCCTGAGCCGGTCGGGACGCCTGGTCGGTGCCGCCAACGAAGGCACCGCCAAGGTGTCGAACATCCAGACCCAGCTGGGACGACGCCCGATCCTCGCCGTCGGCAACTCCGGCGGCGACCGGGAGATGCTGGAGTGGGCGGCGGCCGGCGATGGCCCGACGCTCGCGCTGCTCGTCAACCACGACGACGCCGAGCGCGAGTTCTCCTACGTCAGCACCGCACAGACCTTCACCGAGCCCGAGCCGATCACCGACGTCGGTGCCCGGCTCGGCTGGACCGTGATCAGCATGGCCCGCGACTGGGAGACGATCTTCGCCTGACCGTTACTAGTCGGGGATCGTGACGACCTCAATGACGTCGATGTCATCGGCACGCAGCGCGTGCAGGACACCCTGCAGCGCCTCCTGGTCGGGGACCTCGCCGGTGAGCGTCGACTGCTCGTGATGCGCCTGGACGGCCAGCTGGGGGAACGCCTTCTGGAGCTCACGGGATAGTTCACCGTTCACTCTGATCAGGACCCTCGTCATGGTCTTCCTCGACTGCTCACGTACTGCACGCTACGAATCACTCCCGCACCATGGTTCACCGAATTCGGGTGATGCTGGACGCCAGCCGCGAACGGGATCGTCGTCGGTGAACGCAGTCGACGACAGCAAGGACCAGAGATGGCGACCCTGACGGTATGGAAGTACGACACGACCGAAGGTGCAGACCAGGCCGTGAAGAACCTCGAGGAGCTCGTCAAGCAGGATCTCCTGGTCCTCGAGGACGCCGCGACCGTGCACTGGGAGGTCGGCAAGAAGAAGCCGAAGACCCGCCAGCTGACCAGCACCAAAGCCATGGGGGCGATGAGCGGCACCTTCTGGGGCATGCTCTTCGGCCTCATCTTCTTCGTGCCGCTGCTCGGGGCAGCGGTCGGCGCGGCGACCGGCGCCCTGACCGGGTCGCTGACCGATGTCGGCATCGACGACGCTTTCATCAACAAGGTCCGAGACCAGGTCACTCCCGGCACCTCGGCACTGTTCCTGATGACCTCCGACACGGTGGTCGACAAGGTTCACGAGGCCATGAAGGGCCACGAGGGCGAGCTCATCTTCACCAACCTCAGCAGTGAGCAGGAGAAGGCGCTGCGCGAGGTCTTCGCCGAGTGACGTCATGGCCAGCCTGACCGCGTGGGTCTACGACCGGATCATGGGCGCTACGGACGCCGAGGTCTGGCTCAAGGACCTGCAGGAGCGTGGTGCGCTCACCGTGCACGACGCCATCACGCTCACCTGGTTCCCAGGAGCTGAGGAGCCGCAGATCGGCCATCTTCGCCACCGTACGGCGGGCGCCGCAGCCAAGGGCTCGTTGCTCGGTGGTCTTCTCGGGATCCTCGTGTTCAACCCGGTCGCGGGCGCCGTTGTGGGGGCGGCGTCCGCGGCCGCGGTTCAACGTCTGAGGCAGGCCGGCATCGGTGACGAGGTGCTCACCGAGGTCGCCGAGCAGCTCGGGCCCGGCAAGTCCGCACTCGTGGTGCTGAGCAGCGATGCGGACCCGGACGCGGTCGCCGCGGCCATGAAGCACGGAAACCCCACGCTCGTCTACGCCGAGCTGGACGACGAGGTCGCCGAGGAGCTCAAGGAGCTCCTCCGCACCGAGACCACAGAACCGACTGACGACGGAGACTGATCATGGCGATGAACCAACCTCCCACCCGACGACTGCAGCCGACGATCAACGCCGGCCGCCTCTGGGCGGGCGGCGCCGCCGCCGCGGTCGTGGCCGCGCTGCTCGCGGTCGCCGGCATCGTGATCGCCCGGGGCATCTTCGACGTACCCATCCTCGCTCCTGAGGGCGACGGGGTCTGGGGAGACGCCTCGACGTGGTGGTACGCCGTCTGGGCAGCGGTCGCCGGGCTGCTGGCCACGGCCATCGCCCATGTCCTCCTCCTGACCACACCGCAGCCGCAGACCTTCTTCGGCTGGATCGTCGGCCTGGCCACCGTCATCGCGGCGCTGTGGCCCTTCACGTCCGACGCGGGTCTCGACACCAAGCTCGTCACGATGATGATCAACCTGGTGATCGGGATCGCCATCGGCTCGCTGGTGTCGTCCGTCGCCCGGAGCGCGATCGTCCCCGAGATCCGGTGACGTCTCGCGGGCGATGCGGCCTCAGATCAGCCCGCGCTCGCGTGCCTCACGCACCGCCGCCGAGCGCGTGTTCACGCCGAGCTTCTGGTAGATCGAGCGTACGTGCGTCTTCACGGTGTTCTCGCTGACCCTTTCCGCCTCCGCGATCTCGGGGATCGTCAGCCGCGAGGGGAGGTCGTGGAGCACGTCGACCTCGCGGGCGCTCAACAGCGTGCCGATGACCCCGGTGGCGAGGTCCTCAGGCTCGGCGTGGTCGGTGAGCAGGGCCGCGACGAAGTCCTCGGCGGGCCCGAAGCGTGAGCGGTTCTTCGAGAGCAGCGGCTCCAGATGCGGCCACAAGTCGACGAACGGCCGGCGGAAGTTGTTCGGCACCGCCCACTCGAGCGCCTTCCTGAGCGCGTCGAAGGCGCGGACGTCGTTGTCCAGGGACGACTCCAGAGCCGCGGCCAGCACCTGCGCGTAGACGACGGTCGTCGGTGCGTGCGCCGGGCGGGTCCCGTCGAGCACCGGCTCGAGCTCGGCCAGCGCGTCTCGGGCCCGTCCGGTGGCGGCGAGGATCTGCGCGTCCGGGATCGCGCACTCGGCGCTGCCGGGCATCTGGTCGCGCACACGTGCCGCGATCTCCCCAGCCCAGCTCTCGTTGCCGATGGCGAGGGCCATCCTGACCTCCTGAGGCGTGCCGGCGCTGATTGCCGCAGGAGAGACATGGTGGGCGGCGTCGAGCTGCCAGATCCGCCGGAAGGTCTCGGCGGCCGCGGCGCGGTCCGGGCCGGTCGTGGCCTCGAAGGTCGCCAGGGAGTGCATGCCGCGTATACCGAGCCCGACCTCGGCGTTGTTCACCCCGTCCAGCGCTCGCATGCCGAGCTCGGCGTACTCCAGCTGTGCGTGGCCATCTCCCGTCTGGAAGGCGGTCCACGCGGCCACCAGGTAGGAGTGGGCGAGCCTCGGCGAGTCCCGCCAGCCGTGCTGGGTGGCGAACGCGATGGCCTGGTCGGACCAGTCGTGGGCGCCCTGAAAGTCGCACATGGCGCTGGTCATCCCGGACAGCTGCGACATGGTCTCGAGTACGACCTGGTCGTAGCGACGGCTGCGGGCCAGCACGAGCGCCTGCTCGAGGTCGTCGATGGCTCCCTGGTAGTCGCCGGCGCGCATCCGGGCGGGTCCACGCTGGGCGAGGAGCACCAGGTTGACGTCGCTGTCACCCGTCATGGCGACATCGAGGATCGCGCTGTCCTGCATGGCCGCGACGACGTCGCCCCCGGCGAGGGCCCGCTGGACGACGGCCGCGGCGAGCATCGCCTTGTACGTCGGCTCGGACGGCGGATCGCCGGCCGGCACCGCGCCCAGTGCTTCGTCGGCCGCAGGGAGGTCGTTCACGTCCAGCGCCGCCAAAGCGGCGATGACCGCGACCCGATGGTCGGTGACGGGCGAATCGCGGGACCTGATGGCGTCGCGTACGAGATCGCCGCGGCCGGACAGCACCATGTGGAGCCCGTTCGCGCGGAGCAGGCTGTCGAGGAGGTCCTGGTCCCCGCTCCGGGCCGCATGCCGCAGCGCGGTCGCGGCTTCGCCGTGCGCGTCGAGCCAGACTGCGGTGGCCCGGTGTTGGCGCGCAGGAGCCTCGACGTCGCGGCGGGCCATAGCGGCGAGCAGGCAGTTCCGCAGCAGGGCGTGGTAGCGGTACCACGCCGAGTCGCCCGACTGGCTGACGAGCGCGTTCGCTGTGCACAGCCGGTCGAGGAGGGCGCCGGCGTCGGGCCTGCCGGAGAGGTGGGCAGCCAGGTCGATGGACAGGTGGTGGGGCGCGCAGGTCGCGTAGAGGAACTCGACCAGTTCCGGGTCGAGCCGGTGGACGACCTCGGTCAGGACGTACTCGATCACCGTGCGGACGTCGCCGTCGAAGGATGCGACGACCTCGGTGGGGTCGTCGCCGACCATGGCTGCGACCACCGCCATCCGAAGCGCGGCAGCCCAGCCCTCGGTCAGGCCGACGAGATTCGAGATCGCGTCGGCCGTCATCGGTAGGTCGCTGGCCGCGAACAGCTCCAGCGCCTCGCCGTCGGTGAAGGCGAGATCCTTGCCGCGTACGTCCGAGAGCGACCCGTCGAGCCGCAGCCGGTGGAGCGCGAGCGCCGGCTCGGACCGGCAGGCCAGCACCAGCCCCACGTCGGGTGGCAGCTCGGCGAGGAGGATGTCGAGCCCGCGCAGCACCTCGGCATCGTGGAGCAGATGGACGTCGTCCAGCACGATCCAGCGCACACCCGCGACCAGGAGCGACTCGACCACCTTCGTGACGAACCTCGGTTCGGTGCCCTGCCGGGGCGGGGTCAACCCGTCGAGCTGCGCTGTCCTCCCGGGCAGCCCGGCGAGGACGAGGGCCTCGATCAGCGCCGACCAGAACTCGTACGGCCCGTCGTCCTGCTTGTGCAGCGACAACCAGGCAACCGGCTCATCGCGGGCGGCGGCACGGGTGGCCCAGTCGGCCACGAGCATGCTCTTCCCGTAGCCCGCGGGAGCGCAGACCAGAGTGAACCGGCATTGCCCGACGGCGTCCTCGACCAACCGGTCCCGGCTGACGAACGTGGGCAATATCCGCGGGACGCGCAGCCTCGTCGGCGCCACGTAGGCACGAGAACCGGTGTCTAACATCCGCAAACGAACGCTCCTTACGCCTCCGATAAGTCTTTACCGGCAACCATCCAATCAGCGACTCCTCGTTAAAGTAAGGAGCCAAAGGGCCCGTATACGGGGCGGGGAATACGCCCAGTCGGGTGGTCGCGCTCACCCCTATCGGGTGATACGGGCAAACCGGACGGGCTAGACCATGGTGCCGTGAGCCCCAGGACACAGAGCCCGGAAGAGCCGGCCACGAGCTGGCCACCGCAGTTCAGGGTCCTGGCGGTCCTGCTCGGATCCGCTGCGGTGGTGATCCTCGTGGCCGGACTGCAGGCAGCCAGCGGCATCCTCGGACCGCTGTTCCTCGCGATGGTGCTGACCATCGTCGTCCACCCGGCCCGGAACTGGCTGGCGCAGCGCCTCCCGGCCGGCGTCGCCACCGCCCTCTCCATCATCGCGGTCGTCGTCGGGATCGTCGGTCTCGGCCTGTGCGTGCTGCTCGCGGTGGCTCGCTTCGCCACCTTGCTGAGCACCTACGGCGATGTCGCCAAGGAGCGCGTCGAGGACCTGACCGACTGGCTCACCAAGGTCGGCATCGGCACGGACGAGGTGCTCAAGATCGTCGAGTCGTTCGACCTCTCGAACCTGCTGTCCGTGGTCTCCGGTGCACTGAACGGGATGTTCGGGGTGCTGTCCACGATGGTCTTCATCCTGGCCCTGTGCCTGTTCATGGCCATCGACGCGACGGCGCTGCCGCGCCAGCTGGCGTCGGTCAGCCGCCGGCGCCCGGGCCTCGTAGATGCCCTGTCCTCGTTCTCGGTCGGAACGCGTCGCTACCTGCTGGTCTCGACGGTGTTCGGCTTGATCGTCGCCGCCCTCGACACGCTGGCCCTCTATCTGCTGGGCGTGCCGGCGCCGCTGGTGTGGGGACTGCTCGCGTTCCTGACCAACTACATTCCGAACATCGGCTTCGTGATCGGCCTGATACCACCGGCGATCCTGGCGCTGCTGGACGACGACCTCTCGCTGATGCTCGCGGTCATCGCCGTCTACTGCCTCCTGAACGTGGTGATCCAGTCGGTGATCCAGCCGAAGGTCGTCGGTGAGGCGGTGGGCCTCTCGGTGACGCTGACGTTCCTGTCACTGATCTTCTGGTCCTGGGTCATGGGTCCGATCGGTGCCGTGATGGCGGTCCCGTTCACCCTGTTCGTGCGCGCGGTCTTCGTGGAGGCCGATCCGGAGAAGGGCTGGCTGATGCCGCTCATCGCGGGAAGTGCCCCGGTGGAGCTACTCGGGGATGGTGACGATCTCGATGACGTCGACCCCCAGAGAGCTGAGTAGGTCCAGCACACCCTGCAGCTCCTTGGCGTCTGCGAGGTCACCGACCAGGGTCGTCGTCGCCGGCTGCGTGGCCCGGGTCAGGTGAGGGAACGTCTCGATGACGTCGTCCGACACCGACGAGCCCACCCGGATGAGGATCCGGGTCATGAGCGCGTCACGCCGATCAGGTGTCCGTTCACGTTGGCTCCAGAGAGTGGCCTTGGACGGTGGTCTGATCAAGGTAAGCGGACCGGCGCCCGGAGCGGTCACCGGAAACGGGCGAGGGTGAGCCGTCATTCCGCGGGGAACACTGCTCACGTGGACGTGGCTGCCCTGCGGGGCCGGGTGGAGGCCTTGGTCGCCCACGTGCCCCTGCTGCGGAAGCTGGCCACAGAGGTCGTTCGGATCGAGTTCATCGACCGGTGCATGCTGATCGCCGCCCAGGCACTCTTGGCCATGGTGCCGATGCTGGTCGTGCTCGCGGCCTTTTTGCCCCACCTCACCGGGAACGTCCTGGCACAGGTCTCGCAGGTCACCGGCGTCGGCGACGAGGCGGTACGCCAGGTGTCGGGAGAGGTCAACCTGGATCAGGTGCGTTCGGAGACGGGCGCGGTGGGCCTGGCGATCACGATCGTGTCGGCGACGTCCTTCGGCCGCGCCGTGCAGCGGATGCTCGAGCGGGTCTGGGAGCAGGAGCACGTCGGAGGCCTGCGGGGAGCCCGTCGTTGTCTGCTCTGGGTCGTTGCCTGGCTGGGCTGCCTCGGAGTGGTCAACACGGTGGTCAGCCTGCTCACCGATCCCGGGGACCTGCTCCGTCTGTTGCTCCAGATCCTGGGCGCGTGCGCCCTCTGGTGGGGGAGCAGCTGGGTTCTGCTGTTCGGACGTGCCCGGGGACTGCTGCTGCTCCCGGGCGCGGTGCTGACCGGCGTCGTGCAGGTCCTCTACAGCCGAGGCTCGTCGTGGTTGATGCCTGCCTATGTCGAGTCGAACGCCGAGCAGTTCGGGATGCTGGGCGTGATCCTCGCGCTCTCGACCTGGCTGATCGGTTTCGGCGGCATCATCGTCGGCGGCGCGCTGCTCGGCCGGCTGATCGTCGAGGACCCGGTCATCGCCTGGTTCGTGCAGCAGGTGCGTACGTTTCTCACCCGGAGAAGGTGAGGCCGGCGGAGGCCGGCTTGCGCTGAAGTCTGGCCATGGGTGAAGCAATAGGCGAGTCTCTGCCGATCGCCGTGGGTGTGCTCGTCAGCCCCATGCCGATCGTCGCACTGGTACTCATGCTGGTCAGCCGCCACGCCAGCTCCAACGGGACGGCCTTCGTCGTCGGGTGGCTGGCGGGCATCTTCGTGCTCGGTACGCTCGTCGCCCTGCTCGTCGGCGCGGCCGGATCGGGAGACGCGGAGACCCCGACCTGGGCGGCCCTGCTGAAGATCCTCCTCGGAGCTCTGCTCCTCCTGCTCGCCGTACGCAGCTGGCAGGGCAGGCCGGGCGAGGGAGAGCCCGCCCCGACGCCGTCGTGGATGGAGGCGCTGGACGAGTTCAACGCGTTCAAGGCGTTCGGCACGGGCGTACTCCTGGGATCGGTCAACCCCAAGAACCTGCTGCTCGTGGTCTCGGCCGCCAGCACGATCGCGACGGCGACGGCGGTGACCAGCGAGCGGATCGTGGCGATGGCCGTCTTCACCTTCGTCGCCAGCCTGGGCGTGCTGGTGCCGTTCGGCATCTACCTGATGGCCGGTGAGCGCGCGGCCCGGCTGCTGGAGGGCATCAAGGTCTGGATGATCGCCAACAACGCGGCCATCATGACGGTCCTCCTCGTCGTGCTCGGGGCCAAGATGGTCGGCGACGGAGTGGGGGCGCTCTGATGGACGCCTCCACCTTGGTCGCGAGCCTCGTCAGCGCGGCTCTCGTCGTCGCCCACATCAGCGTCTGTGTGGTGGCGCTGGGCGTGATCCCTGGCGGCCGGAAGCCGTCGACGGGCCTTGCCTGGCTGTTCCTCATCCTGGCGGTGCCGGCGTTCGGCCTGCTCGCCTTCCTGCTCTTCGGGAGCACCAGCGTCGGCCGCAAGCGCCGGGAATGGCAGCGCCAGGTCAACGAGCGGATCAGCGCCGAGCTCAGGTACGACCCCGCGGCCCTGACGGCTCCCGCGGGCTCGTCGGCGGGGGCCGTCCGGCTGAACGAGCGCCTGGGATCCTTGCCGCTGACCGGCGACAACCGGGTCGAGGTGCACCCCGAGTACGCGGAGACGATCGCGGCGATGACGCAGGACGTACGCCGGGCGCGATCCTTCGTGCACGTCGAGTTCTACATCTCCGCCTGGGACGACGTCACCAGTGACTTCTTCGAGTCGCTCGTCGAGGCGGTCGACCGCGGAGTGGAGGTGCGCTTCCTCTTCGACCACCTCGGCTCTCGCGGCATTCCCGGCCACCAGGACATGCTGTCGAGGCTCGAGGGTTCCGGAATCAAGTGGGCGTCGATGCTGCCGGTCCGGCCGCTGCGCGGTGAGCTCCGCCGCCCGGACCTGCGCAACCACCGCAAGATCCTCGTCGTCGACGGGGTCGTTGCGTACGCCGGCTCGCAGAACCTCATCGAGCCCGGTTACGACAAGCCCAAGAACCATAAGGCCGGGCGCGAGTGGGTCGACCTGATGCTTCGGATCGAGGGCCCGGCGGTGCGGGACCTGGCGATCGTCTTCGCGACCGACTGGTACGCCGAGACCGCCGAGAACATCCGGGACCTGCTCGCCCCGCGAGCACCCTTGGAGGGCGAGCGGAGCGAACGGGCTGCAAAGGGAGTCGCCTGCCAGGTCGTGCCGAGCGGCCCCGGCTTCGTGACCGAGAACAACCTGCGCCTGTTCAACACGCTGATCTACGGCGCGCAGTCGAGGATCTGCCTGGTCAGCCCCTACTTCGTGCCTGACGAGTCACTTCTCTACGCTGTCACGTCGGCCGCCCAGCGAGGCGTCGAGGTCGAGCTGTTCGTGAACGAGGGCGCCGACCAGTTCATGGTCTTCCACGCACAGCGCTCCTACTACGCCGAACTCCTCGACACCGGTGTCCGGATCCGGCTCTACCCCGCGCCGTACGTCCTCCACACCAAGTTCTTCACGGTCGACGACACGATCGCTGTGGTCGGCTCCTCGAACATGGACTACCGCTCCTTCGCGCTCAACTATGAGGTCATCGTGCTGCTCGAGAGCGAGCAGGTGGTCGACGACCTCCAGAGCGTGCTCGGCGACTACCGGGAGAAATCGAGCGAGCTCAGCATCGAGGCGTGGTCGCGACGCGGGCGCGGGGCCGCGTACGTCGACAACGTCATGCGCCTGACGGCGGCTCTTCAGTAGCTGCGTCTTGGGCAGCCGCCGCGAGGGCGGCCTCGACGGTCGGGTAGACCGGCGGCTCACCCTCCTCGGCGGCCTTCGTCAGGACGTCGCGGACCTGGCCCACGTCTCCGGCGAGCGCCAGGTCGGCGCCGAGGCGCTGCAGATCGGTACGCAGCTGGGTCAGCATCTCGGTGGCGGTGACGTCGATCGACGGTGTCGCCCTGCCGTCGAGCACGACCAACCGAAGGTCTGGCACGTCCGTGGCGAGCTCGCGGATCTGCTCGCGTACGAAGTCGGCGTTGACGAACAGGAGAGGCGCCTCGACCCTGACCACCAGGACACCCGGGATCCCTGCGTACGCAGGGTTTCGGCTCTGGTCGACCCACAGCCCCGGGTGCGCGGACGCACTGCCGTCATCCGTCCCCTCGACAGGGGCCAGCGGCGCGATGTGCGGCCGCGAGGTCCGGGCGATGAGCAGGACGACCGAGGCGGCGATACCGATCACGAGACCGGGCAGGGTGTCGAAGACGAGCACGCCGATCAGCGCCGCCACGGCGCCGACGAAGTCCGCGCGGGCGCTGATCTGGTAGATCTTGGTGACCTGTCCGGTCCGGACCCGCCACAGCCGGCGCAGGGCGGAGATGTCGACGAGCTCGATCACCGCGGCGATCACGATCGCTGCGAGAGTGGCCTCGGGAAGGTCGGCGAAGAGCTTGGTCATGAACAGCAGCGTGAGCAGCGTGAGCACTGCGGCGGTCACCGCCGAGAGCTGCGACTTCGCCCCGGCCGAGCCGTTGACGGCGGTCTTGGACAGCGAGCCGTTGACCACCATGCCGCTGGCGAGGCCGGCACCCAGGTTGGAGACGCCCAGGCCGAGCAGCTCGCGGTTCGGGTCGATGTCATAGCCGCTCTTGGCCGCGTACGTCTTCGCCGCGCCCAGGCCCTCGGCGAACCCGACGAGCATCACGCCGACGGCGGCCGCGAGGAGGTCGCGGAACTCAGGAGCCGACACGTCCGGAAGCCCGATGGCGGGCAGGCCGGCATCGATGTGGCCCACGATGGCGAGCCCGCGTTCGTCGAGGCCGAGCAGGGCGGTGAGCCCGATGCAGACCAGCGCCACGATCAGGGAGGCGGGAAGGAGCGGCACCAGCCGCCGCAGCACGAGCAGGACGGCGAGGCTGCCCACCCCGATGGCGATGGTCAGGGCATCGACGTCACCCAGCTGGCGCAGCAGGTCCCAGGCCTTCTCGAAGAAGTTGCCCGAGCCCTTCTCCACACCCACCAGCGGCGGCAGCTGACCGATGATGATCGTCAGCGCGAGCCCGATGATGAAGCCTCGTAGGACCGGCTCGCTGATGAACGCGGCCAGGAAGCCCAAGCGCATCAGGCCGGCGATGAGTGCGACGATCCCGGTCGCGATGGCCAGCCCGACGGTGAGCGCGACGACATCGGCCCCACCGGACGCGAAGTCCGCCACGATCCCGGCCGAGAGCGCTGCGGTGGCCGACATCGGCGCGACGATCAGATGGCGCGAGGAACCCAGCAGGCTGTAGAGCACCAGGGCGGGCACGGCCGCGTAGAGGCCCACGACCGGCGGCACGCCGGCGATGGTGGCGTACGCCAACGACTCCGGTACGAGCACGGCCCATACGGTGAGCCCGGCGAGGACGTCGGACCTGATCCAGGACGGCGAGTAGCCGCTGAACGACGGAGCGATGAGTCTGGCCACGATCGGTGAGGCTGCTACGCCGGGCCTGTTCCGGGATCGCCCGGAAGGGGTGAGCCTCGGGTCTCCCGTCCCGGGGAGGATGCGTTGACGGCGTGGGCCCGACGTCCGTACGCCTTCCCCTCCCTGGATTGGAGCGCCGGTGGCCAAGGGCGACATGGATCCCGACCCGGACGGTCGTACGTCGCTGCGCAGGCTCTACGCGGGGTCTCTGCGTCGCACCCAGGCACGTGCGGAACGGGTGCTGCGGAGAGAGGTCCGAGAGATCACCCCGCAGAAGCGCCACTGGCGCCGTGACCTCGTCGCCGGACTGCCCGGGGCCATCGCCAGCGTGCCCGACGGGATGGCGTCGAGCGTGCTCGCCGGGGTCAACCCGACCCACGGGCTCTACGCCTCCTTCGCCGGTCCCATCGCGGGCGGCCTGAGCTCCTCGACCCGGATGATGGTGGTCACCACCACCAGCGCCTCGGCGCTGGCCGCCGGCTCGGTCCTGGCCGGTCACGACCCCGACGACCGGTCGGCGGCGATGCTGCTGCTGACTATCGTCGCGGGCGGGGTGATGCTCCTGGCCGCGCTGTTCAAGCTGAGTCGCTACATCCGGTTCGTGTCCTACTCGGTGATGCTCGGTTTCCTCACCGGGGTCTCGGTCAACATCGTGCTCGGCCAGCTACCGGACATCGCCGGCGTCGACGCCGAGGGACCCTTCGCCGCCGCCAAGGCGTGGGACCTTCTCACCCGGCTCGACGAGAGCAGTCTGCCCACCGTAGCGACCGGGCTGGGGGCGCTGCTCCTGCTGCTGGTGCTGGCTCCGACCCGGCTGGCGGTGGCCTCGCCATTGGTCGCCCTCGTCGTGCCGACCGTCACCGTTCTGGTGACGGGGGCCGATGTGGTCAGCGTGGAGGACTCCGGCAAGATCCCGCAGGGGCTGCCCGTCCCGCAGCTGCCCGACCTGAGCCTGCTCGACATGGACATGGTCACAGGTGCGATCGCCATCGCCGCGCTCGTGCTCATCCAGGGGGCAGGGGTGTCCGAAGCCGTCCCGAACCCCGACGGCAGCAGGTCGTCGACGCGCCGGGACTTCACCGCGCAGGGCCTCGCCAACGTCGCCTCGGGGTTCTTCGGCGGGCAGCCGGTCGGCGGGTCCGTGGGCCAGACGGCCCTCAATGCGACGGCGGGCGCTGCCTCGCGGTGGGGTGCGATCTGGACGGGTATCTGGATGGCGGTGATCCTCGTGCTGCTCTCGGGAATCGTCGGCAAGGTCGCGATGCCGACCCTCGCCGCGGTGCTCATCTACGCAGGGGCGGCGTCCATCCGTCCACGCGAGGTGGTGAGCGTCGCGCGGACCGGCGTCATTCCGGCCGTCGCCATGACGGCGACCTTCGTGGCCGTCCTCCTGCTGCCGGTCGCGCAGGCGGTCGGCATCGGTGTGATCGCCTCGCTCCTGCTGCAACTGCGGCAGGACTCCCTGGATCTCCGGCTCGTCCGCATCGAGCGGGACGAGGAGGGGCGCTTCATCGAGAGCCCGGTGCCGCGGACGCTGACGCGTGGCGAGCTCGTCGTGCTCGAGGCGTACGGCTCGCTGTTCTATGCCGGGGCGAGGACGCTGCAGCGTCTGCTGCCGCTCCCTCCCGAAGGGCCTGAGCCGGAGCAGGGCGAGGAGGCGGCCACCGCAGTGGTGCTGCGGCTGCGGGGGCGCACGACGCTGGGCGCCACGTTCTTGAAGGTCGTGGGGGACTACGCCCGGGATCTGGACGGAGCGGGCGCGCGTCTGTACCTGTCCGGGGTCGACCCGGAGCTGGTCGAGCACTGGTCGGCGGACGGCACGCTCCGACGGCTCAGCGGGGTCCACATCGAGCCGGCCACCCAGATCCTGGGGGAGTCCACGCACGCCGCGGTGGTCGCTTCCCGGGAGCCGCCCTCCGACCGGCCGGAATGACCCGGCGGAAGGTCACCCGTTGCGGGTGAGCAGCACGAGCGCATCGCGTCCTAGCGTCGGAATCGTCCTGCCGCCCGGCAGGCGCGTGATACGTGGGAGGCACGATGGAACGCGGCCCGGTCGAGATCCTCTTCCTGTCGATGTCGGAGGACGTCGAGCTCGGCGACCTCGCGGCAGTGCTGCGGCAACCGGTCGAGAGCGGAGTGATCCGGATCATCGACTGCGTGCTGATGGCCAAGGACGCCGGCGGCAGTTTCCGGGCTCTCGACCTGGAAGAGGCCGAGGGTCTGCCTGCGGAGCTCGAGGGGCTTCAGATCGACGCCAACGACCTGCTCAGCGACACCGACATCGAAACGTTCGCCTCCGCCCTCGAGCCCGGTCAGGCCGGCCTCGCGGTCGTCTACGAGCAGATCTGGGCGCGGGAGGCCGTCAGACAGATCCGCAGCGTCGGTGCCGAGGTCGAGCTGTTCCTGCGCGTGCCGCCCGAGGACGTCGACGTCGCCTTCGCTTCCGCCGCCCGCTAGAGAGGAGACACGCTATGTTGCGCAGACGCATGGGTCGGCCCGGTCTCATCGGTGCCGTTGCACGTACGGCCGTCGTCGCCGGAACCGCCACCGCCACGTCGAACGCCGTCAACCGCCGGCAGGCGGCCAAGGCCCAGGAACAGGCCGAGGCACAGGCGTACGAGCAACAGCAGTACGCCGCGGCCCAGCCGCCCACGCCGCCACCGGCCGCTCCGGCGGCCCCCGCGGCACCGGCGCAGAGCGATCTGACCGGTCAGCTCGCCAAGCTGGGTGAGCTGCACAGTCAGGGAGTGCTCAGCGACGAGGAGTTCGCAGCCGCCAAGCAGCGACTGCTCAGCTGACGGACACCAGGAGCGGGGGAGGACATGACGACCGGAACGCTGACCGTGTGGAAGTTCGACACTGCTGACGCAGCCGAGGAGACCATGCACGCGCTGGAGGAGCTGGCCCGTGAGGGCCTCATCGACCTCCACGACGCCGCGGCGCTCTCCTGGCCGTCGAGCACCACGAAGCTGACCAGCGAGCTGCATCCAGCCGCGGCCGGGGGCGGGGGAGAGCTGGGCGAGTCCTTCTGGGGGCTTCTGCTCGGCTACATCTTCTTCGTGCCGCTGCTCGGCGCGGCCATGGGCACCGCCACCGGGCTGTCCTCAGGAGCCCTGAGCGCCGTCGGGATCGACGACGGCTTCATCAACAGGGTCCGTGACCGCGTCACCCCCGGGACCTCGGCACTGTTCGTGCTGACCACGGACAGTGTCGTCGACACCGTCTTGGACACGCTCGGAGGGCGCCTGCCCTCCGATCCGATCTTCACCGACCTGACCCACGGCCAGGAAGCAGTGCTGCGCGACGTCTTCGGTGCCGGAGGATCGCCCGTTGCGGGTGAGCCCGCCGGCGCGGAAGCGGCCTAACTTCTCGTTCACTGAAGCGGTCGACGAGAAACCGCTACGACCACAGGGAGTACCCCATGAGCACCACCACACCACGAGGCGGAGGCTACGACACTCCGGTCAAGACCGCCTTCGCCTTCTCCGGCGCGATCTTCGCAGGCACCATCCTCACGACGGTAGGCATCTTCCAGATCCTCGCCGGCATCGCTGCCGTGGCCGAGGACAAGGTCTACGTCAACGGCATCGACTACGTCTATCAGTTCGACATCACCGCCTGGGGCTGGATCCACATCGTCCTGGGTGCGATCGCGATAGCGGTCGGCATCGGCATGATCCTGGGACAGACCTGGGCCCGTGTCGCCGGCATCGTGATCGCGGTCATCGGCTCGATCTCCGCGTTCATGTTCATGCCCTACTACCCGTTCTGGTCGCTCGCGATGCTGGCGCTCTACATCTTCGTCATCTGGTCGCTCGCACAGCTGATGTCGAGCCGTGCCGAGCTCTGACATGGCGAGCTCCGACATCCCCAGCTCCGACCGCCCGAGCCCCGACGTACGGGGCTCGGGCGTCGGGCCGGATCCGAGCGCGACGCCCGCTCCGGAGCGTCGCGTGGGCTCCGGGTCCGTGTTCGAGGGCCTCGGGGACTACTGGGGCCTGGTCCTGGCCTACGGGCTGGTCACCACGGTGCTCGGCGTCATCCTGGCGGTCTGGCCGAAGCAGACGCTCGTCGTCCTCGCGGTGATCGTGGCGATCCAGATCATCGTGTCGGGACTGTTCCGCCTCATCGCCGCCATAGCCGGCCGCTCCATGGACGGCGGCCTGCGGGCGGTCGTCGGCTTCTCGGGGGCGCTGGCGATCATCGTCGGCCTGCTGTTCCTGCGTGACCCGGTGCAGACGCTGCTCATCGTCACCCTCCTGCTCGGAGCCTGGTGGGTCATCGGAGGCATCGTCGACATCATCGGCGCCGTCCTCCGGCCGGACCCGGGCCGACGGATGTGGGACATCACCGCCGGGGCCATCACGGTCCTCGCCGGTGCCGTGCTCCTCATCAACCCGGAGCTGTCCCTGGGTGCGCTCCTGGTGGTCTCCTGCGTGTGGCTGATCGCCGTCGGCCTCATCGCCATCGTGATGGCCTTCCGCCTCCGCGCCGAGGCCAAGAGCTGAGGTTCGGACCCGGCCGAGAGCGAGCTCATCGCCTCGGCCGGGTCCGCGCGGAGATCGTCAGATGAGGTTCAGGCTCCGCGCCACCGCCAGCGCCTGACTGCGCCGCGAGGCGCCGAGCTTGGCGTACAGGCTGCTGACGTGGGTCTTCACCGTGTTCTCGGAGACGAACAGCGCGGCGCTGATGTCGGCGTACGTCGATCCACGCGCGAGCTCGCGAAGGACGTCGCGCTCCCGGGCGCTCAGGCCGGGGAGAGGCCCGGCCGACTCGTCGACGGTCTCGGTCGGCCGGGGCGTGCCCTGGTCGAAGTACGTCGTCAGGCTGGGCATGTCCGCCATGCCGGACGAGATCCGGCTGATCCAGCGTTGCGGCCGAAGGGCGGGGTACCTTCCCAGCATGGTCTGGACGGGCGTCCCCTGTCGGGTCCAGCCGAGGAACGGGATCGCGTTCTGGCGCACCTCGGTCTCGATCGCGACCTGCTGGAGGTGCTCGGCCGCTGCGGCCACGTCCCCCAGCTCGTGGAGCAGCTCCGCGCGTCCGACGAGCGCGACGCCCCGGGTCATCGGCTGGGACCAGGTCGCCTGCCGCGCGGCCGTTTCGAAGTGGTCCGCGGCGAGTCGCCGGTTTCCGTCGAGGTCGGCACGCAGCGCCTTGACCAGCGCGGCCTCGCCTGCCATCCCGCGCTCGGTGAGCGCGGCCTCCACGGTCTTCAGCGAACGCCGGTCGGTGGCCAGCGCGGCCAGCTCGGCCCGGTTGAGCAGCAGAGCCACCTGCAGGTGGTCCGGCAGCCGGAAGGCCCCGGGCAGGTCCAACGGCTCCCCGAGAATCTGGCGTGCCCGTACGACCGAGTGGCCGGACAGGGTGATGTGTGCCTCCCTGAGTCGCATCCAGAACCGGGTGCACAGGTCCGCGGGATGGAGCGTTGCGTCCGGGATCGGCGCCATCTCGAGCCAGGGGAGCCGTGCGGTGCGCGCCAGGGCTGCGGCCAGCGCGGTCCGGGTGCGGGTGAAGTCGCTACGAGGGCTCGGCTGGCGACCTTGGTCGGCCCGCTCGAGCAGGGTGGCGGCCTCGTCTGCGATCTCTCCGCAGGCCGCCTCGCGACCGAGCATGTACTCGGTCATCGCCAGGTGGCTGGAGGCGTCGGCCCCGACTGCCGGCATGTCCCAGGTGCGGGCCAGTCCGATCGCCGAGGTGAGGCTCTGCTCCGCCTCCAGCAGCTGACCGAGCCAGCTCTGGGTGATGCCGAGCTCGGTGAGCAGCTGCGGCAGGATGTCCGCCTCGCCGCCGGTGCCGTGCCTGCCCCGGACGACCTCGGCCGCCCTGTCGGCCGCCGGGCGGAGGGGCTCGAGACCGAGGCGCGCCCGCATCAGACCGATGCAGGCGAGCTCTTCCTCCGACATCGCCGCCGACTCCGCCAGGCACCGGTCGAGCCAGTGCTCGGCCTCGGGTACGTCGCCGTCGAGCCAGGCCTCGATCGCGAGGGCCAGCCACGCCCTCGGGGTGGTCTCGACGTGCTCGGCGAGGTTGCGTGCGAAGGCGCTGAGGCGGTCGCCGTTGCCCCGCATCACCGCCCGGATGCCGTCGTCGGCGAGCACGACCGCCATCTCCTCGTGGGCCCCGACGGCCTCGAGCCGGCGCAGCGCGCCTCGCGCTTCGCCACGCGTCCGGTCGATTCGGACGGCACGCACCACCGTCGATCGTGCCCGGGCGATGTCGACCCCGCCGGCGACCAGCCGGCGGCGTACGACCTCCGCGAGCAGCGGATGGATCCGGTAGGCCTCCTCGGCCCCAGCGTCGGGGACGAGCGGGACCGCGCGCGTCACCAGCAGCCCGGTGCTCTCCAGATCGGCCAGCGTCTCTCCGGCGCTCGGGTCCTGGGAGAGATGGGCGGCGGTCCTGGCGGTCACGACGGTCTCTGCGGACGTGCACAGCAGCAGGTGTCTCGCGCGTGCGGACAGCGACGCGAACACCTCGCTCGCCACCCGGTCACCGAGGCCGACGGTTCCGTCCTCGAAAGCGGCCTCGCCCGCCCTGCCCGGAGGGCTCGCATGGACCGACCGGGCCGCGAGGACGACCGCGGCACACCAGCCGCGGGCCTGCTGGACGATGGCGTCGATGACCGGTCTGGAGTGGGTGCGGGCGTGCTCGACGATGAGCGCCTCGGCTTCGGCGTCGGTCAGCTGCAGCACGTTGCCTCGTACGACCGAGAAGTTGCCGAGCAGCTCCGGCACGAGCCTGGTGAAGGGCAGGTCCCAACGGCTGATCATCACCAGCCGCATCGAGTCGGGGTCGTCGTTGAGTCTCTCGTTGAGCATCCGATGCGTGGCGGCGCGCAACAGGTGTGCGTCGTCGATGACGATGCGCGGGGGAGTGCCCTCTGCTGCCTCGTCGAGCATGTCGGAAAGCTGATCGGGGGTCATCGTGCCGTCGGCATCCACCCAGCGCTGTGCGCGTGGGGGTTCGTCGCCGGTCTGCTGCCGCAGCCATCCGGCGACCCCCAGGGTCTTGCCGGCACCGGCGGGCGCGATCAGCAGCGTGATCGCGGCATCGGCGGAGCGGTCGAGGTCGGCCCACAGGGAGCGGCGCGGCACGTAGACCCTCGGGAGGCGAGGCCATGGGGCGCTGGCTGGGTCGTCACCTGCCCTCGATGTGGGTACCACCACCGGCGCCTCGCGGCGCGGCATCGGTGCGGGTCCTTCTGTCGTCGAGTCTGTAGCGGGCGCTGACCTGCTGCGCTGCACAACCCCTCCCCTCAGTCAGAGCTCAGATGCCACGCCGGCGTCGTGCGCTCGTGCTGGGGGGAGTGTGCTGATGAGCGGCACCGCGCCGTCGGTGAGCCAGGCATGATTGTCCGGACTTCCCGCGATGCTTCTCAAAGTAAATGGCAAAAGATTGAGAAGGATCACCTATTTCAGGTGACCCGGGTCAGATCATCTTCGGGAACGTCATCAGCACGACTGCCAGGAGCACGAAGCCGACGCCGCCGATGCAGAGCAGCGCCCACTGAGCGCTGCGGCGGCGCATCCGCTCGGAGAGGGCCGCGAAGAAGAGCACGGAGGCGAAGCCGATGGTCAGCACCGTGTAGTTGTCGCCGCGCTGGTTGTTGCGGAGCGCCTGGCGGAACTTGCGGTCGGCCGTCGCGTCTGCGGCTCTCGCGTCGACGGACTCGGGGATGACGTACTCCTTCATGTCGAAGGGCGTGGCGGGAGCGTCGGGGTCCTTCAGCGGCCGGGTGTCGAGCCATCCCGGGAAGACCGTGGCTAACGGCTCCGGGAACCGCGCCTGGAGGAACTCGGTGAGCTCGGTGTCGCCGCTCTGATAGGCCTGGAGCCACTGCGTGAAGAGAGAGACCTGGACCGACAGCTTCCGGTTGGCCGTGGACTCCATCCGGGCGGCCTCGATCCGGTTCGTGGATGCCTGCGAGAACGAGATCGACATGGCGCCGCTCCACTTGCTGGCCTGGAAGCCGGTCCACGCGGTCAGGATCGCCGTCACGGACAGCAGCAGGATCGCGATCAGCTCGCGCCAATCCGTACGCGAGTGCTGAGGGGCCTCCGAGGTCGTCACGGTCCCAGCGTGCGTGCCCCGGGAGGTGTCGGTGATCGCCGGAAAGGGGTGAACCAGCGGACGCTGGCGACGGTTAGAGGGCCATCTGGTCGGGTGGCCAGTCACCCTCGTGCGGGTCGCGGTGGGTGCGTCCGGCCGACGGCCGCTCATGATCCGTGGGCTCGTCCTCGTCCTGCGCCACCCACGCGACGGCGTCCTCGTAGGCCTCCCGGGTGGCCTCCCAGATCACCGCGGTGCCCTGGTAGACCGAGCCTTCCGGGCCGAGCGTGCCGTCGGTCTGCAGCTGGCGCACCAGCCGCTCGTTGTCGGTGACGATCACCAGCCTGCTGCCGAGGTCGGCGAGCCCGGCGGCGTACGTCCCCAGCACCTCGAGCAGGGTCGCGCCGGCGTCGTCGGCGCCACGCAGCCGCAGGATCACCACTGACCTGCGTGAGGCCGGCGTCAGGTCGGGCATCTGCGAGCGCAGCGCGTTGGCCGTGGCGAAGAAGATCGGCCCGTACGGCTGGAGCACCACCACCTCGCGCTCGCCGAGGCTCCCCGGCGGGTTGGTCTCGATGACCCGTTGGTCCGCGCCCATCACCAGCCGGCGGGTGACCAGCCGTGAGGACTGGCCGATCACGAACAGCAGCACCGACAGTCCGACACCGACCAGCACGGCATATTGCAACGGCATCAGCAGGGTGAGCACCAGGGTCGTCAGCATCACCGTCAGCGGCACCGGCCCGGTCTTGCCGACCGCGATCAGCTTGGCTGGCTTGACGGTGCTGACACCGACCACGATCAGCAGTCCAGCGAGGGCCGGCATGGCGACGAGCTCGACGACGGCGGAGAAGAGAGCGATGACGGCGGCCATGACTGCGGCCGCGACCAGGAGTGCGAACCGGTTCCGGGCGCCTGCGTTGACGACCAGCGAGGTGGCCGACATCGACCCGCCCACGGGTACGCCGCGGAAGAGGCCGGAGGCGATGTTGCCCGCTCCCTGGCCGATGAAGTCGCGCGAGGGACTGGTGGTGCCGTCCGGGTTCGGGAAGCCCGCCGAGACCCCGGCGCCCTGGACCAGCCCGACGAACGCGAGCGCGGCGGCGGGGAGGAGGAGGTCGATCGTGGCCGACAGGTCGGGGAACACCGGGAGCGGCAGCGAGCCGGGCACCTCGGCGACGTCGGCGACCAGCGCCACGGTGTCGCTGCCCAGCGTGTTGAGCAAGGCGGCCAGCGCGGAGCCCACGGCGACGGCCACCACCAGTCCGGTGGCGCCCAGGCGGGTGCGCTGCAGGACGAGGATGCCCGCGACGGTGGTCAGGCCGACCACCAGCGACGCGAGGTCGACCCTGTGAAGGTGCAGGAGCAGGTCCAGCGCCGCGGTCACGCGGTTGCTTCCCTGGGAGTCGTAGCCGGTGAAATTGTCGAGCTGTCCGAGCACGATGCTGATCCCGACCGCGGAGATGAACCCCGTCATCACCGACTTGGACACGAACCGCAGCAGCCGGCCCAGGCGGAGCGCGCCGGCGACGATCATGACCACGCCGGTGAGGATCGACAGGGTGGCGAGCGCTCGCACCGGGTCGTCGTAGGCGTCGAGGTCGACGTCGGCGACGATGATCGCCATCGCCCCCGTGCCCTGGATCGCCATCGCCGCGGTCCCGGTGAACAGCGCCCCGCCGGCGAGCCCGAACAGGTAGCCGTAGAGCCCGGCGACCGGGTTCACCCCGGCGAGCAGACCGCTGGCGAGCCCGTCCGGGACCGACTCGATGCCGAGCACGGCGCCGGCGGCGGCATCGCGTCGGACCGTACGCCGATCGAAGAGATGGCGAGGCAGAGAGATCCGCTCGCGCAGCCAGGTCAGCACCGCACCATCGCAGCGCCGCTCGCGTGAGGCCGCCTCACCTGACTCGGGTGAGGCGGGTTACCTCGAACTTACGAACCGAAACGGGTTCCGTATTCCACCCGTAACCAGTCCGAAACGGCTGGGCCGAAGGCTTGATGCCATGACCAAGCCCCTCCGCGACGCCCACCGCCACATCGGCCGGCTGCCGGCGTATCCGTTCTACGGAGGCCCGGCGATCGCCGCCGACGTCACCGCGCGCGGCACCGTGAAGGAGCTGGTCGCGGACCTCGACGCCGATCGGATCGAGCGGGCGCTGGTGCTGCCGAACTACGGCGTGCCCGACCCGGACGCGGCCTTCGCTCTCAATCACCTGGCGATCGAGGCGGCTCAGAGCGACGACCGGATCCGGTGTGGCCTGTGGGTCTCGCCCAAGGCGGCCGACTCGGCCCGCAACGACGCGGCCCTCGCCCTCGCCGGCGAGGAGGGCGTGGCCGCGCTCAAGACCAGCTTCCTGCTCGGTGGGCATCCCGCCGACCCGGAGTGCCTCGAGCAGCTCGACAAGGTCTTCGCCACCGCCCGTGAGCACGACCTGACCGTGCACGTGCACACCTCGCCCGGCGCCGCCTCCGACGTCGACCAGATCGGCACGCTCGTGGAGCGCTACGCCCGGGACGTACGTCTCCATCTCGTGCACCTCGGCGGCGGGATGAGCGGCCACATGAAGCTCATCGGTGGCCGGCTCTTCGACTGGATCGAGGCCGGGATGCAGGTCTACACCGACACCAGCTGGGCGATCGGCTTCGCGCCGGCCTGGCTGGTCCAGGAGATCGAGCGCCGCGGCATCGGGCACGACCGCATCCTCTTCGCCACCGATGCGCCCTGGGGCGACTTCGCCGGCGAGCACGCCCGGCTGGCCGCCGCGGCCGGCGACGGCGAGCTCGCCGACGCCTTCTTCCACCACAACTTCTCAGCCCTCTACGGCTGAGACCGGCAGCTCGACTGCCGGCCGCTCGTCAAGGACGACGAGCCCGCTCCCACCCGCATCGCCCCTTCCACCTCTCTTGGAGACCCCAGTGACCACTGACACCGCTGACATCGACGCCCAGATCGCCGAGAACATGGCCAAGTCGCTCGGCGAGATCCCGCACCCCTCGCAGCAGCCGGGCACCAACATCTACGGCTCGACCAAGATCTTCCCCGACTACCAGGCCGAGGACGGGGAGACGTACTTCACCCTCGTCCACGGCATCCCGCACGAGTCCTCCGTCAGCTTCGTCGCCGT
Organism: Nocardioides sp. NPDC023903; assembly: GCF_040639295.1. NCBI lineage: Bacteria > Bacillati > Actinomycetota > Actinomycetes > Propionibacteriales > Nocardioidaceae > Nocardioides > Nocardioides sp. NPDC023903. Next base: position 494,210 of record NZ_JBEZZS010000001.1, on the reverse strand, counting down.
CCTGCAGGCGACCCGGGCGCTGCGCAAGGGCTTTGAGTCCGCCGTCTACTTCTACGGCCCCGGGACGCTGGCGTGCATGGCCTCGCGCGGCTTCCCGACGATGGGCGACGCCGCGTTCCCGGGGGAGACCAACGTCAACGGCGCGATCGAGACGTTCATCAAGGAGGGCGGCACCGTCTTCTGCTGCCGCTTCGGGATGGCGCTGCACGGCCTGCGCGAGGAGGACCTGATCGAGGGCGTCGTGCCCTCGCACCCGCTCGACGTCCAGGACGCGCTGATCCACTACGCCCGCAAGGGCGCCATCATCAACTCGACCTACAACCTCTGAGGGCCCGGCCATGACCTCGCCGATCTCGTCCAGCACCCGCGTCGACGTCGCCATCCAGGGGATCCGCCTGCTCGACGCCCCGGTTGCCCGCCGCTCGGGCGCGGGGCCGAGCGACGACGGGCACGTCCTCCTGGACGGGGTCGGCGCGGCCATCCCGCTCAACCCCCGCAGCCCCTATTCCGTACGCGGCGGAAAGCTGCTCCTCGACGGCGCCGACACCGGTCTCGGGGTCGAGGCCGTCGCCCGGCCACGCTTCTACGACCTGGTGACCGCCGACGGCGTCGGCTACGACAAGATCGCCCGTCTGCACTCGGCCAACGTGCTCGCCACCACCGTCGTGCAGACCTGTGCGCGCTACGAGGTGGAGGAGCGCTGCCGGTTCTGCGCGATCGAGGAGTCGCTGCGCCAGGGCTCCACGATCGCGGTCAAGCAGCCCGCCCAACTCGCCGAGGTCGCCAAGGCGGCGGTCGAGCTTGACGGCGTCACCCAGATGGTGATGACCACCGGCACCTCCCGCGGCCGCGACCGCGGCGCGACACATCTGGCACGCTGCGTGCGCGCAGTGCGCGAGGCGGTGCCCGACCTCCCCATCCAGGTGCAGTGCGAGCCACCTGGCGACCTCGCCTCGATCCAGGAGCTGTACGACGCCGGTGCCCGCTCGATCGGGATCCACGTCGAGTCCCTCGACGAGTCGGCACGGCTCCGCTGGATGCCGGGCAAGGGCTCGGTGCCCATGAGCGAATACAGGGCAGCCTGGGCGGAAGCGGTCCGGGTCTTCGGCTGGAACCAGGTCTCGACCTACCTCCTGGTCGGTCTCGGCGAGGACCCCGACGAGCTGGTCGCCGGCTGCGAGGAGCTCATCGCCATGGGCGTCTACCCCTTCGTCGTGCCCTACCGTCCGCTGGCGGGCACTCTGGCCAAGGACGTCGACGGCGTCGAGGCGCCGCCGCACGCCGACGTCTACCGGGTCACCTCCCGGGTCGCCGCGCTGCTGCGCCGGGCCGGCATGGCCGGCGCGGACCAGGCCGCCGGCTGCGCCTCGTGTGGTGCCTGCTCGGCACTCGGTGCCTGTGGGGAGGAATCGGCATGACCGAGCTCCTCGACGACGTCATCCTCGCTGGTGCTGTACGCCGCTCGCCGAGCCTCGAGGGCTACACCGTGGTCCGGGCCGAGACCGCGGCCGACCTGAAGGCGTACCTCCGGCTGCGCCGGGAGGTCTTCGTCACCGAGCAAAGCCTCTTCCCGGGCTCCGACCTCGACGACGTCGACGACGACCCACGCCGGATCGTCCTGCTCGCCCGCTCGGACGACGGCGAGGTCCTGGGTGGCGTACGCCTTCATCCGGCGCAGCCGGAGGGTCGCGATGTGGGCTGGTGGCGGGGGAGCCGGCTGGCGGTCAAGCAGGACGCCCGCCAGCTTCTCGGTGTCGGTGCGGCGCTGGTTCGGGCGGCCTGCGCGGCGGCCGAGCAGGCCGGTGCGCTCCGCTTCGACGCCACCGTCCAGTCCCGGAACGAGGGGCTGTTCCGCAGGCTCGGCTGGATCCCGCGCGAGCGGGTTCACCTCCACGACATGACCCATGTCGTGATGGAGTGGCCGGTCCGGCGCATCCGGCAGCTGTCCGAGGCCACCAAGTCGCCGCTGGGCGACCTGGTCGGTGCCCTGGTGGGCCAGTCGACCCCGGGATTCCAGGGTGACGACGGGGCTCCGGTCCCGGGCAGCGACCTCGTCGCGGCCTGCGACGCGATCCTTCCCTCGATGGTCGAGCGCGACCCCGAGTGGGCCGGCTGGTGTGCGGTCCTGGTCAACGTCAACGACCTGTCCGCGATGGGCGCGGAACCGGTCGGCCTGCTCGACGCCATCGGGGCCCGCGACGCCTCCTTCGCGCGCCGGATCGTGCGCGGCCTGGCCGAGGCCGCGCAGGCGTGGGGCGTACCCGTCCTCGGCGGACACACCCAGCTCGGCGTCCCGGCCGCGCTCTCGGTGACCGCGCTGGGACGCACCGAGTGGCCTGTCCCGGGCGGTGGGGGAGCACCCGGTGATGTCCTGAGGCTGAGCGCAGACCTGGGCGGAGGGTGGCGACCCGGCTATCGCGGCCGTCAGTGGGACTCGTCCTCGCATCGCACCTCGGCCGAGCTGCGGGCACTGTCCGGAGTCGTGCCGTCGCTGGCACCGACGGCGGCAAAGGACGTCAGCATGGCCGGGGTGGTCGGCACCGCGGGGATGCTGGCCGAGGCGAGCGGCTGCCGCGCGATCATCGACGTCGGCGCCGTCCCAACCCCGGCCACAGCCTCGACCGCGGACTGGCTCACCTGCTTCCCGGGTTTCGCGATGCTCACCGCGGAGGCGGCCGCTCGCACCGAACCCGAGCTGCCCGGCTTCCTCTCCTCGGCCGTCTGCGGCGAGCTCGTTCCCGGCACGGGCGTCGGCCTGCGCTGGCTGGACGGCACCGTCACCGACGCCATCGACCACACCGTCACCGGACTAGGACCTGCTTCATGACCACCAGCACTCAGCCCGGCACCGCCGTGGCCGCCGTCTGCGCCGGCTTCGGCCGCGACGTGGACCAGAACCTCGCCCAGATCGGCGGCCTCATCGAGGACGCCCGACAGGCCGGGGTCGGCCTGCTCGCCCTCCCCGAGGCCTGCCTCGGCGGCTACCTCTCCGTCCTCGGCGCTGGCCGCGACGGCAGCCACGACGAGACGCCCGAGGACCTCCCGCCGGTGATGGACATCGACGGACCCGAGCTCCGGCGCGTCGCCGAGCTGGCCGGAGACATGACCGTGGTCGTCGGGTTGTGCGAGTCCGACGGCGCGGACCGCTACAACACCGCCGCCGTCGTCACCGGCGACGGCGTGCTGGGCGCCCACCGCAAGGTCCACCAGCCGCTCGGCGAGAACCTCTACTACGCGGCCGGGGAGGGATTCGGCTGCGTGGACACACCGGCCGGCCGGATCGGCACGATGATCTGCTACGACAAGGCGTTCCCCGAGGGAGCGCGGGCGCTGGCCGTCGACGGCGCCGAGATCATCGCCTGCATCTCCGCCTGGCCTGCCTCGCGCACCGCCACCAGCGCCTCCATCGAGGACGACCGGTGGACGAAGCGGTTCAACCTCTTCGACGCCGCCCGGGCTCTCGAGAACCAGGTGGTCTGGCTGGCCTCCAACCAGCACGGGACGTTCGGCAAGCTCCGCTTCGTCGCCAACGCGAAGGTGGTCGGTCCGGGAGGCGACATCTTGGCGACCACCGGCGTCGACGCCGGCATGGCCGTGGCCGAGCTGGACGTACCCAGTGCTCTGACGACGGCGCGGCGGGCGATGTTCCACCTCCGTGACCGCCGGCCGGGGGCGTACCCCTCCGCGCTGGCGACCGCCGAGCCGCTCTCCCAGGTGGGTGAGGGGCATGCCTGAGATGACCTTCACCGTGCGCTGGCCCGACGGCAGGGTCGAGGACTGCTACTCACCCTCGCTGGTGGTGCACGACCATCTGGTCACCGGCCGGACCTACGCCGTCGAGGACTTCCTCGACCGCAGCCTCACCGCCCTGGCCACCGCCTCCGAGCGCGTCCGGGCGAAGTTCGGCTTCGCCTGCACCAGCGCGATGGCGACGTCCGACCAGCTGCGGGCCTCGGCCGCGGCGTACGCCTCCGACCAGCGCGTCACCGTCCTCGCCATGCACCCGCCCCTTCCCGTCACCCCGAAGCAGGAGTCCCGATGACCACCCACCGCGCCACCGTCGCGATCGTCGGCGGGGGACAGGCCGGCCTGGCCGCGAGCTGGTTCCTCGTCCGTGACGGGGTCGACCATGTCGTCCTCGAGGCGGGCACCGCCGGCCACGAGTGGGCCGACACCCGCTGGGACAACTTCACCCTCGTGACGCCCAACTGGCACTGCCGCCTGCCCGGCTACGAGTACGCCGGGCCCGACCCGGACGGCTTCATGACCCGCGACGAGGTGGTGGCGTGGCTCGCCGGCTACGCGCCGACCTTCGGCCCTCCGCTGCGCGAGCACACCCGGGTGACCTCGCTGACCCAACGCGCGGGAGGCGGGTTCCTGGTCGAGGCCGAGGGCCCCGATGGCGCCGAGACCTGGGAGGTCGAGCACGTCGTGGTCGCCACCGGCGGCTACCACATGCCGGTCGTCCCGGCCTGGGCGCCAGCCCTCGACCCCGCCATCGACCAGCTGCACTCGGCCGACTACAAGAGCGCCTCGCGGCTTCGCCCGGGCGGCGTGCTGGTGGTCGGCTCGGGCCAGTCCGGTGCGCAGATCGCCGAGGACCTGCACCTGGAGGGACGTCAGGTGCATCTCGCGATCGGCGACGCACCCCGGGTCGCCCGGTTCCACCGCGGCCGCGACTGCATGACCTGGCTGGCCGAGATGGGGCTCTACGACACCCCGGTCACCAGCTATCCGGGCGGCCTGGCCGCGCGGGAGAAGACCAACCACTACGTCACCGGTCGCGACGGTGGACGCGACATCGATCTGCGCCAGTTCGCGGCCGAGGGCATGCGGCTCTATGGCCGGCTCGCCTCCGGGGCCGGCACCGACCTCGTGCTCGAGCCGACGTTGCGGGAGGCGCTCGGCTCCGCCGACGACGTCTACCGCTCGATCTGCCGCGACATCGACGCGCACATCGCCGCTCGGGGCCTCGACGTCCCACCCGCGGAGCCCTATCGCCCGGTCTGGGAGCCGGAGTCGGATCCCACCTCCCTCGACCTCGCCGCGGCGGGTGTCTCGACGGTGATCTGGGCGATCGGCTACCGGCCCGACTACCGATGGGTCCGTGTGGGTGTCTTCGACGGCACCGGACGACCTACCCACACCCGTGGCGTTACCGCGGTCCCCGGGCTCTCCTTCCTCGGCCTGCCCTGGCTGCACACGTGGGGCTCGGGGCGCTACCTCGGCATCGCCGCCGACGCGGAGCACATCGCCGGCACGATCACCGGCAATGGCCTTCGGGCCGTCGAGCGCGCCGCCGAGCTGGCCCGGCGCCGCTCGCCCGGCCCGCTGGACACCTCGGCCGCGGTCGCCTGAGGCATCGTCCACCCAGGATCGAGGACGGATAGGTTGAGGAGCATGTCGAAGGTACGCATCGGGGCGGTCGCGGCCCACTTCGGACGCGATCTGCCGCGCGCGGTCGCCAAGCTCGAGGGGATCGTCGAGGACGCCCGGCGCAACGACGTACGCCTCCTGGTGCTGCCGGACGCGACCCTCGGTGGCTACCTCTCCGACCTGCGTCACCCCGACCCGCACGCGTTGCCGCCGGCCCTGGCCGAGGACTCCTTCGAGATCGGCCGGATGATCGCGATGGCCGGCGAGATGGTGGTCTGCCTGGGGTACGCCGAGGAGGTCGTCGTCGACGGTCAGGCGCGGCTCTACAACTCCGCCGTCTGTCTCAGCGGTGACGGCGTGCTCGGCCGGCACCGCAAGGTGCACCAGCCCGCCGGCGAGTCGCTGGTCTACGCGGCGGGGGAGGGGTTCGCGGCCTTCGACACCCCGGTCGGGCGGCTCGGGATGCTCATCGACTACGACAAGACCTTCCCGGAGGCGGCCCGCACCCTCGCCCTCGACGGCGCCTCGGTGATCGCCTGCCTCTCCGCCTGGCCGGCCTCGGTGACCGACCGCGCCTCGCGTCTCCCGCAGGACCGCCAGTCCCGGCTCTTCGACCTCTACGACCAGGCCCGGGCCGCCGAGAACCAGGTCGTCTGGGTCTCCTCCAACCAGACCGGCGTCATGGGCGGGCTGCGGTTCCTGGGACAGGCCAAGGTGGTCGGTCCCGGTGGCGAGATCCTGGCCCGCACGACCTCGAAGGGCGGCCTGGCCGTCGCGGAGATCGACGTCGAGGCGGAGATCGCCCGGTCGCGGCGGGTCCTCCACCACCTCAAGGAGCTGACCCCGACGGCGTACACGTTCCCGGGGAGCTCGCGATGAGGATCGCGCTGCTGACGTACTCCACCCGGCCCCGCGGTGGGGTCGTGCACACGCTGGCGCTGGCCGAGGCACTCGCGGCGCTCGGCGAGGACGTCCACGTCTGGACCCTCGGCCGCCACGGCGACACCGCGTTCTTCCGGCCGGTCGACCCCGCCGTCACGGTCCACGCGGTGCCCTTCGAGGCCCGCGACGAGGAGACGGTGGGGGAGCGGATCGTACGTTCCATCGACGTCCTGCGAGCCGCCTTCGCGCAGCAGCGGGACCGCTACGATATCGTGCACGCCCAGGACTGCATCAGCGCCAACGCCGCCCTGCCCTGCATCCGCACCATCCACCACCTCGACCACTTCACCACCCCGCAGCTCGCCGCCTGCCACGAGAAGGCCGTCGTCGATCCGTACGCCCGCATCTGCGTCTCGCAGTCGGTGGCGGACGAGGTCGCGGCCGGATGGGGGCTCACCCCCACCGTCATCCCAAACGGCGTCGACGCCGCCCGGTTCGCGGCCGGAGCCACCGACGCCGCCGGGCGTGCGGCGTGGCGGGCGCGGCTCGGCCGCTACTTGCTCGCCCTCGGTGGGATCGAGCCGCGCAAGGGATCGCTCGACCTGCTCGAGGCGTACGCCGCGCTGCGCGCCTCCGATCCCGGTCAGGCCGACCTGACGCTGGTCTTCGGTGGCGGGGAGACCCTCTTCGACTACCGCGACTATCGGGCGGCGTTCGACGCCCGGGTCCGCGAGCTGGACGTGCCCGTCGTCATCACCGGAGTGCTCGAGGAGGACGAGCTCCCATCGCTGGTCGCCGAGGCCGGCGCCCTCGCGATGGTGTCGACCAAGGAAGGGTTCGGGCTCGCGGCCCTGGAGGCCCTGGCCGCGGGCGTACCCGTCGTCGCCCGTGACCTGCCCGTGCTCCGCGAGGTCTTCGCCGAGACCGTCGCCTACGCCACGACGCCGGCAGAGATCTCCGTCGCGCTGGGCAAGATCCTGGACACGCGGCCGGACCCGACCGGCGGGCGGGACCTCGCCGCCGGCTACACCTGGGCTCGCGCCGCCCGCGCCCACCGCGAGTTCTACAGCCGCATCTGAGGTTCCTGAGCCGTGCCGGGTTGACAGTCGCCGGTGACGCCCATCACACTCACTGCCATGAACCTGTCAGACAGGCAAACAGTCAAACCGATCCGGCGTGCCAATGCCATGGAGCTCGTCCTCGCCGAGCTGCGCTCGGAGATCGAGTCCGGCACCTTCCCCGTCGGCACCCGGCTGCCTTCCGAGGCGACCCTGGTCCGCGACCTGGGGGTCAGCCGCCCGGTCGTCCGTGAGGCGCTGCGGGCGTTGCAGGCGCTCGGCATGACGGAGTCGCAAACGGGGCGGGGCACGTTCGTGGTCTCCGACCGTGCCGCCGACAACCCGACCTTCGGCAGCTACTCCGCGCGCGACCTGGTGGAGGCACGTCGACATGTCGAGGTCCCGGCCGCCGGGTACGCCGCGGCTCGGCACAGCGGTGACGACCTCGACGAGATGCGCAGCCTGCTCGAACGGATGGAGCGCGAGGAGGACGGCGCGGTCTGGGTCGCGCTCGACTCCCTGTTCCACATCGCCATCGCCCGCGCGTCGGCCAACCCGGTCTTCGGCAAGGTGATCGAGGAGATCCGCGAGGCCCTCGCGACCCAGTCCGCCCTGCTCAACAAGCTCGACGAGACGCGGCGTACGGCTTCCGACGCCGAGCACCGCCTGATCGTCGACGCCATCGCCTCCGGGTCCTCGGACACCGCGGAGGCGGCGATGCGCGCCCACCTCGAGCACGTCGACGGCGCGCTCGAGGACATCGTCCGCGACCCCACCACCGACAGGAACACCGACCGATGACCCTGCCAACCTCTGCCGACACCGAAGCCCGGCCCGCCGACGCGGGCGACGAGGGCTACGGCAAGTCCCTGACGCCGCGCCACATCACGATGATCGCGATCGGCGGCGCCATCGGCACCGGCCTGTTCCTCGGCGCCGGCGGGCGCCTGGCCACTGCAGGGCCGTCGCTGGCGATCGCGTACGCCGCGTGCGGCCTCGTCGCGTTCATCGTCGTGCGCTGCCTCGGCGAGCTGATCCTCTATCGGCCGTCCTCCGGCGCCTTCGTCTCCTACGCCCGCGAGTTCCTCGGCGAGAAGGGCGCCTACACCGCCGGTTGGATGTACTTCCTGAACTGGTCGACCACCGGCATCGCCGACATCACCGCGATCGCGCTCTACGCGCACTACTGGTCGTTCTTCGCGCCGGTCCCGCAATGGGTGCTCGCCTTGGGTGCCCTGGTGATCGTGCTGACGCTCAACCTCCTCTCGGTGCGCCTGTTCGGCGAGATGGAATTCTGGTTCGCACTGATCAAGGTGGCCACGCTGGTGGTCTTCATGGCGATCGCGATCGTGCTCATCGTGACCCGGCACCCGATCGACGGCACCACTCCCGGACCCCAGCTGATCACCGATCACGGCGGGATGTTCCCCGCCGGCGTACTCCCGATGGTCCTGGTCATCCAGGGCGTCGTCTTCGCCTACGCCTCCATCGAGCTGGTCGGCGTCGCCGCAGGTGAGACGGCGGACCCGCGCCGCGTCATGCCCCGCGCCATCAACACGATCATCTGGCGCATCGGCATCTTCTACGTCGGCTCGGTCGTGCTGCTCGCCATGCTGCTGCCGTGGTCGGCCTACTCCGCCGACGAGAGCCCGTTCGTGACAGTGCTGTCCCGGGTCGGCGTACCGGGTGCGGGTGACGTGATGAACCTGGTGGTCCTCACCGCCGCGATGTCGAGCCTCAACTCCGGGCTCTACTCCACGGGCCGGATCCTGCGCTCGCTGGCCGCTGCCGGCACCGCTCCGCGCTTCGCTGCGGCGATGAACCGGCACAAGGTGCCCTACGGCGGCATCCTGATGACCGCCTGCGTCTGCGTCCTCGGCGTCGGGCTCAACTACGTCGTGCCCGCCCAGGCGTTCGAGATCGTCCTCAACCTGGCCTCGGTCGGCATCATCGCCACCTGGGCGATCATCCTGATCAGCCACACGATCTTCGTACGCCGCAGCCGCACCGGCGAGATCGAGCGTCCGGCCTTCCGGGTGCCGCGGTCGCCGTTCCCGCAGTTCCTCGCGCTGGCGTTCCTCGCCCTGGTCCTGATCCTGATGTTCTTCGACGACGTCGGGCGGATCACGCTGCTCGCGATGCCGGTGCTGCTGGCGGCACTGGTCGGTGGCTGGTTCCTGGTCCGCGACCGGATCGACAGCTCCGCGATGGAGGTGCGATGAGCGGGTCCCACCTCTTGCCGCAGATCGCCGAACCGGCGCCGATGCGGGTGCCCGCCCACGAGCCGCTGGTCGAGGTCTGGCGCGGCGAGATGGTGGAGGGCCTCCACCACGGCTCGGCCGTCCTCCTCGAACCCGACGGCCGAGTACGCCTGGCGGTCGGCGACATCGAGGCGGCGTTCTACCCGCGGTCGGCAGCAAAGCCGATGCAGGCGGTGGCGATGGTGCGCGCCGGACTCGACGTCAGCGACGACCTGCTCGCGCTCGCCGCGTCCAGCCACTCCGGCGAGGCGGTCCATCTGTCGGGAGCGCGCCGGCTGCTGGTCTCCGCCGGCCTCGGCGAGGACGCGTTGCGGAACCCGCCGGACCTGCCGTACGACCCGGTCGAGCGCGAGGCATGGCTGCGTGCCGACCGGCAGCCCAGCCAGCTCGCGCACAACTGCTCGGGCAAGCATGCGGCGATGCTCGTGACCTGCGTGGCCGCGCGCTGGGAGCACGACAGCTACCTCGATCCCAGGCATCCCCTCCAGGTCGCGGTCCGTACGACCGTCGAGGACCTCACCGGGCAACGGGCCGCGACGGTGACCGCAGACGGCTGCGGCACCCCGCTCTTCGGGATCTCGCTCCGGGGGCTCGCTCACGCCGCCCAGCGTCTCGTGCTGGCCCCCTACGGCAGCGCCGAGCACCGGGTCGCCGCGGCGATGCGACGCCACCCCGAGATGGTGGCCGGCAGTCGCCGCGACGTCACCACCCTGATGCAGGCAGTCCCCGGACTGCTGGCCAAGGACGGGTTCGAAGGAGTCCAGATCGCGGCGTTGCCCGACGGCACCAGCCTCGCGCTCAAGGTCGCCGACGGCGCCGATCGGGCCCGCCTCCCGGCGCTGCTCGCCCTGCTGGCCGACAGCGGAGTCGCCCCCGACCTCCTCGCCCCGTTCGCTCCTGCCGACCTGCGCCCCGCCCAAGCGCTCACCCCGACCCGTACCGACCCGACGGAGAAGCCATGACCCGACCGACCCGCCGCGAGCACGACCTCCTCGGCGACCTGGACGTTCCCGCGGACGCGTACTGGGGTGTTCACACTGCCCGCGCCCGCGCCAACTTCCCCATCACCGGCACCACGATCGGCACCTATCCGCACCTGGTGAACGCGCTGAGCGCCGTCAAGCAGGCTGCCGCGCTGGCCAACCTCGAGCTCGGCCTCCTCGACCCCGAGCGCGCCCGGGCCATCGCGTCCGCATGCGCGGAGATCCGCACCGGCGCGCTGCACGACCAGTTCGTCGTCGACGTCATCCAGGGTGGCGCCGGCACCTCGACCAACATGAACGCCAACGAGGTCATCGCCAACCGGGCCCTCGAGCTGCTCGGTCACGACAAGGGCAGCTACGACCACCTCCACCCCAACGAGCACGTCAACCTCAGCCAGTCGACGAACGACGCCTACCCGACCGCCGTCAACGTCGCGACCATCGTCGCGGTCGGTGCGCTGGCCGACGCCATGCGCGTCCTCGAAGACGCGTTCGCCGCGAAGGCCGAGGAGTTCCGCGGCATCCTCAAGATGGGACGTACGCAGCTCCAGGACGCCGTGCCGATGACGGTCGGCCAGGAGTTCCGCACCTACGCGGTGATGCTGGGGGAGGACCGGCTCCGCCTCCAGGAGGCCGTCACGCTTCTGCACGAGATCAACCTGGGCGCGACCGCGATCGGCACCGGGCTCAACGCGCCCGCAGGCTATGCCGAGATCGCCCGACGTCACCTGGCCGAGATCACCGGTCTGCCGCTGGTCACCGCGCCGGACCTGATCGAGGCGACGCAGGACTGCGGGGCGTTCGTCCACCTGTCCGGCGTGCTCAAGCGGGTCGCGGTCAAGGTGTCCAAGACCTGCAACGACCTGCGACTGCTCTCCTCCGGGCCGCGAGCCGGGCTCGGTGAGATCAACCTGCCCCCGGTCCAGGCCGGGTCCTCGATCATGCCGGGCAAGGTCAACCCGGTCATCCCGGAGGTCGTCAACCAGGTCGCGTTCGAGGTCATCGGCAACGACGTCACCGTCACCATGGCGGCCGAGGCGGGCCAGCTCCAGCTCAACGCGTTCGAGCCCGTCATCCTGCACTCACTGGTCGGCAGCATCACCCACCTGGCTGCCGCCTGCCGCGTGCTCGCGGAGCGCTGCGTACGAGGTATCACGGTCAACGGCGATCTGACCCGCGCCCAGGTCGAGCGCTCGATCGGGCTCGTCACCGCGCTGAACCCCGAGATCGGGTACGTCGCCGCGACCGAGATCGCCCGCGAGGCGCTCAGCAGCGGTCGTGGCGTCGCCGAGCTGATCCTCGAGCGCGGCCTGGTCTCACCCGAACGGCTCGCCCACCTGCTCCGGCCCGAGCAGCTCGCCCACCCCGGCACCGCCGAGGAACCAGGCATGGCTGGGCCGGTCGGTTTGGATGTCGCCGGTGCGTGATGGGCGGACCACCTGACGGCGCCTGGGCCAGGTCTCACCCATTGCGGGTGAAGGGAAGCCCTGCTGGAGGGCGAAGCATGTGTCTGCACCTTCCGAATGACAGGAGAACTTCTCATGAGCTTCTGGGACATCATCTGGTTCATCATCGTGTCCTTCGCCTTCGTGGCGTACCTGATGGTCCTGTTCAACATCGTCACCGACCTCTTCCGGGACAAATCGGTCTCCGGGGGTATGAAGGCCGTCTGGATGCTCGGCCTCATCTTCTTGCCGTTCCTCATCGCCGTGATCTACCTGATCGTCCGGGGCAAGGGGATGGCGGAGCGCCAGAACGAGGCGGTCCAGAACGTCCGGGCGGCTCAGGACGACTACATCCGCTCGGTTGCCGGCTCATCTCCCGCTGAGGAGATCGCCAAGGCTCAGCAGCTGCTCGATGCCGGGACGATCACCCAGGCCGAATTCGCCGCACTCAAGGCGAAGGCCGTGACGCCCTGACCGGGGACCGTGCTCTCGTCCTCCCGGGGTGAGGAATTCTGCTCGCGCGTGCCGCACGGTGATCTCGTCAGGTGCTTCATTCCTTTGTGCCGCCCGACACCGATGGACAGCACACGACAGCATTCCGAGGGACCCGGATGGACAACCTGTTGAAGGTCGTGCCGCTGGCGGTGGTGATGATCGCCGGTCCGCAGATCATCACGGCCATCATGCTCGCGACGAGCGAGAGGGCGCGGCGGAACTCCTATGCCTACGTCGCGGGCGCGATGGTGGCGTCCACCGCCGCCACGGCCGTGTTCTACTACGCGGCGCGTGCACTGGGTCTCGAGGGATCCGACGGAGATTCAGGCTCGGCCGTGGTCGACTGGCTCCTCGTGCTCGTGCTGCTGGTCGCGGCCGTGCGGGTGTTTCTCAAGCGGCACGACACCGAGCCCCCGAAGTACATGCGGAAGCTGCAGACGGCAACGCCCAGCGCCTCGTTCCGGATCGGCCTCCTCCTGTTCTTGATCATGCCGACCAATCTGCTCGTCACCTTCACCGTCGGCACGCTCCTGGCGTCCCAGGGGGAGCCGCTGTGGCGGTCGATCGGCTTCTTGCTCGTCACCGGGCTGCTGATCAGCTCACCTCTCCTGGTGCTGCTGCTGATGGGCAAGCGAGCCGACACTGTTCTGCCGGCCCTCCGGAGCTGGATGAACGCGAACTCCTGGGTGGTCAGCGAGATCGTTCTCGCACTGTTCCTGCTACTGCAGATCCAGTCGATCGTGAGCGCTTGACCCAGTGCGGCACCTGGTCGTCCGCTCCGGGTGATGCCCCGGCCCTCTCGGCCGTGGAAGCGTGATCGACCATGTCCACAAGCACCCAGCCACCGGGACTGCTCTCCGCCGAACAGCTCGGTCAGCTGCTCGAGCTGACCAAGCAGGCCGACAGCGTCGAGCTGAAGATGACCGTGCCGAGCGCCGAACGACCTCTGGCCGTGGCCGCCCTGGGGCTGGATCCGCTGGAAGCCCAGGTCCGGCAGGTGGTCTTCTTCGACACCGCTGACCTGGCCCTCAACCAACGCGGGGTCGTCGTCCGCGCCCGTCGGATCCAGGGACGCAACGACGACTCGGTCGTGAAGGTGCGGCCCGTGAACCCGACCGAAGTCTCGAAGGCGCGCAAGTCCAAGAACCTGACCGTAGAGGTCGATGCGATGCCAGGAGGCTTCGTCTGCTCGGCCTCGATGAAGGCGACCCTCGGCCGGACCGACGTCAAGGAGGTCGCCGCGGGCACGAGGGCGATCCGCAAGCTGTACACGAAGGAGCAGCAGAGCTTCTTCCGGGCCAACGCCGCCTCCGACCTCGAGCTCGATGACCTGGTGCGCCTTGGCCCGATCACCGTCCTGAAGCAGAAGGTGAGGCCACAGGGGTACGCCGGCCGGCTGGTCGCCGAGCTGTGGTTCTACCCGGATGGCTCGCGAATCCTCGAGCTCTCCTCCAGGTGCGCACCTGTGAACGCCTTCCAGGTCGCCGCGGAGCTCAAGGCGTTCCTGGTCAATCGTGGACTGGAGATCTCGGGCGACCAGCAGACCAAGACCACAACGGCGCTCGCGTACTTCGCAGGCGAGCTGGCCGCGTAGCCGCACCGGCGAGTCCGTGATCCTCATCCACCGCGGACGACGCCTCGTCGCTGCTTCGGCGCCAGGCTTGCTTCAGCTGTAGCGGCCAGGCACCGAGCGCGGGAAGTCGAGTTGAGACCATGGATCAGAACCCGCGGGAGCCGGCAGCCGCCGCCGCCGCCGATGCCCAGGCCTTCGAGATACGGGTCGCCGGCCTGGTCCCGCAGCAGGTCCTGGTGCAGCTCGTCGACGTCGAGACCTCGTCGCGAGAGATGAGAACCGTGTTGATCCGCCGGTGTCGGGACCAAGCCGAGCTCCACGGGTTCCTCGCGAGACTTCGGACCTTCGGTCTCGAGGTCGTGGAGGTCCGACGGCTCATCACCGGGACGGCGGACGAGGAGTCGAGCGAGGGTGACGAATGAGTGAGGCTGGGCCCGACGCAGAGGTCGTTTTCGAGCTGACCGTCGAAGGCGAGCTGGGTCCGGTGCTCCGTTGCGCGTTGCAACCGGATGTCGTGGAGCGGCAGTCGTGCACGGTCTTTCGAACCACGGCCGGCGCGGGTCTTGGACTGGCCGACCTCGTGGGCATGCTGGATGCGGAGGGGCTGACCGTGGAGAGCATCCGGGTGGCCGGCCTCCGATGAACAGCGAGGATGTGGGCCGCGAGGTCGGCGAGCCGCAAGCGGGACAGGAGCCGCGGTTCGGTCGCGGGCCCGGCGCGGTCGCCGGCGCCGTCTACGGCCTCGTCTCGATCATCGCCATCATCGCCGGAGCCTCACACTTCGACGACTCTGCCGGCCGAGTCCTCGCCTTCGCCGTGGTCTCCAGTGCCGTGATCTGGACCGTGCACGTCTACGCGTCGATCCTGGCCGGCTCGGGGTCGGAGGTCGCGCCGTGGCGCAGCGTACTCATCGCGGCCGTGCGCCACGAGATCGGAATCGTGGAGGGTGTGGTCGTTCCGCTGCTCATCCTGCTTCTCGGAGCGATCGGGTGGCTTGAGGACGGACGTGCCATCGCCTGGTCCATGTGGTCCGGCGTCGTGCTCCTGGTTCTCATCCCGCTGTTCTGGCTTCGTCGCACGGGCCGATCGTGGGCTCGGTCCTTGATCGCGTCCGGGGCGTGCGGGCTGCTCGGCCTGGGCCTGACCTGGATGAAGGTCCTGCTGCACTGACCCACGCGAGCTGACGCATACGGACTATGTACGGCACCAGGGCGTCGTACTAACGTAAAGAGTTCCTCGGGACTGACGTTCCCCCTGTTCAATCCGTTGGGCGCTCTGCGCACTGGTTCGATCTAGGAGGCACGTCGACGCGATGGGTCCTCACCCCGGCGATGGCTGGTTCGGCATCCCGACGATTCCCTCGGCGTACGTCCGGCGACCCCGCCTCTTACAGATGCTCGATCGCAGCGACGCGTGCCCGTTCGTGCTGGTCAGCGCGCCGGCTGGAACCGGGAAGACGGCCTTGGTGGCGGACTGGGTCGCGGCAGGCGAGGAGCAGGATCGCACAGCGTGGATCACCTTCGAGGGGACCGACGTCGCGTTCTGGCCGGGCCTCTTCGGGTGCCTCGAAAGCCTGGGCGTAGCGGTTTCACCCGATACGGTCCGCGGGGACGAGAGCCCGCTCGACCGCCAGGTTCGACGGACGGTTGCGGAGGCGGTCAGCTGCCAACCGGAACGGCTGACGGTCGTGGTGGACGGGTACGAACTGCTCTCCGCCGATGTGGCGGAAGATCTGGACTTCCTGTTGCGCCACACCGGCGACCGCCTCCGGCTGGTGATGGCGACGCGAGCCGATCCGGTGCTTCCGCTGTACCGGTACCGGCTCGATGACATGGTCGTAGAGGTACGGATGTCGGACCTGGCCTTCACCGACGAGGAAGCCGGCGAGCTGATCCTGCGGGCCGGAGTGAACCTGACGCAGGGTTCCGTGGGGGCGCTCAACGCCCGGACGAAGGGCTGGGCGGCAGGGCTGCGGTTCGGCGCACAGCTGCTGCGGCTGCGGCCGGATCCGGATGACGCCGTCGCGGAGATCGTCGGCGACACCGGCAACATCGCGGAGTACCTCGTGGGCGAGGTGCTGGCCGCCCAGAGCCCGGAGGTGCGGGCTCTGCTCCTGGCAACGAGCGTCCCGGACACCATCCAGCCGGGACTGGGCGAGGCGCTTGCCGGTCCCACGGCCGAACGTACGCTGACCTTCCTGACCCGGGACAACGTGTTCATCGAGCCCGTACCCGGCCGTACCGGTTGCTATCGGTACCACCCGCTCTTCCGGGATCTCCTCCGCGCCGTGCTCGCCTATGAGTCGCCTGATGAGATGAGGCGACTGCAGCGAACGGCGGCCGAGTGGTATGCCCACGACGGTCAGGTCACTGAATCTGTTGGTCACTTCGTCGCGATCGAGGCCTGGGAAGAGGCGGCCGCAGAGGTGGTCGACGACCTGGCAGTCGGCCAGCTGTTGCTCGACGACAGCACGAGTGCCTTGACCAGGTCCTTGCGGTCGATCCCGTCCGAGCTGGAGGACCCCGCATCCACCGTCGTGAGAGCAACCCTCGCGTTGGGGGCCGGTGACACCACCAGCTTCACCAACGAACTGGCTCAGGTGAGGATCGGGTCGGGCCAGCGTTCAGGGTCTCATCTCTGGGCCACGAACGTCTCGGTCCGGGTGCTGGAAGCCGTGGGCGCACAGGCGTCGGAGGACCCGAGCGAAGCGATGTCGCTCGCCACGGCCGCCGAACAGGCGTTGGATGCGCCAGACCGCGGGCCGAAGGGCAGCTCCCGCCCCGAGTTGATTGCACTCGTCATCCTCAGCAAGGGCATCGCGGCCCTGCGGCAGGGAAGGCTGGCCGCAGCCGACGCGATGTTCAAGTCTGGCGTCGCCGCGGCTGCGGCCGCCGGATCCGAGGCCGTGCTGGTGGAGTGTCTGGGCTACCAGGCCGTCATCGCCTGCCGCCGGGGCAAGCTCTCCAGGGCTGCGAAGCTCGGGGCTCGAGCGATCGATGCTGCCGAGCGCATCGGTGTCACCCCGGACCGGTTGGCCGCCACCTGGGTAGCCCTGGCCTGGGTCGAGATGGAGAGGTACGACTTGCGCCTGGCAGCCGATCACGTCCAGTCGGTCGAGCGGCTGGACCTGCCGCTGCGGGATCCAGTTCCACCTGCCTTCCTGGCCATGGTCAGGGCGCGCCTCCAGATGGCGCACGGTGACCGGCTGGGCGCACTCAACGGGCTCGAGCAGGCGGCTGCCGGGATCATGGACGAGCATGGCTGGCTGGGTCGGCAGCTACGCATCGAGCTCGCCCACGTCCGAGTCGCCGCTGGTGAGCCGGCGGCGGTGGCTCAGGTCGAGGGCCTCGACGACGAGCCGGAGGCGGCCCTCGTGGTCGGACTCGCTCAGCTGCAGCTGGGCGGTCCGAACGCCGCCAACGCCGCGATGTCCACGGTGTTGTCGAAGCGGGCTGCCGTGCCGATCCAGGTCTCCGGCTGGCTGGTCGAGTGCGCGCGTCGGCTCCACGACGGACCATCGGGTCGGGCACGCGTGGCGCTCGAGCGGGCCCTCACGCTGGCCTCGCCGGAACGAGTGCGACGCCCGTTCCACGAGGCGCCCTCAGTGGTGCGGCAGCTGCTCATGCGGGATCAGCAGCTGAGCGCCGAACACCAATGGCTCTTCGAGATCTCGATGGGCCCGTCACGGAGGTTGTCCGTCCGCAAGCCTGCGCTGGCTGCCGTCGCGGCGAGCCCATCGGAGCTTGTTGTCGAAGAGCTCACGGAGAAGGAGCAGGAGGTCCTGGGTCACCTGGCGGACCTCCTCACCACCGAGGAGATCGCAAGCGTCATGTACATCTCCGTCAACACGATTCGCACCCACGTGCGCAACATCCTTCGGAAGTTGGGCGTCACGCGCCGCAACGATGCCGTCAGGCGGGCACGCGAGTTGCGGCTTCTGCCGCAGTGAGCGGCCGGTCGCAGCCCATCCCGCGGATCCGGGTCATCCGTAGCGGATGAGGTGAGCGGAGCGGACGTCGTCCTACCGTCGGAGGGCTGGAGTCTCCAGCGGGAGAACCCGGAGGTACCCCGTGACCACATCGGACGTCAACGCCCCGCAGCCTGGGCTGAGCGTCGGGACGACGAGCGAGTTCAGCCTGTTCTTCCGGGTCAAGCCCGGTGAGGCGCCGTCCCTGCGCAAGGCACTGGTGGAGCTCCAGGACACCCCCGGCTACCGGCCGGGCGACTACGGGATGGCGATCCAGACCATCCACGAGGCGCGATTCGTGCTGTTCGACGACGACACCCGGCTGGCGTTCATCACCAGCTTCGACGGTCCGTGGGACGCCTACATGGAGGACTTCTTCACCTCGGGTCCGACCTTGGCCCTCTTCGACGTGATCTTCAGCCACGTCGAGGGGTACGACGGGCTGCCGGACGTCGCGGCCGTGCGCTCGTTCGTCCTGGGAGCGGAGCAGAGCGCCGCTGCATACGCCCGCAACTACGGCGGCACGGTCAAGGAGATCCGCAAGGCGCAGCGTGTGAACAGCGCCTTCCAGCAGGTCCTCGATCACCCGCAGGCCGGCGAGATCCTCGAGCACCCGGCGATGCGGCCCTTGCTCGACGAGGCCGGCGACTAGCCGCGCGAGCGGGGCGAGGCGAGGAGCAGCAGTGTCTGATCACATCTCTGGGCCGCGCGCCCTGGCCGATCCGATCGCGGACATCACCGACTTCTACGCATTTCCGGGCCCCGGCTCCCCGGGTCGCCTCGTCTTGGTGATGAACACGCTGCCGATGGCCAAACCCAACGAGCTGTTCTCGGCCGGGTTGCTCTACCGCTTCCGACTGAGGCCTCTGAGCGCGCCCGCCGCAGACTCGACCGGTGGAACGTTCGTCCCGGGCGACGAAGAGATGGTCCTCGACTGCGTCTTCGACCCACCCGAGCATGTGACGAACCCGGATACCGGTCGACCGGACCACGTGCAGCACGGCAGCTGCGTGACTCCGAAGGGCGAGAAGGTCACCTTCCGCGTCAACGACGAGTCCGGCGGCACCGGCGGCGGTGTCCGCGTCTTCGCCGGGGTGCGGTGGGACCCGTTCATCATGGACGCCCGCGCTGCGCTGGCCACGATCGCGACGCGCAAGCTCGCGTTCACCGAGGACGGGTCGATCTTCCTGGACGGCAAGAACGTGCTGAGCATCGTGGTCGAGATCGACACCGGTCTGCTGCCGGGCAGGATGCTCGTGGGCGTGGTGGCCGAGACCCTGACCCGCGGCGAGTTCAACGTCCGCATCGAACGGGTCGGCCGGCCCGAGGTGAAGAACATGATGCTGGCCCCGAAGGACTTCGACCAGGTCAACCAGGATCTGGAGATCCGCGACCTCTACAACATGGAGGACGCGTTCCACCTCGGCGAGTCGTACCACGGGGCTTTCCGGGCGCGCCTGGACGCCAACCTCGCGTTCTGGGACGGCCTCGACGGCAAGCAGGACTGGCCCCTCGGAGAGGACGGGAGCCACCCGCTGACCGACCTCGTCCTCGCCGACTACCTGGTCGTCGACGCCACCTTGCCGTACGCCGAGCAGGGGTCGTTCCTCGAGATCGAGCTGGCCGCCCGACGTGGCGAGCTGCATCAGACGTGCGGGGGCCGGGCCCTGAACGACGACGTGATGGACACCCTCTTCACCCAGCTCGTCAACGCGGGCCAAGGCCCCACGATCCGTGACGGCGTCGACTCCGCCAGCCGCCCGGCCACCACCACGTTCCCGTATCTGGTCGCGGCGAACCCGGATCCACCTGAACCTCCGGAGCATCACTGACATGGACGACGTGACCCTCGAGCTCGACGACATCCAGTCCGGTGCGCTGTTCGAGCGCCCCTCGCCGTACGTGGGTGTCTACCTGCTGCTCAGCATCCACGATCGCCGGGACGGCCGTGAGCTGGTCCGGCGACTGCACCGGCTCCTCACCGCCGCCGGCGAGGCCAGCGAGGAGGGCGAGACCTCGCTGACGGTCGCTTTCACCTACCAGGGGCTGAAGGCGCTCGGCGTGCCGCAGGCGTCCCTCGACAGCTTCGTCCCCGAGTTTCGGGAGGGCATGGCGGCTCGGGCCGAGATCCTGGGGGACGTCGGCGAGAGCAGTCCCGACCACTGGGAGAAGCCGCTGGGCAGCGCCGACGTCCACGTTGCGATCTCCGTGCTCTCGCCAAACGAGGGCCGGGTCCGGGCTGTCGCCGAGAAGGCCCGCCGAGCCCATGCCGACCTGTCCGGCGTCGAGGTCATCTGGCGCCAGGACTGCTACCAGCTCGCGACGGGACGTACGTCGTTCGGCTTCAAGGACGGCATCGGTCAACCCGCAGTCGAAGGAAGCGGCCGACCCGCCACGGACTCGCGCGAGCTCCCGCTCAAGGCAGGGGAGATCATCCTCGGCTATCCCGACGAGACGGGCGAGCTCGCTCCGATGCCGTCCCCTGAGGTGTTGGGGCGCAACGGCACGTACGTCGTGTTCCGCAAGCTGCACACCAAGGTGGCGGCGTACCGGTCCTACCTGCGGGCGAGGGCGACGTCGCGGGCGGAGGAGGAGCTTCTCGGCGCCAAGATGGTCGGCCGCTGGCAGAGCGGCGCCCCTCTCGCGCTTGCGCCGGAACACGACGCCCCTGAGCTCGGCAGCGACCCGTCTCGCAACAACGACTTCGCCTACGGAGACGACCCGCGCGGCTTCAAGTGCCCGGTCGGTGCCCATGCGCGCCGCGCCAACCCTCGCGACGCCTTGAACTATGAAGGCAGCGTCGACGTGCGGCTGCACCGGATGATCCGACGCGGCACCAGCTACGGCCCGGCACTGCCCGACGACGTGCTCGAGGACGACGGGGCCGAGCGCGGCATCGTGTTCGTGTTCGTCGGTGCGCACCTGAAGCGGCAGTTCGAGTTCGTGAAGACCCAGTGGCTCAACGACGGGATCTTCATCGGCGCCCCGCTCGAGTCGGACCCTCTCGCTGGAGCTCGCGAGGAGGCCGGCACGTTCACGATCCCGCAACGACCGATCCGGCGCCGGCTGCAGGACCTGCCGCCGTTCGTGGTCACCCGCGGCGGCGAGTACTGCTTCGCCCCGAGCCTGAGCGCGCTGCGCTGGCTCGCCGACCTGGAACCCGACGACCCTGCCACCCAGAGAGGAAGCAGATGAGCACCTCGAGCACCGACCGCTGGGAAGCACTCGATTTCGCCCCACCGGCCCCCGACATCGAGGAGACCGAACCGTCGGTCCTCCTCGACTACCTCTCCGACGGCGCCGTCGCCCGGATCACGCTCAACCGCCCCCATGCCGACAATGCGATCTCGACCGAGATGGGTGCCCGGCTGACCGAGGCCGTCGAGGAGATCGCGGTGCGGACCGGCGTACGGGTCGTCATCCTGACGGGCGCGGGGGATCGCGCGTTCTCGGTCGGCAGCGACCTGCGGCAGCGCAAGGCGATGACCAAGGAGGACTGGCTGCGGCAGCGCCAGGCCTTCGACCGCACCCTGTACACGGTGCGTCAGCTGCGCAAGCCGATCTTCGCCGCCGTCAACGGGATCGCGTACGGCGGCGGTTGCGAGCTGGCTCAGAGCACCGACTTCATCATCGCCTCCACCACCGCGACGTTCGGCCAGCCCGAGGCGATGCTCGGCCTGGCGGCCGGGGGCGGCTCGCCGGCGCTGCTGCCTCGCCTGCTGCCGCGCGGCAAGGCGCTCCAGATGCTGATGACCGGCGACCCGGTTTCCTCGGCGGAGGCGTACCGGCTGGGCATGGTCAACGAGCTGCACGAACCCGGCGACCTGGCGTCAGCGGCACTGGCGATCGCGGACAAGATCGCCAGCAACTCGCCGACCGCGGTCCAGGCGGTGAAGCGGGCCGTGCACCTGGGGGAGGGGCAGCCGATCGAGGAGGCCATCGCGATCATGATGGACGCCCACTGGCGCTCCGCGGTCCATCCCGACCGCGTCGAGGGCATCGGCGCCTTCAACGACGGCCGCGAACCCACCTTCGCCGACTCCGACTTCTGACCCGTCACCTGCCCCAAGGAGGCTGAACCAGCATGAACGTTGATGAAGAACTCGAGGCGGCCCGGGCCGCACTGGTGATGATCAACCCCGCGCCGTACAACGCCGAGGCGCCACCGACTGCCCTGGTCGGGGACCTCACGCCGGTTGAGCTCCACTACGTGCGCAGCAACTTCGCGGTGCCCGACCACGACGGCACCCTGAAGATCGGCGGCGCGGTCGGCAGGCCCATGACCCTGACGCTCGATGACCTGCGCGCGATGCCTGCCCACGACCGCACGGTCACCCTCGAGTGCGCCGGCAACGGCCGCCTGGAGATGAGGCCGCTGCCGACGGGGGAGCCCTGGGGAGACTTCGCCGTCTCCACCGCACAGTGGACCGGAGCCCGGCTCCATGACGTTCTCGCAGAGGTCAAGCCGGCGACCGACGGGGTCGAGCTCCTCGCCACCGGCGCCGACCACGGGTCGTACCACCTGCAGGCGATCCTCCCGGAGACCGACCAGGACAATCTCACCTTCACCCGCGCGCTGCCGCTGTCGCAGGCCACCGACCCGGATTCGGGGATCCTCATCGCCTACGAGATGAACGGCCGGCCCCTCGGTCGGGACCACGGCGCCCCGTTCCGGCTGATCGTCCCGCACTGGTACGCCGTCGCCTCCGTGAAATGGCTCGAACGCCTCGACGTCCTCACTGAGCCGTACACCGGCGAGTTCCAGACCGGTCACTACATCTACGAATGGCCCGACCAGCCCCACGAGCCCGTCACCCTGATGCGGGTCCGCGCCCGCATCACCGAGCCCGCACCCGGCTCGGTCCTCACCCAAGAGACCTGCACCGTCCGCGGGAAGGCTTGGTCGGGCACCGGTCCGGTCACGACGGTCGAGGTCAGTCTCACGGGCGAAGGCGACTGGCAGCCGGCGCGGTTGGAGCCGGCCGTCCCGGGCGACTTCGGGTGGCAGGACTGGAGCTTCACCTGGGACGGGATCGGCGTCGGCCGGCACACCCTTCGAGCCAGGGCGACCGACGCTGCCGGGAACGTGCAGCCCGATGTACCGCCGTGGAACCGCCTGGGCTACGGGAACAACGCCATCGAAGTCATCTACGTCGACCGACGGTAGCCCTCCAGGATGTGCTGCGCGCACACCGACATGGGCGCGGCACCTCTCGCGGGGCGAGGCTCTCCGTTCGTACGTTTCGGGCATGTCAGCTACGACGGAGCCACCTACACCGACCGGCGCAGGGGTGGCACGGCCGGTGCCGCGCTACGCACGACTCATTCGCGGATTGCAGCAGCGGTTGGTCATCGACATGCCCGGCGGACCGCGGATCGTCGGCTTCGCGACGGTGATCAACTTCCAGAAGTGCTTGATGTTCGTCTACCTGGGCGCACTCATGTGGCTCTACAACGACCACACGCCGGCTGCCGCGAGTACTGCGGCATGGATCTATCTGGCCCTGCATGGCTCGTACGGACTGGTCTGGTACCTCAAGGACAAGGCGTTCCCCGACACCGGGTGGCAGCATCGGCTCACCGTGCCGGGGGCCGTGAACGCCATTCTCGCCGTTCTCGGTTGGTACTGGCTGTTCGGCTGGCTGCTGATCTCCGGTCGCGGAGGCGACTATCCGATCGATGACAGGCCGTGGTTCGCGGTGTGCATCACCCTCGTCGTGCTGGGGTCAGTGGTGATGATCGCGGCCGACGCGCAGAAGTTCTTCACGCTCCGCGTCCAGCGCGGCCTTATCACCGACGGGATGTTCCGCTTCGTACGGCACCCGAACTACACCGGCGAGATGATGATCTACCTCGGCTTCGCGCTGATGGTCTGGCACTGGCTGCCGTTCCTGGTGCTGGCCTGGGTGTGGGGTGGTGTCTTCACGGCGAACATGCTGGCCAAGGAGGCGAGCATGAGCCGATACCCCGAGTGGGCGGCCTACAAGGCGCGCACGCGTTGGGTGATCCCCTTCGTCCTGTGATGCGCGGCGCTGCGCGCGGGCGAGCTCTGGTCCCCGGGTGGTCAGTCGACGAGTCGCTCCTGGCACTGCGCGAGATCGGCTACGGCGTTCACCGCTTCGCCCGCATCGCCGGCTATACCGGGGCGTCGCGCGACACCATTCACGTTGAACCCACCAACGCCTGAACGGCCGCGGTTCCGGCGGCTCGATGATCGCTTTGCTGTGGAGTGAGGGGTCTGGCAGGCTCGTGCCTGTGCTGGCGCTGGCTGGTGTTACCCCGTCGCCGGACTGGCGCCTCGCAGCGGTTCTCGTCGTGCTCGTGGTCTTCGCCGTCGCCGCGTCTCTGCTCGGTCGCTTGGGCGTCGGGCGCGAGCATGTGACCGCGGCTTGCCGCGCGGTGGTGCAGCTGGCGGTGGTCTCGTTGGTGATCGCTGCGACGCTGCGCTCCCTG
Organism: Nocardioides sp. NPDC023903; assembly: GCF_040639295.1. NCBI lineage: Bacteria > Bacillati > Actinomycetota > Actinomycetes > Propionibacteriales > Nocardioidaceae > Nocardioides > Nocardioides sp. NPDC023903. Next base: position 469,717 of record NZ_JBEZZS010000001.1, on the reverse strand, counting down.
TGGTGGTCCCTGACCTTCGTGGCCGTGATGCTGATCGTGGCGACCGGCACCTCTGCCAGGCGTATCGGTGTCCCGATGGGGCAGGCCTGGTGGATCGGGTTCGCCATCACCGCGGGTGCGGCACCAGTTGTCGGCTTGTGTCTCGCGTCCGGTGTGATCCCGCTGAATGGGGCGGGGATCATCCCGATCGCGGGCATCGTGATCGGGGGAGCGATGACGTCAGCGACGCTCACCGGTCGCCGGGCCTCGGACGAGCTGGCGGCGCAGCAGGGCGCGTACGAGGCAGGGCTCGCGATCGGTCTTCAGGCCGTCGATGCGGCATCTTTGGTCGTGCAGCCGACCGCGCGAGAGGGGCTGACTCCCGGGCTGGATCAGACCCGTACGGTCGGACTGGTCACCCTCCCTGGTGCCTTCGTCGGCGTCCTGCTGGGAGGTGGAACTCCGTTGGAGGCAGGCGCGGCACAGGTGCTCGTGCTCATCGGGCTGATGGCCGCGCAGGCGATCACAGCCGCACTCCTGCTCCGGCAGATGGCGATCGGTCGGGTCGTACGTCGTGATCTCGCGTTGGTTCATCCCCGCTGAGAGAACGGAGCGGTGTGGGCGGTCGACCAGAGGAGCTAGTGGCGGCGCTTGCGGGTCGCGATCTGGTCAGAGAGCTGCTGCACGTGGGCGGGGTCCGCGTCCCGGGCAAGGGCGACATAGTGGTCCATGACGGCCGGCCGGTAGCGCACGGGCAACGTCTGTCCTGGGGCGAGTCGGGTGAGCTCGGTGATGGTGAGGTTTTCGTCCGCGACACCGCGGAACGAGATGCCGTCGGCGGTCTCCACGTCGAACATCAGCACCACGCGTGGGTTGCTGTTGACCTCCCGCCAGTCGACGAGTACGCCGAGCGCGAGCGCCCCCGCACGCAGTTCCGCATTGCGCTTCCGCGCGTCACTGCTCAGGAGCGGGTTCGGGGCGACGCCGGGGAAGTCGGGCCCGACGCCGAGCGATTCCCGACTCAGGTCGGGCCTGAGCTGCGCCATCAGGTCGTTGAGCTTCTTCTTCTTCGAACCGAACATCCTGGCCTCTCCCTCATACTGGGGCCGGAGTCTCGGCCTGGCTCTTCGCACTGAACCGCGATTGTACGTCGCCGGCCATTCCCTTACTGACGTCCCGTCGGTTTCGGGGCGAGGTTCAGAGCCCGCGCCAGGCCGACCACAGCTGGGCGTATCGGCCCCCACCCGCGACGAGCTCGGCGTGGGTGCCGGTCTCGACGATCCTGCCCTGCTCCATGACGACGATCCGGTCGGCGGACTCGGCCTGGGTGAGTCGATGGGCGATCACCAGTGACGTACGCCCGGAGGTGACCGCCAGCGCGGCCCGCTCGAGGTCGCGCGCGCCGCTCGAGCCGGCCTCGGCGGTGGCCTCGTCGAGGACGACGGCGACCGGGTCGGCGAGGAGCACGCGCGCCAGGGCGAGCTTCTGGACGAGTGCGGGGGTCAGCTGGTGGGCGCCGTCGCCGACAAGGGTCTCCAGCCCGTCCGGGAGCGCGGCGACCTCGGCCCAGGCCTCGACCTCGCGCAGCGCCTTCTCCAGCACCGCATCGTTCGCGCCCGGTGCGGCCAGAGTGAGGTTGTCGCGGACGCTGCCGGTGAAGGTGTGTACCTCCTGGGTGACCAGGGCGGCCCGGCTCCGGCCGCCGCGGACCGGGAGCCCGCCGACCACTACGTCGCCTGCGCTCGGGGTGAGCTGGCCGGCCACGGCTGCGCCGAGCGTCGACTTGCCCGCACCCGAGGCGCCGACCACCGCGACCAGCTCCCCGTCGGCAAGGGTGAGGTCGACGCGGTCGAGAGCCGGCCGGCCCGGCACGTACTCGTGATGCAGGCCGGTGACCACGATGCCGGAGCCGTCCGGCTCCTCGGCGGCCGCCGAGGCCGGGCGCTCGAGGAGGGCGAGCCCGGCGAGGCGTACGAGCGAGGCACCGACCGACTGCACGTCGTCGAAGAGAGCGATGACCGCGCCGATCGGGTTGAAGAGCCGGTGGAAGTAGAGGGCAGCAGCGGTGACGGCGCCGACGCTGGCAGCATCCGCGCGGACCAGGAAGAAGCCGGTGCCGAGGATGGCCAGCAGGCCCATCAGCTCGGCCCGGTTGTTGCGGCCCAGGAAGCGCATCAGCATGGCGAACACCTCGACCGAGATCGACGCCGAGGTCCACGAGGCGGCGCGCACCTTCTCCTGGTGCTGCTCGGCGATGCCGTACGCCCGCAGGGTCCGGTTGCCGTGGACACCGGTCAGGAACGCCTCGGCGCGCACGCCGTTGGCCTCGCGCTCGCGGCGGTAGTAGGGACCCGAGCGGGGGAGGTACCAGCGCAGCGCCATCACGTAGAACGGCGCGGCGAACAGTCCGGCGAGCCCGAGTCGCCAGTCGAGCGCCATCAGGCCGGCTGTCGTGAAGACGATCGCGATCACCGAGTTGAGCATGAGCGGGACGACGTCGGCCATGGAGCCGCCGATGAGGCGTACGTCGTCGCCGACCCGGGACACCAGGTCGCCGCTGCCGCTCTCCTCGAGCCGCTGGGTGTCCAGGTGCAGGGCACGGTCGAGGACCTCCTCGCGGAGCTCCGCCAGCGCGGGCTCGGCCACTCGGGCGAGCAGGTGGATCGAGACCGCCCCGGCTGCGCCGGCGACGAGCGCGGCACCGAGGATCCAGACGCCGGCGGTGACGATGTCGGATCCCGGGGAGCCGGCGCCGACCAGGTCGACCATCCGGCCGAGCATCCAGGGAGCCACCAGGCCGGCCAGTCCCTCGAGAGCGAAGACGGCCAGGCACGCCGCCAACAGAAGCGGACGGCGGGTGAGCAGGCGCCGCGCGAGACCGGCCGCCTCCCGTGGTGTGGAGACGGGGAGCTGCGTCAGCTTCTGGCCCTGGGCGGTCATCGCAGCACCGCCGCGCAGTAGTCGGTGTGGGCGGCCAGCTCGTCGTGGGTGCCTCGGGCCGCCACCCGGCCGGCTCGGACCCAGACCACCTCGTCCGCGGCAGCCAGGAGCAGCGGGCTGCTGGTGAACAGCAGGGTGGCGAGGTCGGAGCCTGGGCTGTGCCGTAGTCGGCGCAGCTCTTCGGCGACGTACTGCTCGGTGACGGCGTCGATCGCGGTCGTGGGGTCGTGCAGGACCAGCACGGGCGTCTCCGCGGCGAGTGCCCGGGCGAGACCGAGCCGTTGGCGTTGGCCGCCGGAGAGGCTCTGCCCGTCGACGGCCACGTGCGTGGCCAGGCCGTCGGGCGCGACCGCCACCAGCTCGGTGGCCGATGCGGCCGCCAGAACGGCCGTGACCTGGTCGTCGTCTAGGCGGTCGAGCGGGTCGACGTTGCTCCGCAGGGTGCCCTCGAAGAGGTCGACATGGTGGTCGGCGACGAGCAGCCGGTCGCGTACGTCGGAGAGTGCGAGCTCGGTGAGCGTCTCGCCGCCGAGCCGGACGGTTCCGTGCTCGGGCAGTGACTCGCCGTGGAGCAGAGAGAGGAGTGTGGCCGGCACCGCCGGGTCGTCGGCGACGACCGCCACCAGCCGCCCCGGCTGCACCGCGAGCGACAGCTCGGCGACCGGACCGGCGGCGACGTGGTCGAGCTCCAGGTCGTGGCTGTGCGCGCGCCGCTCGCCCTCGACGACCAGCGCGGGCGTCGAGAGGAACCCCACGATCCGGGCCGCCGAGGCGCGGGACTGCGCGACCCGGGCGACCAGGGCGCTGAGCATCCGCATCGGCTCGGCCACGAACTGCGCCAGCCCGACGACCGCCACCAGCTCGCCGACGCTCAGGTCGCCAGAGAGGGTCCGCAGGCCGGCGACGATCGCGATCACCGCCAGGAAGACTCCGCTCCCGGCCGAGGTGATGCCGGTCAGTAGCCCGGCCCAGCCGGCGGCGGCGACGCTCGTGTGAGCGGCCGTACGACTCTCGCGGCGATAGCGCTCCAGCGCCACCTCCACGCCGCCGATGCCCTTGAGCGGCCGGATCCCGCGGATCAGGTCGCTGGCGATCCCCGTCGTACGTCCTAGCGCCTCCTGCCGTCGCGCACTGCGGTGGGCGAGGCCTGGTGCGACCAGGTGGGTGGCGCCGAGGACGAGGGGGACGCCGACCAGGACGATCAGGGCGAGCCACGGGTCGATGACGGCGAGGACGACGCCGCTCACCACCAGCCCGATCGCGCCGGCGACCGACAGCGCCACTTGGCGGATGACCTCCCCGACGAGGTCCGCGTCGCCGGTGGCCAGCGCCAGCAGGTCCCCGGAGAGCCGATCGGTCCGCGCGCCGCGCGGGTCGAGCACGTGCCCCGAGACCTCGGTGCGCAACCGATGGCTCTCGACGTGGACGGCGCGGTTACCGATCCGAGCGCCGAACCGGTAGGACAGACTCAGCACCAGGAAGTGCAGGCACAGGACCACCGCCCACAGCACCAGCTCCCGCAAGTCACCGGTCGTCACCGCCCGGTCGATCATCACGCCGATCAAGACCGTGACCATTGCCTCGCACACCTGCCACAGCGTGATCAAGGCCGACGAGGCGATCACGGCGCGCCGCTGACGTCGCAGCGACCGCCGCATCAGCGCACCCGGCGTACGGGGTGTGGACACCGGGTCCTCCAGAAGGTCCGAAGCGGTTGAGTTAGGTCAGCCTAACTTGGACCTGTCTGGACGGGAGCGTCGGCTCCGGCTCCCTGGGCGGCTCTCGCGGTGCATCAGCGTTTCGCCGCGGCGGCGTGGCGGAGGAAGAGGCACTCCATCGCCACCTGCGCGGCGAGGCTCGCCGTGATGCCCAAGTGGTCGTGCGGCGGGCTGACCGTGTTGATGTCGAAGGCCGCGAACTCGAGTCCGCGCAGGCCGCGCAGGATCGCCAGACCCTCCCGCACCGTGATGCCGCCCCAGGACGGCGTGACGACGCCCGGCGAGACCGAGGGATCGAAGACGTCCATGTCCCAGCAGAGGTAGATCGGCACGCCGACGAGCCGCTCCCGGAGGCGAGCGACGAGTGCGGGAATGCCCATCTCGACGATCCGGTCCATCGTGATCACCTCGTAGCCGAGGCCGGTCGCTACGCCGACGATGCCGGGCCGCCCGTCGTACGCGGTGTCGCGCATCCCCACGTGCACAGACCCTGCCGGATCGATGAGCCCCTCGCGGACGGCGTGCACGAACGTGTTGGCGTTGTTGTACTCGTAGGGGTAGATGCCCTCGTAGGCGTCGGTGTGGGCGTCGAAGTGCAGCACCGCGAACTCGCGCCCGAGCGTCTTCTTGAGTGCGCGCAGCTGCGGCAGGGTGACGGCGCCGTCGCCGCCGAAGGTCAGCGGGGTCGCGCCGGCAGCGAGGATCGCGGCGACCCCGGCCTCCACCGCGTCGAAGCTCTGCTCCACGTTGCCTGGCAGCACCTTCGCGTCGCCCGTGTCGACGACGCCGAGATCGCCCAGCAAGTCGACGTCGAAGCCGTCCAGATGCTCGGCGACGAGGGCGGAGTGGGTGCGTACGTGGGCCGGACCCGAGCGCGCCCCGACCCGGGTCGGGTGGTAGCCCATGTCGAAGGGAACGCCCATGACGGCGACCGAGCTGGTTGCGTCCGCCGGCCGGGCGGGAACCCCGAAGAGAGTGCCGACGGGGGCGAGCGAGGCGTTCTCCATGTGCTCAGCATGTCAGAGCCAAGCCGCGACGCGGCTGGACGATCGTGCGGCCCCGTGAAATGCGAGAAACCCCAGGTCTCCCTGGGGTTTCTCGCTGTGCGCGAGGGGGGACTTGAACCCCCACCCACTAATACGTGGACTAGCACCTCAAGCTAGCGCGTCTGCCTATTCCGCCACCCGCGCGCAACAGGAAGAACATTATCAGGAGGGGGCCGGGGTGCCGAATCGGGGGCCTGTGGCGGGATGGGCCAATGATGACCATGGGGCGCGGGGGTGAATCGGGTAGACCCAGGTGGAGGCGTAGGGCACGCTGGACGCAGCGAGGGAGACAAGCCCTCGATCTCGTGGAGGTGGTTCGATGCTCTCTCTGATCGTGATGATCGGGTTCCTCGCCATCGTCGTGGCGCTCGGGGCCGGTGTCGTACTTGCGGTGCGTCAGGGACGCGGTGACAGTGCGACGGATCTCGACGGTGACGGGGTGCCCTATGACGGCGTCGGTGCGGTCGGGCGTACGAAGGCCGAGGAGGAACGAGCCCAGGCAGGGAGTCTGGACTCGCTGGGAGATGCGGGTGGACCGAGTCCGAGCACGGCTGACGTAGAGGCGGCTCGTCGGCTCGACGAGGAGTCGCGCCGGCGGCGCTGAGCCTGCGCTCGACCGACCAGGCTCGACCGACCTGTCAGGATCAGGCCGGCAACAGTGCCCGCGCGGGGTGGTTGCTGGTGACCATCCAGACCCGCTTGTCGTACACGAAACGGCGCAGGCGGCCGGGGTTGTCGACGGTCCAGACGAGGACCTTGATGTTGCGGCGGTGTGCCCAGCGCAGCAGCCATACGTCGGCGAGACGCTGCTCGACGACGACCAGGTTGGAGCGGCAGCGACGGATGCGGCCCTCGGGGAAGAACTCCGAGAGCTTGAGATGGACGAGCTTGAACGGGTGGTGGCGGAAGTCGACGCCACCGAGTGAGAGACCGACGAGGGTCTCGGGGGCGCGGAGGTCGGCCCAGTCACGAAGGACGCGTACGGACTCGTCGACCATCGTGGTCACGATGAAGCTCTCGTTCATCACCTCGAGGGCGATCTCGGCGGCGTCGACCTCGTGCGGGAGCCCGAGGTAGTTCGACGGCGAGGCGAACTTGAGGTCGATGTGAGCGTGCTTGCCGTGGGTGGCGAGCAGCTCGAGAGCCTCCCGGTAGCGCACCAGGCGGTACGGCGCGAGCCGCGACAGCGCTGCGTACGTCCTGCCCGCGATCTTGACCCTGCGGCCGATCCGGTCGCGGATGTGGCCGTCGTGGTGGAGGACGAACTCGCCGTCGCGGGTGCGGTGCACGTCGAACTCGACGTAGTCGACCTCCATCTGGACGGCCTCCAGAAGCGACTCCCAGGAGTTGTCACGGTGCCCCGACTGACGCGCCGCGGCGCGGTGAGCGGAGAGGAGGGCACGCTTCTGCATGCGCCCATGGAAACCCACGCATCCATCCGCACTGAAATCCTCAGGTTGCGCATAGGTGGACGTCAGGGGGCGGTTTGTCGCATGCGGTCGATACGGTGGCGGTATGACCAGCGCCGAGACCGAGGTCGTCGACCTCTGCCGTGACCTGATCCGCATCGACACGAGCAACTTTGGAAACGACCCGGGCCCGGGGGAGCGGAAGGCGGCCGAGTACGTCGCGGCGCAGCTCGACGAGGTCGGCATCTCCTCGGAGATCTACGAGTCGGAGCACGGTCGGGCCTCGGTCGTCGCGCAGTGGGGCGGGGGCTCGACAGGCTCGACCACCGATCGGCAGGACGGGCTGCTCCTCCACGGTCACTTGGATGTCGTCCCCGCCGCTGCGCACGACTGGCAGGTCGACCCGTTCTCGGGGGAGATCCAGGACGGGTACGTCTGGGGTCGAGGCGCTGTCGACATGAAGGACTTCGACGCGATGCTGCTCGCGGTCGTCCGTGAGCGCCAGCGCACCGGGCGGATCCCCGAGCGCCCGATCACTCTCGCCTTCACCGCCGACGAAGAGGCCGGCGGGATGAAGGGAGCCCACGTGCTCGTCGAGGACCACCCCGACCTGCTCGCCCACTGCACCGAGGCGGTCGGAGAGGTCGGTGGCTTCTCGACCACGGTGAAGGGACGCCGCCTCTACCTCATCGAGGCCGCCGAGAAGGGCATGGCCTGGATGAAGCTGACCGCCCGCGGCACCGCCGGGCACGGCTCGATGATCAACCGCGACAACCCGATCACCAGGCTCTCCGGCGCGATCGCGCGCATCGGTGCCCACGAGTGGCCGGTGCAGCTGACCCCGACGATGCAGACGCTGCTCGCCGCGGTCGGCGAGATCGCGGGGGAGGAGCCCACGCCGGAGAACGCCGAGCGGCTCGTGGAGGAGTTCGGCCCGGCCGCCCGGATGATCGGCGCCACTCTGCGCAACGTCACCAACCCGACCATGACCAGCGCCGGCTACAAGGTCAACGTCATCCCCACCGAGGCCACCGCCCATGTCGACGGCCGCTTCCTGCCGGGCTTCGAGGACGACTTCTTCGAGACCCTGCGCAAGCTGTGCGGCGAGGGGATCGACATCGAGTTCGACCAGAACCAGATGCCCTGGGAGACCCCCTACGACGGTGCCCTCGTCGCCGCGATGGAGAGCTCGCTGATCGCCGAGGACCCCGACGCCCTGGTCGCTCCCTACCTCATGTCCGCCGGCACCGACGCCAAGCACTTCAAGCGGCTCGGGATGAGGACGTACGGCTTCGCGCCGCTGCGCCTGCCCGAGGAACTCGACTTCACCGCCCTCTTCCACGGCGTCGACGAGCGGGTGCCGGTTGACGCGCTCCAGTTCGGGGCGCGGGTCATGGACCGCTTCCTCGACCAGGTGTGACCGCAGAGTCGGCTCGAACCGACGAGAAACCCCGCCGAGTCGGCGCGTTATGACGAGCCGACTCGGCGGGGATCTTGGTCAGGACGAGCCGACTCGGCGTCGGTTCAGGGGACTAGGCCGGTGAGGGTGTCCACGCTCAGGGCGGCTACCTCGGCGTGGCCGGTGCGGTGCGCCCAGGCGGCGACCGAGATGGCGTCGCGAACCTGGAGGCGGTGCCAGGCCTCGGGCTCGCGGGGGTCGGAGCCGTAGCCCTCGAGGAAGGCCTTCTCGAAGGTGTCGTTGCGGGGGAAGTCCTGCGCGGAGAGGCGAGAGAGGTCGTAGCGGGCCGGCCGGAAGCCGAAACGGCCGGAGTCGATCACGCGGAGGATGCCCGCGTCGACGACCCAGCTGGTCGGCTGCCAGTCGCCGTGGGTGGGGACGAGCACCGTCGTCGGCGTCGGCCACGAGGTGATCTCGGTGCGAAGACGCTCGGTCAGGCCGGCCTCGAGGCCGGCCCCGTCCAGCGATGCGAGGGCGCGCTCGTCGAGCTCCGGCTCGTAGTCCTCGTCCTCGACGCTGGCCTGGCCGTGGAACGTCGCCAGCAGCTCGCCCGCCTGGCGGTAGATCTCTGGGTCGTGGATGGCGGGCGATGTGCTCGCGGGCTCGCCGTCGAGGTGGGTCATCACGATGATGCGGGCGTCGAGGTCGGCCTCGACGAGGCTCGGCGCGCGGCCGGCGTCGGTCCAGGGGGCCAGCCAGCTGCGGTGGGCCGCGAGCTCACGGTCGATGTGGCGTACGCCTTCTGTCGTGGTCTTCACCAGGAACCGGTCGTCATCGGCTGAGAGCACGAGGGCGGTGGTGCCGGCGCGGTGCAGTGCGCTGCGGTCGGCGACCACCTCGGCTCCGGGGAGCCATTGGTCGAGGAGGTCGCGCTGGGCGGGGGTCAGGGTGTCGAGTGCCGAGATCACGGGCGGATCCTGCCAGCGCTGGGAAGGCTTGCGAGGCCGTGTCGCGGCGAGATGTCCATGTTGTTGGAACCTTGTGGGCGCCGCTTATCCAGATCGGCCCAGATCGGCTCAAATAGGGAGGATGACCTCGGCGTTGAACGTCTCCACGACGGGCTCGCCGCCGAGGTTGGGTCCGATGCTGGTCAGGGTGGCGTTGCCGATCGGGCCGATGCGCATCCAGGTCGCTGGAGGGGCGTTGAGGACCTCGCGTACGAACCAGGCGACCACGAACGCGTGGGTGACCAGCACGACCTCCTCGTCGTGGTGCTCGAACCAGAGCTTGTGCCAGGCGGCGGTGAGGTCGGCGCCGTCGAGGTCGCGCTCAGCCTCCGGTACGTCCTCGAACCACTCCCAACGGTGGGTCGGGTAGTCGCCGCGCCGCTCCGCCGACGGTACCGGGGTGCGGTCGGCGAGAAGGTCGGAGGGCACCGGTCCCGCGCCGAGGTTCTCGGTGAGGATGCCGGCCGTCTCGGACGTACGCCGGCTCGGGCCGTGCAGCACCTGACGGACCGGACGGAACGCGAGTCGGTTGGCGAGCGCCTGGACCTGGCGGCGGCCGAGGTCGGAGAGGCCGGGGTCGGCCGTGTCCCCGCCGGCGGCTTCGCCGTGGCGTACGAGATGGATCACCCGCAGGACCCTAATATCTGGACGCGCGAGGAGCGCGGAGACGCGCTCAGACCGTGAGCCGCTGCCGGATGATCTTGCGCCGAAGCGTCACCCGGCGGGTGCCGTCGGCGGTGATCCGGACGCGGTCGAGCTCCCAGCCGCCGTGCTCGGCGCGCTCGACGAGGAGCTTGGTGACGATGTTGCGGGAGAACTCACGCGAGAAGATCACCTTGTCGTACTCCCACATCACTCCCGGGCGGGGCGGACGGCGTTCGGCTCGAGCCAAGGCAGCACTCCTTCTGATGGACTACTCAGGAGAACCAGTGTGCCTGAAGAGATGTTCCTTCGGGGTGGTGTTTTCGGTCCTGGGACTCAGACGGCGGAGACGTCGTCGAGGGCGAGCGCGATCTCGGGCGGGAGGGTGAGGTCGGCGACCTGCAGCGCCTCCTTGAGCTGAGCCGCGGTGCGTGCGCCGAGGATCGGCGCGGTGACGCCCGGCCGGTCGCGTACCCAGGCCAGCGAGACCTGCAGTGGGGTCCACTCCAGGCCTTCGGCGGCCTTGGCGACGGCGGTGACGATCCCACGGGAGCGCTCGTCGTGGAAGGCGTCCACCCGGGCCGAGAAGTTCGGGTCGGCGCCGCGGGAGTGCGACGGGATGCCGGTGCGGTACTTCCCGGTGAGCACGCCGCCTGCCAGCGGTGACCAGGCCAGCAGGCCCATCCCCAGCGCCTCGGTGGCCGGCAGGACCTCGTACTCGATGTCGCGGGCGAGCAGCGAGTACTCCACCTGCGTCGAGGCCAGCGTCGCCCGCCCGGGGACGGCCCGCTGCCAGGTCGCCGCCTGGGCGGTCTGCCAGCCGCTGTAGTTCGAGACACCGACGTAGGCGGCCCGGCCGCTGCTCAGCGCCATGTCGAGCGCCGTCAGCGTCTCCTCGAGCGGCACCTCGGGGGACCAGACGTGCACCTGCCACAGGTCGAGGTGGTCGACGCCGAGCCGCTTCAGCGAGGCGTCGAGGCCGGTCAGCAGGCCACCGCGAGAGGTGTCCACGCCCCGGTTGCCGCCGCGCCAGGTGATCCCGCCCTTGGTCGCCAGGACGACGTCGTCGCGAGCCACGACACGCTCCTCGAGGAGCGAGCCGAGCAGCGCCTCCGAGGCCCCGTCGCCGTAGCCGGCGGCGGTGTCGACCAGCGTGCCGCCGGCCTCGGCGAAACCGGCCAGCTGCTCACGGGCCTCGTGCTCATCGGTCACGCTGCCCCAGGTCATGGTGCCCAGGGCGAGAGACGAGACTCGCAGCCCAGTGGCTCCGAGGAGTCGGCTCTGCATGAGAACAATCTATCCGTGCCCTCCGCAGGGCCCCTGCCGGACACGCTGGCAGTGACGGCGGACACACCGACAGGGAGGCAGCGGTCGGGTGCTGGGTACATGCCCCTTAGAGTTTCCGCCCGTGGATTATCTGCAGGCGATCGCACTGGGCATTCTTCAGGCACTCACCGAGTTCCTGCCCATCTCATCCAGCGCGCACCTGCGCATCTTCCCCGAGCTGCTCGGCTGGGGAGACCCCGGCGCGGCGTTCACCGCCGTGATCCAGATCGGCACCGAGTTGGCCGTGGTCTTCTACATGTGGCGCAACATCCGCGACATCATCGTGACCTGGTTCCGGAGCCTCTTCAACGCCGAGCTGCGCAGCCACACCGACGCCCGGATGGGCTGGTTCATCATCGTCGGCTCGATCCCGATCGTGGTGATTGGCTTCGTGATGAAGGACATCATCGAGCACGATCTGCGCAGCCTGTACGTCGTCGGCACCATGCTCGTGGTCATGGGCATCGTCCTCGGGATCGCCGACCGGATCGGCGCGAACCGCAAGCATTTCGACGACCTGTCCTGGCGCGACGCGATCCTGATGGGCTGCGCCCAGGCCTGCGCACTGATTCCCGGCGTCTCGCGCTCGGGAGCGACGATCTCGATGGGCCGCGCGCTCGGCTACGAGCGGGCGACCGTGACCCGCTACGCCTTCCTGCTGGCACTGCCGGCAGTCTTCGGCGCCGGCCTGTTCGAGATGGGCGAGATCGCCCACGGTGCCAACCTCTACGGCTGGGGCCCGACGATTGTCGCCACGATCGTCTCGTTCGTCCTCGGCTACGCCGTGATCGCCTGGCTGCTGAAGTACCTCTCCCACAACACCTACACCCCGTTCGTGATCTACCGGGTCGTCCTCGGTCTCGTGGTTCTGGGACTCCTCGGCGCGGGTGTGCTCACCGAGTGGTGATCGTGACAAACTCAGGCACGTGCCTGAGTCCGGTGTGAAGCCCGCCGTAACACCCGCAGCGATCGAGGAAGCCGCTGCGCGCACGATCGCCACGCGCACGGCGGTCGAACGCTCGGTCAGACTCTCAGAGAGGTACGCCGCAGAGGTCCTGCTCAAGCGGGAGGACCTGCAGCTGGGGCGCTCCTACAAGGTCCGGGGCGCCTACAACCTGATGAGCTCGCTGACGCCCGAGGAGCTCGAGCGGGGCGTCGTGTGTGCGTCGGCCGGCAACCATGCTCAGGGTGTCGCTATCTCCTGTGCCCGCCTCGGGGTGCCCGGCCACATCGTGGTGCCGACCAACACGCCCAAGCAGAAGCGGGATCGGATCACTGCCCTCGGTGGCTCGCACGTGACGCTCACCCTGCACGGCTCGACCTACGACGAGGCCTCCGCGTACGCCTACGAGCTCGGTCGCGGGCTCGGGGCCACCTACGTCTCCGCCTTCGACGACCCGCGCACCATCGCCGGGCAGGGCACGGTCGGCTACGAGCTGACCTCCCAGATCGGTGAGCCGCTGGACGTGCTGCTGCTGCCGGTCGGTGGCGGTGGGCTCGCCTCGGGCGTGTCCACCTGGGTGCGCGAGGTCTGGCCGCAGACCCGGATCATCGGGGTCGAGCCCGCGGGCGCCGCCTCGATGGCGGCCGCGATCGAGGCCGGTGGACCGGTCCGGCTGGACACGCTCGACACGTTCGTGGACGGCGCGGCGGTCGCGACCGCGGGGAAGGTGACGTACCCGATCGTCAAGGAGTACGTCGACGATCTCGTCTCCGTGCCCGTCGGGGCGATCTGCGTGGAGATGCTCGAGCTCTACCAGACCGAGGGGATCATCGCCGAGCCCGCTGGCGCGCTTGCGGTGGCGGCCCTGGGGCAGATCGACCTGCGCGGCGCCACGCGCGTCGGTGCCGTTCTCTCCGGTGGCAACAACGACGTCTCCCGCTACTCCGACGTGCTCGAGCGGGCCCTGATCCACCAGGGTCTGCGCCACTACTTCCTGGTCTCGTTCCCGCAGGCTCCCGGGGCGCTGCGCGGCTTCCTCGACGACGTGCTGGCCGATGGCGAGGACATCGTCGTCTTCGAGTACGTCAAGAAGTCCAACCGCGAGCACGGTCCCGCGCTGATCGGCATCGACCTCGACTCTGCCGACGGCCTCGACGGGCTGCTCGAGCGGATGGGTGCCAGCGACCTGGTCATCGAGCGGATCGAGCCCGACTCGCCGCTGTTCACCTTCCTGCACTGATGCGCACTGCCGAGGTCGTGAGGCCTTTCGCTGTCGCCGCGGTCCTGGCCGGGATCGTCGCGGGGTGCTCCAGCCAGGCTGTCGATGCCGGCAGCGATCCCGGCCGGATCACCCACCGCGCCGTCGCAGCGGTCGCGCTCGAGCACCTGCCGACCGACACCTCCAGCCGGTCCGCCTCCTACACCGACGAGTCCACGCCTCGCGAGCAGGTCTCGGTCGACCTTCGCTACGGCGCCGACGGCGAGTACGACGGCGACCTGGTGAACGTCGCCGTCTCGGCTCAGCCGCCCGAGGAGGGTGAGGCGTGCCGCAGCGAGCTCGGGCAGCACTGCGTCGACCTGCCGACCGAGGTGAAGGACGCCGAGATGCAGCTGCGCTGGACCGAGGAGGAGCCCGAGGAGGACCCCGGCGTCGTTGACATCGTGCTGCTGCGCGAGGGTGGTGAGACTGCCTCGATCGGCTACGCCGGCCCGACGATCACCGGTGACCCCCGCAAGCTCGACATGCCGATCGGTGTCGAGAAGCTCGTCGCAGTCGTCGAGGACCCACGACTGCGCTACCAGGCGACCTCCTCGACCCTCGCCCTCGGTGAGGAGCTCGACGACTGGGAGGGCGGCGAGCCCGACCCCGCGGCGTACGAGCTGGTGCGCAACACCGACCACGGCATCGCCCAGGCCTATGTCGGCGGCCGGGGTGGCTACGGCTACTACAAGGGCGTCACCCGGTCGCCGCTGCGGGAGCAGTTCGGCCCCGACGCCATCGGAGGCCGGCTGCTGCAGCGCTCCTCACCCGACTTCACGGGTATGCCGGATGCCGACATCGACGTCCTCGCCGCGCCGTCACCGCCCGCCTGGATGACCCGCGAGCCCTGCTCGGCGCCGGCGCTGCGCAAGCACTGTGTCACCACGAAGGGCGAACGTGGCCCGCTGGTCTTCGCCTGGCAGCCGGCCAAAGACGACGACGCGGGCTGGGCCTGGATGATCTCTGTGCGCGAGAAGGAGGTCGTCGCGGTCCGCTACCAGGGCCCGCGGATGCCCGCCGGCTACGACGATGCGGCGATGCTCACCGAGTGGTACCAGGGCGAGCAGCTCGACTCACAGGGCGGCGAGGCCGACTCGGAGTTCGCCGACGACCTCTCCCTGTGGTGCGACCGGGAGCACCTCGACGCCCGCCCGGTCAAGCAGCTCGACTAGTTTTCCGGGTCTGCAGGCGTAAGATCTCGCGCGTCAACTTCGCCAAACGTGAAACACTGGCAGCAATGAGTACCACCCCGCACCACCTAGCGTGGCTCGAGGCGAAAGCCGAGAAGTACGTCGAAGACGCGAAGGTCTTCACGAGCGCGAGAAGTAGTGACCTTCAGGTCGGCGGACTCACGGGGGAGCAGTGGGCCACCGTGTATCGAGCCGTTGCCCACGAGCTTCGAGAGTGCGCACGCGAGGCCGCAGAGCAACAGCCGCGCCGTCCGTGGCGCAGAGGGTAGCGACGCGGTCAGAACCAGCCCGACTTCCGGAAGAAGATCCACATCCCGGTGATCACGCCGCCCATCAGCAGCAGCGCGAACGGGTAGCCGAACCTCCAGTCGAGCTCGGGCATGTAGGTGAAGTTCATCCCGTAGATCCCGGCGATGAGGGTCGGCACCACGATCATCGCCGCGCCCGCCGAGATCTTGCGCATGTCGTCGTTCTGCTGGAGCGAGATCTGCGCCAGATGGGCCTCGAAGGCAGAGGACAGCAACGTCTCTAGGTTCTCGATCGACTCCACGATGGAGGCGAGATGGTCGAGGACGTCGCGGAAGTACGGGCGTAGGTCAGGGTCGATCCCGCCCTCTCCGTTGGCGAAGCGGCGCACCGGCTCCCGCAGCGGCATCACCGCGCGGCGTACCTCCGCGATCTCCCGGCGGAGCCGGTAGATCCGGGCCGAGTCGTGGGTGCGCTCGTCGGAGAAGACCGAGGTCTCGACCTCGTCGACGTCCTTGGTGAGCTCGGTGGCGACGTCCACGTAGCCGTCCACGATGTAGTCGACCACCGCGTGGACCGCTGAGTACGGACCCTCGTTGAGGAGCTGCTCGTCGCTGGTCTCCAGCAGCTCGCGGGCCGGCGCGAGCCGGGATCCGCGACCGTGGCGGACCGTGATCACGTAGTCGGGGCCGATGAAGAAGGCGACCTCGCCGGTCTCGACGGCATCCTCGGAGTCGACGTACCAGAGCGTCTTCACGACCAGGAACATCCCGCCCTCGTAGCGCTCCAGCTTGGGCCGCTGGTGCGCGGTCAGCGCATCCTCGACGGCGAGCGGATGCAGCCCGAAGGCCTCGGCGACCTCCTCGAGCTCGTACTGGCTGGGCTGGTAGAGCCCGAGCCAGACGAAGTCGCCCTCATCCTTCACGCCGCTGCGGAGCGTGGCGTAGTCGTGGGGCGCGCAGTCGATCCTGTCGCGCGCACCGCCGCGGTAGAGAGCGCTGTCGACGATCACGTTGTCAGGTTAGGCCATGCTGCCCGGCATTGTGGGCCGGCTTCACCGGGATGGATAGGGTCGCCAGTCGTGGCGACGATGATCCTGGTGAGACACGGCCGTACGACGGCGAACGCATCCGGCACCCTGGCCGGCCGGCTTCCTGGGGTGAGACTGGACGAGCGCGGCGTGGAGCAGGCGAGCAGAGCGGCCGAGCGGATCGCGCCGGTCCCGCTGGCACTGGCGGTGACCAGCCCGATGGAGCGCTGCCAGCAGACACTGTCGGTGATCCTCGAGGGTCGCGCCGAGCAGCCCACCGTCGTGGTGGAGGAGGGCGTCTCCGAGTGCGACTACGGCGAGTGGCAGGGGGAGAAGATCACCACGCTGGCGCGCCGCAAGCTGTGGAAGACGGTGCAGACCCAGCCCTCCGCGGTCACCTTCCCCGGTGGCGAGTCGATGGCCGCCATGCAGGCCCGAGGGGTCGCGGCCGTACGCCGCCACGACGCCGCCGTCACGGCCGCGCACGGAGACTCGGCCGTCTGGCTGTGCGTGAGCCACGGCGACCTGATCAAGTCGATCCTCGCCGACGCGCTCGGGATGCACCTGGACCTCTTCCAGCGGCTGCACGTCGACCCGGCCTCGATCTCGGTCGTGCGCTACGGGGAGGGGCGTCCCTCGGTCCTGGCCACGAACACGCATGCCGGCGATCTGTCTTGGCTCGCCCCGAAGCCGGCCGCGAAGAAGGGACGCAAGTCGTCCCGGCGACGCAACGACGACGCGGTCGTGGGCGGCGGCTCGGGTCCTGAGCCTGGTCTGGATAAGGTTTGACCATGCCTGTGATGCACGCCTTCGACCCGCCCGAGCGATTCGTCGTCGGCACCGTCGGCGAGCCCGGGGCGCGTACGTTCTTCCTCCAGGCGCGTGAGGGAGCCCGAGTCGTCTCCGTGGCCCTGGAGAAGCAGCAGGTCACGGTGCTCGCCGAACGGCTCGACGAGCTCCTCGACGAGGTGATGAAGTCGGCGCCCGCCGTGGTGCCGGCGGTCGCTCCCTTCGACCTCGACGACAACGGACCGCTGGAGCAGCCGATCGAGGAGGAGTTCCGGGCGGGCACGATGACGCTGGCCTGGGACCCCGACGAGGACAAGGTCGTCCTCGAGGTCTTCCCGATCAGCGAGACCGAGATCATCGCCGAGGTCGACGAGTCGGGCCAGCTGGTCGACGAGGACGCGGTGGCTGCCATCGAGCTGGACGAGCCGGAGCCCGACGAGGTGCTCCTGGTCCGGATCGCCCCGCGCAACGCCCGTGCCTTCGTGAAGCGGGCCGAGGCGGTGCTGGGCGCCGGACGCCCCAACTGCCCGTTCTGCGGCAACCCGATCGATCCCGAGGGACACCTGTGCGTCCGGGCGAACGGGTTCAAGCGGCGCGACCCGGTCTGAGCAGATGAGCGAGCGAATCATCGCCCCGGAGAGTGACGGGGCCATGGAGCTCGTCGGGCGGCTGACGACGGCCTCGAACGCGACCTTCCTGGCCACTATCGGCGAGACCGAGGTGGTCTACAAGCCGATCGCGGGGGAGCGGCCGCTGTGGGACTTCCCCGACGGGCAGCTCGCGCATCGCGAGGTCGCCGCCCACCTCGTCTCAGAGACGCTGGGATGGTCGGTGGTCCCCGAGACCTGGCTCGGCGACGGGCCGCACGGCCCCGGGATGATCCAGCGCTGGGTCCACGCCGACGAGAGCCTCGACCCGGTCACCATCGTGCCGGAGGGGGAGGTGCCTGGTGGCTACCTCCGGGTCTTCGACGGCTTCGACGATCAGGACCGGGTCGTCACCCTGGCCCACGAGGACACGCCCGGGCTGCGACGGATGGCGGTCTTCGACGCGATCACCAACAACGCCGACCGCAAGGGCGGTCACGTCCTGCCGATCTCCGGTGGGCGCCGTTACGGCTGCGACCACGGGCTGACCTTTCACGAGGAGCCGAAGCTGCGCACCATCCTGTGGGGGTGGCGGGGGCAGGGCTTCTCCGACGAGGAGCTCTCCGGTATCCGTGCGGTGCACGCGGGGCTCGCCGGTGCGTTGGGGCGGGAGCTGGCTGCGTACCTCACGGGTCGGGAGGTCGACGCGCTCGGCCGGCGCTGCGAGACCCTGCTCGCCGAGGGGGTCTTCCCGCGGCCGGAGTACGACCGCCATGTCATCCCGTGGCCGCCCTTCTGAGACACGTGGTCCCCGCCAAGTAGGCTGCACCCATGCGCGCATGGTCTGCACCCGAAGTCCCAGAACTGTCCGTCAACGGGCCCGAGGTGCAGCTCTATGACCATCAGCGGGACGCGGTCGTCCCGACGGAGGGTCAGGGGCGGCGTTCGCTGTACGTATGTGGCATCACGCCCTACGACGCGACCCACATCGGCCACGCCAACACCTACGTCGCCTTCGACCTGCTCCACCGGGCGTGGCTCAACGCCGGCTACGAGGTCGGCTACACCCAGAACGTCACCGACGTCGACGACCCGCTGCTCGAGCGAGCGGACAAGGTCGGGATCGAGTGGGAGGCGCTCGCCGAGCGCGAGACCGAGCTCTTCCGGCAGGACATGGAGGCGCTGCGGGTCGTGCCGCCGCAGCACTACATCGGCGCGGTCGAATCGATCCCGCTGGTGATCTCGCTGATCGGCGAGCTCGAGGAGGCCGGCGCGATCTACAAGGTCGACGAGGACGTCTACGCCTCGGTGGCTGTCGACGACGCGTTCGGCGAGGAGTCTCGCCTGAGCCGTTCGGAGATGCTGGAGCTCTTCGGTGAGCGTGGCGGCGACCCCGAGCGGGCCGGCAAGAAGGACCCGCTCGACCCGCTGCTGTGGCGCGCCGAGCGTCCCGGCGAGCCGGCCTGGCCCTCGCCGTACGGTCCCGGCCGTCCCGGCTGGCACATCGAGTGCACCGCGATCGCGCTGGAGCACCTCGGCGCCGGGTTCACCGTCCAGGCCGGCGGCTCCGACCTGGTCTTCCCGCACCACGAGATGTCCGGCTCGCACGCGCGGTCGGCAGGCAAGGACTTCGCCGAGATCTACACCCACGGCGGGATGGTGGCCTACGACGGCCACAAGATGTCCAAGTCCCGCGGCAACCTGGTCTTCGTCTCCGCCCTGCGCAACTCCGAGATCGACCCGATGGCGATCCGGCTGGTGCTGCTGGGCCACCACTACCGCGACGACTGGGAGTGGACCGACGCCAAGCTCTTCGACGCCGTCGACAAGATCGCCGAGTGGCGCAAGGCCGTCGCTCTCGGCCGCGGCGCCCCCGCGGCCCCGGTCGTCGAGACGATCCTCGGTGCCCTGGCTGACGACCTCGACGCCCCGCGTGCGGTCCAGGCCGTCGACGCCTGGGTCGCCGCCACCCTCGGCGAGGGCGGTCTCGCCGAGACCTCCGACGCTCTCGCCGGCGAGACGATCTCCCAGATCGTCGACGCGGCGCTCGGCATCAAGCTCTGATCGCCGGCCTCAGGGGCCACATGCGTCACACCGCTCGGGCTTTTCCTGCACTTCTCGGGTGTTGCATTGCCTGAGAAGCGCAGGGATACCCGGTTAACCGGGTATCCCTGCAACCGGTTAACCGGGTATCCCTGCAGCCGGTCCTACGAGTCGTCCGTACGCCGCTTGAGGTAGCGCTCGAACTCCCGGGCGATCGCGTCGCCACTGGCCTCGGGGAGGTCGGCGGTGTCGCGGGCCTCCTCGAGGGAGCGTACGTAGTCGGAGACGTCCTCGTCCTCCTCGGCGAGGTCGTTGACGCCGCGCTCCCAGGCTCGGGCGTCCTCGGGGAGGTCGCCGAGGGGGATGGAGCACTGCAGCAGGTCCTCGAGCTTGTTGATGATCGCGAGGGTGGCCTTGGGGCAGGGCGGGGCGGCGACGTAGTGGGGGACCGCAGCCCAGTACGAGACCGCGGGGATGTCGGACTGGACGCAGGCCTCCTGGAGCACGCCGACGATGCCGGTCGGCCCCTCGTAGGACGGCGAGTCGAGCTTGAGCCGGTCGACGAGGTCGGGCTCGGTGGCGGTGCCGGAGACCGGGATCGGCCGGGTGTGCGGAGCGTCGGCGAGGAGCGCGCCGAGGGTCACCACGAGCTGGCCGCCGAGCTCGTCGACGCATTCCAAGATCTCGCCGACGAACTGCTTCCAGCGCATGTTGGGCTCGATGCCGCGCACCAGGATGATGTCGCGGTCCAGGTCGGGCGGGGAGCAGACGGCGACCTGGGTGGTGGGCCAGGTGATGGAACGGAAGCCGTTCGCGTCGGTGCCGGTGACCGGCCGGTTGACCTGGTAGTCGTAGAAGTCCTCGGGATCGATCTCGGCCACCACCCGCGCGTGCCAGACGTCCATTAGATGGTCAACCGTGCCGGAGGCGGCATCGGCCGCGTCGTTCCAGCCCTCGAACGCGGCGATCACCACAGGATCGACCAGGTCGCGGGTCTCTTCGATCTCGATCACACCTCCACCCTAGTCACCGAGGCCAGGGAGTCGGCGTCGTTCACCCTGCGTACACCTTCTCAATTCCCACCTGGTGGACTGCCAGTGTCAGGATTCGGAATGAAATGGCATGGCCTGCGCACCTACGCCGTAGCGTGTTTCAGGCAAAGCCGTGCACACCACCGTGCCCGCCCGGGAGAGGAAACAAGAGTGAGTCTGCGCCCTGATGTCACCGAGACCCTGACCGCCACCCTGAAGGAGCGGATCATGGTGCTCGACGGCGCGATGGGCACTGCGATCCAACGTGACCGTCCCGACGAGGCCGGCTATCGCGGTGAGCGGTTCAAGGACTGGCCCACCGACCTCATCGGCAACAACGACCTGCTCAACCTGACCCAGCCGCAGATCATCGAGGGCATCCACCGCGAGTATCTCGAGGCCGGCGCCGACATCATCGAGACCAACACCTTCAACGCCAACGCGGTCTCGCTGAGCGACTACGACCTGGCCGACCTCGCCTACGAGATCAACTTCGAGGCGGCCCGCCTGGCTCGTGCGGCCGCGGACATCTACTCGACCCCCGACAAGCCGCGCTACGTCGCCGGCGCGCTCGGCCCGACGACGCGTACCGCCTCCATCAGCCCCGACGTGAACGACCCCGGCGCCCGAAACGTCACCTACGAGCAGCTCCGCGACGCCTACGCCGACGCGACCCGCGCGCTCCTCGAGGGCGGCTCGGACCTGATCTTCATCGAGACCATCTTCGACACCCTCAACGCCAAGGCGGCGATCTTCGCTGTCCAGCAGGTCTTCGAGGAGTACGGCCGCCGCTGGCCGGTCGTGATCTCCGGGACGATCACGGACGCCAGCGGCCGCACCCTGTCGGGGCAGGTCACCGAGGCGTTCTGGGATTCCGTACGCCACGCCGACCCGCTCCTGGTCGGCCTCAACTGTGCGCTCGGCGCCCAGGAGATGCGCCCCTACATCGCCGAGCTCTCCCGGATCTCGGACGCGTTCGTCTCCTGCTACCCGAACGCGGGGCTCCCGAACGCCTTCGGCGAGTACGACGAAGGCCCGAGTGACACCGCAGGCCACGTCCACGAGTTCGCCACCGCCGGGTTCGTGAACCTGGTCGGCGGCTGCTGCGGCACCACGCCGGCCCACATCGCCGAGATCGCCAAGCAGGTCGAGGGGGTCGCGCCCCGCGACGTCCCCGAGGTCGAGCCCGCGCTGCGGCTCTCCGGCCTGGAGCCGTTCACCGTGACCGAGGAGAGCCTCTTCGTCAACGTGGGGGAGCGGACCAACATCACCGGGTCCGCGAAGTTCCGCAACCTGATCAAGGCCGGCGACTTCGACACCGCGCTCTCCGTGGCCGCGCAGCAGGTCGAGAACGGCGCGCAGGTCATCGACGTCAACATGGACGAGGGCATGATCGACGGGGTCGCGGCGATGACCCGGTTCCTGACCCTGGTCGCCTCCGAGCCCGACATCTCCCGGGTCCCGATCATGATCGACTCCTCCAAGTGGGAGGTCATCGAGGCCGGCCTCAAGCTCGTCCAGGGCAAGCCGATCGTCAACTCGATCTCGCTCAAGGAGGGCGTTGAGTCCTTCGTCGAGCACGCCCAGCTGTGCAAGCGCTACGGCGCCGCCGCGGTCGTGATGGCCTTCGACGAGGACGGCCAGGCCGACTCCTACGAGCGCAGGATCGCGGTGTGCGAGCGCGCCTACCGGATCCTCGTCGACGAGGTCGGCTTCGAGCCCGACGACATCATCTTCGACCCCAACGTGTTCGCGGTCGCGACCGGGATCGAGGAGCACGCGACGTACGGCGTGGACTTCATCGAGGCCGTCCGCTGGATCAAGCAGAACCTCCCCGGGGCGAAGGTCTCCGGGGGCATCTCCAACGTGAGCTTCTCCTTCCGCGGCAACAACCCCGTGCGAGAGGCGATCCACGCGGTCTTCCTCTACCACGCGATCGAGGCGGGCCTGGACATGGGCATCGTCAACGCCGGCGCGCTGGTGCCCTACTCCGAGGTCGACTCCGAGCTGCGGGACCGGATCGAGGACGTCGTCCTCAACCGGCGCCCCGACGCCGCCGAGCGGCTGCTCGAGATCGCCTCGAAGTACAACAAGGACTCACCCGAGGCGGAGGCCAAGGCCGAGGCCTGGCGCGAGCTGCCCGTCGGCGAGCGGATCACCCACGCGCTGGTCAAGGGCCTGGACGCCTACGTCGAGGCCGACACCGAGGAGCTCCGCGCCGAGATCTCGGCTCGCGGTGGCCGTCCGATCGAGGTCATCGAGGGGCCGCTGATGGACGGTATGAACGTCGTCGGCGACCTGTTCGGTGCCGGCAAGATGTTCCTGCCGCAGGTGGTCAAGAGCGCCCGGGTGATGAAGAAGGCGGTCGCCTACCTGATCCCGTTCATCGAGGCCGAGAAGAAGCCGGGCGATGCCGAGACCAAGAACGGCACCATCGTGATGGCCACGGTCAAGGGCGACGTCCACGACATCGGCAAGAACATCGTCGGCGTGGTGCTGCAGTGCAACAACTACGAGGTGATCGACCTCGGTGTGATGGTGCCTGCACAGAAGATCCTCGACGCCGCCAAGGAGCACGACGCCGACATCATCGGCCTCTCCGGCCTGATCACGCCGTCGCTGGACGAGATGGTCGGCTTCGCCACCGAGATGCAGCGCGTCGGGCTCGACCTGCCGCTGCTCATCGGCGGCGCCACCACCTCGCGGGCCCACACCGCTGTCAAGATCGACAAGGCCTACGACGGCCCCGTCGTCTGGGTCAAGGACGCCTCCCGTTCGGTGCCGACCGCGGCGGCCCTCCTCGACGCCGGCCGGCGCGAGAAGCTGATGGCCGAGGTCAAGGTCGACTACGACTCGCTCCGCGAGCGCCACGCCGAGCGGCGCGAGCGGGTGTCCCTGACGTACGTCAAGGCGAAGGCCAACAAGCCCGAGATCGACTTCTCGAAGTTGCCGGCGGAGCCGGCGCAGCCCGGCGTGCACACGCTGCTGGAGTATCCGATCGCCGAGCTGCGCGACTACATCGACTGGCAGCCGTTCTTCAACGCCTGGGAGATGAAGGGCCGCTTCCCCGACATCCTCAACAACCCGGCGACCGGCGAGACCGCGCGCAAGCTCTACGACGACGCGCAGGAGATGCTCGACAAGATCATCGAGGAGAAGTGGCTCGAGGCACGCGGCGTCTACGGCCTCTTCCCGGCCAACTCGACCGGTGAGGACGTCGTCGTCTATGCCGACGACTCGCGCACCGAGGAGCGCGCCACGCTGTTCCAGCTGCGTCAGCAGGGCCAGCACCGCGACGGCATCTCCAACAAGTCGATGGCCGACTTCGTCGCGCCGGTGGGCGAGGGGGCTGACCACGTCGGCGCCTTCGCGGTGACCGCGGGGATCGGCCTGCCCGACCGGGTCAAGGCGTTCAAGGACGACCTCGACGACTACTCCGCGATCCTCCTGGAGGCGCTCGCCGACCGCCTCGCCGAGGCCTTCGCCGAGCGGCTCCACGAGCGCGTACGCACCGAGTTCTGGGGCTACGCCGCCGACGAGGGCGGCGACGGCAAGCTCGCCAACGAGGACCTGATCGCCGAGAAGTACTCCGGCATCCGCCCCGCTCCGGGCTACCCGGCCTGCCCCGACCACACCGAGAAGCAGACCATCTGGTCGCTCCTCGACGTCGAGGCGAACACCGGCATCAAGCTCACCGAGTCGATGGCGATGTGGCCCGGCGCCTCGGTCTCGGGCCTCTACTACGGCCACCCCGACTCGCAGTACTTCGTCGTCGGCCGTATCGGTCAGGACCAGGTCGCCGACTACGCCCGGCGCAAGGGCTGGACGATGACCGAGGCCGAGCGCTGGCTGTCGCCCAACCTGGGCTACGACCCGGAGGACTGATCCTCGGGGTTGTCCAGCCATGCCGGCGGGACGTGACCAACGCTGACCACGTTCCAGAATGCCGTACGCCGCGTCAGGATCGTGACGAGGTGGTAGCCGTCCGGGTGGCGGGTGAGCACGCCCGCCACCGGGTCGCGCTCCCGGTCCAGGGCCAGCGGGATCAGGTGGGCCCAGGTCTCGGTGGCGGGGTACCAGTAGGCGCCGACCGTCGAGGAGTCCCAGGAGCGGAGGGCTGCGTTTGCCTCGGCGACCGCCGGCCGGAGTCGGGCCAAGAGCTCCTCGGGCTCCATGCCGGCGCGGTCGGCGTGGTCGTACGCGATGTGCAGACCACCCACGGACGTGATCCGTGAACCGTTGTCGAAGGCAGGTGGCGCCCAGCTCTCCAGCGCGGTCCGGCAGCGCTGGCAGTCGTCGTCGCGGCTCCAGTCGGCGAACTCGACGTCGTCGACGGCCAGGTCCTCACCGCGGCTGGTGACCAGCACCAGCCGCAGCCCGTCCTGGTCGCGCAGGGGCAGCGGGTTGTGCTCGAGCCCGTCGCGGAAGTGCAGCAGCGCGGAGGCCTCGTTGACCCCGATCCGGTGGACGACCGCGCTGCGCAGCCCTTGGAGCCGCGCCTTCGGCGACTCCTGCCTCAGCAGCGCCGGATCGACCAGGTCCGCCAGCCACTCGACCAGGTCGACGGTGAGCAGCCGCTCGGCCTCAGCAGGCAGCACGAGTCAGGAGGTCGGGAGCCATGCGGGACACCGTATCCGTCTCCCGGCCGCCCTCGCCGACGCGGATAGGCTCGGACGGTGCGACACGAGGAGCAGTGGGCCAGGGAGCGGTTCGCCGGTGCCCGGGTGGCGCGGCTGGCGACGGTCTCGGCCGATGCGGCGCCCCGGATCGTGCCGATCGTGTTCGCCCTGGTGGGCGACGTGATCATCACCGCGGTCGACCACAAGCCCAAGTCGACCACCCGGCTGCGGCGGCTCGAGGACATCGCGGCGAACCCGGCGGTGTCGCTCCTGGTCGACGCCTACGACGACGACTGGTCGCAGCTGTGGTGGGCGCGCGCCGATGGCGTCGCGCGGGTGCATGCGACCCATGACCTCGCCCCGCTGGTCGCGAAGTACGCCGACTACCGCGAGCAGCCACCCACCGGCCCGGTGATCGTCATCGAGGTCACCCGGTGGTCCAGCTGGTCGGCGACCTGAGGCCCCGGGATCAGCGCGAGCGTCGGAAGGGGCGCAGGATCTCCCCGCTGGGAGACGGACCGCGGGAGGGCATCGCCGGAGGCACCGGCGGGGCGGCTCCGGCCCAGGGGCTGCGCGCGTCCAGGACGGTGGCCCACTGTGACGCGGTGGGACGCAGTCCGGGAGGGCCGGCGGCCTGATCCATCAGCCGGGTCAGCGGACCGACCAGGATGCCGGCCTGGCCGGCGAAGGTCAGATCGGGCCGGAGGGCGGGGGCGGCGTTGCGGTCGCCGGTGAGCACGCGGGCGATCGTGAGGGCCAGCTTGAAGCGGTCGCTGTCGGCCGTCGGCGGCAGGCCGAGGTTGGTGGGGTCCTCCCAGCCGCGGGTGTCGGCAGGCGGCAGCACGCCGTCCTCGCCGGCGGGCCGGATCCCGTCGCAGTCGAGCAGCATGACCCGGGGGATCGGCGACACCGACCAGGCGATGTTGCGCGGCGAGAGATCGCCGAGGACGAGCCCCTGCCGGTGCAGCGCGTCCATCACCGCGGCCAGCGCCCGCATCAGCAGCACCCGCTCGTAGATCCCGGGACTGCGTACATCGCCCGTGTCCACGAGCAGGCCCAGCTCCGCGAGCGCGGTGGCGGGACCGAACCCGGCCAGGAACGGCTCGTGGACCCGTTGCATCAGGAAGCCGGCGGTGCGCAGCCCGTCGAGCACGACCGTGTGCGGCCAGGCGGCGAAGTGGTCCACCAGCAGACCCTCGCTCTCGACCAGCCCACGGATCCGCACCAGCTCCGCCAGGGCACGGCCGTCCACCAGCCCGAGCTCTCGCGTGCGGTACAGCTTCGCGACCGTCCCGGGGTGGTCGGCCAGCTCGATGATGCGGCCCTGAGAGCCCTGGGCGATATGTCGTCCAAGGCTCAGGTCGCTGAGCTGGATCTCGTTCACGGAACCTCCGGCACCCGTCGTAGGTAGGCAGATCGTACGTGGCTCGGCGATCCCGTGCCGAGTCGACGGCTCATCTGGCGGCACCCGGCTGACAGAATGGTCCGGGGCCCGGGACCGGCGACGAGGACGGGCAGCGCGGCGTACCGTGGTCTTCATCAGGACCGGCAGCGCGAACGAGAAGAGGACAGGTGCCCCTCAGCAGGATCGAGGAGTCGACCACCCGCAAGCAGGGTGGGGTCGAGTTCGGCGGCGGACGGCTCGCGTACGCGCCCGGCGAGGCGACCGTGGCCGACGCCATGGTCCGCCGGCCGAAGCTGCTCCCCGCCACGGCGACCGGTCGCGACGTACGCGATCTCTTCGGCGACGACCACGTGCACGCGGCGCTCGTCGTCGATGACGGCCTGCTGCTGACGGTGATCGAACCGCACGAGGTCGAGGCGAGCGGGGACGGACCGGCGAGGACGATGGGCGCGCTGCGGGGCCGCACGGTCGCCCCCGACGCCGACCTCTGGGAGACCTGGGTGTGGATGATCGGCAACCGGTGCCGCAGGCTGGCTGTGGTCGAGGACGGCCGCTGTGTCGGGCTCCTCTGCCTCAAGCGCACCAGCCGGGGCTTCTGCTGCGACGCCGGCATCCGCGCGAGGGCTCGACAGACCACACGACAGGAGCTGACATGGGACGAGTGACAGTTGGACGGCCCGTGCTGCGGGTACGCGACGGCGTGATCTCGCGGCGACCCGACACGCTGGCCGCGGAGGAGCCTATGGAGATCAGGGTCAACGGGCGACCGCTGACCGTCACGATGCGCACTCCCGGGGGCGACTTCGACCTCGCCATCGGCTTCCTGGTCAGCGAGGGTGTCGTGCACTCCGCCGAGGATGTCGCCAGCGTCCGCTACTGCGCCGGTGCCACCGCCGACGGCGGCAACACCTACAACGTGGTCGACGTGGGCCTGGCCGCCCACGTAGCCCCGCCCGACGCCTCCCTGGAGCGCAGCTTCTACACGACCTCCTCGTGCGGACTGTGCGGGAAGGCGTCGCTCGAGGCGGTGCGTACGTCCTCGGCCTGGTCGGTCGCGGAGGACACCCTCCGAGTCACGCCCGAGCTGCTGACCACCCTGCCGGAGCGGCTGCGGGAGGCGCAGCGCGTCTTCGACAGCACCGGCGGCCTGCACGCGGCCGGGCTCTTCGACGCGGAGGGCGACCTGCTCTGCGTACGCGAGGACGTCGGGCGCCACAACGCGGTCGACAAGGTCATCGGGCACGCCCTGCGCGAGGGGCTGGTGCCGCTGCGCAACAGCATGCTGATGGTGAGCGGCCGGGCCTCCTTCGAGCTCGTCCAGAAGGCCGTGATGGCCGGCATCCCACTGCTCGCCGCGGTCTCGGCGCCGTCCTCGCTCGCCGTCGACCTGGCCGACGACAACGGCCTGACCCTGGTCGGCTTCCTGCGCGGCTCCTCGATGAACATCTACTCAGGAACCGACCGCATCGCGGCTGTGCCCGTCGGCTGAGTCCACGTCGGAATTGAGTACGCCGGCTCAGGCGCAGCCGGTGGGGCGGCGGCCAGACTGCTGCCATGTCCGAGACCGACACCGAAACCGCCACCCGGCGCCCGCGCTTCGCCCTGCTGCGCCACCACCTGTTCGCGCCGGCCGCCTCGTGCTTCCTGGGCGTCCTGAGCCTGGCGACGGTGCTCTGCTTCCACTTCCCGGAGCTGCTGACCACCCGTGAGTTCCGCGCGGTCTACACCGAGGACTTCGCGCGTACGCTGCTGCTCGTCGGCCTCGCGGCCGCCTTCTTCGCCGGCACGATCGCGGTGCTGCGCGACCAGCACAAGCGGATGGCCTTCCTCGGCGTCGGGACGGCGACCGCCGCGGTGCTGCTCGGCGGCACCGAGGTCCCGTTCGACGGCCCGGTCAACGACACACCGTTCTCGCTCGGCCTCGACTGGTTCGTGCTCGCCCTGTTCTTCTCCGCGCTGGTCTTCATCCCGCTCGAGCACGCCTTCGCGCGCCGCCCGGTGCCGGTCTTCCGGCCCGGCTGGCGCACCGACGCGTGCTACTTCTTCATGAGCCACGTCCTGGTTCAGCTCATCCTGATCATGGTCACGACCTCGACGTCGCTGGTGGTCTCGTCGGTGAAGGTGCCGGGCGTACAGGCCTGGATCGACGACCTGCCGTTCCTCGTCGCCTTCCTGCTCGCCGTCTTCCTTGCCGACCTGGCCCAGGCGGTGCTGCACCGCTGCTACCACCGGATCATGGTGCTGTGGCGCTTCCACGCGGTGCACCACTCCAGCCCCGAGCTCGACTGGCTTGCCGGCTCCCGGGTGCACTTCGTCGAGACCGTGCTGACCCGCAGCATCGTGCTGCTGCCGCTGCTGTTCCTCGGCTTCTCGACCTCGGTCGTCAACGCATACGCCGTGCTGGTCGGCATCCAGGCGGTCGTCGCGCACGCCAACCTCGGCATCCGATTCGGCTTTCTCGAATATCTGATCGTGCTGCCGCGCTACCACCACTGGCACCACGCCCGGCACCTCGACTACTGGGACCGCAACTACGCCATCCACCTGCCGGTGATCGACATGCTGATGGGCTCCTTCAAGCTGCCACGCGACGGCAGTTGGCCAGAGGAGTACGGCGTCCTCAAGCGCGAGACCGTCCCTGTCGGGATCGTCGCCCAGCACGTCGCCCCGTTCCGCGGCCAACGGACCTACGACGAGTACGTCCGCTAAGGTCGCGTTTCCGTGCGCGAGAGTGATAGACGTCCTGACTAGTTCTGGCGCAGCCGGCTGCGGTGCTCCGGGTGGTTACTTCGTGGGAGACGGGCGTGTCATGCGGGTTGCGGGATCGCGGCGATGTCGGGGACTGCGGCGATGACTGCAGCCGCCCTGCGCCAGACCGCCTGAGTACGGTGTCCCCGGTCAGTGCGAAAGAGCTGGGTCTAGGCGGTCAGGTCAGCGGCGACCTGGGTGAGCATCATCCAGATCCCTGTTGATGTCGACGTGCCGCGACGGGAACGGTCCGAGCCCAAAGCTCGCGGCGTGCCGGATCCTGTCCTAGACCCAAGCGTGAGAACGGTGGGTTGGTCCTCGAGGCAGGCCAAGTGTCGATCAAAATGATGGTGACAGAGGCTTACGAGCGCCAGTGATCGTGCTCATCGAACAGCGACAGCCCAACACCCGGATCCCGGATCCCGGATCCCGGTGCTCGCGGGCGAACGACGACCCGCCTTCCGTCCGGCCCCTTGGCCACCACCGAATCGAGCCAGGTGAGTTCGGCCGCATTCCCACTTCACGTGACCGCCGTCGCGTCGAGGGTGCGGGTCCAGTTCTTCGGGCTAGGTAGATGGCATCGCGCAGGGGTCAATGATCGCGAAGCCGCCCATTTGCGGCGAGCCCGTCCAGCATCTTGTGCGAACCTAGGAGCAAAGTTAGACCGGATCAGCAGTTTGGGCGGTGCTCGTCGTGACCGAGGCGGTCGTCGTCGACGTCCACCTCGATCTCCGGTTCGGCCGGCTGAAGTACTTGGCTAGGTGAAGTACTTGATCGTCCTGCCTCGCGATCACCGACCGCACCACGCCCGGCACATGCAGGTGCGATACTCCCGGAGTGGTACCAACGGACGTCGTCAGGACAAGGGCTCGCGAGGCCGTAGCCGACTTTGCTGTCAAAGCACTTGCGCTACGTCCGCGCCCTAGGGCGACGGGGAACCGCTCTGTCATCGCGTTCGATGACTTTCGCCAGACGGTGCGGCGATATCGGCCGAGCAATCTGCTCCCCGCGCTGGCGGAACTTGCTCTTGTCGGGGCGCAAGAGCCGGAAAAACGTACGGAGCTGATGGTCGCGATTCCGCCGTGGGCGATCGCAACTGCTGCGCGTGAGTCGGTGTTGTGGGGAAACGAGTACCGGCGCGATGACGTCGACGGCGAGGCTCTTCGCCGGATCATGTCCGCCCACGCACGCATCGCCGAGATCGACACTGAGAAGGGCGATGACCAGTTGATTGACGTTCTAACACGTGTCGCCTACGAGCAGTTCCCCTACCAAGCCTCCGCAGCTGCGGAGGTCAGTCGGAGCCAAGCTCTACTAGTCGACGGACTGGGGGAGGCTGGCGCTAGAACTTTCACCTTACAGACCGCCGACCGTCTTCTTGGCGCACCTCTCGGACAGATGGTCGGTGCGACATTCATGCTGCATGCCCTTGCTTCGGGCCGGGGCGGATGGATCGACTTAAGCGCCTTTGACGATCCCTCCTTCGATGTCATCTTCCGTACCTGGCCGCGGGAGGTCCTTGACCTACGTGCAGAGCAGTTGAGCGTCACTTTCGACGAGTTCAAGCAGAGGTACGAAGCTGCACCTAAGGCGCCGCCCGGTAACGCACGGTTCGACTACAACCCGTTGGTGGACGTGCCCTTGCTGAGGATGGGAGATGGTCGCCTTTTAGCGCCTCAGCCGTCGTTGATTATGCGGACGGTGACGCCTGAGGTCCTCTTCTACCGAGGCGTCGAGG
Source organism: Nocardioides sp. NPDC023903 (assembly GCF_040639295.1). NCBI lineage: Bacteria > Bacillati > Actinomycetota > Actinomycetes > Propionibacteriales > Nocardioidaceae > Nocardioides > Nocardioides sp. NPDC023903. The sequence goes on along the minus strand of NZ_JBEZZS010000001.1, from coordinate 438,621 downwards.
AGTTTGGATCTCAGCCATTCGGCACCGATATGGGGCTGCTCACTCAGCACTATGTGGGCAAGCAGTTGAGGCTCTTGGAGCCATCGGTGACGCTCTTCCCGGAGGTCGAGTACTGGGTGGGCAAGTCCCGTAAAGACAGCACGGATTGGTTCTTGGTCTTTGAATCTCTGGTCGTGATGATCGAGGTGAAGTCGGCTCGCTACGGCTGGTTTGCGCAGGCGGCAGGGGACGGATACAAAGACCGTGCCCATAGTCCGCTGGTGAAGGGCGTCGACCAACTGATCACGACCGCGGGCCTGCTGGCTGAAGGCAGACCTGAGTTCGCACATATCCCAACAGATCGGCCCTTGGTGGGGATCTTGGTGACCGCTGAGCCGTTCTACATGGCAAACACACCGTGGGTTCGTGATGAGGTGCTGTCACGAGGTGACATCCCGATCACCGTGGCATCGCTCAGTGATATCGAGCGGATGGTTTGCTTGTCGACCGATGACGTAGAGCGAAGACTCTTGAAGATGATCAACGATCCCGAGCGCATGATGCACCCCCTGGACGTGGGAATGGACCTAGTCGGTGAGGTGCTGCGGAACCCGATTCTGGAGGCCGCGTGGGATGGCTATCCATGGCCAGGGGATCGACAGTAAGAGGGGCCTGACTGACTGGCGCGCACCCGTAGGCCAGTTGCGTAACCAACTTCGGTTGCAGCGTCACCTTCCGAGGTGCCTTTGATTACCGGTGAAAACCTGTCGATTCGAGCCGACAGGCAGTGATGGTGCGGTGGTCGGCGTTGTGGAGCCAGCGAGGCTGCAAGGCGTGTGCAAGGTCCAGAGGCGCTTGGGCTATGGTCAACCCTTGCGAGTAGGACAACACATCGGCGTTCTGGAGGCCACGTTGAGCACCGCTTCTGCGAGCGAACTTGCTGGTCAGATTCATGAGCGCCGATCCGGTCCGCCGAAGGCCGTCCTGATGGACATGGACGGCACCCTGGTCGACACCGAGCCCTACTGGATCGCCGCGGAGTACGCCATCGCCGAGCGGTTCGGGGCGACCTGGTCCGAGGAGCAGGCGATGGAGCTGGTCGGCAACGCGCTGATCGAGTCGGCGCGGTTGGTCAAAGAGGGCATGGGCCTTCCCCACGAGCCGGAGGAGATCGTCGAGATGCTCCTCGACGGCGTGGTCGAGCAGGTCGAGCGCGAGGTCCCGTGGCGACCGGGAGCGCGCGAGCTGCTCACCGACCTGTTCGAGCAGGGTGTGCCGTGCGCGCTGGTGACGATGTCGTACGCCCGGTTCGTCGGCCCCATCCTCCAGCAGCTTCCCGAAGGCACCTTCAAGGTGATCGTCACCGGCGACATGGTCCGCAACGGCAAGCCCCACCCCGAGCCCTACCTCACCGCGGCGGCCGCGCTCGGTGTCGCCGCCGAGGACACCATCGCGGTCGAGGACTCCAACACCGGAGCCCGCTCCGCCGAGGCCGCCGGCTGCACCGTCCTGGTGGTCGAGAACCACGTCCCCGTCGCCCCCGGCGAGCGCCGGGTCTTCCGCGACACGCTCGAAGGAATGACGTACGCCGACCTGGCTGCCCTCTGACCCCTCGGGGTCATCTAGGGTGCCTTCCGTGGGCCACATCCAGATCACTCCGTCCATCCTGAACGCCGACTTCGCCGCCCTCGGGGCGGAGGTTGCCCGGATCCCCAGCGCCGACTGGGTCCATGTCGACGTGATGGACAACCACTTCGTGCCAAACCTGACCTTCGGCCCGGCGATGGTCGAGGCGCTCGCGCGGTCCACGTCCGTGCCGCTCGACGCCCATCTGATGATCGAGAACGCCGACCGCGAGGCCCCCGCCTACGTCGAGGCCGGCTGTGGCTCGGTGACCTTCCACGTCGAGGCCACCAAGGCGCCGGTCCGGCTGGCCCGCGAGATCCGCGCCAAGGGTGCCCGGGCCTCGATGGCGCTCAAGCCGGCGACCCCGATCGAGCCGTACGAGGACATGCTGGCCGAGCTCGACATGGTGCTGCTGATGACCGTCGAGCCCGGTTTCGGCGGGCAGAAGTTCCTCGATCTGGTGCTGCCCAAGATCCGCCGGGCGCGGGCGATGATGGACAAGGCCGGCGTCGAGACCTGGCTGCAGGTGGACGGCGGGGTGTCCTTGGAGACCATCGAGCGTTGCGCTGAGGCCGGGGCCGACGTCTTCGTCGCAGGCTCCGCCGTCTACTCGGCCGCGGACCCCGATGCGATGGTCAACGCGCTTCGCGACAAGGCCGTCTCAGCAGTCGACGCCTGATCCGGCGTCGTGCCACGTGTGTGGCACACTGGTCGTAGACGAGCTTGTGCTCGCGTGCTCTGGGGTCGGTGAAATTCCGAGCCGGCGGTGACTGGATCAAGGTCCAGAAGTCCGCGACCCGATGGCAGCCAGTCATCGGTTGACCAGGTGAGAATCCTGGACCGACGGTTAAAGTCCGGATGGGAAGACGCACGCAGCCCGATTCGTCGTGACCGCTCTGGACCAACAGGGCGCGGCGCGATGTCTCGGCCTGACCCCGGAGTCCGTGAGACGGACCAGAGGGGATCAGATGAAGTGCTTGGACCAGCGTGACCCGGAGCCGGGAGCGATGCGTCGCGCCCTGGAGCTGGCCGCTGCGATCGGCGCCCCGGGACCTGCCATCTACCCGAACCCACGGGTGGGCTGCGTACTCCTGGCGCCTGACGGGTCGATGATCGCCGAGGGCTATCACCGCGGGCCCGGCACGCCTCACGCCGAGGTCGATGCGCTGGCCGGCGCCGGGGAGGCTGCTCGGGGAGCGACGGCAGTCGTGACGCTCGAGCCGTGCAACCACACCGGCCGCACCGGCCCCTGCTCGCAGGCGCTGATCGAGGCCGGCGTCGCCCGTGTCGTCTACGCCCAGTCCGACCCGAACCCGGTCGCCGCCGGCGGTGCCGCCACGCTGAAGCAGGCGGGCATCGAGGTCGAGCAGGGTCTGTACGCAGCGGAGTCCCGTGAGCTCAACCGGGTCTGGACCCGGGCGGCCGAGCTGCAGCGCCCCTACGTCACCTGGAAGTTTGCCACCACGCTCGACGGGCGCAGCGCGGCCGCCGACGGCACCTCGCGCTGGGTCTCCTCGCGCGCCGCGCGGCTCGACACCCACAAGCTGCGGGCACTGAGCGACACGATGCTGGTCGGGACCAACACGGTCGCGGTCGACGACCCCGCGCTGACGGTCCGTGACCTGGAGGACCGGCCGGTCGGCGTACAGCCTCTCCGGGTCGTCATGGGGGAGCGCGACCTTCCTGAGGACCGCCGGATCTTCGACGCGCAGGCGCCGTCCCTCCACCTCCGCACGCGCGACCCACACGAGGCGCTGGCCGCCCTGTGGGAGCGCGAGCGCCGCCACGTCTTTCTCGAGGGTGGGCCGACGCTGGCCGCAGCCTTCCTGGAGGCGGGCCTCGTCGACGAGATCGTCGTCTACGTCGCCCCGTTCCTGCTCGGCGCCGGCCGCTCGGCCGTCGCCGACCTCGGGATCACCACCATCTCCGACGCCTTCCGGCCGCGGGTGCGCTCAGTCGACGTGCTCTCGCCGGCCGCTCCGGGCGAGGAGCCGAACGTTCGCCTGATTTTAGAACCACACAGCATTCTGGAACCGCAGAAAGGGGAGCAGTGATGTTCACCGGGATTGTTGAGGAGCTCGGCACCGTCGCCGGGATCGAGGACCAGGGCGACGCCGTACGCCTGAGCATCTCCGCCGCCACCGTGCTGTCGGACGCCGAGTTGGGAGCCTCCATCGCGGTCAACGGCTGCTGCCTGACCGTTGCCACGCTGGGCGAGAACGAGTGGACTGCCGATGTGATGCTGGAGACGCTCAAGCGCACCAGCCTGCACGCGCTCTCCGTCGGCGACCAGGTCAACCTGGAGCGCGCGGTCACCCCAAGCACCCGGCTCGGTGGCCACATCGTTCAGGGCCATGTCGACGGCGTCGGCCGCGTCGTCTCGCGTGAGCCCAGTGAGCACTGGGAGGTCGTCACGATCTCCCTCGATCCTGAGCTCGCGCGCTACGTCGTTGAGAAGGGCTCGATCGCGGTCGACGGGATCAGCCTCACCGTCGTCTCCGTGACCGACGACGTGTTCACGGTCAGCCTCATCCCCGAGACCCTGGCGCGTACGTCGCTGGGGTTCCGGGCCGTCGGCGACGAGGTCAACCTCGAGACCGACATCATCGCCAAGCACGTCGAGAAGCTTCTGGGAGGGGTTCAGCCGTGAGTATCGAACACAGCGGCATCGAGAACGGCACGGAGCAGTACGTGGGGGTCCGGCTGGATCCGGTCGAGAACGCGATCGCCGACCTGGCGGCCGGCAAGCCGGTCGTGGTCGTCGACGACGAGGACCGGGAGAACGAGGGCGACCTGATCTTCTCCGCCGAGCTGGCGACCCCGGAGGTGATGGCGTTCGCGATCCGCTGGTCCTCCGGCGTGATCTGCGTGGCGCTGCAGGGGGAGCGGCTCGACGCCCTCGACCTGCCGCCGATGACCCGTGTCAACGAGGACCGCAAGCAGACCGCCTATGCGGTCTCGGTCGACGCCCGCGAGGGCGTCTCGACCGGCATCTCGGCCGCTGACCGGGCGCTCACGACCCGGCTGCTCGCCGGTCCGTCGTCGGTTGCCGGGGACCTGACCCGGCCCGGCCACGTCTTCCCGCTGCGGGCACGCGACGGGGGAGTGCTGGTGCGCGTCGGTCACACCGAAGCCGCTGTCGACCTGACCCGGCTGGCCGGTCTGGAGCCCGCCGGTGCGCTGGTCGAGCTCGTCAACGACGACGGCACCATGCAGCGCGCCCCGCAGTTGCGGGAGTTCGCCGACGAGCACGGTCTCGCGATGATCTCGATCGCCGACCTGGTCACCTACCGGCGGCGTACGGAGGTGCTGGTCGAGCGGCGCGCGGTGACGCGGCTGCCTACAGAGTTCGGTGACTTCACCGCGTACGGCTATCGCACAATCGACGACGATGTCGAGCACGTCGCGCTGGTCTACGGGGACATCGCAGGATGCGACCCGGTGCTCGCGCGAGTGCACTCGGAGTGCCTGACCGGGGACGTGTTCGGGTCGCGGCGCTGCGACTGCGGCCCGCAGTTGCGCGAGGCTCTCTCGCGGATCGCGGCCGAGGGCTGCGGTGTGGTGGTCTACCTGCGCGGCCACGAGGGCCGCGGCATCGGGCTGCTCGCCAAGCTGCAGGCCTACCAGCTCCAGGACGGCGGTCGCGACACCGTCGACGCCAACCTCGATCTCGGCCTCCCGGCCGACGCGCGACACTACGGCGCCGCCTCCCAGATCCTGCGCGACCTCAAGGTCGACTCGGTTCGCCTGATGACCAACAACCCCGAGAAGGTGAGTCACCTGGAGGCGTACGGTGTCGAGGTCGCCGAGCGGGTCCCGCTCACCCCGCGACCCAACGAGCACAACCTCGCCTACCTGCTGACCAAGCGTGACCGGATGGGTCACGCGCTGCCCGATCTGTCTGAGGAGAACCGATGAGTGGCAAGGGAGCCCCGACCCCCGAGGTCGTCGACGCGAGCGATCTGCGGGTCGCCGTCGTGGCCGCGCGCTGGCACGACGAGGTGATGGCCGGCCTGTTGAACGGCGCCGAACGAGCGCTGAAGGACGCCGCAGTCGGCGGCCTGACGGTCGTCCGGGTCCCGGGCGCCTTCGAACTCCCCGTCGCCGCGGCCGCGCTCGCCAAGTCGGGCTACGACGCCATCGTCGCGCTCGGCGTCGTCATCCGCGGTGGCACTCCGCACTTCGATTACGTCTGCTCGGCCGCCACCGACGGGCTGAACCGGATCGCGATCGACCACCTCATCCCCGTCGGTTTCGGCCTACTGACCTGCGACAACGAGGAGCAGGCGCTCGACCGCGCCGGGCTCGAGGGGTCCAGCGAGGACAAGGGCTATGAGGCCGCCGCGGCAGCCATGGAGACAGCGCTCGCCCTGCGCGACTGCGTACGCCACTACTGACGGCTCACAGGCTTGTCACTCGGTGCGCGTCGCGACCAGATCACCCTGGCGGCGGCGCGCACCCGGGTCCTGCCGGGTTGACGCCTGCTCAACGACGAACCCGTACGGTGCCAGCAGGTCCCCGAGCGCCTCGGCGGACCAGTAGTACGCCGTGTGCACTGCGTGGTCGAACGCCTCGCCGGGCTCGCCGTCGAAGAAGCCGATCAGCGCCGAGCCGCCTGGCGTGAGTACGCGGGCGAACTCGTCGAGGATCGCGGGAAGATCGGCGGGTGGGGTGTGGATGATCGAGTACCACGCCAGGATGCCGCCGATCGACCGGTCCTCCAGCGGGAGCGCGGCTAGGTCCGCTCGCTCGAAGCTGACGTTTGGATACGTTGCTTGTGCAGCCGCGATGAACTCGGCCGACGCATCCACACCGACCACCTCGCGTACGCCGCTCGCGGTCAGCTCTTGGCTCCAGAGTCCGGGGCCGCAGCCGGCGTCTAGGAGGCGGCCGGTCGTGGTGTGTCGCCACGTCGTGATCGTCTCGCGGTCGCGTTCGGCGAGCTTGTCGATCGTTCCGAAGAGGTCGATGTACTCAGCTGCGCGGCCGTCGTAGGCCGCGCCGATCTCTGTCATGGTCATCGGGGACAGAGGGTAGCGGCTGATGTGTGTCGGTTTGGTCTCGTGCGGAGTTCCAGCGCGGGTGGGGCCAATACGTTGTCTGGGTTGGGAGATTTAGAAGCAGGGTGTCTGGGTTGGGTGCCATTTGGCTGTCTTGCGGGCTTCCAGCAGCGGTCTGGCTTGGGTTTGGGATATCTGTCCCTGATTGGGTTTGGTTGTTTTGCGTTGTGTGGTAGGCTCGGCGCAGGCGTAAACGTGAAGGCCGACCACCTCGAAAGAGGCGTGCCCTATCCACCCGGGAGACATCGGGTGTGGGGTAATCCAGGGGAACCAGGGGCGTGAACGCTGAGCTGCGAGGGTAAGTAATAGCCCGTACTCCGGGCCTCCGAGACCAGCGAACCAACCGGGATTCTGCACAGGCAGAAACCCTTGAGTTCGTACGTCGGGAGGTGACCGGTTCGATGACCACGCTGCAACAGCCACAACACCCTGTCCTGGGGGCCGTGGTCGCGATCACCGCCTCCCTCGATGCGGTTGCTGAGGCGAATCCAGCGTTCATGGCCACCGACCAGAAGGCCGCCACCCTGCTCGAGATCGCCCGGGCCAAAGCCCAGCTGGCTGAGCTCGAACTGCGGGTGCTCGCCGCCGCCGCTGACGTGGCCGCCGAGAGTGCGGCCCGGGATGTGGCGGCGTGGTTGCATCACCACACCCATCAACGCGCCGAGGTCCTCCGCGCCGACCTGCGGCTGGCCGAGGCGCTCGACCGTTCCTACACGCTGGTCGCGGCGGCGATGCGGGCCGGCGCCTGCAACCCAGCCCAAGCCCAGGTGATCGTCGACGCGCTTGACGACCTCCCCGCCGACCTCGATCCCGAGATCAAGACGAAGGCCGAAGAAGCGCTGGTTGCCTATGCGACCGAGTTCGACCCGACCCAGCTGCGTCGCTTGGGGCGGCGGATCCTGGATCTGATCGCGCCCGAGATCGCTGAGGCCGAAGAAGCCCGACGGCTCGCGGCCGAGGAAGCCCACGCGAGGAAGAAGACCCGGCTGGCCATGCGGCGCCTCGGGGACGGCACCACCCGGATCTCTGCGGTGGTCCCGGATGCGGCCGCGGACCGGCTGGCCACCAACCTCGAAGCCTTCGCCTCACCGCGCCGCGATGACGGCACCCGCACCGACACCGGCGACTACCTGCCCTACGACCGGCGCCTGGGACGTGCGTTCTGCCAGCTGCTCGAAACCCTCGACCCGACCCGGCTCCCGATCCACGGCGGCGACGCCACCACCGTGATCGTCACGATCGACATCGACCAGCTCCGCAAGGAAGCCGGCATCGCCCAGATCCTCGGCGGCAGCCCGATCACCGCCGCCGAAGCACGACGCCTGGCCTGCACCGCAAACATCATCCCGGCCGTCCTCGGGAGCGCGTCGGAGGTGCTGGACTTCGGCCGCAAGGAACGCTTCTTCACCGCCGCCCAACGCCGAGCGCTGCTCCTGCGGTCGGCGACCTGTGAAGCCGAAGGCTGTGACATCCCCGGCACCTGGGCCGAGGCCCACCACTGGATCGCCTGGGCCCAAGGCGGAGCGACCGACCTCGACAACGCCGCCCTGCTCTGCAGCCATCACCACCACCGCGCCCACGACACCGCGTACCTCCACGAACGCCTCCCCAACGGCGACATCCGCTTCACCAGACGCACATAGACCGACCGATCACAACCAGTCACCGCACTCGCCGAGCGGACGACACCCGCTAGCCATGCCGAGTCGGCGCATCTGCCCCACGCCACGACACCGAGTCGGCGCGTCTGTCTCACTCCCATGACGCCGAACTACCCAAGCCGATGCCGTCCCTCTGGGCAGATCCGGGTCGAGAGTGCCTGTCTCGTCGACCTCGCTGCGTCCGATGGCGCGGACGCGGACAAGGCCGCCGCCTAGTGACCGCGGGTGTGGGCGAGATCGTCGAAAACGTACCAACCACGCGGCTGGCGCCGGCATCCAGTCGCCCCTGTCACGTGGCGTCCGTATGGCACGCCGGTCGTGGCCGATGTCGCCCTGGCCGACCTCGCTGGGCTCCAAAAGCGTTCACCAGATCCGCTCCGGCGCCGCACCCGGCCCGGGCAACGCTGCGACCGGCGCTCTGCTCGCCACGGCGACGGTGACCAGCTGAACCGCTGCGACCCCGGCCGCCGGCCAGATCTCCGGCTCGAGCCCGGCTTCGGTCACCGCCTCTGCCACGGGTACCGTCGCGCACTTCCGGATTCAGACCTCCGGCGGCACGGCTCTCTCGAGGGCTCCGTCGGCACGGTGAAGGCGCCCGTCAGGCCGTTGCGAACGGCTTCGTGCGGCTGCGAGTCTCGCATCCGCTCCGATTGTGTGAGGCAGACGCGCCGACTCGACGTTGTTGCGGACGGCGTGCCCTCTAGCCCGTCGTTGCGCTACAATTTGCGCATGCATGCAAATACGCAACCTCCGGTGTGGGAGGACGACGTCGTGACTCTTGCCGTCGAGGTGCTGCGGATGTTGGCGGATCCGACGCGTCTGCAGATGGCGGGGCTGTTGCTGGATGAGGAGCGGTCGGTCTCCGAGCTTGCCTCGATGTTGGACAAGCCGGTGCCAGGGGTCTCGCAGCATCTGGCGAAGATGCGGATGGCTCGGTTGGTGACGACGCGGAAGGAGGGGACTTCGGTGCTCTATCGCGTCGAGAACGGGCATGTGCGCCAGTTGGTCCTCGACACGATCGGGCACGTGGAGCATCTCCTCGATCAGGTCCCGGCGCACCACCGGTCCGGGGAGGAGTCGGCATGACCCATACGCTGCACGACCACCCACGCGACCACGCCCACGACAGCCACGGTCACGGACACGGCCACGACCACAGCCATGCGCACGATGGGCGCTGGTCTCGGGTCAAGCACGCGGTCTCGGACGTCTTCGGGGCTCATTCCCACGATGCGGCGGACCAGATCGACGAGGCGTTGGAGGCCGACGTACGTGGCCGGCGGGCGCTGTGGATCAGCCTCGGTGTCCTCGCGCTGACGGCGGGGCTGCAGGCGGTCGTGGTGACTCTGACCGGGTCGGTCGCTCTGCTGGGGGACACGCTTCACAATGTCGCGGACGCGCTGACGGCGGTGCCGTTGCTCGTGGCGTTCTGGCTCGCCCGGCGTCCGGCCAACGACCGGTTCACCTATGGCTACGGACGGGCGGAGGACCTCGCCGGTCTCTTCGTCGTCGCCATGATTGCGCTCTCCAGCATCCTGGCGGGCTGGGAGGCCATCGACCGGCTCTTCCATCCGCGCGAGGTCGAGCACGTCTGGGCGGTTGCGGCGGCCGGGGTGGTCGGGTTCCTGGGCAACGAGATCGTCGCGCGCTACCGGATCCGGGTGGGCCGCCAGATCGGCTCGGCGGCGCTGGTCGCCGACGGGCTCCATGCGCGTACGGATGGCTTCACCTCGCTGGCCGTGGTGCTCGGTGCTGCCGGGGTCGCGGTCGGGCTTCCGTGGGCCGACCCGGTGATCGGGCTGCTGATCGCCATCGCGATCCTCGGCGTGCTGCGCTCGGCGCTCAAGCAGGTCGGCGCCCGGCTGATGGACGCGGTCACCCCGGATGACGTACGCAGGGCTAGGGAGGCGGTCGGCGCGGTGGACGGCGTGCTCGAGGTCCGCAGCCTGAGGCTGCGGTGGATCGGGCACACCCTCCATGCCGACGGCGACATCACCGTGCCTGCCGACCTCCCGGTCTCCGCCGGCCACGACATCGCCCACCACGCCGAGGAGCACCTCTTGGAGGCGCTGCCGCGGCTGACCAGCGTGGTCCTCCACGTCAGCCCCGACGGCGCGCACGCCTAGGATCTGCGTCGATGAACATCTTCGAATTCGACGGCAAGAGTCCGCAGATCCATCCCGACGCCTGGGTGGCGCCGACAGCGACGCTGATCGGTGACGTACGCCTCGGGCCCAACGCCAGTGTTTGGTACGGCGCCGTGCTGCGCGCTGACGTCGGGCCGATCATCATCGGCGAGGGCTCCAACGTGCAGGACAACTCGGTGCTGCACGTACGCCCCGGCTCCTCGCTGGAGATGGGGGCCCACAGCACGGTCGCGCACGGCTGCGTGGTGCATGGGGACCGGATCGGGACCGGGTCGCTGATCGGCAACGGGGCAGTGGTCTCCGACGCCGTGGTCATCGGCGACGGCTGCCTGATCGCCGCCGGCGCGATGGTGGTCGAGGGGACCGACGTGCCCGACCACAGTCTGGTGATGGGTGTGCCCGCGAAGATCCGCGGCAAGATCGAGCCCGGCAGCAACCCCGCGGCGATCCTCGAGCTCAACGCGCCCGGCTACGTTGAGTTCATGAAGTTGCACCGCGCGACCGTACGTCCCGTATAACCCTCATCCTGAGGTTGAGGGTCAGTCGGCGCCGCAGGCCACGCAGTGGAGCGAGCCGACCCGGCGGTCGGCGTCGCAGGTCGCGCATGGGGCGATGGTCTCGCGGCCGCAGCCCTCGCAGTGCTTGCCGCGGACCGGGTAGCCGCAGTAGGGGCAGTCGCCCTTGCGTACGCGCATGGCCGGGATCCGCTTGGCCAGGAGCCGCTGGACGGCGACGAACACGCCCACAGTGGCCGCGGCGCCGAACAGCGACAGGATGAGCGGGCCGAAGTCGGCGTACTCGAAGGTGTAGTGGAAGGCGAAGACCAGGGCCATGATCACCCCGGTCGCGGCGAGCGCGAAGCCGAGCGGGAGGAAGCGGGAGCCGCTGCGGCGCAGCCGGTAGAGGACCCAGAATCCGACCAGGCAGAGCAGGATGATGAAGCCGAGGCGAATGCCGATCTGGATCGCCTCGTGGCCCGGGATCTCGCACGGCGTCTGGCCGTTGTTGCACTGGTCCCAGTCCATGTAGAGCGGCCACCAGCCGGCGACCTTGACGTAGAACCAGACGGTGCCGACGAGCAGGAAGGCGGTCAGCGCGACCGCCAGGAACCGCTCGCTGCGGGTCGACTCGACCTCGTCGGCGGCAATAGGGGTCTTCATGGCGTACTCCTGTGGGCTCGGGTGCGGGGGTGGAAGCCGACCTCGAGGCGGCAGTCGAGAGCGGCGGCCACCCGGAGGAGGGTGTCGATCTTGGGTGGGCGGGACCCGGACTCCAGCCGTGCGATCGCCGACTGCGTCGTGCCGCAGAGCTCGGCGAGCTCGCGCTGGGACAGGCCCCGCGCGACCCGGTGCTCGGTGACCTGCGCGGCGATCCCGACGTAGAACGCGGTGTCCTCGTCGTCGGTGCTCATAAAATCGAAGGTATCGCAGTCCTGCTATGACTGTCCATAGCAGGACTGCTATCGATTCGGTGAGACGATTCGGGTGCGGGGTCGCGTACGGCCTAGGCTTGACGCTCGTGAAGACGTTCGACGAGCTCTGGGCCGAGCTGAGTGAGAAGGCCCGGACCCGACCTGAAGGATCCGGCACCGTGGCACAGCTCGACGCCGGGGTCCATGCGATCGGGAAGAAGCTGGTCGAGGAGGCCGCCGAGTCCTGGATGGCGGCCGAGTACGAGGGCAAGGAAGCGACCGCGGAGGAGATCTCCCAGCTGCTCTACCACGCCCAGGTGCTCATGCTCGCCAGCGGAATCTCGATCGACGACGTCTACTCACACCTGTAGGGAACCCTGATGACAACCGATGACAAGCTTCTCCGGATCGCCGTGCCCAACAAGGGCTCGCTGTCCAGCTCCGCCTCCGAGCTGCTGCGCGAGGCCGGCTACCGCCAGCGCGACGACTCCAAGCGCCTGACCCTCATCGACGAGGAGAACGGCGTCGAGTTCTTCTACCTGCGCCCGCGCGACATCGCGCTCTACGTCGGCGAAGGCACCCTCGACATCGGCATCACCGGCCGCGACCTGCTCCTCGACTCCGGCGCCAAGGCCGACGAGGTCATCGGGCTCGGCTTCGGCCGTTCCCGCTTCCACTTCGCCAGCCGCGCCGGCGCTTTCACCTCGATCGAGGAGCTGCGCGGCAAGCGGATCGCGACCTCCTACGTTGGTGTCGTCTCGGCGTTCCTGGAGCGCGAGGGGATCGACGCGAGCGTCACCCGGCTCGACGGCGCCGTCGAGACCTCGATCCAGCTCGGTGTCGCCGACGCGATCGCCGACGTGGTCGAGACCGGCTCCACGATGCGGCAGGCCGGCCTGGAGATCTTCGGTGAGCCGATCATGCGCTCCGAGGCCGTGGTGATCACCCGTTCAGGGGAGCAGTTGCCGGAGGCGTACGAGACCTTCAAGCGCCGCCTCGACGGCGTCCTGATCGCGCGCAGCTACGTGATGATGGACTACGACATCCGCGCCGAGGACCTCTCCGAGGCGTCCGCGATGACGCCTGGCCTCGAGGGGCCGACGGTCAGCCCGCTGCACCGCGAGGGCTGGGTCGCCGTCCGCGCGATGGTGCCGCGCGCCGGCTCGCAGAAGCTGATGGACGACCTGTACGCCGTGGGTGCCCGCGCGATCCTGCTGACGGAGATCAATGCCTGCCGGATCTGACCTGCCGGTGAAGCTGCCGCACACCTGGCGCCCGCTCGGGGCCCGCGTGATGGGCTGGTTCCTCGTGGCCGCCTTGGCGATCATGTGCACGATGGTCTGGGTCGGGTTCACGCCCGAGATCAAGGCGCAGGTGACCATGTTCGAACGGCTCACCTTCGGTTTCGTCGGCCTGCTGATCCTGACCTGCGTGCACGCGGTGACCCGGTCGCGGGTCGTCGCCCGTGAGGGCGGCCTGACCGTGGTCAACGGCTACAAGCGCCGCGACCTGGAGTGGGCCGAGGTCCTCGCGATCAACTTCCCCCGCGGCGCTCCCTGGCCCAACATCGACCTCGCCTCGGGCCACAACATCTCCGTCCTCGGCATCCAGGCCTCCGACGGGGGCTCGTCGAAGAAGGCCGTACGCACGCTGCGCACGCTGGCCGAACAGCTGTCCTGACAGCGACCCTCCGGCGAACCACTTACTACGCTTCGGGGAAGACTCGCCCGAACCTCTGATGGCGGCGCCCGCGGCGACTTAACGTGTCTGCGTGATCTCATGGACTCGTGCTCTCGCGGCGCTGGCGGCTGTCCTCACTCTGGTCTCGACCGTGCCGGCCCAGGCCGCGCCGGTGCACCCGGTCGGCACCTGGGGCGCCTCGGCCGACGAGGTCGGCGGTGCGACCGGCGCCGCCGGTCTGGCGGACCGGTCGGTGCGCAACCTGGTGCACACCTCGCTGGGTGGCTCCGGCGTACGCATCACCCTCTCCAACGTGTTCGGCGACCGTCCGGTGACCTTCACCTCGGCACACCTCGGTCTGGCCGGGGACGGAGCCGCGGTGGTGCGCGGTACGAACCGGCAGGTGACCTTCGAAGGCGCCGACGAGGTCACCGTCGCCCCCGGCACCGAGGTGCTCAGCGACCCGGTCGACGCGACAGTGTCGGCCGATACGACCCTCGCGGTGAGCTTCCACGTCGTCGGCGAGAGCGGCCCGATCACCGGGCACGACGTCGCCACGCAGACCTCCTACGTCGCCGGGACGGCCGGTGCGGACGTGGCCGGCCAGGAGTCGGGGGAGGCGTTCACGACGCAGATCTCCAGCTGGTACTGGGTCGAGAGCGTCGTCGTCGAGAAGCCGCGCCGGGTCAAGACCGCGGTGCTCTTCGGCGACTCGATCACCGACGGCAACGGCTCCACGGTCGGCGCCAACCGGCGCTACCCCGACGTGCTGGCGGACCGGGTGGCTGCGAGCTCGTACGCCGGCCGATTCGGGATGATGAACGAGGGCATCTCCGCCAACCGCATGCTCGTCGACAGCACCGGTGGCCAGCGCGGTCTGGACCGCTTCCGGCGCGACGTCCTGGACCAGCCGGGCGTCTCCACGGTCGTGCTGCTGGAGGGGATCAACGACATCCGGTGGGACGACGCCGATGACGCCTCCGACCTGATCGTGGCCTATCGCGCCCTGATCGCCCAGGCGCACGCCGAGGACGTGTGCGTCGTCGGCGCCACCCTGACCCCGTACGAGGGCGGCAGCCGCTACACCCCCGCGCGGGACCGGGTGCGGGTCGCGGTCAACGAGTGGATCCGGACCTCCGGCGAGTTCGACGGCGTCGTCGACTTCGACGCCGCCACACGTGACCCTGAGCGACCGGCACGGTTCCTGCCGGCGTACGACTCCGGGGACCACCTGCACCCCGGCGACGCCGGCTACGCGGCGATGGCCGAGGCGTTCGACCTGTCGTTGCTGGAGTGCGACCGCTAGACGATCAGATCCCGGCGACGATCAGATCGCGGTGATGCCCCAGGTGACCTCGTAGCGCTCGTCGGGGGCGAGCGCGACCAGGTCGGTGCCGGAGTTGAACGCGTCCGGGGGAGCGGTCATCGGCTCGACGGCGAGACCGCCGCGTGCCGGCGACTGGTCGTCGGCGCTGTAGACCATCAGCCACGGGTGGTGCTCGTCGACCCAGAGCGCGACGCCACCGTCGGGGCCCTGGATCGTGACGGTCGCCCGCCCGTCCTCGCCACGGTCGAGATCGGTGAAGGCGTGGTCGAGGACGACATCGCCGATGGGCTTGACGGAGGTGAAGTCGTAGGTCGTCCCTGTCGTCGCCTCGCTCGCGGTGGGCAGCTTGCGCTCGGGGTCGGAGAGCAGGCGCGTCCGCGCCGGGAGGGTGAGCGTCCACTGGTCGACCGGACCGGCCCCGGCGGTGAGATAGGGGTGGGCGCCGGCGGCGTAGGGCGCGGGGGAGTCGGCGTGGTTGGTCGCCGACTGGGTCACGGTGAGCCCGTCGGGCCCGATGGCGTACGTCACCTCGAGGTCGAGCGTCCACGGATAGCCGCTCTGCGCCATCAGCCGGGTGGCCAGGGTGATCGAGTCCTTGGCCTCGTCGATGGGCAGCCACTGCGACCACCGCACCAGCCCGTGGGAGGCGTTGTTGCGCGCGACCTCGGTGACCCCGAGCTGATAGGTCTTCCCACCGAACTCGTAGCGACCGTCACGGATCCGGTTGGGCCACGGCGCCAGCAGCTGACCCTTGCCGCCGCTGGACTGCTCGTCGTCGCCGAACCCGGCGATCAGCTCCCGCCCCTCATAGGACAGCAGCCGCAGCGCGCCACCACTCTCCGTCACCGTCGCGGTGTAGCCCCCGCCGTCGATCGTGAACTGCTCTCCACTCGGTCTCAGCACGGTCACAGGCTATCGAGTGGCCGGTCCACCCCGGTGGCCGGTCGGGTTAGCCTCTGGCCATGGAGCGACGACAGCTGGAGTTCTTCCTCGCCATCGCCGAGGCCGGCAGCTTCACCAGCGCCGCGGCACGGCTCCACGTCGCCCAGCCGTCGTTGTCGTACGCCGTGCGCGGGCTCGAACGGGAGCTCGGCGGTCCGCTCTTCGAGCGCCACGGCAGGGGAGTGCGGCTCACTCCGGCGGGCTCGGCGCTGCTCGGGCCGGCCCGCCGGGTCGTACGCGGCTTCGAGCTCGCCGCGGGGGCGGTCCGGTCGGTCTCGGACAAGGGTTTCGGCCGGCTGCGGATCACCTCCAGCACGGTGTGGGCGATCGAGCCGCTGGTGCCGGTGCTGGCCGAGTTCCGGCGGATCCAGCCCGCCGCGCAGGTCGTCGTCACCGACCCGCAGCACCGCTCCGACGTCCTCGACCAGGTGCGCAAGGGCGAGGCCGACGTGGGGCTGATCGACGGCGCGACGCCACACGGGCCGTTCGGCTCGCACCGGCTCGCAGAGCACGAGCTGGTGGCGGTCCTGCCGCCCTCGCGCGAGGCTCCGGAGGAGATCCTGATCGAGGAGCTCGCCGAGATCGGCCTGATCGCGACGCCGGCCGGCACGGCGCTGCGTACGTTCCTGGACGCTCGCCTCGAGGCCGCCGGCCTGCCCACCGAAGTGGCCATCGAGACGGCCCACGTCGCCTCGATCATCCCGCTGGTGCTGGCCCGCGCCGGGGTGGCGGTGCTGACCGAGGGCATGGCAGGAGCGGCGTCGCGGGCGGGCGCGCAGGTCGTGCCGCTGACCCCGGTGGCGCGGGTGAGCGTGTCACTGGTGTGGCTGGAGGAGCGCGGTGACGCGCTTGTCGAGCAGTTCGTCGCGCTGGCTCAGGACCTCACCGACCAATGACTTACCTATAGAGATTCTCTATCGCAGCATCTCGATCCTGGTCTTGCTCACTGTGCGGACGTGCTGGAACACCCAGAAGGCAATGTCTAGTGTGTTAGACATATATGAACCGATTGGATGGAGCACGCATGCGCCGCCCCCAACGCCTTGCTGTGGCCGCCCTCGCCATCGCGGCGACAGCCGGCACCCTGACCGCCTGCACGACCGCCAGCGAGCGTGACGGCTTCGCCCAGAGCGACTCCGGAGGAGCCGAGAACTCGGTGGTCCTCGCCGAGCAGCCCTGGGTCGACCTCCAGGTCGAGAACGAGATCGCGGTCCAGATCCTCCAGGAGCTCGGCTACGACGCGAGCATCAAGAAGAACCTGTCCGTCGAGAACGCGGCGACCGCGGTCTCCTCGGGCCAGATCGACGCCTACCTCGGCAACTGGTGGCCGTCGCAGGAGCCCAGCTTCGGCGACCCAATCGACGAGGGCGACGTCGAGGTGCTCTCCACGATCGTGAAGGGCACCGAGTACGCCCCGGCTGTCCCGGGCGATGTCGCCGACGAGCTCGGGATCGCCTCGCTCGCCGACCTCGACGCCAACGCCTCGACCTTCGGCAAGAAGATCTACGGCATCGAGGCCGGCTCCCCGGGCAACGAGACGATCCAGAAGGCGATCGACGAGGACGCGTACGGCTTGGGGGACTGGAAGCTCGTCGCCAGCGGCACCCCGGCGATGCTCGCCCAGGTCGAGAAGTCGCAGAAGGCCGGCCAGCCGATCGTGTTCCTCGGCTGGAGCCCGCACTGGATGACCGTGCAGTTCGACGCGGCCTTCCTCGAGGACCCCGACAAGGTCTGGGGCGGCGCCGGTGAGATCCGTACGGTCACCCGCAAGGGGTTCGAGGACGACAACCCGGAGATCGCCGAGTTCCTCTCGAACCTGACCTTCACCACCGACGAGGCCGGGCAGTTCTACTACGACCACGACAAGTCCGGGAAGGAGCTCGCCGACATCGCGAAGGCCTGGATCGACGACAACCCCGACAAGGTCGCCGAGTTCCTCGATGGGGTCGAGGACGCCGACGGAGAGAAGGCGGAGATCTGATGAGCGAGACGACACAAGAGCCGGCGATCGTCGGGCGTGGCCTGAGCAAGGTCTACGGCCTCGGCAGGAGGCAGGCCGAGAAGGCACTGGCCGCCCAGGACCCACGTACGGCGGCCGCCGCCGCGGGCGGCTACCTCGGCGCTCACGAGATCGACTTCGAGATCGCCAAGGGCGAGATGTTCGTTGTCATGGGTCTGTCAGGCTCGGGCAAGTCGACCGTGCTGCGGATGATCAACCGGCTCAACGAGCCCAGCGCCGGCGAGCTCCTGATCGACGGCGAGGACATCACCAAGGTCTCCGACCAGCGGCTGCGCGAGCTCCGCAACAACGGCATCGGGATGGTCTTCCAGCACTTCTCGCTCTTCCCGCACCGGACGGTGCGGGAGAACGCGGCGTACGGCCTGAAGGTACGCGGCATCGCGAAGCCCGAGCGTCTCGAGAAGGCCGACGCCGCCCTCGACCGGGTCGGCCTGGGCGGGCGTGGCGACAAGCTCCCGCACGAGCTCTCCGGCGGCATGCGGCAGCGGGTCGGTCTTGCCCGCGCGCTGGCCGTGGACCCGCCGATCCTGCTGATGGACGAGCCGTTCTCGGCGCTGGACCCACTGATCCGGCGCGACATGCAGGACCTGCTGGTCGAGCTGCAGGCCCAGGACCAGCGCACCACGGTCTTCGTCACCCACGACCTCAACGAGGCGATGCGGATCGGCGACCGGGTGATGGTGATGCGCGAGGGCCGGGTCATCCAGCTCGCTCCCGGACCCGAGATCGTCGCCCATCCTGCTGACGACTACGTCAGCGAGTTCGTCTCCGACGTCGACCGCGCCCGGGTGCTCAGCGCCGCCGACCTGATCCGGCCGGCGCGCCTCGTACTCCCCGAGGACATCACGCCCCACGACGCGCTGCGCCGGCTGGGAGAGAACGAGGTCACCGGTGCGTTCGTGACCGGCGCGGACGACAGGCTGCTGGGTGTCGTCACCGACGACCGGCTGGTGAGCCTGACCCGCCGCGGCGCCAAGAGCGTCCACGGCGCGCTGGGGGACGACTACCACCACGTCAAGGAGGGCGACGTGATCGGCGACTTCATGCACCTGGCCGGCCGCCAGGTCGTGCCCGTCACCGTCCTCGACGAGGACGGCAGGCTGCGCGGCGTGGTGCCGCGGGGCGCGATCCTCTCGGCGCTCTCGACCGTGAACGACACCGTGAACGACACCGCCGACGAGGCCGCGGAGGTGGCCCATGCCTGACCTTCACATCGGCGACATCGGTGAGGACGTCATCAACTTCCTCACCGACAACCTCGGACCGTTCTTCGACGGCATCAAGGAGGCGCTCAACTTCCTGCTCCGGATGGTCTACAACGTGCTCGGCGGGCTGCCGCCGGTCGCGATGATCATCGTGCTCGCCGTGATCGCGCTGCTCGTCACCCGCAAGGTCGTGCTGACCCTGGTGCTGACCATCGGGCTGCTCCTGATCGAGTCGATGGACCTGTGGTACGAGACGATGCAGACCACCACCTCGGTGCTCGTGGCGACGCTCGTCGCGCTGGTGATCGGCATCCCGCTGGGCATCTGGTCCGCCTTCTCGCCACCGCTGCGGGCGGCGCTGCGTCCGGTCCTCGACCTGATGCAGACGCTGCCGGTCTTCGTCTACCTGCTGCCGACGATCCTCTTCTTCGGTGTCGGCGACGCGCCCGGCCTGGTCGCCACGATCGTCTTCGCGCTGCCGCCCGCGGTCCGGCTCACCCAGCTCGGGATCAACCAGGTCGACGCCGAGACCGTCGAGGCGGCCACCGCCTTCGGCGCCGGCCGCTGGGAGATCCTGCGCGAGGTCCAGCTCCCGCTCGCCAAGGAGTCGATCATGACCGGCGTCAACCAGGTCATCATGCTGGCCCTCTCGATGGTCGTCGTGGCCGGCCTGGTCGGCGGCTCCGGCCTCGGCGGTGTCGTCGTCAACGCGGTCCAGGGCCTGCAGATCGGTGCCTCGATCGAAGGCGGTCTGGCCGTCGTGGTGATCGCGATCTATCTCGACCGCGTCTCCGCCGCGCTCGGCGGCCAGCGTGGGCTGGTGCCGTCCTGGTGGCCGAAGCTCGGCCGCGGTGCCCACGCGAAGACTCCCGAGCCCGAGCTCACCCCCGCCTGAATCCACATCCCTGATCGGAGGAGAACGACTGTGACCATCACCGAGCTGCATCGCCCCGCGGACGTCGTCGAGACGCCCTCGGGCGTGCGGATCCGTCGCGCCGGCGCCCGGATCGGCGCCGTCATCGAGGGCCTGCACCTGGCCGAGGCCGACGACACCCAGATCCAGGACGTACGCAACGCCCTGCTGCGCCACAAGGTGCTCTTCTTCCGAGGCCAGGACGGGCTCACCGACAAGGCGCAGAGCGCCTTCGCGGCCCGGTTCGGTGAGCTGACGACCGCGCACCCAACGGTCAACACCGGCTCCGGACGGGTGCTACGGGTCACCGCCAACGCCGGGATGGCGGCCAACGCGTGGCACACCGACGTCACCTTCGTCGACCGCGTCCCGGCGATCTCGGTGCTCCGCGCGGTGACCCTGCCGCCCTACGGTGGCACCACGATCTGGGCCAACACCGCGGCCGCCTACGACCGGCTCCCGGCACCGCTGAAGGCGCTGGCCGACGCGCTGTGGGCGGTGCACACCAACTCCTACGACTACGCCCAGCGCGACGAGGAGCACGAGCAGCCCGACGCCAACTACTCCCGCGACGACTTCGCCTCGGTCCACTTCGAGACCCGGCACCCGGTCGTACGTGTCCACCCCGAGACGGGGGAGCGGACGCTGGTCCTGGGCAGCTTCGTCAAGGAGTTCGACGGGCTCACCTCCACCGAGTCGATCCACCTGTTCAACCTGCTCCAGGACCGGGTCACCAAGCTCGAGAACACCATCCGCTGGGCCTGGCAGTCCGGCGACGTGGCGATGTGGGACAACCGCGCCACCCAGCACTACGCGGTCGCCGACTTCGACCACCACCCGCGCGAGATGCGCCGGGTCACGGTCGCGGGTGACGTACCGGTCTCGGTCGACGGGCGGCGCTCGGAGGTCCTCCAGGGCGACGCGCGGGCCTACAGCCGCCTGGACGAGCTGATCTCCTAGCTCGCCCCGACGATGATGTCGGCGCGGGCGGCCGTCTGCTCACGGGCGAACAGCTCGGTCTCGGCCGCCGCCCACGCCTCCCAGTGCGGCGCGAACGCGTCGCCGTCGCGCTCGATGCCGCGCCGCATCCTGGTCTCGTAGGGCGCGTCGACCCAGGCCAGGGCGGTTCGGAGGTCGTCGTACGCGGCGGCCCCGCTGCCCACGCCTTCGATCACCAGCAGCGGGGCGGGAGGCACAGTGACGGTCTCGGCGAACTCGCCCTTGACCCAGTCGTAGCGCCGATAGGAGCCGGTCGCGCCCTCGACCAGGGGGAGCAGGATCGAGTCGAGCTGGTCGGTGATCCCCGGGAGGCCGTCCCAGCCCTCGAAGAGGTCGTCCATGTGGATGACCGGGGCGCCGGTGAGGTCAGCGACGGCGGTGGCCAGCGTGGTCTTCCCCGACCCGGCCGGGCCGTCGATGCTGATGAGCCGCCCGGGACCGAGGGTCGCCGGCCGGCTCATCGCGATGGAGAGCAGGTCGGCTGCGGCAGAGGCCACGTCAGGAGATCCCGTACTTCTTCAAGATGTCGTTGACGTCGGCCATGTCCTCGTCATCGTCGTCGACGACCGGGCCCTTGGCGCCCTTCGGAGCCGCGACCGAGGCCGGCCCGGCCGAACCGGCGGGTGCGGTACCGGCAGCCGCCTTCCGGGCTGCTCGGCTCGGCTTCTCCTTGGTGGGCAGGAGGCGGGCGACGAAGATCAGCACGATGGCGAGGGCAGCGATGCCGAACCCGATCCAGATGGTCGGGCTGAAGACCAGGCGCGCGGCCCAGTCGGCGATCGCGTCGACGATCCTGCCGCCGGCGCGCAGCAGCCCGGTCAGGTACGCCGCCGGGGCGAGCAGCGTCCACCCCGCAGCCTTCACACCGGCGCCGAGGCCGCGCCGTCGGAACGCGACCCAGGTCCAGATCCCGCCCAGAACGGTGAGCGCTGCGGCTAGTGCGAGGTAGGCGCCTTGGTCCATACCTGCAGTCTTCCACCGTCGTGGTCGTCTGGCACCCGGACTGTCCCCGATATCGGCCCTGATGTTGCTCTGTTGTTGAATGGGGAGGCGATGAACGACAAACGACTCCTCGGCACGGCATTTCCCGGCGACACCGGGGAGACCAGCCCTGAGGTCGCGACCGTGATGAGGTCGTACGCCGCGGGCCAGGCCACGCACGCCGACGTGCTCACCACCCTGGCCGCTGCCCGGGTGCTCGTCCCCGTCGTCGCGGTGCTCGGGGAGGTCGAGGTCGACGAGGCCGGGCTGGCCCACGACAAGACCTCCGACATGGCGACCGTGCTGCTCACCGGCGCCGACGGGAGGCAGGCGCTGCTCGGGTTCACCGGCACCGCGCCGCTGCAGGCGTGGCAGGCCGACGCCCGCCCGGTTCCGGTCTCCCTGCGTGACGCCGCCCAGGCAGCCGTCCACGACGGTGCTGACGCCCTCGTGCTCGATCTCGCCGGCCCGGTGCCGTTCGCGATCGAGGGCGACGACCTGCAGAAGGTGGCCGAAGGCTGGCAGCTGGCGACCGTCGGGCCGCGCACGGCCTGGGTGCGGCCCTGACGATCGGGCCTGAGGATTGGGCCTGAGGATTGGGACAGCGAGGAATGTTGCAGTAGTGTTCCGTGTTGACCGATCAGCCGACGTACGCCGTCGGTTTGATCCAGCAAGCGGAGATCACAACAGCGTTCTCCCACCCGCATCGACCGCCCAGCAACAGAGGTCGTCGGGTCCGGTCCCGAAGACAGTGGCCCCAGAATTCTAGGGGTCAATGGATTCGGTGGTGCGAGCCCGTTCGCGGGTGAGCGTCTTGACTGGCTTCCGCTTGTGACAATCCAGCGGAAGCCTTTTTCGATTTCCGGACCGCCCGTGCACGCGGCCCGGAGGCCGAGATCCAGAGCCTCCGCAGCCACAACAACTGGAGGACACATCAGCACTGAGCTTCGTATCAACGACCGGATCCGGGTTCCCGAGGTCCGCCTCGTTGGTCCCAACGGAGAGACGGTCGGCATCGTGCCGACCCCTGACGCGCTGCGCCTGGCCCAGGAGGCCGACCTCGACCTGGTCGAGATCGCCCCGCAGGGCAAGCCGCCGGTCTGCAAGCTCATGGACTACGGGAAGTTCAAGTACGAGAACGCCCAGAAGGCCCGTGAAGCCCGTCGAAACCAGACGAACGTGATCATCAAGGAGATGAAGCTTCGTCCGAAGATCGACAAGCACGACTACGAGACCAAGAAGGGTCACGTCGTGCGGTTCCTCAACGCTGGGGACAAGGTCAAGATCACGATCATGTTCCGCGGTCGTGAGCAGCACCGTCCCGAGCTCGGCTTCCGCCTGCTGCAGCAGCTGGCCGACGACGTCCAGGAGCTGGGCTTCGTCGAGTCCTCGCCCAAGCAGGACGGCCGCAACATGATCATGGTGCTCGGCCCCCACAAGAAGAAGGCCGACGCCAAGGTCGAGGCGAAGGAGGCCAAGGAGGAGAAGGCCGCCGAGCGCGCCGCCGACGAGGCCGCCGAGAAGGCGGAGCGTACGGCTGCGAACGCCGCGCGTCCGG
Source organism: Nocardioides sp. NPDC023903 (assembly GCF_040639295.1). NCBI lineage: Bacteria > Bacillati > Actinomycetota > Actinomycetes > Propionibacteriales > Nocardioidaceae > Nocardioides > Nocardioides sp. NPDC023903. The sequence goes on along the minus strand of NZ_JBEZZS010000001.1, from coordinate 415,112 downwards.
CCTCCACTCCGAAGGTCAAGCGCCGTTCGGAGAACCTCGACCCCGACATCGACGTCTGAGCCTCCCGGGCCCAGCAAGAGACTTCCGCCGCCGCGGCGCCCCGTGACCGGCCGGACGACGAAAGAGAGAAGAACATGCCGAAGAACAAGACCCACTCCGGTTCCAAGAAGCGCTTCAAGGTGACCGGTTCCGGGAAGATCCAGCGCTTGCAGGCCGGCCGTAAGTCCGGCGCTGCGTTCGCCTCCGCGCCGACGACCGGCTCCCGCAAGAAGCACCGTCGCAACGCCGGTCTGGTGGAGCTCGCCCCCGCCGACGTGAAGCGCGCGAAGAAGCTGCTCGGTCGCTGAGACCGCTGATCACCCGAACTTTCCCCAAAGCATTCAAGGAGCACTGAAATGGCACGCGTCAAGCGCGCAGTGAACGCTGCGAAGAAGCGTCGCACCACCCTCGAGCGGGCCTCCGGTTACCGGGGCCAGCGCTCGCGCCTCTACCGCAAGGCGAAGGAGCAGGTCACCCACTCGCTGGTCTACTCCTACAACGACCGCCGCAAGAACAAGGGCAACTTCCGCAAGCTGTGGATCCAGCGGATCAACGCCGCGGCGCGTGCCGAGGGCATGACCTACAACCGCTTCATCCAGGGTCTCAACCTGGCCGGCATCGAGGTCGACCGCAAGATCCTCGCCGAGCTCGCCGTCAACGACGTCGCCGCGTTCAACGCGATCGTCGCCCAGGCCAAGGCTGCTCTGCCGGAGGACGTCAACGCCCCGGCGAACGCCTGAGCTTGCGTCTGAAACGACGCCCCCACCGGCCGCTGTGCCGGGCTGGGGGCGTCGTTCTCTGTTGTGACATGGGAGTCTTCGTCAGTGAATGAGTCGGGGGAGAACGTGAAGCTGTCCGCGGGGAACGCGCGCGTCAAGGAGATCCGCAAGCTCGCGCGACGCGCGGTCCGCTCGGAGCGGCGAGCCTTCCTGGCAGATGGTCCGAAGGCGGTCGAGGGGGCGCTCGGCGTTCCTGGTTGCGTGCAGGAGATCTTCGCGACGGAAGCCGGAGCCGAGACGTACGCCTCCCTGCTGGCCGATCAGCCGGTCACGCTGGTCGAGGACCGAGCGATGGCCGGCCTCTCCGACTCGGTCACCCCGGCCGGGGTGGTGGCACTGTGCCGGTTCTTCGACGTTCCGCTCGGCGACATCGTGGGTCCGCTCGTGGTGATCTGTGCCGACGTACGCGATCCCGGCAACGCCGGCACCGTCATCCGCTGTGCGGATGCGGCCGGTGCGTCCGGGGTCATTCTGGCCGGCGACTCGGTCGACCTCTACAACCCCAAGACCATCCGGGCCTCGGTCGGCTCCGCCTTCCACCTCCCGGTCGCGATCGAGCGGAACCCGCTGGTCGCGGTCAAGGCAGCCAAAGCCGCCGGCCTGACGGTCCTGGCCGCCGACATGCACGGCACCGCCGACCTGTTCAGCGCCGACGCGCTCCTCGCCCGGCCCACCGCCTGGCTGATGGGCAACGAGGCCTGGGGCCTTCCGCCCGATCTCGCCGCCGAGGCCGACGAGATCGTGAGCATCCCGATCTTCGGCAGGGCCGAATCCCTCAACCTCTCCACCGCCGCCGCCCTCTGCCTCTACGCCTCGGCGCGGGCGCAGCGTAGGTGAATGCTCACCGAGGTGACTCGGTGAACGTTGCTGGCCGAGACGTCACTCGCGTCGGCCGAGTCGGCACTTCGGTGACATCTCGGCCGACGTACGTGACGTTTCGGCCGACGCGCGTGACGCCTCGGCGGGGGCTTGACCTTCAACTCGCGTGAAGGACGATGGTTGCGGGATGGATGAGCCACTGTTGACGATCGGGGCGTTCGCGCGGGCGGTGGGCCTGACCGCGAGCGCGCTGCGGCATTACGACGAGTGCGGGTTGCTGGTGCCGGCGGAGGTCGACTCCGGGACGGGCTACCGCTACTACACGCCCGAGCTCGCCGACCGGGCCCGGCTGATCGTGGGCATGCGCGAGGCAGGGGTCCCGATCGAGACGATGCGGGTGGTGCTCGACTCGCCTGCCGGCGAGGCGAGGGCGGCGCTGGCGGGGTTCCTCGAGGACCAGAGCGCGCGCACGGCCAGGGCCGAGGAGGCCGTACGCGGTGTGCTGGCCGCCGTCGACGCCGGTCCCGCCGCGAGGCCTGCGCTCGTGGAGCTGTCCGGTCCCGTCCTGGCCGCGGCGATCCGGCAGGTGCGGCACGCGGCGGAGTCCGATCCGGCCTCCGAGCTCGCTTCTGTTCTCATCGACGTAGGGGGCGCCGGCGTGGACGTGGTGGCGACCAACCGCTACTGGATGGCGGTGCGGGAGCTGCCCGCGGTCGCCGAGGGGGACGGCGGCCGGGCGGTCCTGCCCCTGCCCGACGCGGCCGCGCTGGCCGACCGGCTGGATGCGATCGCCATCGCCGAGCTGCGCATCGCCGACGGCACCCTGACCCTCGCCGCGCAGGAGCTGGGCCGCGACACCACCTACCCGGCGCATCGGCTGGTGCTGGCCGGCCTGGAGCCGGCCGTGACCCGTGCGGTGCTCAGCAAAGCCGACCTGCTCGCGGGTCTAGACGCGGCCGCCTACGCCGAGGTCGACCTCTTCCTCGGCGACCAGGCGCGGCTCCGCTCGCCGCACACCGCCGAGCAGAGCGACGTACGCGGCGTGGTGACCGGCCCGTCGACCCGGCTAAGGCTCGGCACGGCCCTGTTCGGCCGCGCGCTGGCAGCATGCCTGGGCGACGAGGTGCAGCTCGCGGTGACCGCGCCGGACCGACCGGTGGTGGTGACCTCGCCCTACCAGCCAGGGTTCACCGCGCTGGTCATGCCCGTGCGGCACGACTCCCAAGGCTGAGTCCGTGGGAGTGGCCCAGGGCCGGGGGTTCCGCCCCTGGCTGGCAGCGTCGACCGCATCGGTCTTCGGCGACTCGCTGACCTTCTTCGCGATCGGCTGGGCGGCGGCCGGGTTCGGTGCCGACGCGGCCAGCCTGGTGCTGACGATCGAGGGCATCCCGCTGGCCGTGCTGGTGCTCGCAGGGGGAGTGCTGGCCGACCGGATCGGGATCCGGCGGACGATGGCCGCCTGCGACGCCGCGATGGTGCTGGTCATGGCCGCGTTCGCGGTCGGCGCGATCGGTGGCGCGGGACTGTGGATGCTGGTCGCGGTCGGTGCCCTCTCGGGCACCATCCAGGCCCTGCGGCGACCCGCTGAAGGAGTCTTCCCGCGGCTGTTCGGGGCAGAGGATCTGGATCGGCGGATGGCGCTGGTCGGCTCGGCCCACCAGATCGCCCGCACCGCGGGGCCAGCGGCCGGCGGCTTCCTGATGGGTCACGGCGGCCTGCCGCTGACCGCCGGCCTGGACGCGGCCACGTACGCCATCGTGCTCGTCGCGCTCCTCCTGGTCCGGCCACCGCACGAGCCGGCTCACGAGCCCGCCCAGGGCTCGGTCTGGCGCAGCCTGGCCGACGGTGCGCGGACGGCGGTGCGCACGCCCGGGGTCGTTCCGGTCCTGGTCGCCATCACCGGCCTCGCCGCGACCGTGCTCCCGCTGGTCATGCTCGCTCTGCCGCTCGCCGGCCGCGAACGCGGCTGGACGGCCGCCGAGACGGGGCTCGTCTCCGGCGCCTGGGTGGCCGGGGGACTGGTGATGACCCTCGCCGTCGCCCGCTGGGGCGCACCGCGAGCACCGGTCGCGGTCGCCGGCCCTGCAATCGCGGCCGGCGGGGTGGTCCTGCTGGCGGTGCGTACGGAGATCTGGGCGGGGATCCTCGCGGTCGGCCTCGTCGGCGTCGGCACCACCATGCTGACCAGCTACCTCCTGCCGGCCTATGTCGCCCGCACCCCGCCAGAGATGCTCGCCCGGTTCTCGAGCCTGACCCAGCTGGCCCAGACCGGCCCGGTCCTGCTCGCGACGCCGCTGCTCGGTGCGGCGGCCGGGGTCGACGTACGGCTGGCTCTTGCCGTCATCTCCGCACTGCTCCTGGCCACCGTGCCGGCCGCCGCCCGGGTCGCCCGGCTTCCTCACCCGATACCCCACCGGGTCTGATACACGAAAGGTAAATCTGTTTCACTCGGGATGCGGAGGTTCTCTCAGGGCGATGCGAAGGAGCACGGCATGACGAACGTGAGCAGACGACGACTGTTGGCCTCGGGCGGTGCGGCGGCTGCCGCGGGCGCGACCTTCCCGCTGTGGACGTGGTCGCCGAGCGCCTCGATCGCGGGCACGGGGGAGGGGCTGGATCCCGAGTACGTCTGGGACGTCCGCGCCGACCCGGTCATCGAGCGTCTCTACGGCGAAGGCACCGACAAGGTCGCAGAGGTCAACGAGGCCCTGTTGGGCTGGACCACCAACGACCAGCCGGTCCCCGACGGGCTGCCGGGCTACCTGACCGACTTCATCGAGGAGGCACGCCGCCTCCCGACCTGGGCAGACCAGGGGAAGCTGCAGCTGGCCGGCACCTTCAACGAGGAGAGGTACGGCTTCTTCCTCGCGCTCCTCTACACCCTCGGCAGCGGCCTGATCAGCTGCGCCATCAAGCGCGAGGCGTGGTCGGTCTACTACTCCTACGGTGGCGCGAACATGCGCGACCGGATCGCCAAGACGACCGTGCTGGGCTACGACGTGATGGACGCCCAGGGCTGGACCGCCTCCGGACGGCTGATGGTCGACTCGGTCAAGACCCGGATGGTCCACGCCGCCGTACGCCACCTGCTCCCGCAGTCACCGCATTGGACGAAGGTCGGCGCCGGCCAGGAGATCCCGATCAGCCAGGCCGACATCCTGGTCACCTTCCACAGCCTCGGCACCTGGGTGATGAAGAAGTTCACCGAGTGGGACATCGCGCCGAGCAAGGAGCTCGCCGAGGCCTTCCTGCACGCCTGGAACGTCGACCTCCACCTCCTCGGCGTGCAGGAGCAGTACCTGCCGAAGGACTGGGCAGCGGCCTACGCGCAGTACGACCAGGTGATGGGCCCGGCGACGGGCGGCACCCGGGAGGGAGTCGAGCTCGCCCAGGCGCTGCTCGACGCCGTGATCGGCGAGGGCAACCCGCTGCTGCGCCACGAGCTGGAGTCGCTGGGGCGCTACGTGATCGGGGACGCGTACGCCGACATGATCGCCTTCGACAAGGACCCGGTGCTCGCGCCGGTCTGGGCGAGCGCCGTGCCGCTGCTGGTCCGGTCCTACCAGAGCACCGTCCCCAACATCCCGCTCGTCTCCAACCTGCTCCCCGAGGCCGTGCACACCTTCATCAAGATCTACTTCTCGCCCGGCGACCCGGCGCCGATCACGCTGCCGCTGAGCAATCGGCCGGAGTAGCGGCCCAGGACTGTCCGTCGGTCTAGGGTGGCGGCGTGGACGCCAGAGAACTCGCCGATGCCCTGCCCGACGGTGTCGTCGTCGCCGACGCGGATGGCGCGGTCGTCCTGGTCTCCGCCCTGGCCGGGCGAATGCTCGGCGTCGACCCGGTCTCGAGCCTGGGGAAGCCGTTGGGTGACGTACTCACGCTGAGGGACACCGAAGGGCAGACCTGGACCGAGGCCAACCGGCCCTACGACACGTTGCGGACCGTGACCGGCACGCCCGAGCAGGCGTGGCTGCTGCCCGACGGCACCGAGGTGCTGGTCGTCTCGACGATCCGGCGCCCTTCCCTGGATGCCGACGTCGACCAGGTCTCGATCTCGCTGCGCTCGGGCCGAGGCCGCAAGCGCCTGGACCGGGAGCGGTCCGACCTGGTGGCCACGGTCGCCCACGAGCTGCGCTCGCCGCTGACCGGGGTCAAGGGGTTCGTCCAGGCGCTCCTGAACCGGTGGGACCGGCTCAACGACGATCAGAAGAAGCTGATGCTCAAGACCGTCGCCTCCGATTCCGACCGGCTCTCCAGGCTGATCGCCGAGCTCCTGGACGTCGCCCGGATCGACACCGGTCGGCTGCAGCTCTACCCGCGCGCCAGCGACGCGACGGTGCTGGTCACCCGGGTGGTCGAGTCGGTGCGCTCGGCCACCTCCCGGCCGATCGAGCTCGACGTCTCCGCCGGTGAGGACGAGCTCGAGATCCACGCCGACCCGGACAAGTTCACCCAGGTGGTCACCAACCTCGTCGAGAACGCCGTACGCCACGGAGACGGCGTCGTCACCGTGAGCCTGGGTGTGCGGCCGGACGACCCCGACCAGGTCCTGCTGGTCGTCGAGGACCGTGGCGAGGGCATCCCCGCCGAGCTGCGCCTGCGCGTGTTCACGAAGTTCTGGAAGCACGGCGCCCGCGGCGGCTCGGGCCTGGGCCTCTACATCGTCGGCGGCCTCACCCGCGCCCACAGCGGCTCGGTCACGATCGCCGACGCCGACGGCGGCGGGGCCCGCATCGAGGTCAGCTGGCCCCGGAATCCGCCGTCGGCGTGAGTTCCTACGGCCTGGAGCGGGCCAGCAGGAAGATGAAGTACGGCGCGCCGATGAGCGCGACGACGAGACCCGCGGGGATCTGGGCGGGACTGATCGCGGTGCGGCCGATGGCATCGGCGACCACGAGGAGCAACGCCCCGACCAGGATGGCGACCGGTACGACCCGCGCGCTGCGCCCGCCGACGAGGGCGCGCGCGATGTGCGGTGCGACCAGACCGACGAAGCCGACGACACCGACGGCGGAGACCGCCATCGCGGTGAGCACCGCGGCGGTCAGCAGGATCAGCAGCCGTACCCGCTCCGAGGAGACTCCGACCAGCCGTGGCGTGTCGTCGTCCAGTGTGAGCAGGTCCAGCTCGCGGCGCACCACGAAGGCGATGGGAATCGCGACGGCCAGTGCGACCGCGACCGGGATGACCTGCTCCCAGCTGCGACCGTAGGTCGAGCCGGACAGCCAGGTGTAGATCCGCGGCGTGTCCCACGGGTTGGAGCGCACCAGCAGGAAGGTGCTGAGCGAGACCGACCCGTACCAGACGCCGATGCCGATGAGCACCAGCCGGTCGGTGTCGATGCCGTGCCGCCAGGCCAGGCCGTAGACGACGCCGAAGGCGACCAGCGCCCCGACGGTCGCGGCGATGAGCATGGTGGACGTCGACGCCGCGGCCGAGCTGCCGCCGCTCCAGCCGGAGGAGAGCCCGGTGACCACGATGACCGCACCCACCCCGGCGCCGCCGGTGATGCCCAGGATCCCGGGCTCGGCCAGCGGGTTGCGGCAGGTGGCCTGGACGAAGGTGCCCGCGAGAGCGAGGGCCCCACCGGCGAGGACGGCGGCCGCGACCCGGGGCGCGCGCTCGTCGAGAGCGAACTGGACCAGCGGGATGCCCTCACCCTGCAGCCAGGCGACGATGTCGCCGGTGTAGAGCCATTGATGACCGGCGAGCAGGCCGACGATCGTGGCTCCGACGGTCAGTGCGAGCAGCAGGACCAGCACCACCATGAACCGGAGCCGGCTGCGGATGGTGACGGTGGCGCCGGGTGGCCGGCGCGTGGGACCGGAGTCGCGCCCGCCACGGGCCAGGAGCACCATCACGACCGCACCGGCGATCGTCGTGGTCACCCCGGTGGGCACCGACATGGCCTCGTCCGCACCGAGCACCGCACGGACGACGACGTCCGCCACGACCACGACGAGGGCGCCCACGAGACCGGCGGCCGGGATCAGGACGGCGTGCCGGTTCAGGGTCGGCACGACCCGGCCGAGCAGGCGTACCAGGACCGGGGCGCAGAGCCCGACGAAGCCGATCGGCCCCGCCAGCGTCACCGATGCCGCGGTGAGCAGCACCGCGAGCAGGGTCCCGATCGCCCGGGTCGAGCGGACCGGGACGCCGAGGACCGAGGCGGCGTCGTCGCCGGCGGAGAGCAGGTCGAGCCGGCGAGCGAGCAGCAGGCCGCAGACCGTCGCCACCACGACCACCGGCGCCACCTGCCAGAACGCCTGCAGCCCGAGCTGGCTCAGCGATCCGCTGCCCCAGGCGAACAGGCTGGTGGTCTCCTCGGAGTAGAGGATGAGCAGCGTCGAGGTAGCGGCCTGGAGCGCGAGCGCCACCGCCGATCCGGCCAGGATCAGCCGGGTCGTCGAGGTGCCCGCGCCGCCGGCCAGCGCGAGCACGATCCCGGCGGCCACGAGGCCGCCGAGGAAGGCCGTGATGCCGGAGGCCCACAGCGGGACCGACAGACCGAACGCGGCGACCAGGGTGACCGCGAAGTACGCGCCGCCCGTCACCGCCAGGGTGTCGGGGGCAGCCATCGCGTTGCGCGCGAGCGACTGCAGGAGCGCCCCGGCGACGCCGAGGGCGAACCCGACCGCGATGCCCGCGGCGAGCCGCGGGATCCGCGACCCGGTGATGATCTCCATCGTCGACGCGGTCGCGCCGTGGGACTGCTCACGCCCGAGCAGCGCGTCGAGGAAGTCGGCGGGCCCTACGCCCGAGGTGCCCTGGGTGAGATGCCAGGACGCGGTGAGCAGCAGCCCGGCGAGCAGGCACAGGAGGACGACAGACGCGCCTCCGGCACCCGCTCGCGGGGCCTTGACGGCATCGGTCACTTGAGCAGGTCGACGTACGCGTCCAGGACCTGCTCGGCCGAGCGGGGTCCGCCGAAGGTCCAGATGCCCTCGGGGAAGGCGTGGGTGCGGCCCTCGCTGACGGCGGGGATCGACTTCCAGACCTTGTTCTTGGCCAGCTCGGCGTTGATGTCGCCGGCGGGGTCGACGGTGCCGGTGTGGAAGAAGGTGGCGTCGCCGAGCGTGGTCATGCCCTCGATGTCGGTCTGCCCGAGGCCGTACGCAGGGTCGACCTCGCCCGTCCAGGCGTTCTTCAGCCCGACCTCCTCGCCGAGCTCACCGATCAGCGAGCCCTGGCCGAACGGGCGGATCGCCACGTTGGCGCCGTCGATCCAGCCGTCGAAGTAGACGAACTCGGTGCCCGCGGCGTCGGACTCCTCGACCGCCTTCTTGGAGGCGGCGAGCTTGTCCTCGAACTCGCCGACGACCTTTTCGGCTTGCTCCTCACGACCGGTCGCCTCGGCGATCATCTCGAAGGTGGTCACCATGTTGGCGACGGGGTCCTTGGCGTCGGCGCCCTTGGTGGCGAGGACGGGGACGTCGTACTTGGCGAGCTGCTTGAGGATCTCGTCGTCTGCCGTGTAGGCCTCGACGACGATCAGGTCGGGGTTGGTGCCGAAGAGAGTCTCCAGGTTCGGCTCGCCCCGGGTGCCGACCTCGGTGGCGCTCTCGGGGAGCTCCTCCGCGGTGTCCCAGGTGCGGAAGCCCTTGCCGTCGGCGACCGCGACCGGGTCGACACACAGGCTGAGCAGGTCCTCGGTCTGCTGCCACTCCAGCACGGCGACGCGCTCGGCGGGCTTGTCGAGCTCGACCTTGTTGCCGAAGGAGTCGGTGAGGCTGACCGGGCCGGTGGAGGTCGCGACACCCTCGCAGCCGGCGGTGGCCTTCTTCTCGGGCTCACCGGACTCGGCAGCGGTCGTCGTCTGTCCGCATGCGGCCAGCATCAGGGCGCCGGCCGCTGTCAGGGCAGCAGTGGTCGTACGTCGAAACATCGTCTTTCCTCTTCGTGTCCGCCGGCGTCAGAGCCGGGCGTGATGCCTGCCGCGTGGCTCGACCCGGACGCGCCCGGTCTCCAGATCGGAGGTCACCTCGATCGGGAGCCCGTACACCTCAGAGAGGTGTTCGGCGGTGAGCACGTCAGCGGGTTCGCCGGCGGCGTGCACATCGCCGTGGTGCAGCAGTACGACCTGGTCCGCCACTGCGGCGGTCTGGTTCAGGTCGTGCAGGACGACGCCGATGGCCGTCCCGTGGTGGTCCGCGAGATCGCGGACCAAGTCAAGGATCTCGACCTGGTAGCGCAGGTCGAGATGGTTGGTGGGCTCGTCGAGGAGCAGTACGCCGGTGTCCTGGGCCAGGCAGCTGGCCAGCCAGACACGCTGCAGCTCGCCACCGGAGAGCTGGTCTACGGCCCGGTCCGCCATTGTGGCGGTCCCGGTGAGCTCCATCGCCCGGTCGATGCTCTCCAAGTCCTCCTCCGTCAGGGCGGCGAAGCGCCGGCGGTGGGGGTGGCGCCCGAATCCGACGACGTCGCGCACCGTCAGGCCGGAGGGGTGCGGGCGGGACTGGGAGAGCAGGGTGACCTTGCGCGCGAACGCCCGTGCGTTCAGCGGCGCGCTGTCGGCACCCTCGAGCTGGACCGACCCAGAGGTCACCCGGTGCAGCCGGGCCAGGGAGCGCAGCACGGTCGACTTCCCCGAGCCGTTCGGCCCGATCAGCGCGGTCACCCGACCCGCCTCGAGACCGATCGAGACACCATGGACCACGGTGGCACGGGCGTAGCCGAGCACGAGGTCATGACCGGAAAGGGCAGGAGGCATGAGGTGAGGCTAGCCTAACTCTTTCCGGGGCTGTCCATAGGGGCCCGGCATTCGGTCGGCTAAATCTGGACCGTCGACACCCTTCACGGGTTACCGGTTCGCGTCACGGGCCGCCGGATTCCTAGACTGTCGCTCACACACTCGATGCGACGAAAGCCAGTGATGTCCGGTCCCAACACCGACTATGACCCGGTAGAGGTCACCCCCTTGAAGGCAGAGGAGGTCGAGGCCGCGCGCGACGCTGCGCTGAAGGCCATCGACGCCGCGACCAGTCTCGAGGAGCTCAAGCAGACCCGGCTCGACCACGCCGGTGACCGTTCGCCGCTGGCCCTGGCCAACCGCGAGATCGGCGCGCTGCCACCGGCGGCACGCAAGGACGCAGGCCAGCGCGTCGGCAAGGCGCGTGGCGCCGTCAACCAGGCGCTCGCCGCGCGCCAGAAGGTGCTCGAGGCCGAGCACGAGGCGCGGATGCTGGTCGAGGAGACCGTCGACGTGACGCTCCCGACCGACCGGGTCCCGGCCGGTGGGCGGCACCCGCTCACCACCGGCGCGGAGTACATCGCCGACATCTTCGTGGCGATGGGCTGGGAGGTCGCCGAGGGTCCGCTCATCGAGGCCGAGTGGCTCAACTTCGATGCCCTCAACCTGGGCCCGGACCACCCGGCCCGCACCATGCAGGACACCTTCTGGACCGAGCCGGCCGAGAACCACGTCGTTCTCCGGACCCACACGAGCCCGGTCCAGGCGCGCACCATGCTGACCCGCGAGGCGCCGATCTACGTGGTCTGCCCCGGACGCGTCTTCCGCACCGACGAGTACGACGCGACCCACTCGCCGATGTTCCACCAGGTCGAGGGCCTCGCCATCGACGAGGGCATCTCGATGGCGAACCTGAAGGGCACCCTGGACCACTTCGCCACCCAGATGTTCGGCGAGGGCATCGTGACCCGGTTCCGGCCGTCGTACTTCCCCTTCACCGAGCCCTCGGCAGAGGTCGATCTGACCTGCTTCGTCTGCCGTGGCGCGCAGGTCGTCGACGCCGGAGACGGTCAGCTCGTCACCTGTCGCACCTGCAAGGGCGAGGGCTGGATCGAGTGGGGCGGCTGCGGGATCGTGAACCCGCGCGTCCTGGTGGCGTGTGGTGTCGACCCGGAGAAGTACAGCGGCTTCGCGTTCGGGATGGGCATCGACCGCACCCTGATGTTCCGCACCGGCCTGTCCGACCTGCGCACCCTCTTCGAGGGTGACGTCCGGCTTACTACTGCATTCGGGAGTGAACTGTGAAGGCCCCCCTCTCCTGGATCAAGGAGTACGTCGACCTGCCCGCCGATCTCGGCATCGAGGAGATCACCGACCGGCTGACCATGCTCGGCCTCAAGCTGGAGGCGATCGAGACCTCCGGCGCCGGCATCGAGGGCCCGCTCGTGGTCGGCCAGGTGCTCACCCAGGAGCCCGAGCCGCAGAAGAACGGCAAGACGATCAACTGGTGCACCGTCGACGTCGGTGAGGCCAACGGCACCGGTGAGCCCCAGGGGATCGTCTGCGGCGCGCACAACTTCAAGCCGGGCGACAAGGTCGTCGTGATCCTGCCCGGTGGCGTGCTGCCCGGGAACTTCCAGATCTCGGCGCGCAAGACGTACGGCCACATGTCGGCCGGAATGATCTGCTCCGCCCGCGAGCTCGGGCTGGGGGAGGAGGCCGACGGCATCATCGTGCTGCCGGCCGACGCTCCCGCGCCCGGGACCGACGCCCGCGAGGTGCTCGGGCTCGGCGAGGAGATCATCGAGTTCGAGATCAACCCCGACCGTGCCTACGCCCTGTCGATGCGCGGCATCGCGCGGGACGCGGCGCTCGGCTTCGACGTACCGTTCCACGACCCTGCGCAGGTCGACTACCCGGTCGCCGACGGGTCGGGCTACCCGGTCCGGCTCGAGGACGACGGCTGCGACCACTTCGTCACTCGCGTGATCACGGGGTTCGACCCGAGCGCGCCGACGCCCGAGTTCATCAAGAAGCGGCTCGAGGCCACCGGCGTACGCTCGATCTCGCTGGCCGTCGACGTCTCCAACTACGTGATGATGGAGCTCGGCCAGCCGACGCACTGCTACGACCGGGCCAAGCTGTCCGGCGACATCGTGGTGCGGCGGGCGAGCGAGGGCGAGAAGATCACCACGCTCGACGACGTGGTCCGGGTGCTCTCCGAGCAGGACCTGCTGATCACCGACGACTCCGGCCCGATCGGCATCGCCGGTGTCATGGGCGGGGCGTCCACGGAGATCTCGGAGTCGACCACGGACATCGTGGTCGAGGCCGCGCACTTCGACCCGACCACCGTCTTCCGCTCCCAGAAGCGCCACAAGCTCCCCTCGGAGGCGTCCAAGCGCTTCGAGCGCGGCGTCGACCCGCTGCTGCCGCCCGCCGCGGCCCAGCGCGTCGTCGAGCTGCTCGTCGAGCACGGTGGCGGCCAGGCCGTCGGTGTCTCCGAGGTCGGGCCGGGGGCCTCGCTCGAGACCCGCGAGCCGTTCCGGACCATCACGATCCCGGTCGACCTGCCGGCCCGGATCATCGGGCTCGACATCGACGAGGCGACGGTGGTGAAGTCGCTCGAGCTGATCGGCGCGCGGGTCGCCGTGTCGGGTGACTCGCTGCGCGCGACCATCCCGAGCTACCGCGTCGACCTCACCGACCCCTACGACCTCGTCGAAGAGGTCGCCCGCATCGTCGGCTACGACAAGGTTCCCTCGGTGCTGCCGCGCCGGGCGACCGGTGGTGGTCTGACCCGCGCTCAGCAGCTGCGCCGCCGGATCGGGCGTGCGCTGGCCGGCGCCGGGCTGGTCGAGGTCGTCGACTTCCCGTTCGTGGGCGAGGCCGACTTCGATCGCCTCGGACTGCCCGCCGACGACGTGCTGCGGCACACCGTCAAGCTGGCCAACCCGCTCAGCAGCGAGGAGCCCGGCTACACCACGACGCTGCTCCCGGGCCTGCTCAAGGTCGCCGCGCGCAACGTCTCCCGAGGTCAGGACGGGGTCGCGCTCTTCGAGACCGCGACCGTCGCCTTCCCGGTCGACCAGGCCGCGCCGATCTACGGCGTCGACCGTCGCCCGACCGCCGAAGAGCTCGAGAAGCTCCTCGCCGCGATCCCGCGCCAGCCGCTGCACCTCGCAGTCGTGCTCGCCGGGGAGCGTACGCGTGGTGGCTGGTGGGGCGCCGCCGAGACGGCATCGTGGGCCGACGCCATCGATGTCGTACGCCGCCTGGGCACGGAGCTCGGAGTCCCCGTCGAGGTCGCCTCGGCATCGCGGGCGCCGTGGCACCCGGGTCGCTGCGCGGTCGTCGCCGTCGACGGTGTCGAGTTCGGCCACGCCGGTGAGCTGCACCCCAACGTCTGTAAGGCGTTCGGGCTGCCCGCTCGTTCGGCAGCGGTCGAGATCGACCTCGACTTCCTGATCTCGAAGGTGCCCGCCACCGCCGCCGGCCCGGTCTTCTCGACCATGCCGATCGCGAAGGAGGACGTCGCGCTGACCGTGTCGGTCGACGTCACCGTGGCCGCCGTCGAGGCGGCGCTGCGCGAGGGTGCCGGCCCGCTGCTGGAGACGGTGCGGCTCTTCGACGTCTACGAGGGCGACCAGGTCGGCGAGGGCAAGAAGTCGCTCGCCTTCGCGCTGCGTTTCCGCGCTCCCGACCGCACGCTGAAGGCCGAGGAGACGGCGGCCGCACGTGACGCAGCGGTCGCCAGGGCGGCCGAGCTCACCGGCGCCGTCCAGCGCTGAGGATCTGACCAGAACGGGGAGGGCCGCTCGCGTGATGCGAGCGGCCCTCCCTGCTGCGTACGGCCGCTATCCTCGGCCGCGGATGCCCAGCTCGCGGGCCAGCGGCTCGGCGAGCTGGGGTGCGTACTGGCGTGACATGTGGGTGCCGTCGTAGTGGGTGATGGTGTCGCCGACGACGGCGGGGCAGGACCCGTCCCAGCAGAAGTAGGAGCTCATGTCGGCGACGTCGACACCGACCTTCTCGGCCGCCCGGACCTGCACGTCGATCGACCGCTCCCGCGACTTGACCGGGCCCATCAGGCAGTCGCCCAGCGTGGCGCCGGGGCGGGACAGGCAGGTGCCGGCGTTGGCGTCGAATCCCTGGATGTCGCGGATCAGCACCGTACGCTTCGTGTGCTTGTCCACGCGGCGCAGGAAGTCGGCGTAGGCCGGACGCATGAGCTCGTCGATCTTGCTGGTCTCACCGACCCATTCGCCGTCCTCGTCGAAGACGCCCTGGATCGGCGGGGCGGTGGAGACGACGGTCAGGTCGGGGTCGAGGCGGCGGAACTGCTTGAAGGCCCAGCGGTTGAAGTCGTCGCACTCGGTGTAGGGGTCCTTCTCTCCGCCGCGGTCGGTGGTGATCGAGGCTGAGACGCAGCGGTTCTTGACCAGGAAGTACGTCCGGAAGCCATGCTTCTTCGCGATGTCGTTCAGCGTCGGGACCCAGTGCAGGGCATGGGAGTTCCCGAAGACCACCATCGTCCGCTTCCCGTCGGGGTCGCCATCGACGCACAGGTCGCGCTCGGAGTCGTCGGTGTAGTCGCACCTGGTCCGGCCCGGTTTGAGGGAGTCGAGCTCGGTGAGCGCGGGACGCAGTTCGGTCGGGACCGGCGTGTCCTCGCGCGCCGCGAGCACCGAGGCCCGCACCAGCGCCTCCTGCTTGTCCAGCGACGGATCGGCCGCAGGTGCGTCGGCCAGGGTGATCGCCGGCTGGAAGGAGCCGCGGGTGGCCTCATAGTCGGCGTAGGCGGTGCCGCCGAATGCGATGGCCGCCACGAGCGCGATGCTGACCGGGTAGAAGGTCAGCGCGCGCCGGGTCGGCCGCCACAGCGCCCCCTCACGGAACGGAGCCTCGACGAGCCGGAAGGAGACGTACGCCAGCACGAACGCGCTCGCGACGGCCAAGCCGCGCTCGGGCCAGGTGAGCTCACGCTGGAGGACGATCTCGGGCAGCACCAGGAGCGGCCAGTGCCACAGGTAGAGCGAGAAGGACCAGTCACCGATCGCCCGCATCGGTGCCACCGACAGCAGCCGGGCGCCGGTCGTCGTCTGGCCCGAGGGAATGGCCCCGGCGAGGATGACGGCCGCGGAGCCGAGCACCGGGAGCGCGGCGTGGTAGCCGGGGAACGGGGTGGCCTCGTCATAGGCCAGGCAGGCCCAGAGGATCGCGGCCAGCCCGCCCAGGACGAGGATCTCGCGGACCAGGGGTGGGCCCGCGAGCCGCTGCATCACCCGGCTGCTGGTGACCAGGATCGCCAGAGCCGCGCCGATCCCGAGCTCCCAGGCGCGGGTGAGCGAGGAGAAGTAGGCCGCGGTGGCCTCCCCGGGCGTGTGGACGATCGACCAGGCCAGGCTTGCGAGGGTGATCAGCGCGATCGCGGCCAGCAGGAACCTGCGGGGCCGTGCCGAGCCCTGCTCGCTGTCGCGCTCGGCACCGCGTGAGCGGCCGATCCTGCTCGCCAGGACGATGCAGATCAGCGCGACGAGCGGCCAGACCAGGTAGAACTGCTCCTCGACCGCCAGCGACCAGAAGTGCTGGACCGGAGAGGGCGGCAGCTCGGCCTGGAAGTAGTCGGTGCCGGCGATGGCCATCCGGATGTTGGCCGCGAAGGCCGAGGCCCAGACCGCGTCGACGGCGAGCGGGGTGACCTGCGCCGGGCCCAGCAGGACCACCGCAGCGACCACGGTGACCGCCAGGGTGAAGGTGGCGGCCGGGAGGATGCGCCGGGCCCGGCGCGCGTAGAAGCGTCTCAGCGATATCCGGCCGGTGCGGCCGAGCTCACCGACGAGCTGCTGGGTGATCAGGAAGCCCGAGATGACGAAGAAGACATCGACGCCGACGAACCCGCCGGCGAACCAGGAGACTCCCGCGTGGGCGGCTAGGACAGTGAGGATGGCGACGGCGCGTAGCCCCTGGACGTCGCCACGTAGCCGTTTCGCCGGCGCGGAGGCAGGCGAGGTCGAAACGGTCGTGCTGGGGGTTAGGTGGGGGACCTGGAGGTCGTGAGACATAGGCGGGAAAGGTTACCGAGTTCACCCCTTGGATACCCAGATTTGGCCTCGCGGCTGTGTCTCAGCTCGGGTCGGCGGCCTCGAGGTGGCTCAGGACGGTGCCGACGTCCTCGCTCGTCGTCTGCCACGACGTCACGAACCGGACCTGGCCGCCGAGCCGGTAGAAGAGCACCCCGGCCGCCTCCAGGCGGTCGGCCGCCTCCTCGGGGAGGTCCACCCAGGCGAGGTTGGCGTCGACGGAGTTGGTGATGCGTACGCCTGCCGTCCGTAGGCCGGCCGCGAGCTCGGCCATCCGCTCGTTGGCGTTGCGGGCGTTGTGGAGCCAGAGGTCGTCGCTGAGGTAGGCCAGCAGCTGGGCCGACTGGTAGCGCATCTTCGAGGTGACATGGCCGCTGCGCTTGGTGCGGTAGACGAGCTCGTCTGCGGGAGCGTCGGTGAAGCAGACGATCGCCTCGGCCGAGAGTGCGCCGTTCTTGGTCGCGCCGAGGGAGAGTACGTCGACGCCGGCCCGCCAGGTGAGGTCGGCCGGCGCGGCGCCGGTGGCCACGACGGCGTTCGCGAATCGGGCGCCGTCCAGGTGGACCCGCAGGTCGCGGGTCTTCGCGATCCCGGTGAGCTCGGAGATCTCCGCGACGGAGTAGACCGTGCCGTAGTCGGACGGTGAGGTCAGCGACAGGACGGCCGGCTGAGAGTGGTGCGGGTCGCCCCAACGTACGCCGTCCAGGTGGGCCTGCAGCGCCTCCGGCGCCATCTTGTAGCCCTCGCCCGCGACGCCCGTCATGACCGCGCCGCCGCTCAGGTAGGAGGTCGCTCCGCCCTCGCTGCTCAGGATGTGCGCGGTCTCGTGGCACACCACCGAGCCCCAGGGCGGGGTCAGCGCGGAGAGGGAGAGCGCGTTGGCGGCGGTGCCGCTCAGCACCGGGAACACCCGCGCCGTCGGGTGCTCGAAGACCTCCCGGACCCGGTTCTCCAGTGCGGCGGTGACCTCGTCGCCTCCGTAGGCGAGCGCGGAGCCGGAGTTGACGGCGGCCATCGCCTCCATGATCGCGGGGGAGACGGAGGCGGCGTTGTCAGAGCGCAGTTCGACGGTCACGGACCCATTCTGGCGATCGCCTGGTCGCCTCGGTCAGCGGGTCGCTCGCGATGCCGTCGTGCGTACGCCTCGATGCCGTCGAGGAGAAGGCCGTAGCCGAGGTCGAAGAGCTCGTCGAGGTCCATGTCGTAGCCGTCGGCGAGCAGGGCGGTCGGGCCGAAGAGGCGGGCGACGTGGGGGAAGCGGGTCCGGAAGGCGTCGTCGCTGAAGTGGGGGACGTACTGACGATCGGTCCACTCGTCGGCCGAGACCCCGGTCTGGGACATCGCCTCGTCCTCGCGCTCGATGTTCGCCGCCAGCGCGGCGACGTGGTTGTAGAGCAGCACATGCATGTCGAACTGCGTCTTCGGTGGCAGGCCGAGACCCTCGAGCGCGCCGAGCAGCCGGTCGCCGAAGCGGAGCAGGTTGGGGAGCATCATCGGCCGGGTCAGCGGCTGGGTGCGGCCCAGCCACGGGTGGTTGCGGTGCAGCCGCCACAGCTCGCGGCCGAGCGACTCGGCGCGTTCGCGCCAGGGGGCGTCCGGATCGAGGGTGAACGGCGAGGCGGCGTAGACCGCGTCGGCCATCGCCGCGACCAGCTCGTCCTTGCCCTCGACGAAGCGGTAGAGGGACATCGGGGCGACGCCGCAGCGGCCGGCGACAGCGCGCATCGAGACCGCGTCCAGTCCCTCGGCATCGGCGATCCCGACCGCCTCGACCAGGATGCGCTGGCGGGTGAGGGCCTTCGCCGTGGGGGTCCGTGAGGCGTCGTCCCGGGGCGCGACCACCGTGCCTGACCGGGGGCGGGTGATCACCAGCCCCTCGGCGCGGAGGACGTCGAGGGCCTTCGTCGCGGTCGCGAGTGCGACGCCGAACTCCTGGGCGAGCTGTCGGGTCGAGGGCACCTTGTCGCCAGGGGCGATCTCGGTGGCATCGATGCGCCGGGTCAGCTCGGCGGCGATGCGGACGTACGTCGGTTCGGTCGAGCCGGCCACGGTGGCCCTCCTTCTTCTCTGTGCTAGGACAGATTCTAGTCATAGAACCACTGTGCTAGTCCAGATCAAGTTATGTATTGCCAGGTCAGAGGCATGTTCGCTACGGTCCGTCAGGACCCAGATATACGCCGTATCCGAAGGAACTCACATGACCACTGTCCTCATCTCCGGCTCCAGCGTGGCCGGCACCGCCCTCGCCTTCTGGCTCCGCGAGCAGGGCCTGACTCCCGTCGTCGTCGAGCGCGCACCGGCGCTGCGTCGCGGCGGCCAGGCCGTCGACGTACGCGGCGCCGCGCTCACCGTCCTGCGTCGCATGGGGCTCGAAGCCCCGGCCCGGGCGCTGAAGAACGTCTCCAACGGCATGAACATGCTCGACGCCGACGGCAATGAGCTGATGCGCTCGGAGGAGTTCGCGCTCTCCTCGGGGCAGCTCGGCTCCGACGACATCGAGATCCTCCGCGAGGATCTCGTCGACCTCGTCCACGGGCGTCTCGACGGCGTCGAACACATCTACGGCGACTCGATCACCGCGATCCGTGAGGACGCCGACGGGGTCTTGGTCGAGTTCGAGCACGCCGCCCCGCGCCGCTTCGACCTCGTCGTCGGCGCCGATGGCCTCCACTCCAACACCCGACGGCTCGTCTTCGGCCCCGAGGCCGACTACATCCACCACCTCGGCACCTACCTGTCGGTGTTCAGCCAGGAGAACTTCCTCGGCATGGACCGCTGGCAGACCTGGATCAACAACGGCAGCGACGGTGGCGCCGTGATGACAGTGCGCGACAACCAGGAGCTGCGGGTCTTCCTCGGCTTCGCCGCCGACCCCATCGACTACGACCACCACGACATCGAGGCGCAGCGGCGCCTCCTCGCCGAGCACGTGACCGGGTTCGGCTGGGAGGTCCCCAACCTCATCGAGCGGATGTGGACCGCCGAGGACTTCTACTTCGACGCGATGGCGCAGATCAAGATCGACTCCTGGTCGCGCGGACGCACCGTCCTCCTCGGCGACGCGGCCCACTGCGCCGCGCCGCTCTCGGGTCAGGGCACGAGCCTCGCCCTCGTAGGCGCCTACGTGCTCGCCCTCGAGCTCGGTCGCGCCGCAGATCACGGCGAGGCCTTCGTCGCCTATGAGAAGCGGATGCGCCCGTTCGTCGAGGCCAACCAGGAGCTAGCCCTCATCGACCGCCGCACCGTCGACCCCGACGAGTCGACGCGGCGCCTAGATGCAGTCAAGAACCTGATCGACCTCGACGCGGCCGGCTAGGACGCGGGGTAACACGTTGTTCGTAGGACTACTCGCCCTATCTAATGGGGCGAGCAGTCCTACGAACGACGTGTTACATGCGGGCGGCACGTCGAGAAGAAGCTGGATCGATCCCGTACGTACGCGATATATCGCTATGACAGAATGGCGGCTGTGACGACGCTGAGTGTGCTGGACGAGGTCACCTGGGCGGGCGCGCCGGTGGCCGGCGAGCGGACCCGGGCGCTGCTGCGCGCGCTGGTCGAGGCCGGTCCGCGGGGCGCCTCGGAGGCTGCTCTCGTCGAGGCGGTCTGGGGGCGCGACGACGTGCCGGCCAACCCTTCGAAGGCGCTCCAGGTGGTGGTCTCCCGCGCCCGGGCGGCGACCGACTCCGGCGCCATCGAACGTACGCCGCGGGGCTACCGCGTCAACCTCCAGGCCGGCGACGTCGACGCCTGGTCGCTGCGTCCCGAGGCACTGAGGCTGGCCGCTGAGAAGAGGTACGCCGAGGCGCTCCCGCTCCTCGAACGGCTCCTCGGTCTCGACCCCGACGAGGAGGTCACCGAGGCGGTGCTGAGGGCGGTCGCCGCGGTGCACGGTGTGCCGGCGGCGCTGGAGCGCTTCGAGGCGTACCGGACCGGGCTGGCCGACGGGCTCGGCGTCGACCCGAGCCCGCGGTTGCGGGCCGTCCATGCCGAGCTGCTCGCGCGCGACCGCCCGGTGCGCTCGGGGCTGCGTCACGACGCCGACGTGCTGATCGGCCGCGAGCAGGACGCCGCCGAGGTCTCCGCCCTGCTGAAGAGCTCGCGGGTCGTCACGATCCTCGGGCCCGGCGGGCTGGGGAAGACCAGCCTGGCCCAGGTGATCGCCCACGACGCCGAGGAGCCGGTGATCCACTTCGTCGAGCTGGTCGGCGTGACCGCTCCCGAGGACCTGGTCAGCGAGGTCGGCTCGGCTCTCGGCGTACGCGACTCGGTCGCCCACCGCGACCGGCTCACCCCCGACCAGCGGGCCGACGTGCGGTCGCGGATCGCGCAGCAGCTCGACGGCGTGCCGACCCTGCTCGTGCTCGACAACTGCGAGCACATCGTGGCCGCCGTCGCCGACCTGGTCGCGTTCCTGGTCGCTATGGCGCGCGACCTGACCGTCCTGACCACCTCCCGGAGCCCGCTCGCCATCGGCGCGGAGCGGGTCTACCCGCTCGGTCGGCTGGGGACGTACGACGGCAGTGAGCTGTTCCGGCGCCGCGCCGTCGCCGCGCGGCCCGGTGTCCACCTCGACGAGGTCCGGGTCGACGAGATCGTCACCCGGCTCGACGGCCTGCCGCTGGCGATCGAGCTGGCCGCGGTGAAGGTGCGCGCGATGTCGGTCGACGACATCGCGCGGCGGCTGGAGAACAGGTTCGAGCTGCTGCGCGGTGGCGACCGCAGCGCTCCCGACCGCCACCAGACCCTGGTCGCGGTCATCGACTGGTCCTGGAACCTCCTCTCCGAACGCGAGCGGCGGGCGATGCGCTGGCTCTCGGTCTTCCATGACGGGTTCACCCTCGCGGCCGCCGAGGCGATGCTCGGCGCCGACACGTTCGCGGCGATCGAGGAGCTCGTCGATCAGTCGCTGCTGACGGTCGTCGACGCACCGCTGGGATTCCGCTACCGGATGCTCGAGACGGTCCGCGAGTTCGGCCGGATGCAGCTGATCGACGCCGGCGAGGAAACCGCGGCTCGCGCCACGCAGCGCGCGTGGGCGCGGGACTACGCGGACGCGAGCGCCGGCCGGATCTACTCCCCGGAGCAGTTCGACGCCATGGACGAGCTGCGCGCCGAGGAGAGCAACCTCGCCGACATCCTGCGCCAGGTCCTGGCCGACGACGAAGCCGAGTCCGTGATCCGTCTCTTCTGCGCGATGGGTGTCTTCTGGACCATCGCGGGAGAGCACCAGCGGGTGATCATGCTGGCCGGGCCGGTCGCTGATCTGCTCGCCGAGTGGGAGCCGCCTCCCGAGCTGCTGGAGAAGACCCGGCTGGTACTGGCCCTGCTGCTCTTCGGCGCCGCCGTCACCGGTGGCTCCGGTCTCGAGCGCCTGATGACGATCCTGGACCGGGTCGGCGCCGAGGCCGCGGACCCACAGCTCAGGGTGATGCTGAAGGTCATGCAGGCGATGGCCGGCACCGTCGCCGGAGCCGGCCGGCCGCTCGAGGACGAGCTGGCCGACCTGGTCACCGACCCCGACCCGGAGGTGCGCGCTCGTGCCTACACCTTCCTCAGCCACGAGCGGGAGAACCTCGGCGACCCCGAGGGCGCCGTTGCCGCGGGGAGGGAGGCGCTGCGCCTCACCGGCACCGACGGCGGACTGTGGCCACAGGCGATGCTGCACGCCCAGCTCAGCGGCCTCTATGCCCAGCTCGGCCGTCTCGGCGAGGCAGCGGAGCATGCCCGCGAGGCCGTCCCGGTCCTGCGCCGTCTCGGTGCCGACGACGACCTCGTCCAGACCCACGCCATCCTGGTGACGTACGCAGTCGAGCAGGGCCGCCTCGAGGAGGCGGCTGAGATGCTGGCCGAGCTCGCTGAGGAACAGCCGCGCGGTGGCTTCGGCTCTCGGGGCGCCGTCCACGGCGCCCGCGCTCAGCTCCTCCTCGCCCAGGGACGGGTCGGCGAGGGGCTGGCGCTGTTCCGCGAGGTGGTGGCTTCGATGGGCGAGCTGCCGTTCCCGGGATTCACCGACGACCCCGACCTGGTGCCGTGGCGAGTGGCGGCCGAGGCGGTCACCGTCGTCACCTGCGCCCGGCACGCTGAGGGCACCGAGGGCTCAGACCTCTTCGGCGCCCTGGTGGCCAAAGCGCCGCGCCTCGTCTCCGACGAGCGCAGGGCTCAGGACTATCCCGTCACCGGGATGGTGTTCCTCGCGCTCGGGCTGTGGGGCCTGCTGCGGGACGCGCTGCCGCGCGAGGAGTCCGTACGGTTGGTGGTGCTGGCCGACCGGTTCGGCTACTCCCGCTCGTTCCTGGACATGCGCTGGGAGCTCGCGGTCGCCGACGCGACCCGGCTCGCGCCGGGCGTACTCGAGCGGGTCTCGGAGGAGTACGGCGAACGCCGCGGGCTCGCCCTGCTGGACGAGGCCCGCGGCGTCATCGCGCGCTTGGGCTGAGACCGGCGAGCCGGTCAGAGCTTCTTGCTGTAGCTCCACACCGAGAGCGGCGCGAAGATCGCGACGACCGCGGCGCAGCCGACGAGCGCCCACACGACGCTCAGGGTGACGTCGCCGGCGTTCATCAGGTCCCGGGTGGCGTTGATGACCAGCGTGACCGGGTTGACGTCGACGAAGTGCTGCAGCCAGTCCGGCATGGTCTCCTTCGGTACGAACGCGGGGGAGAGGAAGGTCAGCGGGAACATGATCATCATGCCCAGGCCCTGCACCCCGCCCGCCGTCTTCAGGACCGTGCCGAGCCAGGTGAAGATCCAGCTCAGCGACCAGCCGGCGAAGATGGTCAGCGCCCAGCCGGCGAGCACCCCGCCGACGCCGCCACCGGGCCGGTAGCCCATCAGCAGGCCGACCACGATGGTCAGCGTTGCCGCGATCCCGTAGCGGAGCAGGTCCGCGACGGCGGGTCCGGCCAGCGGCGCGATCCGGGCGATCGGGAGCGCCTTGAACCGGTCGAAGACGCCCTTGTCCATGTCCTCGCGCAGCTGGGTGCCGCGAGCCATCGAGGCGGTCAGCGCGGTCTGGGCGAGGATTCCGGTGATGATGGTCGGCAGGTACGACTTCACGTCACCGGAGATCGCGCCGCCGAAGATGTAGGCGAACATCGCGGTGAACAGCAGCGGCTGGATCGTCACGTCGAAGAACTGCTCGGGGTTGCGCATCATCTTGATGTACGCCCGGCGGGCCATGGTCAGCGTCTGGCTTATCGTCTCGCCCACGCCCGGGCGGGCCTTGAGCGGGCGGTCGGCGACGGCGTACGTGGAGATCAGTGCAGCCATCTCAGGCCACCTCCTCGGTGTGGATGTCGGTGTCGGTGCGGGTAGCGTCGTCTGAGCTCTCGGTGCCGTGACCGGTCAGGGCGAGGAAGACCTCGTCCAAGGTCGGCTGCTGCACGTTGGCGGTGGTGATGGAGATGCCCGCGTGGCGAAGGCCGATGAGCACGTCTGCGGCCCGGTCGGCATCGGCCAGCGGTACGTTGACGCCGCCCGCCTCGGGAGTGAGCACCGGGTGATCGCCCGTGACCTTCTCGACCACGGCAGCGGCGGTGGCGACCTGCGTCTTGTCGCTCAGGCGCAGGTGCAGCGTCGAGTTGCCGACGGAGGTCTTGAGCTGCTCCGAGGTGCCTTCGGCGACCTTGACGCCCCGGTCGATGACCGCGATCCGGTCGGCGAGCTGGTCGGCCTCGTCGAGGTACTGCGTGGTCAGCAGGACGGTGGAGCCGCCGGCGACCAGCGTACGGATGGTGTCCCACATCTGGCCCCGGGTGCGTGGGTCCAGGCCGGTGGTCGGCTCGTCGAGGAAGATCAGCGGCGGGCGGGACAGGAGCGAGGCAGCGAGGTCGAGGCGGCGGCGCATCCCGCCGGAGAACTTCGAGATCTGCCGCTTGGCGGCCTCCTGGAGCCCGAAGGACTCCAGCAGCTCCTCCGAGGCGGCCCGGGCGGACTTGCCGGACATGCCCAGCAGGCGGCCGAAGAGGACCAGGTTCTCGGTGGCGGTGAGGTTCTCGTCGACGGAGGCGTACTGCCCCGTCACGCCGACGAGCTGACGCACCTGGTGGGGGTGCGCCTTGACGTCGACCCCGAAGATCTCCGCCTTGCCGGCATCGATCGGGAGCAGGGTCGCGAGCATCTTCAAGGTGGTGGTCTTGCCGGCGCCGTTGGGGCCCAGCACGCCGAAGACCTCGCCGCGGCGGATCTCGAGGTCGATCCCGTCGACCGCGGTGAAGTCTCCGAAGGTCTTGACCAGACCTGAGGCCGATACGGCCAGTTCGGTGGTTGTTGTCATGCTCCCAGGGTGTGGGGCGCCGGTTTCAGGGCGCCTTCACCGTGGTTTCACGACTGCCGGCCCGGTTTCAGTGCCGGTTTCAGTGCCGGTTTCAGCGGGCTGCGTCGAGGCGGGCGAGGACGTCGTCGAGGTCCTCGCCCACCACCAGCGACTCGGCGGGGGAGCCGTGCAGGAAGCCCGCCGCGGCGATGCGCTCCATCATCTCCACGAGCGGGTCCCAGAAGCCGTTGATGTTGAGCAGGCCGACCGGCTTGCCGTGCAGCGAGAGGGTCTGCCAGGTCCAGACCTCGAAGAGCTCCTCGAGGGTGCCGATCCCGCCCGGGAGCGCGAGGAAGGCGTCCGCGCGCTCGGCCATGAGCGCCTTGCGCTCGTGCATGGTGTCGACCACGACCGTCTGCATCCCCGGCGCGCCTTCGACGCGACCCCACTCGCGTTCGACCATGAACCGTGGGATCACGCCGAAGACCTTGCCGTTGCCGTCGATCGCACCCTGGGAGATCTGGCCCATCAGGCCGCCGCCGCCCGCTCCGTAGACCAGCTCGATCTCGCGCTCGGCGAGGCCCTTGCCGACCTCGTAAGCCTTCTCCATGAGCGCCGGGTCGTTGCCGTCGCGGGAGCCGAGAAAGACCGCCAGGTGCTTGATCATGGGCGTGAGATTAGTCGTCGTCGGTGATCGCCTGGTTCGTCAACGCGCGGAAGCGCTCGTAGACGTCCTTGTCGCCGGTGACCTTGATGCCCTCGTCGTCACGGCGGCGCCAGAGCCAGGCGTCCAGGTCGGCCGCGGTGCCCTCGACGACGGCGTCCGGCTCGGTCCCGGCGGGGACGTCGTCCGTAGAGACGACGCTGAGGTCGGGCTCGTCCTCGAGGCTGTCGCCGTTGGGGCGGGTGCCGGAGACGAGGCCGAGCTCGACCCAGGTCTGGGTGTCGGTGTCGACCGCGTCGACGCGTACGTACTGACCGCCTCCGGCGAAGCTCGCCCACTCGGGCTTACCGCCGTAGAACACGTCGAGGATCTCGTCGATCCCGTCGGCGGCCAGGGCCGGGTCGAGCGGCGTCACGGCGCCGGCGGTGAGCTCGGCGTCGAGGCGGTGGATGAGGATCTCGTGGGCCTGCCTGCGGTAGGTGAACGCGGCGGTCTGGTCCGGCGACCAGGACCAGGTGGGCTCCTCGGGCCCGGTCTGCTCCAGGGTCTTGAGGAACCTGGCGTTGAGCTCGTCGAAGTGGGCGAGCAGGTCCTGGTAGGTCGCGTCCTCCGGGCGCTCCGGCTCCGAGTAGGTCTCGCTGCTGGGCTCGGCCGGCCGACTCTCCAGAACGTACGTCCAGAAGTGCTGCACCTCGGCGGCGACGTGCCACAGCAGGTCGGCGGCGGTCCACTCCGGAGCGGTCGGAACCGGGGCGGTGGGGTCCGTGTCTGCGAGTACGGCACGGAAGCGCGCCGACTCCGACCGGATGTGGTCGAGGTAGGCGGTGGGGGTGAGGCGGGTTGTCATGGAGCGAACACTAAGGGCCCACGTCTCAATCTCCGAACGGGTTTTGCGAGATGCATGCAGCCTGACGTATGTTCATACACATGACGAAGAAGCGCGTCGCCGTCGCCGGTGCCAGTGGATATGCCGGAGGTGAGCTGCTCAGGCTGCTGCTGGCCCACCCCGAGGTGGAGATCGGCGCCCTGACCGCCGCCTCCAGTGCGGGCAAGACCCTGGGGAGCCTCCAGCCCCACCTGATCCCGCTCGCCGACCGAGTCCTCGAGCCCACCAACGCCGAGACCCTCGCCGGTCACGACGTGGTCTTCCTGGCGCTGCCGCACGGGGAGTCCGGGCCGATCGCGGCGGGCCTTCCCGACGACGTCGTCGTGATCGACTGCGGCGCCGACTACCGGCTGGCCGACGCCGAGACGTGGACGAAGTTCTACGGCACCGACCACGCCGGCACCTGGCCCTACGGTCTTCCCGAGCTCCCCGGACAGCGGGGCGCGCTCACCTCGGCCAACCGGATCGCGGTGCCGGGCTGCTTCCCGACTGTCTCCACTCTGGCCCTCGCCCCGGCGGTCGAGGCCGGCATCGTCGAGCCCGAGGTCGTCGTGGTCGCCGCCACCGGCACCAGCGGCGCGGGGAAGTCGTCCAAGCCGCACCTGATCGGTGCCGAGGTCATGGGCAACGTCAGCGCCTACGGCGTCGGTGGCGTCCACCGGCACACCCCCGAGATCGTCCAGAACCTCTCCGGACTGGTCGACGGCGAGGTGTCGGTCTCCTTCACCCCGGTGCTGGTGCCGATGCCGCGCGGCATCCTGGCCACCTGCTCGGCCAAGCTCGGCGAGGGCGTGACGGCCGCCGATGCGCGTGCGGTTTATGAGAAGGCGTACGGCGAAGAGCCCTTCGTCCACCTGCTCCCCGATGGCCAGTGGCCCCAGACCCAGGCCGTGCTCGGCTCCAACGCGGTCCACCTGCAGGTGACCGTCGACGAGGCCGCCGGGCGGCTGGTCGTCGTCGGCGCCGAGGACAACCTCGCCAAGGGCACCGCCGGGGGAGCGATCCAGTGCATGAACCTGGCGCTCGGCCTCGAGGAGACCACCGGCCTGACCACGGTTGGAGTGGCCCCGTGATCGATCTCGAGACCGTCGCCCACGAGCCCGGTCGGCCCGACCCCGCCAAGGCGCGTACGCTCGCCGGCGCGCTGCCGTGGCTGAAGGAGTATCACGGCAAGATCGTCGTGGTGAAGTACGGCGGCAACGCCATGACCGACGACAAGCTCAAGCGTGCCTTCGCCGAGGACATCGCCTTCATGCGATTCGCCGGCTTCAAGCCGGTCGTCGTGCACGGCGGTGGCCCCCAGATCTCGAGCATGCTTGGCCGGCTCGGCATCGAGTCGGAGTTCCGCGGCGGGCTGAGGGTGACCACCCCGGAGGCCATGGACGTCGTGCGGATGGTCCTGGTCGGCCAGGTCCAGCGTGAGCTCGTCGGGCTGATCAACGAGCACGGCCCGTTGGCCGTCGGACTCTCCGGCGAGGACGCTGGACTCTTCACCGCCGAGCCTGCCAGCACCGTCATAGACGGTGAGGAGGTCGATCTCGGCCAGGTCGGCGAGGTCGTCGACGTACGTCCCGAATCTGTCCTCGACCTCATCCAGGCCGGCCGGATCCCCGTGGTTTCCAGCGTCGCGCCCGACGTGGACGGCGCCGTCTACAACGTCAACGCCGACCGCGCTGCCTCGGCCCTGGCGGTCGCGCTCGAAGCCGAGAAGCTGCTGGTCCTGACCGACGTCGAGGGTCTCTACCTCGACTGGCCGGACCCCGAGGAGGTCATCGGCGAGATCAGCCCCGAGGCGCTGGAGAGCATCCTCCCGGAGCTGGCCAGCGGGATGATCCCGAAGATGAGCGCCTGCCTCGAGGCGGTCAAGGGCGGCGTCAAGCGCGCCACCGTCGTCGACGGTCGCGCCGAGCACGCCGTACTGCTGGAGCTGTTCACCGCCGAGGGGGTCGGCACCCAGGTGCTCCCCGGCGTCACCACCAAGACCCGCAAGGCAAGGGAGCTCGACAAATGACGACGTACTCTGAGCGCTACGCCGGCGCCCTGATGAACACCTTCGGCGCTCCCAAGCTGGTCCTCACCCGAGGCGAGGGCGCCCACGTGTGGGACGAGGACGGCAAGGAGTACGTCGACCTGCTGGCCGGCATCGCCGTCAACGCGCTCGGCCACGCCCACCCGGCGCTGGTCTCCGCAGTGACCTCCCAGATGGAGTCCCTCGGCCACGTCTCCAACTTCTTCACCTCCCACCCCCAGGTCGAGCTGGCCGAGGCGCTGCTCGCCCGGGTTCCCGGAGGCGAGACCGGCCGGGTCTTCTTCACCAACTCCGGCACCGAGGCCAACGAGGCGGGCTTCAAGCTGACCCGGCGCACCGGGCGGAAGCACATCGTGGCTGCTCAGGGCGCCTTTCACGGGCGTTCGATGGGTGCCCTGGCGCTGACTGCCAAGGAGGCCTACCGGGCGCCGTTCGAGCCGCTGCCGGGCGAGGTCACGTTCGTCCCCTACGGCGATGCCGAGGCGCTGGCGGCTGCGGTCACCGACGAGACCGCGGCGATCATCCTCGAGCCGATCCAGGGTGAGGCCGGCGTCATCGTGCCGCCCGCCGACTACCTGGCTGCCGCTCGGGCAGTGGCCGACGAGCACGGCGCGCTGCTCTGGCTCGACGAGGTGCAGTCCGGCCTGGGCCGCACCGGTCGCTGGTTCGCCCACGAGACCTCCGGCATCACCGCCGACATCGTCACCCTCGCCAAGGGCCTCGGCGGTGGCTTCCCGATCGGTGCCTGCATCGGTCTGGGCCGGGCCGCGACACTCTTCGAGCCCGGCAACCACGGCACCACCTTCGGTGGCAACCCGGTCGCCTGCGCGGCCGGCCTCGCGGTGATCAACACCATCGAGGCCGACGGGCTCCTCGAGCACGTCACCGTGCTCGGCCAGAAGCTGCGCGACGGTCTCGCCGCCGACCCGCGGGTCGCCAGGGTCGACGGCGAGGGCCTCTTCATCGGAGTGGTTCTCGCCGGTCTCGACTCGGGTGCTGTCGCCGCGGCCGCCCTCGAGGCGGGCTTCATCCTCAACAACGCGACGCCCGAGCGGATCCGGATCGTCCCGCCGCTCGTGCTCACCGAGGACGACGCCGAGAGCCTCCTGGCCGCCTGGCCCGCGATCTTGGACGCGGCGGAGGAGAAGAAGTGACCAGACACTTCCTCCGCGACGACGACCTCACCCCGGCCGAGCAGGCCGAGGTGCTGGCGCTCGCGGCGGAGATGAAGCAGGACCCCTACGCCGCCAAGCCGCTCGCCGGACCGGTGACCGTGGCCACGATCTACGACAAGCCGACTCTGCGCACGCAGGCGTCGTTCTCCTCCGGGATCGCTGAGCTCGGCGGTCACTCGATGCTCGTCGACGGCCGCCTGGCCGGGATCGGCGAACGCGAGTCGGTCGCCGACGTCGCCCGGGTGCTCGGTCGGCAGGCGGGCGAGATCGTGTGGCGTACGTTCGCGCAGTCGAGCATCGAGGAGATGGCGGCGTACGCCGGGGTTCCGGTCATCAACGCGCTGACCGACGAGTTCCACCCCTGCCAGCTGCTCGCCGACCTGCTGACGGTGCGGGAGCACAAGGGATCCCTGGCTGGCCTGACCGCGGCCTTCCTCGGTGACGCGGCCTGCAACATGGGCAACTCCTGGGCGCTGGCCGGGGCGATCGCCGGGATGCACGTCCGGTTCGGAGCCCCGGACGGCTACGCGCCCGACGCGGAGGTGCTGGTCAGGGCCAAGGAGATCGCCGAGGAGACCGGCGGCTCGGTCACGGTGACCTCGGACCCGGTCGCGGCGGCAGCCGGGGCCGACGTACTCATCACCGACACCTGGGTCTCGATGGGCAAGGAGAGCGAGGCGGCCGCGCGGGCAGCGGTGTTCTCGCCCTACGCGCTCACCACCGGCCTGCTCGGCCACGCCGACCCCGACGCCGTCGTGCTGCACTGCCTGCCCGCCTACCGCGGCAAGGAGATCGAGGCCGAGGTGCTCGACGGTCCGCGGAGCCTGGTGTGGGACGAGGCGGAGAACCGGCGCCACGCCCAGAAGGCGATCCTGGCCTTCCTGTGGGAGCGACGATGACGACCAACGAGACCCAGCGGCCCGCGACCAAGGGCGCGCGCCAGTCCCTGATCGCCGACATCATCTGGGGCCGGGAGATCCGGTCCCAGACCGAGCTCTCCGAGGCGCTGCTCGCCCACGGGGTCCACGTCACCCAGGCGACGCTCTCGCGTGACCTGGACGAGCTCGACGCGGTGAAAGTGCGGGCTCCTTCCGGTGCGCTGGTCTACGCGGTTCCCGGCGAGGGCGGTGACCGCACCGCCGTCGCACCGGGGGAGTCGGCCAGCGGTCGCAGCAAGCTCGGCCGACTCGCCCGCGAGCTGCTGGTGAGCGCCGACGGCAGTGGGAACCTGGTGGTGCTGCGTACTCCTGCAGGGGGTGCCCAGTACTTCGCCTCCGCCATCGACCGGGCCGAATATCCCGACATCCTCGGCACCATCGCCGGCGACGACACCGTGCTCGTCATCGGCCGCGAGCCGAAGGGCGGCGCTGCGCTCGTCAACCGCTTCCTCAGCCTCGCCGGCAAGACCACAGACATTCCGTAAGTTTCGAAGCAAGGAGCAACATCTCGTGAGCAAGGTCCTGACCTCCCTTCCCAAGGGTGAGCGCGTCGGCATCGCCTTCTCCGGAGGTCTCGACACCTCCGTGGCGGTCGCCTGGATGCGCGACAAGGGCGCGGTGCCGTGCACCTACACCGCCGACATCGGGCAGTACGACGAGCCCGACATCTCCGGCGTCCCGGACCGCGCGATGGCCTACGGCGCCGAGATCGCCCGCGCCATCGACATCAAGCCGCAGCTTGTCGAGGAGGGCCTGGCCGCACTCGCCTGCGGTGCCTTCCACATCCGCTCCGGTGGCCGTGCCTACTTCAACACCACGCCTTTGGGGCGTGCGGTGACCGGCACCATGCTGGTGCGGGCCATGCAGGCCGACGACGTCAACATCTGGGGCGACGGGTCGACCTTCAAGGGCAACGACATCGAGCGGTTCTACCGCTACGGCCTGATGGCCAACCCCGAGCTTCGCATCTACAAGCCGTGGCTCGACGCCGACTTCGTCCACGAGCTCGGTGGACGCCACGAGATGTCGGAGTGGCTGGTCGCTCACAACCTGCCCTACCGCGACTCCACCGAGAAGGCATACTCCACCGACGCCAACATCTGGGGCGCCACCCACGAGGCCAAGACCCTGGAGCACCTCGACGTGTCGCTGGAGACCGTCGAGCCGATCATGGGCGTGAAGTTCTGGGACCCGTCGGTCTCCATCGAGACCGAGGACGTCTCGGTGAGCTTCGTCGAGGGCCGCCCGGTGGCGATCAACGGCAAGTCCTACACCGACCCGGTCGAGCTGGTCTACGAGGCCAACGCGATCGGCGGCCGCCACGGCCTGGGCATGTCCGACCAGATCGAGAACCGGATCATCGAGGCCAAGTCCCGCGGCATCTACGAGGCGCCGGGCATGGCGCTGCTGTGGGCGGCGTACGAGCGGCTGCTCAACGCCGTGCACAACGAGGACACCATGTCCAACTACTACAACCAGGGCCGCAAGCTCGGCCGGCTGCTCTACGAGGGCCGCTGGCTCGACCCGCAGGCGCTCATGCTGCGTGAGTCGATCCAGCGCTGGATCGCCTCGCTGGTCTCCGGCACCGTCACGCTCCGGCTGCGCCGGGGTGAGGACTACACCGTGTTGAACACTGAGGGTTCCCACTTCTCCTACCACCCCGAGAAGCTCTCCATGGAGCGCGTCGAGAACGCCGCCTTCGGCCCCGTCGACCGCATCGGCCAGCTCACCATGCGCAACCTCGACATCGCCGACTCCCGCTCCAAGCTGGAGATCTACGCCGGGCATCCCCTGGACCAGGGAACGGTGCTCGTCGAGCACGGCACCCTCTTCGGCGAGCTGCCCGCCGGCGGCTTCGACCGAATCGCCGCCACCGACGGCAAGCCGCTCCCGGCCGCTCTTCCGATCGAGGAGACCGTCCTGGACGACACCATCCTCGACGAGGCCGCGCTGGAGGCGGGCAACGACTGATGGTGCGTGTGCACCGCGAGTCCGCGCGGGTTCTCCCGGTCAGTGCCGACGGTGAGGTGCTGCTTCTGCAGGACACCGACCCGGGGGACCCGTCGCGGGGCGCCTACTGGACCAGCATCGGGGGCGCCATCGACCCCGGCGAGGCCGCGGTAGGCGCTGCGGCGCGGGAGCTGTGGGAGGAGGCCGGCATCCGGGTCCTGCCCGAGGCACTGGTCGGCCCCGTCCAGATCCACGCCGACGAGTACAGCTGGAACGGCGTCGACTACAGCGGCCACAACATCTACTTCGCCGTCGCGCTCGACCGTGAGGTCGAGATCAGCTTCGCCAACCTGGAGCCGATCGAGGTCGGATCGGTCGTCCAGGCCGGCTGGTGGACGCCGGACAAGCTTCGCGCCGAGGGCACCGCGTCCCCGGGCGCACTTCCTGACATCATGGAGATCGCCATCAAAGCCGTACGAGGAGAGTCGTGACCACGCCTGCCAACACCACCAACGAGGGCAAGCTCTGGGGCGGCCGGTTCGCCGGTGGTCCTTCGCCGGAGCTCGAAGCGCTCTCGCGCTCGACGCAGTTCGACTGGCGGCTGGCGCTCTACGACATCGCCGGGTCGCATGCTCATGCCAAGGCGCTGGGGGCGGCCGGGCTGCTCACCGGTGACGAGGAGAACGAGATCCACCGCGGTCTGGACGTCCTCGCCGACCGGTTCACCGCCGGACGGCTGCTGCCTGCTGCCTCCGACGAGGACGTACACGGTGCGCTGGAGAGGCTGCTCATCGAGGAGATCGGTCCTGATGTCGGCGGCAAGCTGCGGGCCGGGCGCTCGCGCAACGACCAGATCGCGACGCTCTTCCGGAGCTATCTGCTCGACCACGAGCGGGTGTTGCGTGGGCTCGTCCTCGATCTCATCGAGGCGCTCGCCGCGCAGGCAGACGAGAACATGGGCGCGATCATGCCGGGACGTACGCACCTCCAGCACGCTCAGCCGGTGCTGCTCTCGCACCACCTGATGGCGCACGCCTGGTCGCTGCTGCGCGACGTCGACCGACTCAACGACTGGCAGGCGCGGGTCGTGTGCGATTCGCCGTACGGGTCCGGGGCGCTCGCGGGGCAGTCGCTGGGGCTCGACCCCGAGCTGGTCGCCTCCGAGCTCGGCTTCACCGGTTCGAGCGCGAACTCGATCGATGGGACCGCTTCGCGTGACTTCGTCGCCGAGTTCGCCTACGTGTGCGCCCAGATCGGCGTCGACATCAGCCGGATCGCCGAGGAGATCATCCTGTGGGCGACCAAGGAGTTCGACTTCGTCACGCTGCACGACTCCTGGTCGACAGGCTCGAGCATCATGCCGCAGAAGAAGAACCCCGACATCTCCGAGCTGGCCCGCGGCAAGGCGGGGCGTCTGGTCGGCAACCTGACCGGGCTGCTGACCACGCTGAAGGCGCTGCCGTTGGCGTACAACCGCGACCTGCAGGAGGACAAGGAGCCGGTCTTCGACTCCCTAGACACCCTCGAGGTGCTGCTCCCGGCCTTCACCGGTCAGGTCGCGACGTTGGTCTACAACACCGACCGGATGGCCGAGCTCGCCCCTCAGGGCTTCTCGCTGG
Source organism: Nocardioides sp. NPDC023903 (assembly GCF_040639295.1). NCBI lineage: Bacteria > Bacillati > Actinomycetota > Actinomycetes > Propionibacteriales > Nocardioidaceae > Nocardioides > Nocardioides sp. NPDC023903. The sequence continues at coordinate 381,182 of NZ_JBEZZS010000001.1, read as the reverse complement.
CCACCGACATCGCCGAGTGGCTGGTCCTGCAGGGAACCCCCTTCCGGATCGCGCACGAGCTCGCCGGCGCCTGCGTCCAGGCGGCGGAGAAGCGCGGCGTGGAGCTGGACGCGCTCACCGACGAGGAGTTCGCCACGATCTCGCCGGCGCTGACCCCTGACGTACGTCTGGTGCTGACCATCGAAGGCTCTGTCGCGTCTCGCGACGGCCGTGGTGGCACCGCTCCCGACCGGGTCGCCGAACAGCTCGCCGAGCTCCGGGCCAAGGCCGCCGGGTTCCGTCCGTCGTAGTGCTCACGAGCCTGCTGAACCAGCGCCCCGAGGTGACCGCTCCGCGGCTCCTCGGGGCGACGCTGTCCTTCGACGGTGTGAAGGTGCGGCTCACCGAGGTGGAGGCGTACGCGGCCGACGATCCCGGCTCGCACGCTTTCCGGGGCGAGACGAACCGCAACCGGGTGATGTTCGGTCCACCGGGGCGGCTCTATGTCTACTTCACCTACGGGATGCACTATTGCGCGAACCTGGTCTGCCATCCGGAGGGTGAGCCCGGAGGGATCCTGCTGCGTGCCGGCGAGATCATCGACGGGATCGAGGTCGCCCGGGAGCGACGTGGAGCCGTACGCGACGTCGACCTCGCCCGCGGACCCGCGCGGCTGTGCTCAGCGCTCGGGATCGACCTCACCATGAACGGGACGACTGACTTCGAGCTGGACCTGGCGCCGGCCGAGACGTGGGCGGGGATCGAGGTGGCCGCCGGACCGCGGGTCGGGCTGCGTCTCGCCCCGGACCGGCCTTGGCGGTTCTGGGTCTCGGGTGACCCGACGGTCTCGCCCTATCGGCCGGCCAAAGCGCTCGGATAGCCGCCGGGACGGGCCGATGACCGTCCACAGGCCTGGTTCGGACCGGGGTTCTCCACAGGCCGCGCGGGCTCGGGCGGGACTGTCGGTGCCCCTGATCAGGATGGTGGTCGGAGGTGATCGAGATGACGGTCGCAAGGGTAGAGAAGGAGCCATCACCGGATGATGGCGAGCGGATCGGGCCGGCCGGCGGGCTGGCGACGGTCAACGAGGTGCGGTTGATCGGCCGGCTGTCGCTGGCCGCGGAGGAGAAGGACCTGCCGAGCGGAGATCAGCTCACCGCGTTCCGAGTGGTCGTGAACAGGCCACGTGACAAACGCCGGGGGAGCAGCCGGGTGCAGATCGACGCGCTCGAGTGTCACACCTGGGTCGCTCGGGTCCGCCGAGCGGCGATGACCTGGCAGGTCGGAGACGTCATCGAGGTCAACGGCTCCCTGCGTCGCCGGTTCTTCAAGACCGGCGGTCGGCTGCAGTCGATGACCGAGGTGGAGGTGTCGTCGGCCAGACGGGTGAGCCGGGCGGCTGCCGCGGCCAGGCAGGCGAGCTAGTGGCGCGACTTCTCCAGCCGCGCCGAGTCCAGAAGACGGATGAGTACGCCCGGGTGCGGCTTGGGCTGGAACGAGGTCGCCTTTTCCGGGAGCAGCTGCCCGATCGAGGCGGAGGAGAGGATCGTGTCGAACGTCGGTGCTGCCAGCAGCACCGCGACGTCGCGACCCGGGCGGGCCCGTTTCAGCGCCGCATCGACCTGGTGGGCGTGCAGCACCCGCGACGGCTGCTTGCGCAGCTCCGGGAGGACGCGGTCGTGCAGATAGCCGACATCGCCGGTGATCGGGCTGTTGGCGGTGTCCACGTCGAGGGTGGCCCAGCCGCGGCCGTCGCTGAGCACGATGACACCGGGTCCGAGCCTGCTCAGAGCGGCGTCGCGGCCGCCGGCGGTCCACTCGGCTCCGACGGACTCGGCCGCGGCCCGTAGGTCGCGCAGGTTCACGCCCGCCAGCACCCGGTGGATCGCTCCGAGCTGCAACGGCGTGTCGTCTTGGTCGATGAGCATCGCCAGACCGAAGTCGGTCGCGGCGCCGTCGCCGGGCTCGGCGAGCCCCTGGAGCTCGGCGTACGCCGCATAGCGGTGGTGTCCGTCGGCGATCAGTGCCTGCTGGCTCGCCCATGCCTTGCGCAGTTGCCCGATCAGCGCCTCGTCGGTGATCGCCCAGACACGGTGGTGCTGGCCGCCGTGGTCGTCGTACTGCTCCTCGGGAGTGCCGCTCTGCACCCGGTCGAGCAGGGCCGCGATCCCGTCGGGTGCGTGGTAGGTGAGGAGGATCGGCGCCGGGTGCACCCGCATCTGTCGCATCCGGGAGGCGAGCTGCTCGGCCTGGGCGGTGCGTACGCCCTCGTGGGGGATGACCGCGGCAACAGCGGGGTCGTCGGTGCGGTGCGAGACGTCGAGGATCCCGACGACGCCACGCACGGTGATCCCGGCAGCGGTGTACTCGTGGAGGTAGAGCGCGAGGTCCTGGTGCTGGCGCAGATCGCCACGCGCCAGCCACGAGCTGATCCGGGAGGCGACCCCTCGATAGGGGCGGGAGTAGAGCCGCGCGGAGGTCGGGTCACCGATCCGCGAAGGCGCCAACGAGAGCGCTCGAAATGGCTCCAGGCGCAGCGGACGCCCGAGGTACGGCGCCCTGACCACACCCGTATCGTCCATCCGCACATCGTAGGGTCACACTGGTGCCATTCGCCGAACCCCCGACCCAGAGAAGGAACTTCGTGTGCTGACCGGCCATCAGTTGAAGGGCTCAGCCCAGGTGCTCGCCACCGCCCATGACGTGGCGATGCTCGACCTCGACGGTGTGGTCTACATCGGCGGCACAGCGGTCCGGCGCGCCCCCGAGTCGCTCGCCGCCGCACGCGAGGCCGGGCTCCGGCTGGCGTTCATCACCAACAACGCCGCCCGGCCTCCGGCCAAGGTCGCCGAGAACATCCGCAACCTGGGGATCGAGGCGACCGCCGAGGACGTGGTCACCTCGGCCCAGGCCGCCGCGCATGTCCTGGCCGAGCGCCTCGCCCCGGGGGCGAAGGTCGTCAACCTGGGTGCCGCCGGCCTGCGCGAGCCGCTCGAGGCCGCCGGCCTGGTGCCGGTGGCCGTCGACGAGGACGCCGAGGCGATCGTCACGGGCTACAACCCCGAGCTGCTGTGGAAGGACATCCTGCGCGCGGCCGTGCGGATCAAGGACGGGCTCTTCTGGGTCGCCAGCAACACTGACATGACCTTCCCGGCGGCCTACGGGATCGCGCCGGGTCACGGCGTCCTGGTCGACACCCTGCGCCGCTTCTCGGGCGTCGAGCCGGTCGTGGCGGGCAAGCCGTCGCGACCGCTGCTGGAGGAGACCATCCGGCGCACCGAGGCCGATCACCCGCTGATGGTCGGCGACCGGCTCGACACTGACATCGAGGGCGGCCGCAACGCCGGCATCGACACGCTGCTGGTGCTCACCGGGGTCACCGGGCTCGAGGATCTGGTCGCGGCCGAGCCGCAGCGGCGCCCGTCCTACATCTCCGCCGACCTGGGCGGGCTGCTGGAGGCCCATTCGGCGCCGGAGACCGACGGCACGACCGCGCGGCTCGGTGGCTGGACGGCAGAGGTACGCGACGGTGAGCTGCGGGTCACCGGCGACGGCGCCACGGACGACTGGTGGCGAGTGGCTGCGGCCGGTGCCTGGGCACACCTGGACGCCACCGGATCGGTGGTCACGATCGGTGCACAGGCCGTGCCGCCTCGCCCGGATGCCGACGGCGGGACGGTAGTCTCGGCCTCATGAGCGAGCAGCATTTCGACGAGACTCCGGCCGAGGACTCGGCCGGTCTGGGCAGCGGCGGCAGTGCGCCGCACACAGGTGTCGCCCGCGTCGACGCGGTGCTCGAGACGCTGGACCGGCTCGACGAGCTCCCGCTGACCGAGCACGTCGGCGTCTTCGAGGCCGCTCACACCGAGCTGCGTCGCGCCCTGGACCCCGACACCGGGACCCACGACGCGATGGCCCGGATCGCCGCGGCGTCCGGCGAGTCCCAGCCGACCGACCAGCCCTGAGAGGCGAGCGCATGCCTCCTCGCCGCCTGCGCCTCGACGCCGAGCTGGTCCGGCGCAAGCTGGCCCGCTCCCGCGAGCACGCCAGCGAGCTGATCGCCGCCGGGCGGGTCACCGTGTCGGGGAACCGAGCCACCAAGCCGGCCACGGGCGTCACCACCGACGTCGCGATCGTGGTCACCGAGGACCCCGACCGACCTGACTTCGTCTCCCGCGGCGGGCACAAGCTCGCCGGAGCCCTCGCGGCGTTCGAACCGCTGGGACTCTCGGTCAACGGCCGCCGCTGCCTCGACGCCGGCGCGTCGACGGGCGGGTTCACCGACGTACTGCTGCGAAACGAGGCCCGGCAGGTCGTCGCCGTCGACGTCGGCTACGGCCAGCTCGCCTGGCGGCTGCAGCAGGACGAGCGAGTCGTCGTCCACGATCGCACCAACATCCGCGACCTCTCCCTCGACGTGGTCGGCGAACCGGTTGACGTCGTCGTCGGCGACCTCTCCTTCATCTCCCTCGAGCTCGTCCTGGACGCCCTGATCCGGGTCACCAGCCCCGACGGTGACCTGGCGCTGATGGTCAAGCCGCAGTTCGAGGTCGGCAAGGACCGCGTCGGCAAGGGTGGCGTGGTTCGCGACCCTGTCCTGCGCGCCGAGGCCGTCAACGCCGTCGCTGCGGCCGCCGCGAGGCGCGGCTGGGGAGCACGCGCGGTCACGACCAGCCCGCTCCCGGGCCCGTCGGGCAACGTCGAGTTCTTCCTGTGGCTGCGCCGCGGCGAGGCCACCGTCACCGAGGCGGAGATCGAGGAGGCCGTACGCGAGCAGCGCGGCCTGGAGAGCCCCGCCACCGGGGTTGTGTCGGTGCCGTCTGAGAAGGTTGATCCGTGACCGATGCCGACACCGCTCAGGTGGACCCAGCGCCTGTGGACCCAGCCGAGGTTCGGCGGGTCTTCATGCTCATCCACACCGGGCGCGAGGAGGCCCGCGAGGTCGGCCTCGCCTGTGCCAAGTCGTTGGCGGTCCACGGGATCGTGGTCAGGGTGCTGGCCAGTGAGGCCGCCGATCTGGGCATCGACCCGGAGGCGTACGAACCGAAGCTCGAGCTCGCCGCCGACGAGGACGACGCGAGCCGTGACTGCGAGCTGGCGCTGGTCATCGGCGGCGACGGCACCATCCTGCGCGCGGCCGAGATCGTCCAGCCCCACCGCACCCCGGTTCTCGGGGTCAACCTGGGACACGTCGGGTTCCTGGCGGAGGCGGAGTACGACGACGTCGAGTCGACGATCGAGGCGATCGTGCAGCGTCGCTACACCTCCGAGGACCGCCTCGCGCTCGAGGTCAGCGTCTTCGAGGACGGCAAGAAGGTCTTCCGTACGTTCGCGGTCAACGAGGCCAGCGTCGAGAAGGCCGCGCGTGAACGGATGCTCGAGGTCGTCGTCGAGATCGACGGCCGGCCGCTGTCGAGATGGGGCTGCGACGGCGTCGTCTGCGCGACCCCGACCGGCTCGACGGCCTACAACTTCTCCGCCGGCGGCCCGGTTGTGTGGCCGGGCGTCGAGGCGCTGCTGCTGACCCCGATCAGCGCCCACGCGCTCTTCGCGCGGGCCATGGTGGTCGCGCCGACCTCGGTGCTGGCCGTCGAGGTCATCTCGCGGGCCGATGGCGCCGGCGTGCTCTGGTGCGACGGCCGGCGTTCCTACGACCTGGGCCCAGGTGCTCGGATCGAGGTCACCCGGGGGGTGGAGCCTGTGAGACTCGTCCGTCTGCACCAGGCCCCGTTCACGGATCGTCTGGTGCGGAAGTTCGGACTGTCTGTGGAGGGATGGCGAGGCGCCGCGGAACGGCGTCCGTTCAGGATGAACGGAGGCGAGAATGCTTGAGGAGATCAGGATCTCCGGACTCGGGATCATCGAGTCCTCGACCCTGGAGCTCGGACCAGGGCTGACCGTGGTGACCGGCGAGACCGGCGCGGGCAAGACCATGATCGTGACCGCGCTCGGGCTGCTGCTCGGTGGCCGCGGTGACGCCGGCTCGGTCCGCAAGGGCAAGAAGGCGGCCCGGGTCGAGGGCGTCATCGACGCCCGGTCGCTGCCCGGCGTCATCGAGGCGACCGAGGAGGCCGGGGGAGAGGTCGAGGAGGGCCGCGTCCTGGTGGCCCGCACCGTTGCCGCCGAAGGCCGAGCGAGGGCGTACGTCGGGGGAGCGACCGTCCCGGTCGCGACCCTCGGATCGGTGACCTCGCCGCTGGTCGCGGTCCACGGCCAGTCCGACCAGCACCGGCTGCTGCAGCCGCGTGCCCAGCGCGACTCGCTCGACCGCTTCGGTGGGGACGCGGTCGCCAAGCTCATCGCCGCCTACGGCGACATCTACGCCGAGCTCCAGAAGGTCGAGCGCGAGCTCGACGAGGTCACCACCCACGCCCGTGAGCGGGCACAGGAGGCCGACCTGCTCCGCTTCGGCCTCGGTGAGGTCGAGGAGGTCTCGCCCGAGTCCGGCGAGGACGTCACCCTCGCCCAGGAGGAGGAGAAGCTCGGCTACGCCGACACGCTGCGCACCGCCGCCGAGCAGGCCCGCGAGGCGCTCTCCTCGGAGGTCGACGCCCCCGACGCGCTGGGCGCCATCTCGGCCGCGCGCCAGGCCCTCGACGGCGTACGCGACCACGACCCTGACGCCGCCTCCCTGGCCGACCGCCTCGCGGAGGTCTCCTACCTGCTCTCCGACCTCGCCGCCGACGTCGCCTCCTATGCGACCGCGATCGAGACCGACCCAGCCCGGCTCTCCGTGGTCTCCGAGCGCCGCGCGGCGCTGACCGCGCTCACCCGGAAGTACGGCGAGACCATCGACGAGGTGCTCGCCTGGGCCGAGACCGGCGCCAAGCGCCTCCTCGAGCTCGACTCCGACGACGACCGGATCGAGGAGCTCCGCGGGGAGCGTACGCGTCTGCGAGCCGACCTCGCCGAGGCCGGCCTGGCGCTGTCCGCCGCCCGCACCGACGCCGCCGGCGCCCTCGCCGAGGCGGTCAGCGACGAGCTCACCGGACTGGCCATGCCGCATGCGCGACTGGTGGCGGACGTACGCCAGAAGGAGACCGACGCGCCTGCGTCGGAGGACGAGCCACACGCACCGCTGCAGGTCGGCTCGGGCAAGGCCCAGCGCTGGCTGCGCTACGGCTCCAACGGCCTCGACGAGGTCGAGCTGCTGCTGGCCGCCAACACCGGCTCGGAGCCCCGCCCGCTCCACAAGGGCGCCTCCGGCGGTGAGCTCTCCCGGGTGATGCTGGCGATCGAGGTGGTCCTGGCGGCCACCAGCCCGGTCCCGACCTTCGTCTTCGACGAGGTCGACGCCGGCGTCGGCGGCACCGCCGCGGTCGAGATCGGCCGCCGCCTCGCCCACCTCGCCCGCACCGCCCAGGTCCTGGTCGTCACCCACCTGCCCCAGGTCGCCGCCTTCGCCGACCACCACGTCGCCGTCGAGAAGACCAGCGACGGCGTGGTCACCAGCTCCGGCCTCACCGTCCTCGACGACGAGTCCCGCGAGCGCGAGCTCTCCCGCATGCTGGCCGGGCTGACTGCCTCCGACACCGCCATCGCCCACGCTCGCGAGCTCCTCGAGGTGGCCCGCTCAGCCAAGCTCTGATCCCGCCGAAACCTCAGTTTTGGCGACCCGAGTCGGTCGTTGTGGCGAACGACACACACCATGGCGACCGTCTCGGCCGCCAAACGTACGCATTCGGCCGCCACAACTACCGACTCGCCGGATGGGAGATCCGGGGACGCGCCCTGGCGCCGGGGGAGGATTGGCGGGACATGAGACTGCCTACCCGCCAGATTCCCTCCGTACTTCCAGGCATCCGCGGCACGCTCCGCTCGGGGCGGCCGACCAGAGCGCTGATCCCGCGGCTCAAAGAGGGCGACATCGCGGTCATCGACCATGTCGACCTGGACCGCAGCACCGCGCTGGCGATCGCGTCGAAGGGCGTGATCGCCGTGGTCAACGCCCAGCCGATGGTCTCGGGCCGCTACCCGAACCGGGGGCCGCAGACGCTGGCCGACGCAGGGATCGAGCTGATCGACAAGATCGGCGAGGCCGGTTGGGAGAAGCTGGTCGACGGGCGGAAGGGCCGGATCCTCGACGGCGAGGTCTTCGACGGTGAGCAGCTGCTGACCTCGGGCCGTGCGCTCGACCAGGAGTCGCTCGACAAGGACCTCGAGGACGCCAAGCGCGGCCTGAGCTCCCACCTGGATCTTTTCACCCACAACAGCAGCGAGCTGCTCAAGCGTGAGGAGGAGGTGCTGCTGCACGGCAACGGCGTACCTCCTCTGGACACGCCGCTGGCCGGCCGTCCCGTCGTGGTGGTCGCCGACCACCCCGACCTGGGCCGGTTGCTCGGCGACCTCGCCGGTTTCCTGCGCGAGCAGCGCCCGGCGATCATCGCGGTGGGTCCCGCGGCGAAGAGGCTGTCCAAGAAACAGGTACGCCACGCCGTCATCGTCCTGGGCCCCGACACCGACACCTACCCCGAACCGAAGGTGCTCACCAGCGCCGCCGAGATCGTCCTCGCGCCCGGCGCCTCCGCGAGCGAGAACGCCACCGAGCTCCTCGACCGGATCGGCGTGCAGCCGAAGCGGTTCGAGTCCGCCCTCGCCCCGGAGGACGCGGCCCTCCTGGTCGCCTACGCCCAGCACCCCTCGCTGGTGGTCGGGGCCGGGCTGAGCACCACGCTGACCGACTTCCTCGAGGACCAGCGCCCGGGACTGGCCGGCACCTACCTGACCCGGCTCGCGCTCGGCCCGACGCTGATCGACGCCTCCGCGGTCCCGGCGGTGCGCCGCAAGGAGCCCCGCAGCCGTCGCCTCGTCCTCCCGATGCTGGCCGCGGTGACGGCGCTGGCGATCGGCGTACCCGCCGGCATCTGGGCCGCCGACCACGACCTCACCGCGATCGGCTCGGGGATCGTGAACAGAGCCGGCGACGGAGCCGCGGCGAGCCCGACCTCCGGCGAGAGCGATACGAAGAGCGCGAAGGACCCGCAGCAGAGCGCCGAGGCCCAGTTCGTCGCCGAGGCCGGCGACGCGCTCCTGCCGGGCAGGCTCACCGGCCAGAAGGTCGCCGTCGTCACCCTTCCCGGCGCTGACCAGAAGACGGTCGCCGCGCTCACCGGCAACATCAAGGCAGCCGGCGGCGAGACGACGGGGGTGCTCGACGTACGACCGAACCTGCTGGACCCGGACCGCAAGCAGTACGTCGACAGCCTGTCCACCCAGCTGGTCAAGCAGCTCGGCCGCGGAGACGCGGGACAGGCGACCTATCAGCGGATGGGCCAGGTGATCGGGGAGACCTACGCCGGCACGAAGCCGCCCGCGGCGTTCGACCAGCCAGCCAAGACCGCCGCTGTGGCGTTGCTCACCGGCGACCTGGTCAAGGCCCAGGGACGGCCGACCGGACCGGCCGGCCTCGTCCTGGTCGTCCTCGGCGAGGACAGCAAGGACACGACCGCGGTCGAGGGTCTGGTCGAGGGCATCGGCGCGACCACGAAAGGCCTGGTCGTGACGGCACCCACGGGCTCCGAGGACCTCGACACGCTCCGCGCCAATGACTGGCCGGGCTGGTTCGCATCGGTCGACGGGATCGAGACCACCACCAGTCAGGTCGCCGCTCCGCTCGCGCTGGCTCGACAGATGAATCAACAAGGTGGCGATTTCGGTGCGTCAGGTTTCGGTGGCCTGCTGAAGCGTTGATAGGATCGAGGCCCATGAAGTCGGCGAGCTTGACCAAGCACATTTTTGTCACCGGGGGCGTCGCCTCCTCATTGGGAAAGGGCCTGACGGCATCGTCCCTCGGCCGTCTTCTCCGTTCGCGTGGCCTGAGCGTGACCATGCAGAAGCTGGACCCGTACCTCAACGTGGACCCCGGCACCATGAACCCGTTCCAGCACGGTGAGGTCTTCGTGACCAACGACGGTGCCGAGACCGATCTCGACATCGGCCACTACGAGCGGTTCCTCGACACCGACCTGGTCGGCCACGCCAACGTGACCACCGGGCAGGTCTACTCCAACGTGATCGCCAAGGAGCGCCGCGGCGACTACCTCGGTGAGACCGTCCAGGTGATCCCGCACATCACCGACGAGATCTCCGAGCGGGTCCTGGCCATGCACGGCCCCGAGATCGACGTGGTGATCACCGAGATCGGCGGCACCGTCGGCGACATCGAGTCGCTGCCATTCCTCGAGGCCGCCCGCCAGGTGCGCCAGCGTCTCGGCCGCGACAACGTCTTCTTCGTGCACGTCTCCCTGGTGCCCTACATCGGCCCGTCCAAGGAGCTCAAGACGAAGCCGACCCAGCACTCGGTGATGGCGCTGCGCCAGATCGGCATCCAGCCCGACGCCATCGTGTGCCGCGCCGACCGCGAGCTGCCCGAGGGCATCAAGCGCAAGATCGCGCTCATGTGCGACGTCGACGAAGACGCCGTGGTGACCGCCGCCGACGCCCCGAGCATCTACGACATCCCGAAGGTGCTCCACCGCGAGGGCCTGGACGCCTATGTCGTACGCAAGCTCGACCTGCCCTTCCGCGACGTCGACTGGGCGCTGTGGGAGGACCTGCTCCGCCGGGTGCACCACCCCAAGGAGGAGCTGACCATCGGTCTGGTCGGCAAGTACATCGACCTGCCCGACGCCTACCTGAGCGTCGGCGAGGCGCTGCGCGCCGGCGGTTTCGCCAACGAGGCCAAGGTCAACATCCGCTGGATCCCCTCCGACGAGTGCGAGACCCCCGAGGGCGCCGCGAAGAATCTCCACGACGTCGACGCCGTCTGCGTCCCCGGCGGTTTCGGGATCCGTGGCCTGGAGGGCAAGCTCGGCGCGCTGACCTACACCCGCACCCACCAGATCCCCACGCTCGGCCTGTGCCTGGGCCTGCAGTGCATGGTCATCGAGTACGCCCGCAACGTGCTCGGCCTGGAGAAGGCCGACTCCACCGAGTTCGACGCCGAGACCCCCGAGCCCGTCATCGCGACGATGGAGGAGCAGAAGGCGTACGTCGAGGGCGCGGGCGACCTCGGAGGCACCATGCGTCTGGGTCTCTACCCGGCCGAGCTCAAGAAGGGCTCGATCGCGGCCGAGGTCTACGGCGAGACCTCCATCGAGGAGCGTCACCGCCACCGCTACGAGGTCAACAACGCCTACCGCGACCAGCTGGAGGACGCGGGCCTGGTCTTCTCCGGCCTCTCGCCCGACAACCAGCTCGTTGAGTTCGTCGAGCTGCCCCGCGACGTACACCCTTACTACGTCTCCACCCAGGCCCACCCCGAGCTCCGCTCGCGGCCGACCCGCCCGCACCCGCTCTTCGCCGGGCTGGTGAAGGCGGCCCTCGACCGGCAGAAGGAGCAGCGGTTCCCGATCGACGAGACCAACCTGCGCCGCGAGGTCAGCGAGGTCGAGCTGCCGGAGACGGCTGACGCCTGAGAAAGACTCGGGCCTCCCACGGCTCGAGCGTCGTGCTGTCGTGCGGTCCCTCGACGTTCGCCAGGACGACGGGGGAGTCCGCGGTCGCACGCTGCAGCCCGGGCGGGACCTCGGCGGCGTCTCCGGAGAAGTTGGCGACCACTCGCAACTCCTCACCGTCTTGGCGTCGGGTGAACGCGAAGAGTTGAGGATCGTCCGGTTCGTCCAGGGTGAAGTCCCCGAGTGCCACCACCGGTTCGTCGTGACGTAGCCGGATCAGGTCGCGGTGGTAGGAGAACACCGAGGCCGGGTCGTCCACCTGGCTCGACGCGTTCACCTCCGGGTAGTTCGGGTTGACCGGCAGCCACGGGCGACCGGTGGTGAAGCCGGCGTTGGGCGAGGCGTCCCACTGCATCGGCGTCCTGCCGTTGTCGCGGCTCCTCGCCCGCAGGGACGCCAGGAGCGCCTCCGGATCCTCGCCCATGGCCACCGACTCCTTGTAGTAGTTGATCGACTCGATGTCGGCGAACTGCTCGATCGAGGTGAACGGGAAGTTCGACATCCCGAGCTCCTGGCCCTGGTAGATGTACGGCGTCCCGCGCTGCAGATGGAGGACGGTGGCCAGGAGCTTCGCCGACCGTTCGCGGAACTCGCCGTCGTCGCCGAACCGTGAGACCACGCGCGGCCGGTCGTGGTTGTCCCAGTACAAGCTGTTCCAGCCGACGTCGGACAACCCCTCCTGCCAGGCGGCGAGGGAGCCGCGCAGAAGGCGCATGTCGAAGGGGAGTACGTCCCACTTCGATGCACCGCGGTCGATCTGCAGGTGCTCCAGCTGGAACACCATGTCGAGCTCCTGGCGCTTCTGGTCGGTGTACTTGCGGGCCTCCTCGATGGAGACGTCGAGGGTCTCGCCGACGAGGAGCAGCGGTCGTTCGACTCCGGCGAAGACCTCGCGGTGCATCTCGGCGAGGTACTCGTGGATCCGGGGCCCGTCGACGACCTGCCGGCCGAGGGTGGCGAAGCGCTCACCTGGCCGGACTTTCCCGTCGGGAAGCGCGGGATCCTTGGAGATCAGGTTGATCACGTCCATCCGGAACCCGTCGATGTCCCGATCGAGCCACCAGCGCATCATGTCGTAGACAGCGTGCCTGACCTCCGGGTTCTCCCAGTTCAGGTCCGGCTGCTTCTTCGAGAACAGGTGCATGTAGTAGTCACCGCTCTCCTCGTCGTACTCCCACGCCGGGCCCGAGAAGAAGGAGCCCCAGTTGTTGGGCTCCGACCCGGGCTCACCGGGGACCGTCCCGTCTCGAGGCGGCCGCCACCAGTACCAGTCCCGCTTGGCGCTGTCGGGTCCGGAGCGGGACTCGATGAACCAGGGGTGCTCGTCGGAGGTGTGGTTCACCACCAGGTCCATCACCAGCTTGATCCCGCGCGCGTGTAGCTGCTTCACGAGCGCGTCGAGATCCGCCATGGATCCGAACACCGGGTCGACGTCGTGATAATCGCTGATGTCGTAGCCGTTGTCGTCCATGGGGGAGGGATAGACCGGCGAGATCCAGACCACGTCCACACCCAGCTTCTCGAGGTGGACGAGATGCTCCAGGATGCCGCCGAGATCACCGACGCCGTTGCCGTCGGTGTCCGCGAAACTGCGTGGGTAGATCTGGTAGACCACCGCGGACTGCCACCATTTCTTCGCACTCACGCTGACGTCCGGTGCCCGCGATCAATCGCGCATATGCGTCAACAGGCGCGAACCTGGGGCAGCACCTTGGCGCCGAAGACGTCCACGAACTCCTCCTGCTCGACCCCGACCTGGTGCAGATACACCCGGTCGACACCGAGCTGGGCGTAGTCGGCGAGCACTTCCGCATGGCGAGCGAGGTCGCTCGACATGACGATGCTGTCCTCGAGCGCCTCGGCCGGTACGTGGGCGGTGGCCGCATCGACCTGCGCCGGCACCTCGAGTTCCTCGTTCAGCACCGGAGGCAGCGCGTTGGCCCGCCACTGGTCCAGTGCCTGGGCACGGACCCCCTCCTCCGAGCGTGCCCACGAGAGGTGCATCTGGACGTGGACCGGTTTGGCGGCCCCCGCGCCCTCACGGAAGGCTCTGATGACCTCACGCAGCCTCGGCAGCGGAGCGTTCACGGTGATGAGGCCGTCCGCCCACCCGGCCACCGCACGGGCGGTCTCCGGGCTCAGTGCCGCGGCGAACAGGGGCGGCGGCTCCGTCGGCAGCGTGTACACACGGGCGGCGCGCAGCCGCACCAGTCCGTCGTGGTCCACGGTCTCGCCGCCGAGCAGGCGGCGGATGACGTCGGCGCACTCGGCGAGCCGCGCGTTGCGTACGTCCTTGGTCGGCCAGGGCCGCCCGGTGACGTGCTCGTTGAGGGCCTGCCCTGAGCCGAGGGCCGGGATGAACCGCCCAGGTGCGATCTCCAGCAGCGTCGCGATCGCCTGGGCTGTGACCGCGGGGTGATACCGGTCGCCCGGGGCGGTGACCACCCCGTACGGCAGCGTGGTCGTGGCCAGGGCGGCGCCGAGCCACGCCCAGGCGTACCCGGCCTCGCCCTGACGTTCGCTCCACGGCGTGAGGTGGTCGGAGGAGAGGACGGCGTCGAAGCCGGCCTCCTCCGCCCGCCGGGCCAGCCGCAGGAGGCGCGAGGGAGCGAACTGCTCATGAGAGGCGTGGAATCCGATCTCCATGGTGGTGCCTACTCACTCCGGAGCCACCGGTAGCCGTAACCGTGCAGTTCGAGCTCCTCACCCTTCGCCGAGTCCTCGTAGGGCTGGTCGACGACGAGCTGATCCCATTCGCGCTGCAGCTCCGGAGGAAGCGTGACCGTGGTTCCACGGCGATCCAGGTTGGCCAGCAGCAACAAGGTGGACCGCTCGTCGGCGTAGCTGACCGCGAACACGTGCCGTTGCGGCACGGCCACCGGTCGCGCTGCCGTGGCGAGGAGCGGACCGTGCTCGCGACGTACGTTCAAGAGCGTGTGCATCGTGCACAGCAGCGAGTCCGGGTCGCGGAGCTCGTCCTCGACGTTGACCTGGGTGTAGCCGAACGGGCCCTTGGTGATGACCGGGTGCACCAGCTGGATCGCGTGGGCCTCGGAGAAGCCGGCGTTCTGGCCCTGCGACCACTGCATCGGCGGCCGGACCGCGGCCCGGTCCGGAAGCTCCGGCTGGTCGCCCATCCCGATCTCGTCGCCGTACAGGATGATCGGACTGCCCGGGAGAGAGCAGAGCAGGAAGGCAGCGAGCCTCCGTTGCCGCGGGTCGCCCAGCATCGGAGCCAGGCGTCGGCGGATGCCGCGACCGAACGCGCGCATTGTCGGCTGCGGGGCGAAGATCGCCATCGTCTCCTCGCGCTCGGCGGGGGTGAGCCGCTCGAGGTCGAGCTCGTCGTGGTTGCGCAGCCAGACCGCGTAGTTGCAGCTCTCCGGCGGAAGCGGCTCCGCCTCCAGGGCGGCCCGCAACGGCTCCGCGTCGTTCCGGGCGAGCGCCAGGAACAGGTAGTTGTTGAGCCAGAAGTTGAGCAGCGTGGTCACCCGGTCGCCGTCGGCGAAGTAGTCGGCGTACTGCTGCGGCTCCACGTCGGCCTCGGCCATCAGCACCCCGTCGGGACGGAAGCGCTGGACGGTGCTCCGCATCTCCTCGAGGAACCAGAAGCCGTCGTCGTGACCGTCCGCTCGACCCGCCTCGGCCACGATGTACGGCGCCGCGTCGACCCGGAACCCGGCGGCGCCCCGCTCGAGCCAGAACTCCATGATCTTGCGGATCTCGTCGCGCACCTCGGGGTTGGCGACGTTCAGGTCCGGCTCGTGTCGGTAGAACGTGTGGCGGTAGTACTGCCCCGCCTCCTCGCTCCAGGCCCAGACCGAGTCCTCCACGGAGGGAAAGATCGGCTCGACGATCGTCTCGTGCGGCTCGTCGGTCCAGATGTAGAAGTCGCGGAACCGCGACTCCCGGTCGCGGCAGGCCGCGCGGAACCACGGGTGCGCCACCGACGTGTGCTGCACGACCAGATCGAGGATGACCTCGAGCCCCAGCTCCTTGGCGCGAGCCATGAGGTCCTCGAAGTCATCCATCGTGCCGAACCGGTCCGACACCTCGACATGGTCGATCACGTCGTAGCCACCGTCGAGGTACGGAGTGCGGTAGAACGGCTGGAGCCATACCGCACTCGCACCGAGATCCTTGACGTGGTCGAGCTTCTCCGTCACTCCGCGGAGGTCGCCGATCCCGTTCCCGATGCTGTCACGGAACAGGGCTACGGCGATCTGGTAGATGACCGCCTTCTGATACCACGGAACATCCTCATCCTCGGGTCGCATGCGTCAGTGACGTACCTCGCCGGTCGGCTTCACCTCGCCACGCCAGGCACCGGTCTCGGTGCCGCGGTGCTCGATGAAGTCCTTGAAGCGCTCGAGGTCGCCCTTGGCCCGCATGTCGACGATCTTCAGCACGTCACCGGTCTTCTCGACCGCGCCCTCGGGCTCGTACTCCAGGCGCAGCGTCACCTGGGTCGTCTTCGCCATCGGGTCCTGGGTGAACGACACCGTCCCCTTGTTCTGGGCACCCTCGACGGCGCGCCAGGTGATGCGCTCGTCGGGAACCTGGTCGACGATCTCGGCATCCCATTCGCGGGTCACACCGCCGATCTCGGCCTTCCAGTGCAGGTGCTTGTCGTCGAGCTGCTTGACCGACTCGACGCCCTCCATGAACTGGGGGAACGACTCGAACTGGGTCCACTGGTCGTACGCGGTGCTGACCGGGACTTCGACCTGGACGCTCTTCTCGATGGTGCTCATGTCGTAACTCCTTCTCGATTGCGTACGACACGAGGGGTACCCGGCGTTCTCGCGGGCCATACCTTCTCGATCCCGGCTGCGCCGATGTTTACGCCGATGCCGGATCGGCTCACAACGCGCGAGCCGCGACCTGCCTCGAATGCACGTCGGCGAGACGGATGACCGTCTGCCGGACGAAGGGGACCAGCGCGCCGCTCTCACAGGCGGCGCGGGCGGTAGCGGCGACGTCCTCACCGGCCAGCACCGGGTAGAAGCGGAGCTGGAGCCCGTAGGCGAGCAGCCCGCCACCCCTGATGTCGGCGACGGCGTCGAGGTAGCGCTGGGCGTACGGCGCCAGGATCTCCTCCTGGTCGGGCCGCCAGAACGCCGAGCTCAGGGCGTACCCGCCGTCGGTGCGCGGCAGCCGGCGCTCGATCATGGTCACCTGCCAGGCCTCCTCCTTGGCCTCCGCGAGCGGCTGCGCCGTGCGTACGCCCAGAGCACTGACCCACGACTCGGGGTCCGGGTCGCGGACCTCCAGGGCGGTGACCGCCTCGGCGTCGTAGTCACCCGTCTCGGCGCGCCGCCCGAGCAGCCGCCAGGCCACCTGTACGTCCCCAGCAGCCCCGCGCTCGGCCAGCGCGAGCTGCTCGGGCGTGGAGGCGTGCGAGGCGAGGACGCGAAGAGCGGTGTCGCGGTTGGCCGGGTCCTCGGCGAGCGCCGCGGCCGCCCCGGCGACCAGCGCGCGCTGCTCGGCGACCCGCTCGGGCGCCGTCCAGAGCTCGGCAGCGGTGACGGCCATGCCCAGGAACTCGCCGGTGACCTGCGGGTTGCGCTCGCGCTCGAGGACCGAGAGGACGCGTGCGACGACCTCTGGGCCGGCGATCTCGCCGCGGAACAGGGCGGTCCAGGCGCTGTTGACCGCGACCGCGCGCGCCACCGCGTCGGGCAGCAGGCCGGCATTCCGGCCGAGCCAGGTCTCGCTCGCCTCGTCCGAGCGCACGGCCGCGAAGGTCACGTCGGTCGCGTTGACCAGGTGAGCGGCCGCATCGGGGAGCGAGACCGCGACGGGCTCGCCCGCCACGGTGACCGGAGTGGTGGCTAGCAGGGCGCCGGAGTCGTCGTAGGAGGCGATGTCGAGCCGGTGCGGACGTACGGTCCCGTCGGCGCTGGTGACCGAGACCTTGCCGTCGGCGAGGGTGATCACGTCGGTGCCGGCGTGGTCGAGCCACGCGGTCGTCCAGGCGGAGAGGTCCTTGCCCGCGGCCGCACCGAAGGCGCCCATCAGGTCGTCGAGGACGGTGTTGCCGTAGGCGTGCTCGGCGAAGTAGGCCTGCAGCCCGGCGAGGTAGGCCTCCTCGCCGATGTAGGCGTGCAGCTGCTGCAGCACCGCCTGGCCCTTCATGTAGGTGATCGCGTCGAAGTTGGCCATCGCCACGTCGACGCTGGACACCACGCCGCGGATCGGGTGGGTGGCGGGCGTCGCGTCGATGTCATACCCCGCCTTCTTCTCGGTCAGCGCGATCGAGGCCCACACGTCGGCGTAGTCGGGGAGCGCTGCCGAGGCCCACACGGCCGCCCACGAGGCGAAAGCCTCGTTGAGCCACAGGTCGTCCCACCAGCGCATCGTGACCAGGTCGCCGAACCACATGTGCGCCATCTCGTGGAGGACCACGTTGGTGCGCTCGGTGCGGTCGGCGTGGGTCGGTGCGGTGCGGTAGAGGTAGACGTCGCTGTGGGTGACCGCGCCCCAGTTCTCCATCGCTCCGCCCATGTCGGGCACGAAGATCTGGTCATAGCGCCGCTGCGGGAACGGCATCCCGAACTTGGTGCCGAACCAGGCCAGCCCGTGCTCGGTGACCTGCAGGATCTCCTCCCGGTCCCGCTCGAGCTGGCTGCGCAGCGACTGACGGGCGTAGAGCCCCAGGTCGTAACCGCCGCGCTCCTCGCGTACCTCGACGAACGGGCCGGCGTTGACCACCACGACGTACGTCGAGAGCGGGGGAGTGTCCTCGAAGACCCAGGTCCGCGCGCCGGCTGCCGCGTCCGAGACGCTCGCGGGTGCGGAGTTGGAGAGCACGGTCCATTGCTCGGGCGCCGCCACGGTGAACCCGTGCACGGCCTTGAGGTCGGGCTGGTCGAAGCAGGCCCACAGCCGGCGGGCGTCGTCGGGCTCGAACGAGGTCCACACGTAGACGTTGCCGTCGGACGGGTCGACCGTACGCAGCACTCCCTCGGAGGAGGCGGTGTCGGACTGGGAAGCGGTCACGACCAGGGTGTTGGTCTCGGCGAGGTCCTCGAGCGGGATCCGGCCGGCGCTGATCGTGGCGAGGTCGAGATCGGTGCCGTTGAGGGTGGCCGCGCTGACCTCGGCCACACAGTCGACGAACGTGCTCGAGCCGGGGGTGGCGGAGAAGGTGATCGTGGAGACGCTGGAGAGCGTCTCGCCCTCCAGCAGACCGGTCATGTCGAGCGCGATGTCGTAGCGCTCGACGGTGACCGTGGCGGCCCGCGCGGCCGCCTCCTCCTGGGTGAGTGAGGCAGGGGCGGCGGGGGAGGTCACTTCGACAAGCTCAGTACATCGCTCTGACATGAGCCGAGGGTAGCCTCGGGCCATGACATCGGACGCACGAATTTCCGACTCGCCCGTGCCACTGGATCAGGGGCCGCTCACCGAGTGGGACGTCCCGGAGAGCTGGCCGGTCGCCTCGAGCGAGGACCTCCACCGTGACGGCTGGGTGGTCGCGCTGCGTGCCGACCGGATCAATCGTCCCGGTCACGAGGACGAGGAGCCGTTCCGCCGCCTGGTCGTCGAGCACCCGGGCGCCGCTGTCGTGCTGGCCCTGGACGAGGAGGAGCGGGCCCTGGTCATCACCCAGTACCGCCACCCCGCCAAGCGACGCTTCGTCGAGCTGCCGGCCGGCCTGATCGACTATCCCGGCGAGGACCCGCTCGCTGTCGCCGTGCGCGAGCTGCGTGAGGAGGTGGCCCACGAGGCGGCCGAGTGGACGCCGCTGCTCGCGACGTACGCCTCGCCCGGTCTCACGGAGGAGATCCACCACTTCTTCCTCGCCCGCGGTCTGACCGCGACGGATCGTGACGGCTTCGAGCTCGAGCACGAGGAGGCTGAGATGAGCATCCACTGGGTGCCCTTCGAGGAGCTCCTGGAAGCCGTGCTGAGCGGCCGTGCGACCGACTCGCCGGTCGTCCAGGCCGTGCTTGCGTACGCAGCTCTCAAATCTCGTGGCAGAGTCTGATCAGGGGGGTCTGGTCAGGACCGAACGACGTGATTTGGTGACTTGCGCCACACCGGGTTAGACATGCCGCGTCAGGCGGCGCACATCCGGCTGACCCGTAGACCCACGGACCACCACATTCAGGGGAAGAAACACAATGAGAATCGGCGTACCCAAGGAAGTCAAGAACCACGAGTACCGGGTGGCGATCACCCCCTCGGGCGTCCACGAGCTGGTGGCCAACGGCCACGAGGTCTTCGTCGAGGCCGGTGCCGGCGTCGGATCCTCGATCCCGGACAGCGACTACGCCGCGGTCGGTGCCAAGATCCTCGGCGATGCCGACGAGACCTGGGGCAACGCCGACATGGTGCTCAAGGTCAAGGAGCCGGTCGCGGAGGAGTACCACCGCCTGCGCGAGGGCCTGACCCTGTTCACCTACCTCCACCTGGCCGCCGACAAGCCGCTGACGGAAGAGCTGCTGGCCAAGAAGGTCACCGCGATCGCGTACGAGACCGTCGAGCTGCCCAACCGGGCGCTGCCGCTGCTCTACCCGATGTCGGAGGTCGCCGGCTGCCTGGCGCCTCAGGTCGGCGCCTACAACCTGCTCAAGGCCCAGGGCGGCCGCGGCACGCTGATGGGTGGTGTCGGCGGTGTTGCCAACGCCAAGGTCGTCATCATCGGTGCCGGCGTCTCCGGGCAGAACGCCGCCAACATCGCTCTGGGGATGGGCGCGGACGTCACGCTGCTCGACACCGACCTGGAGAAGCTGCGGATGTCGTTCTGGCGCTACTCCAACCAGGTCCACGGGCTCGCGTCGAACAAGCTCGCGCTCGAGGAGCAGGTTCTCCAGGCCGACTTGGTCATCGGCGCCGTGCTGATCCCGGGCGCGGCTGCGCCGAAGCTGGTCACCAACGACCTGGTCTCGCGGATGAAGCCGGGCTCGGTGCTCGTCGACATCGCCATCGACCAGGGTGGCTGCTTCGAGGACTCCCACGCCACCACCCACGCGGACCCGACCTACCAGGTCCACAACTCGACCTTCTACTGCGTGGCCAACATGCCCGGCGCGGTCCCCAACACCTCCACCTACGCGCT
Source organism: Nocardioides sp. NPDC023903 (assembly GCF_040639295.1). Taxonomy (NCBI): domain Bacteria; kingdom Bacillati; phylum Actinomycetota; class Actinomycetes; order Propionibacteriales; family Nocardioidaceae; genus Nocardioides; species Nocardioides sp. NPDC023903. The sequence continues at coordinate 360,683 of NZ_JBEZZS010000001.1, read as the reverse complement.
CACGAACGCGACGATGCCGTACGCCGTCGCGCTGGCCAACAAGGGCTGGACCCAGGCGCTGCGTGACGACGCCGCGCTCGCCAAGGGCCTCAACACCCACGCCGGCCAGCTCACCTACGGCCCCGTCGGCGAGGCGGTCGGGATCGACTCCGTCGCGCTCGCGGACGTGCTCGGCTGATCTCCTCAGGAGTCACAGGAGTCACGCCGTACAGGCAATTCCGGCACTTCTCTGGCAATGCAATGCCCGAGAAGTGCCGGAATACCCGGTTAACCGGGTATTCCTCCCAACCCCTGGTTGGATGGACCCGTGACTGCCGCATCGAACGTCTCGAGCTCCGCTACGGCGGTATCCAATGCCTCGGGCTCCGCTTCGGCGGTGGAGCACGCGATGCGCACCTACCTCGACCACCTCACCGTCGAGCGGGGGCTGGCGGCCAACACGCTGTCGTCCTACCGGCGTGACCTGAGGAGGTACGCCGAGTTCCTCGCCCAGCAGCGCGTCGATGACCTCGCCGGGGTCTCGGAGGCGACTGTGTCGGGGTTCCTGGCGCACCTGCGCGAAGGCAGCGAAGATCATCCGGCGCTCAGCGCGACCTCGGCGGCGCGGACGGTCGTCGCGGTGCGCGGGTTCCACAAGTTCGCGGTGGCCGACGGGCTGGTCGAGGCCAACCCGGCTGGCCACGTGAAGCCGCCGCGCGCGGAGAAGCGGCTCCCGAAGGCGCTGCCGCTGGCCGACGTGGAGGCGATCCTGGAGGCGGCGGGCGCGCCCGGGACGCCGCTCGCACTGCGCGACCGCGCCCTCCTCGAGGTGCTCTACGGCACCGGCGCCCGCATCTCCGAGGCGGTCGGCCTCGACGTCGACGACCTCGACCGGGTCGACCACGTCGTACTCCTGCGAGGCAAGGGCGGCAAGGAGCGGATCGTCCCGGTCGGCTCCTACGCCATCGAGGCGGTCGAGGCCTACCTGACCCGCGCTCGCCCCGATCTCGCGGCCGCCCGCTCAGGCGGCGCCCTCTTCCTCAACGCCCGCGGCGGGCGCCTCTCCCGACAGTCGGCCTGGACCGTCCTGACCCGCGCCGCCAAACGCGCCGGGATCGAGAAGGACGTCTCGCCCCACACCCTGCGCCACTCCTTCGCCACCCACCTACTGGACGGCGGCGCCGACGTACGTGTCGTGCAGGAGCTGCTGGGCCATGCGTCGGTGACCACGACGCAGATCTACACTCTTGTCACCGTGGACAATCTCCGAGAGGTCTTCGCGACCGCACACCCGAGGGCCCTGTGACCGTTTCGACCAAACCCGGCGACTGGATCCCCAAGGTCGGAGCGAGCCCCGACGACGTCTATGAGGCGGTCGTGGCGTGGGCCGAGGGGAGTGGGCGCAGCCTCTATCCCCACCAGGACGAGGCGATCATGTCTATCCTGGCCGGCGACAACGTCATCCTGGCGACTCCGACCGGCTCGGGGAAGTCCCTGGTCGCGGCGGGCGCGCACGCGGCGGCGCTGGCCGAGGACAAGGTCTCGTTCTACACCGCGCCGATCAAGGCGCTGGTCAGCGAGAAGTTCTTCGACCTCGTCGAGACCTTCGGGGCCGAGAACGTCGGGATGCTCACCGGGGACGCGAGCGTCAACGCCGACGCCCCGATCATCTGCTGCACCGCCGAGGTGCTCGCCAACCTCGCGCTGCGAGAAGGAAAGCACGCCGACGTCGGGCTCGTGATCATGGACGAGTTCCACTACTACGGCGAGCCGGACCGCGGCTGGGCGTGGCAGGTGCCGCTGCTCGAGCTCCCGCAGGCTCAGTTCCTGCTGCTCTCCGCGACCCTCGGCGACACCAGCGCCCTGGCCGAGGACATGACCAAGCGAAACGGGCGCGACACCATCCTCGTCGACCAGGCGGAACGACCCGTTCCGCTCACCTTCGACTGGCGTCTCACGCCGCTCCAGGAGACCCTCGAGGAGCTCGTCACCACGGGCCAGGCGCCGGTCTACGTCGTCCACTTCACCCAGAAGGACGCCGTCACCCACGGCACCTCCCTGCTCAACGCCGGCTGGCTCAAGCTCTCCAACGAGGAGAAGGACCAGATCGCCAGGCGGCTCGAACCGGTCCGCTTCGCCGCCGGCTTCGGCAAGACGCTCTCCAAGCTCCTCAGGAAGGGCATCGGCGTCCACCACGCCGGCATGCTCCCCAGATACAGAAGGCTCGTCGAGCAGCTCGCCCAAGCCGGGCTGCTCAAGGTCATCGCCGGCACCGACACCCTCGGCGTCGGCATCAACGTCCCGATCCGCACGGTGCTCTTCACCGGCCTGGCCAAGTTCGACGGCCGCCGCCAGCGCATCCTGCGGACCAGGGAGTTCCTCCAGATCGCTGGAAGGGCCGGCCGGGCGGGCTTCGACACCCAGGGCTACGTCGTCGTCCAGGCGCCTGAGCACATCATCGAGAACGAGAAGGCCAAGGCGAAGTCCGAGGAGCGCCGCAAGGCCGGCAAGAAGAACTCCAAGGCCCAGCTCAAGAAGCCGCCCGAGGGCACGGTCGTGTGGACCGAGGCGACCTTCACCAAGCTCGTCGACGGCGCCCCCGAACCGCTGCAGAGCAAGATGAAGGTCGACAACTCGATGATCCTCAACGTCGTCGCCCGCGACGAGGACGCCTTCGAGGTGATGCGCCGGATCACCATGGACAACCACGAGGAGCAGCGCACCCAGCTCAAGCTCGCCCGCCGGGCCCTGCGCCTGACCCGCTCTCTGGTCCACAGCGGGGTCCTGACCAGGCTCGCCGAGCCTGACGCGTACGGGCGGCGCTATGTCCTCACCGAGGACCTTCCCGCCGACTTCGCGCTCAACCAGCCGCTGGCCCACTTCGCCCTCGCCGCCCTGGACACGCTCGATCCGGAGTCCCCGGAGCACACCCTCGAGATCGTCTCGGTGATCGAGTCCGTCCTCGAGCCCCCGCGCCAGATCCTCTTCGCCCAGCAGCACGAGGCCCGCGGCAAGGCGATCGAGAACATGAAGGCCGACGGCGTCGAGTACGACGAACGGATGGCCCTCATCGAGGAGATCACCTGGCCCAAGCCGATGGCCGAGCGGCTCGAGGCGCTCTTCGAGGTCTACCGCGGCACCCACCCGTGGCTGCCCGAGGACGCCCTCGACCCGAAGTCGATCCTGCGTGAGATGTACGAGCAGGGAATGACCTTCACCGACGTCGTTCGCCGCTACCAGCTCGCCCGCTCCGAGGGCCTGGTGCTGCGCTATCTGACCGACGCTTACCGCACCTTCCGGCACACGGTCCCCGAGAGCCACAAGAGCCCCGAGATCGAGGACCTCATCGAGTGGCTGGGGGAGACCATCCGGCAGACCGACTCCTCGCTCCTGGACGAGTGGGAGGCGCTCTCCGACCCCGAGCACATCCCGTCGGCCGTCGCCCACCACGAGGCGCCACCGCCACCGAGGTCGCTGTCCCAGCAGACCCGTGCCTTCGAGATCATGGTCCGCAACGCGATGTGGGCGCGGGTCGACGCGGTTTCGCGAGACGACCTCGACACGCTGATGTCGCTGGAGCGCTCCGCCGCCGACCGGCTCGAGCCCGCGCGCGATGTCGTGATGACCAGGTCCCGCTGGGACGACGCCCTGGAGGCCTACTTCGCCGAGCACGACGACGTGGGCATCTCCGCCGACTCACGATCGCCCAAGCTGCTCACCTGGACCGCCGAGCGCGGCGCTCCCGCGGGCGTCGACGCGGATGACGAGGCGTACGACGAGACCCGCATCTGGCGGGTCACCCAGACCCTCGACGACCCGGCCGGCGACCACGACTGGGTGATCGAGGCGGTGGCCGATCTGGACGCGAGCGACGAGGCCGGCGAGCTGGTTCTGGCGACGGTGGCGATGCGTCGGCTGTGACGGGTTGCTCCGTTCCGCTAGCGTTGGGGCGTGCGCAAGCTACTGAAGAACCCCGTCGTCGTCGCGGCCATCGCCAAGATCGCCAACGAGGCTCGCAAGCCCGAGAACCAGAAGAAGATCAAGGACGCTGCGAGCAAGGCCTACGACCAGTTCCAGAAGCGCCGTAAGTCGCACTGAGAGCCGCCGATCGAGCGGAGATTCATCCACAGGTTTCTCCACAGCGGAGGCCTGTCCTGTGGGGCTGGCGGTGCGCCAAGTGCACAGGTCATCAACAGATTCCGGTCGCGTAGCAGAATCACCCGGATTTGCCTTGTGACACGCCCGGCGCGGCTCCTACAGTCGCGCAGATCCGGGTCTTAGAGTCGCCGTGTCGACATATAGACCCGCTAGCCGTGATCGTCCCAGGGCCGCGGCAACTGAACCGGGGGTGGAGGAATGGAAGACAGCTATTTCGGAGCAGGTGGCGCGACCGCGCCGCAGATGCCTCCGCAGACGCCGGCAGCCCCGCCGCCGGCCTATCCGCCTTCGGCCCGGCTGCGCGCCAACGCTCCCGAGCCCGACGCGGGCTCGTTCGACGGTCCGGGCAAGAACAAGAAGGGCCCGACCGGTCGCCCCTGGCCCAACCTCCCCGAGCCCGGCCCCGCCACCGGCGGCCCGGCGCGTACGGTCGCGATGGTCAACCAGAAGGGTGGCGTCGGCAAGACCACGACCACCATCAACCTGGGTGCCGCGCTGGCCGAGCACGGCCGCAAGGTCCTGATGGTCGACTTCGACCCGCAGGGGTCGCTCTCCGTCGGTCTGGGTCTCCAGCCCAACGAGATCGAGCTGACCGTCTACAACCTGCTGATGGAGCGTGACATCACGCTCGACGACGTCGTCGTCCCCTCCGGCATCGACGGTGTCGACCTGCTCCCAGCCAACATCGACCTCTCCGCCGCCGAGGTGCAGCTGGTCCAGGAGGTAGCCCGCGAGCAGACCCTGGCACGCGCCCTGGCTCCGGCCGTTCCCAACTACGACGTGATCCTCATCGACTGCCAGCCGAGCCTGGGCCTGCTGACCGTCAACGCGCTCACCGCCTCCGACTCCGTGGTCGTGCCGCTGGAGTGCGAATACTTCGCGCTGCGCGGCGTCGCCCTGCTCAAGGACACCATCGACAAGGTTCAGGAGCGGCTCAACCCGCGTCTGAAGATCGACGGAATACTGGGCACGATGTACGACAGCCGCACCATGCACAGCCGCGAGGTCATGGAGACCCTCGTCAACGGCTGGGGCGACCGCGTCTTCCACAGCGTCATCCGCCGCACCGTGAAGTTCGCCGACTCGACTGTGGTCGGCGAGCCGATCACCGAGTACGCCTCCAGCTCGACCGGCGCCGACTCCTACCGGATGCTCGCCAAGGAGGTGCTGGCCCGATGGCAACGCGGCGAGTGAGGGTTCCGGCCGCCGACGATCTGTTCCGGCGTACGTCCGACGGTGCTGCCGCTGCGGGGCCCGCCGCCGAGGCGAAGGCTCGCCCGGTGCACGCCGTGCCCGAGCCGGCCGAGGAGACGCCGGCCGCCAAGAAGCGGTCCAGCGGCCGCGTACGTCATGACGAGAAGATGACGGTCTACATCACCTCCGAGGAGCTGCTCGACCTCGAGCACGCCCGGCTCAACCTGCGGGCCAAGCACAGCATCGCGGTCGACCGCGGCCGGCTGGTGCGCGAGGCGCTCGCGATCGTGCTGGCCGACCTGGAGGAGTACGGGGACGACAGCGCCCTCGTGCACCGGCTCGCCGAGTGACGGTCACGCAGATGCCGGCTGGGCCGACGACGGATGGCCCTGCGGGGGCCGAGCAGGAGTCGAGCGGCACCGGGGGTTTCGAGGTCCACCTCGGCAACTTCGAAGGTCCCTTCGACCTGTTGCTCAGCCTGATCGCCAAGCACAAGCTCGACATCACCGAGGTCTCCCTGGCCACGGTGACCGACGAGTTCATCGCGTACGTCAAGAAGGGCGCCGCCGACAGCGGGTCCTGGGATCTCGAGCAGACCTCCAACTTCCTGCTGGTCGCGAGCACGCTGCTCGACCTCAAGGCGGCCCGGCTGCTGCCACAGGGCGACGTCGAGGACGAGGAGGACCTGGCGCTGCTCGAGGCGCGCGACCTCCTCTTCGCGCGGCTGCTGCAGTACAAGGCGTTCAAGCTGGTCGCGGCCGTCTTCGGCGAGCGGCTGGCGAAGGAGTCCAAGCGCCACCCGCGCTCGGTCCAGCTCGAACCGCGCTACGCCGGGCTGTTGCCGGAGGTGCTGATCGGGATCGGGCTGGACCAGTTCGCCCAGCTCGCCGCCGCCGCCATGGCACCCAAGCCGGGGCCGCCCGAGATCGGGCTGTCCCACATCCACGGCTCGAAGGTGTCGGTCAAGGAGCAGGCGGCGCTGGTCATCGAGCGGCTGCGCGCCGGGGGACAGGTGACCTTCCGTGGCCTGTGCTCCGACTCGCCGGACACGCTCACCACCGTGGCCCGGTTCCTCTCGCTGCTGGAGCTCTTCCGCGAGGGTGCGGTCGCCTTCGACCAGGTCACCGCGCTGGGCGAGCTGACCGTACGCTGGACCGGCGACGAGGCTCTCGATGTCGATGAGCTGATCCAGGACGAGTTCGAGGGTCAGCCGCCCGCAGCGGGCGGCGCCGATGACGGGGAGAAGGACGATGACTGAGGCTGCGACCGGGGAGACCACCGAGGACACCCTGGCGATCGAGTTCGCCGACCTGCGGCCCGCGCTCGAGGCGGTACTGATGGTCGCCGACGAGCCGCTGGCGGCGGCATCGCTGGCCTCGGCGGTCGGCCACCCCACGGCTGCGGTGATCGACGCCCTGCAGGCCCTGACGGCCGAATACACCGAGCAGGGCCGCGGCTTCGACCTGCGCAACGTCGCGGGCGGCTGGCGGTTCTACACCCGCGAGGAGTACGCCGCCGTCGTCGAGGGCTTCGTGCTCGAGGGCCAGCAGGCCCGGCTGACCCAAGCGGCTTTGGAGACGTTGGCCGTGGTTGCCTACAAGCAGCCCGTCTCGCGCGCCCGGGTCTCCGCGATCCGCGGCGTCAACGTCGACGGCGTGATGCGTACGCTGCTCACCCGCGGCCTCGTCGAGGAGGCCGGGCAGGACCACGAGACCGGCGCCAACCTCTACCGCACCACCGGCTACTTCCTCGAGCGGATCGGCATCACCGACCTCGGCGAGCTGCCCGAGCTGGCTCCCTATCTGCCCGACCTCGCCGACATGGAGGAGGAGCTGACCGAGCAGGTCAGCCAAGAGGCGCTCGCCGCGCAGCCCGAAGAAGGCGCGGCGAATGGGTCCGACTCTGACGATGCGGCAGAATCGCAAGCGTGAGTGACCTGCCTGAGCGAGACGATCTGCCGCTGGACGACGAGGGCCTGATCCGGCTCCAGAAGCTGCTGGCCCTGGCCGGCATCGCGTCGCGCCGCGGCAGCGAGATCCTGATGCTCAACGGCTCCGTCGAGGTCAATGGCGAGGTCGTCACCCGGCTCGGCACCAAGGTCGACCCCGGCAAGGACGTCGTACGCGTCGACGGCAAGCGGCTCCCGCCGATCTCCGGCAAGGTCTACCTGGCCCTCAACAAGCCGCGTGGGGTCGTCTCGACGATGAGCGACCCGGAGGGGCGCCGCAACCTCTCCGACCTGGTCGCCGACCGCCCGGAGCGTCTGTTCCACGTCGGCCGTCTCGACACCGACACCGAGGGCCTGATCATCCTCACCAACGACGGTGACTTCGCCCACCGGCTCGCCCACCCCAGCTACGAGGTCGACAAGACCTACGTCGCCGAGGTCAGTGGCGAGATCTTCCCCAACGTACGCAAGCGGCTCCTCGCCGGCGTCACCCTCGAGGACGGCCCGGTCACCGTGACCAAGGCCCGAATCATGGAGACCCGCAAGGACAAGTCGATCATCGAGCTGGTCATCCACGAGGGACGCAACCGCATCGTGCGGCGTCTCCTCGACCATCTCGGCCACCCGGTCACCCGGCTGACCCGGACTCGGATCGGCCCGGTCCGGCTGGGCACCATGAAGCCGGGCGAGATGCGCGACCTCTCCCGCGAGGAGCTCGGCGAGCTCCTCGACACCACCGAGCTCTGACGGCTCGGAAACCCTGGTGCGTACGCCTGCCCGAGCCGTTAAGGTGATCGGCATGCAGCAGCGCGCGATGAGCACGACGACGCCGGACCCACTCCGGCGCTGACCTGCTGTCCACTTTTCGCAGACCGCCCCGGAGCATTGCTCCGGGGCGGTTCTCGTCTCTGGTGGATGTGCTCCGTGGCCGAAACCCAGGAGCACACTCATGAACCTCGACCCCGCAGACCGTCTCGAGCCCCGCTTCGACCATCGAGACCTCAACCGCGACCTCGCCATCTTCGCCACCGACCCACTGGCCGGCTCCGGGCTGCCGCTCTGGCTGCCCGACGGAGCGGTCATCTTCGCCGAGCTGGAGGGGCTCGCGGCCGACCTGGCCAGGGCTGACGGCTGCGTACCGGTCAAGACCCCGGTGCTCGGGAAACGTGGGCTCTTCGAGCGCTCGGGTCACTGGGCGAAGTTCGCCGAGGACATGTTCCCGCCGATGTCGATGGGATCGGGTTCGGACGAGGACGATCTCGTGCTCCGTCCGGCCAACTGCCCCCACCATGCGCTGGTCTACAAGGCTCGCCAGCACTCCTACCGCGAGCTTCCGATCCGGCTGCACGAGCTCGCCCCGATGTTCCGCGCCGAGCGCTCCGGGGTGCTCTCAGGGCTGAGCCGGGTGCGCCAGATCAACCTCGACGACACCCATGTCTTCTGCCGCCCCGACCAGGTGGCCGAGGAGGCGGGGAAGGCGCTGCGCTCGGCGCTAAAGGCACAGGAGATCCTCGGTCTGCGGGTCGACTACGTACGCCTCTCCCTCCGCGACGCCTCACCTTCCTACCTCGGCTCCGTCGAGCAGTGGGACGGTGCCGAGGAGGCGCTGCGAAAGGCAGCGTCCGAGGCCGGCGTCGAGGTCGTGGTGGCCCTGGGCGAGGCCGCCTTCTACGGACCCAAACTGGACCTGCAGGTCATCGACCCTGCGGGACAGAGTGGATCGTCTCGGGCTCCACTTCGACAGGAGGAGACCATCGCCACCGTCCAGGTCGACTTCAATCAGCCCGAGCGGTTCGACCTGAGCTACGACGCCGCCGATGGCTCCCGAGAGCGGGTCGTGATGGTCCATCGCGGGACCGTCGGGTCGATGGAGCGCGTCACCGCTGCGCTCCTGGAGCGCTACCAGGGTCGTCTTCCGCTGTGGCTGGCGCCGTCCCAGATCGCCGTCCTCCCTGTCTCCGCGGATCAGGACGCTGCTGCTCGGGGGCTCGTCGATGCGCTTGTTGCCGAGGGGCTTCGTCCGCGTCTGGACGCTGGCGGGTCGCTCGGTGCTCGGATCCGCGAGTCTCGTCGTCGGCGGGAGCCGTTGATCGCTGTCATCGGCTCTGTCGAGGCTGATGCGGGGCAGGTTCAGGTGCGTGACGTCTCGGCGGGGGTCGAGCGTCGGGTTGATGTCGATGATCTGGTAGCTGCGATGAAGGCGGCGTATGTGTCGCGGGCGGTTGATGTCTCCTGGTGAGACCTTGGGCCGTCGACCCGGGTCGGCGGCCATCAGCCCAGCCCGCCACACCGCCCCGCGCTATCGCACACCATCCCCGCGCGAGGCGATAGTGCATGGGCAACCCGCTCCGACCGTGGCACCATCGAGATATGACCGTGCCGGAGGTGCTGCGGCCCTATGTCACCTCGCTGGTCACCTACGACGTCGACTTTGGGGCGCCGGGGGTGCATCGGGGGATGCCGTCGACCGAGATCACTTTCGTGCTCTCGGTCGATGAGCCGTTGGTGACCTCATGGGGGAGCGGGACGGAGCCGGTGACGGCTTGGTCACTGGTCTCGGGCCTGCACACTCGGCCGGCGGCGATCCATCATCACGGCTCCCAGCGGGGCGTACAGCTGGGGCTTACCACTGCGGGGGTGCGGGCGCTGTTCGGGATGCCGGCCGCGGCGTGGCACGGCGAGCTCCTCGCCCTGGACGAGGTCGCGGCACCTGGTGGCGTACGTCATCTTCCGGAGCGGCTGGCCGAGGCCGATCCGCGGCAGTGGGCGCGGTTGGTGGTGAGCAGCCTGGTCGAGGCGCTGGCGCGCCACGGCGAGCCCGGGCCGAGGGCGGAGGTGGGGCGTGCGCTGGCGCTGCTGACCGGGGGAGCGGGAGTGCAGCAGGTGGCCGACGACGTCGGTTACAGCCGCCGGCGGATCAGCGACCTGGTGCGCGCCGAGACCGGGGTGGCGCCGAAGCAGTTCCAGCGGCTGGCGCGCTTCGACCGCTCCCGCGGCCTCGTCGGCCGGATGCCGCTGGCCCGGGCGGCGACGGTCTGTGGCTACGCCGACCAGGCGCACCTGACCCGGGAGTGGCAGGAGTTCGGCGGCTGTACGCCGACGACCTGGCTGCGTGAGGAGTTCCCATTCGTTCAAGACCTGGCCGACGCCCAAGCGGTTGACTCGGATGCATGAGCACTGAGCAGAAGAACGATGTAGCGAAGATCAAGTACTGGCAGTCGATGGCGTTCGAGGACGCCGAGGCGATGATGACGTGGCTGAGCGCAATCGGCTTCGTCGAGCACGCCACCTACCGCGAGGGCGGCATCGTGCACCACGCGGAATGGCTCTGGCCTGGGGGAGGCGGGCTGATGTTCGGACAGGTACGCGAGGTCGGCGGCATCAAGAACACCGGTGTGTCCTCCGCCTACCTGGTCACCGACGACCCCGACGCCGTCTTCGACAAGGCGGTCGCCGCCGGGGCCACCGTGGACCGGCCGATGGTCGACCAGGACTACGGCGGCCGTGGCGGCACCGTCACGGATCCGGAGGGCAACTCCTGGTCCATCGGTAGCTACCAGCCGTCCTGATCGCCGGGCGATATCGCACACCCTGCTCGCCGGCCGCGATAGCGCACCGCAGGCGCTGAGACGAGGAGGGTCCGGAGGCACCGACCGTTTAGCCTTGGAGACATGACACAGACCGGGGAAGCAGGGGGAGGGCTGTCGACTCTGGCCGGCCCGGTCGAGATCGTCGGTGTCGGCCTGCTCGGCACCTCGGTGGCGCTCGCCTGTGCCTCCGCCGGGCTCGACGTGCTCCTGAGCGACTCGGTCGCCAGTCACGTACGCACCGCGACGGGCCTCGGGGCCGGCCGCCGCCGCAAGCCCGGCGACACGCCGCAGCTGGTCGTCGTCGCGGTCCCGCCGGCCCACCTCGGTGAGGTGATCACCCGCGCGCTCGCGGACAGCCCCGACGCAGTCGTGACCGACGTCGGCAGCGTGAAGGCTTCGCCGCTGGCCTACGTGCGCGAGCACGGCCCCGGCGACGTACGCCGCTACGTCGGCGGGCACCCGATGGCCGGTAGCGAGCGCTCCGGGCCGCTGGCCGCGACCTCGACGCTGTTCGAGGGGCGGCCCTGGGCGGTCACTCCGCACCAGGAGGCCGACCCCGAGGCGACCGAGCTGGTCGGCGAGCTCGCCACGCTGTGCGGCGCCGTTCCGCTCACCCTCAGCCCTGAGGACCACGACCAGGCCGTCGCCCGCACCTCCCACGTCCCGCACCTGATGGCCGCCCTGGTGGCCGGCCGGCTCGCGGTGGCGCCGGAGGGACACCTCGGCCTCAGTGGCCAGGGGGTACGCGACGTGACCCGGGTCGCCGCCGGCGACCCCGGCCTCTACGGCCAGATCGTGGCCGGCAACGCCCGCGCGGTGACCGACCTGCTCACCGAGGTGCGCGCCCAGCTCGACGAGATGATCGCGGCGGTCGGCACCGGTGACGCGGCCGCTCTGGACGTACTTCTCAAGGAGGGGCAGGCTGGGACAAGAGCCATCCCCGGCAAGCACGGCCGGCCGCAGACCGCGCAGGCGATCATCTACGTCACGGTGCCCGACGAGCCCGGCAACCTGGCCCGTCTCTTCGCCGACGCGGGGGAGAGCGGCGTCAACATCGAGGACGTACGCATCGACCACGACCCCGGCCGCCCGGTCGGTGTCATGGAGCTGATCGTGGCCGACGACGCGGCCGACCGGATGCAGACGGTTCTGGAGTCCCGGGGTTGGGTCGCTCACCGGTAGGCTCCCGCCCGTGAGCAGCAGCAATCCCACCACTGACCCCGCACGCATCGTCATCGCCGTCGACGGCACCTCTGGCTCCGGAAAGTCGAGCACCTCGCGCGGCGTCGCCGACCGCCTGGGCATGCGCTTCCTCGACACCGGTGCGATGTACCGGGCGATGACCTGGTGGATGCTGAGCAACGACATCGACGTGCACGACGCGGATGCGATCGCCGCCGCGGCCGGCAAGCCGGTGATCACCTCCGGCACCGACCCGCTCGCCCCGACGATCGCCCTCGACGGGGCCGACGTCTCGGTCGAGATCCGCAGCGACCGGGTCAACGCCGCGGTCTCCCCGGTCGCGACGGTCCCCGAGGTCCGCGCCCGCCTGATCGCGCTCCAGCAGCAGGAGATCCGGGATGCGCTCGCCGCCGGCTCTGGCATCGTGGTCGAGGGCCGTGACATCGGCACCGCGGTCTGGCCCCAGGCCGACCTGAAGCTGTACGTCACCGCCGACCCCGCCGCCCGCGCCGCGCGACGCGCGGCCGAGGAGGGCGGCACCGACGCGGAGGCCGTCCGCGCGTCGCTGGAGAACCGCGACAAGATCGACTCCACCAAGGGCGGTGCGGTGGTGCCGGAGGGCGCCACCCACCTCGACACGACGCCCTACACGCTAGAGGAGGTCATCGACCTCGTCGTCGACCTCGCCGAGAAGGCGGGGGAGTGAGCGCGAGCCCGCCTGCGGGTACGCCCCGCACCGACCTTCCCCGCACCGACGGGGTCCCGCATCCAAGCCGGTGGGCGCTCTATCACATCAACGTCTACGCCCGGCGGCTGATCCGGCGTCGATTCGACGTGCGGCTGCACGAGACCGCCAACATCCCGGCGACCGGGCCGGTCGTCTTCGCCTCCAACCACATCGGGATCATCGACGGTCCGCTGCTGGCGATCTTCACGCCGCGTCCGGTGCACGCGCTGACCAAGCTCGAGATGTTCGAGCACTGGTTCCTCGGGCCGTTCCTGCGCTGGGCCGGCCAGATCCCGCTCTACCGGTTCGGCAGCGACCCCGCAGCGGTGAAGATGGCGCTGCGGGTGCTGCACGAGGGCAACGCGATGGGCATCTATCCCGAGGGCACCCGCGGCGCCGGCGACCTGTCCCATTTCAACCGCGGCGCCGCCTATCTCGCCCTCGCGTCCGGTGCTCCCGTGGTGCCGGTGACGATGCTCGGCAGCCGCGATCCGGGTGGCGGGATCTCGTCGCTGCCCCACAAAGGTGCTCTGATCGACATCGTCTATGGCGAGCCTTTCCACGTGGAGCGCGTAGGCTGGCCGCGTACCAGGGAACAAGTCGGGCATGTCTCGGGTTTGCTCCAGAAGCACATGCAGGTCCAACAGGACCATGCCTTGGCGTTGACCGGTCGCGAACTGCCCGGTCCGCTACCTAGCGAGGAGAACAATGACTGACCCCGACGTTTCGTACGAAGACGTGCGGAACTTGACCGAGACCGACGAGACCCCGACCGGCCCGCTGCCGGTGCTGGCGGTCGTCGGGCGCCCGAACGTCGGGAAGTCGACCCTGGTCAACCGGATCATCGGTCGTCGCGAGGCCGTCGTCCAGGATGTACCCGGAGTGACCCGCGACCGCGTCTCCTACGACGCCGACTGGAACGGCAAGGCGTTCACGCTGGTCGACACCGGCGGCTGGGACCCCGACGCCCAGGGCCTGGCCGAGCGGATCGCCGCTCAGGCCGAGATCGCGGTCTCCCTGGCCGACGCCGTCCTCTTCGTGGTCGACGCGACCGTCGGCATCACCGACTCCGACGAGGCAGTCGTACGCATCCTGCGCAAGTCCGGCAAGCCGGTCATCCTGGCCGCCAACAAGGTCGACGACCTGCGCACCGAGGCCGAGGCCGCAGCGCTGTGGAACCTCGGGCTCGGTGAGCCCTGGCCGGTCTCCGCGCTGCACGGCCGCGGATCGGGCGACATGCTCGACGCGATCCTCGCGGTTCTCCCCGACCCGCCGCCGCTTCCCGAGGGCACCGAGATCGGTGGCCCGCGGCGGATCGCGCTGGTAGGCAAGCCCAACGTCGGCAAGTCGAGCCTGCTGAACAAGCTGGCGCAGGAGGAGCGGGCGGTCGTCGACAACGTCGCCGGCACCACCGTGGACCCGGTCGACGAGCTGATCGAGCTCGGCGGCCGCGAGTGGCGCTTCATCGACACCGCCGGGATCCGCAAGCGGGTCAAGGAGGCGTCGGGCCACGAGTACTACGCCTCCCTGCGCACCACGACCGCCATCGACCGCGCCGAGGTGGCCGTGCTGGTCCTCGACGGTGGGGAGAAGATCTCCGAGCAGGACATCCGGATCCTGCAGACCGTCCGCGAGGCCGGCCGGGCGCTGGTGATCGCGTTCAACAAGTGGGACCTCGTCGACGAGGACCGTCGCTGGCAGCTCGACCGCGAGATCGAGCGCGATCTCGTCCAGGTGAAGTGGGCCCCGCGGATCAACATCACCGCGCGCACCGGCTGGCACGTCGACCGCCTGGTCCCGGCTCTCGACAAGGCCCTCGAGGGCTGGGAGACGCGGATCGGCACCGGCGCGCTGAACTCGTTCCTCGGTCGCCTCGTCGCCGAGCACCCGCACCCGGTCCGGTCCGGCAAGCAGCCGAAGATCCTCTTCGGCACCCAGCCCTCCACCGCGCCGCCGACGTTCGTCCTGTTCACCAGCGGCAAGCTCGAGGCCTCCTACGAGCGCTTCATCGAGCGCCGTCTGCGCGAGGAGTTCGGTTTCGTCGGCACCCCGATCGTGCTCCAGCAGCGGGTCCGGGAGAAGCGCAAGCGCTAGTTCTCCGGCGGGGCGGGCGTCAGCTGACCGCCCGTCCCTGCCTGCACCCAGCCGTTGTTCGCCGCGTGCCAGCCCAGCTGCATCCGGGTCTCGACGCCGGCCAGGTCGAGCAGTGCCCGCACCCGGCGTTGCACGGTGCGCAGCGACGTACCAAGCTGTTTGGCGACGGCCTGGTCGGTGAGCCCGGCGAGCAGCAGCCCGAGGACCTGCGCGTCCTCGTCGTCGACCTGGTCCGCGACGTCGCCGGTGAGCCCTGAGGTGCCCACCAGCATCGGCGTCGCCTGGTCCCATACGTTCTCGAAGAGGGCGATCAGCGCGTCGAGCAGGGTGCTCTCCCGGACCAGCAGCGCGCCGACGACGTCGCCGGAGGAGGTCAGCGGCATCAGGGCGAGCCGCCGGTCGACGATGATGAGCTTGAGCGGCACGTGATCGGCGAACCGGACCTCCTCGCCCGCGTCCGTCGCCTCGATCGCCTCGTCGACCGTCACGTCGTGGCTCTCGAGCATGCTGCGTTCCACGACGACGCGGTACAGCACGCCGCGCGCGACGGCCTTGTTCTCGGCCGAGTTCTGCTGGCTCGAGGTCACGATCACCGGCGGGCGGACGAATGCGTCGACACGCTCGCGCGCGCCGAGCTGGACCTGCTCGAACCTGTGCCGGACGGCGTCCTCGCCGTGGATGACATCGACGACGTCCGTGGGTCCGCGGCCGGCGGCCGCCACCCGGTACGCCTCGTCGAGGCGGCTGAGCTCGATCTCGGCATGTCGCACCTCGTCCTGCTGTCGAGCGAGCAGCGCGCCGAGTGCGATCGCGGGCGGGGCGGCGGCGAAGCGCCGCTCGTCTCCGGTGATCCGCGCGGCCAGGCCGTACTCCTCGAGCCGGCGCAGCAGCAGATGAGCCTCTCCCGGGGAGGTGCCGAAGGCGCTGAGGGCGGCCGCGAACTCGGCGGCGGTGGCGGAGGGCATGGTGATGAGCTCGCCGTAGGCGAGGGTCTCATCAGGGGTCAGACCGAGCACGTGGCCGAGCATGGCACTTCTGCGACAGGCACGGGGCGTTCCGGCTCTGACGGAGTCTCGCCATGCCGTAAAGCCGCCACGACATCGCTCTTGTCGCCTGTCGCGCCCCATTGACAAGGTCCATCTCCATGAGACCCCCAACCACATCCGGCTTATCGGCCGCCACCAAGGCCGTCGCGGCAGCTGCTGCGGCGACCGCCCTGGTCGCGACCATGGCCACCAGCGCGCATGCGACCCCAGGCACCGATCCGACGCCTGAGGGCCCCCGGACCGACGCCGGCAGCACCACGGCCGGCACGGCACCACGTACGCCCGCCCTCGACGACGGACGGACCACGATCACCCTCGTGACCGGCGACGTCATCGACGTGACCGCCACCGATGACGGCGTCCTGACCCTCGGGTTCGACGCCGCCGGCGGTGCGATCGAGACCCAGCAGGTGGGCGACCACCTCTACGCGATCCCGACCGCTGCCAAGCCCTACCTGGCCGCGGGCACCCTCGATCGTCGGCTGTTCGACCTCACCGCGCTCCTCGAGATGCGCTACGACGACGAGACGGTCGACGCCACGCCGCTGATCCTGGAGCAGGCCTCGACCCGCGCCAAGGCAGGGAAGCTGCCGGGCGCCGAGCGTACGCTCGACCTGCCGAGCATCGACGCTGACGCCGTCGCGGTGAGCAAGAAGAAGGCGTCCGCGTTCTGGTCGGCCGTGGCCACCGACGGCGGGGCGTCCGCGCGCGCCGCGGGTCCGGCCGGGAAGCTCGGGGGCGGCGTCGAGAAGATCTGGCTCGACGGCAAGGCCGAGACGACCCTGGACCGCAGCACCGCGCAGATCGGTGCGCCCGAGGCGTGGGCCGCGGGCTTCGAGGGCAAGGGCGCCACGGTCGCGGTGCTCGACACCGGCATCGACTCCACCCACCCCGACGTCGCCAGCCAGGTCGACGAGGCGCAGTCGTTCGTCCCGGGAGAGGAGGCCACCAGCGACGTGCAGGGGCACGGCACGCACGTCGCCTCCACCGTCCTGGGCACCGGCGCGGCCAGCGAAGGTCTCTACAAGGGCGTCGCCCCGGGTGCCGACCTGCTGGTCGGCAAGGTCCTCGACAACGGCGGCTACGGCCAAGACTCCTGGATCATCGCCGGCATGGAGTGGGGCGCGGCGAACGCCGACATCGTCTCGATGAGCCTCGGCGACTCCAGCCTCAACGACGGCACCGACCCGATGGCGCAGGCGCTCAACGCGCTGAGCGAGGAGACGGGCGCGCTGTTCGTCGTCGCGGCCGGCAACAGCTACGCCGAGGGATCGCTCGGCAGCCCCGGCACGGCGGACGCCGCCCTCACGGTCGGTGCGGTCGACGACGGTGACGTACGCGCCGACTTCTCCAGCTACGGCCCGCGGGTCGGCGACCACGCGATCAAGCCCGAACTGACTGCACCTGGCGTCGGCATCGTCGCGGCCCGCTCCCAGCAAGCGTCCGGCGAGGGCTGGTACCGCTCGATGGACGGCACCTCGATGGCCACCCCGCACGTCGCGGGAGCGGCCGCGATCCTCAAGGGCGCCCACCCCGACCTCACCGGTGAGCAGCTCAAGAACGCTCTGGTCTCCTCGGCCGCCGACATCGACGCTCCGGCGTACGAGGTCGGCACGGGCCGCCTCGACGTGCCCGCCGCTCTCGACGGCGTGGACGGCTCCGGCGACGGGTTCCTCGGCTTCTACGGCTGGCCGCACGACGGCGACGAGCCCGCCAGCGGCACCGTCACCTACACCAACTCCACCGACGCCGACGTGACGCTCGCGTTGAGCACCGACGTCGTCGGGCCCGACGGCAAGGCGAGCGACCTCGTCTCAGCATCTGCCGAGGAGGTCGTGGTCCCGGCCGGCGGAAGCGCCGAGGTCACCATCACGGCCGACGCAGATGACGCCGCCCTGACCGGTAAGTACAGCGGCGCCGTCGTCGCCACCTCTGGTGAGATCACCGTGCGCACCGCGACCGCGCTGGTCAAGGAGGAGGAGCGCTACGGCCTCGACATCACCGCGCTCGACCGGTCCGGCGAGCCCGCCACCGGCTACGTCGACTTCTACCGCTACGGCGACCAGTTCGTCAGCAGCCTGCCGATCGACCCGGCCACGGGCACGGTGCCGACCCAGCGCCTGCAGCCCGGCACGTACTCGGCCACGGCGTTCCTCGACGTCGCCGGCTCCCAGGGCCCCGGCTCGACCGGCGTCGCGCTGGTCGGGAACCCGCAGGTCGTCGTCACCGACAAGGACCAGTCCCTCGTGCTCGACGCGCGCGACGCCGACGAGCTAGCCCTGAAGACGCCCAAGGACAGCGACGTCGCCTACCGCCGGTTCCAGTTCTTCAACGACTCCGGCATCGGCGGGCTCTACGCGACCTTCGGCGCCACCTACGCCGTCCCGGTCGACGTCGACTCGATCTACGCGGAGGCCACCGGCCCCGTCGACAGCGCCGAGTTCGACTTCGCCGTACGCTGGCGGGCCACCGAGCCGGCACTGGACGTGACGGCGCGCAGCTCACGGGCGCTCGCCTTCGACCCGGTCTACCAGCTCGGCTCGTCCAGGCTCGACGGCCGGGTGTCGCTGCGGACCGTCGCCGCTGGCAAGGGCACGACCGCCGACTACGAGGGCGTCGACGCCAAGGGCCGCGCCGTCCTCGTGACCAGGGACGACGCCGTCAGCACCGAGGAGCGGGAGGCCGCCGCCCAGGCGGCCGGAGCGGCGCTGCTCGTGGTCGTCAACGACCGTCCGGGCCCGCTGGTCGACTTCGTCACCCAGGAGGACCTGCCCGTCGTCTCGGTTCGGTCGGCTCAGGGCGAGAAGCTCGTGGCCGCCGCCGCGAAGGGCAGGGTGACCCTGGAGGGCAAGGCCGTGGAGTTCCCGTCCTACCTCTACGACGTCTCCAAGAGCTGGCCCGGTGAGATCCCGGCCGAGCTCGCGCTGGCACCGACGACCCGGCAGCTCGCCACCGTGGAGAGCCGCTACCACGACACCCAGGAGCGGCTCGCCGTCGACGATCGTGCCGACTGCCGCGACTACCAGTGGCCGCCGTGCCTCAGCGTCCGGGCGCTGCAGCCCACGGCGACCGACCGGACCGACTACGTCTCCACCTACGACGGCGTCACCTGGTACGAGAACGTGGATCACGAGAGCACCTGGGAGCAGCGGGGCGTGCGACAGGCGTACGAGCCGCGCAGCACCACGGTGCGCAACTGGTTCGCTCCGGTGACCGCGCCCCGCACCGGCGACGGCTACTGGGGTCCGCGACACAGCGGCGACTGGTTCCAGGTCAACGTCGCCCACGCCAGCGGGCCCGCCGGGATCACCGGTGGGTTCCCGTGGGGCGAGACCCCGGTGACCTCCCGCCTCTTCCAGGGCGACAAGCTGGTGCGCGAGGGCATCGGCCAGGCGGTCCAGGCCGCGGTCCCCGCGGCCGAGGGCCCGCAGACGTACCGGTTCGAGATCGACACCGATGCGGCCGGCGACGCCCACCGATACTCGACCAGCACGCGTACGTCCTGGACGTTCGTGGCCGACCAGGCGGATCCCGTCCCGCCCGGCGAGGCCGGTACGCCGCTGCCGCTGCTCCAGCTCGAC
The DNA here is from genome assembly GCF_040639295.1 of Nocardioides sp. NPDC023903. Classification (NCBI taxonomy): domain Bacteria; kingdom Bacillati; phylum Actinomycetota; class Actinomycetes; order Propionibacteriales; family Nocardioidaceae; genus Nocardioides; species Nocardioides sp. NPDC023903. The sequence continues at coordinate 341,184 of NZ_JBEZZS010000001.1, read as the reverse complement.
TACGACGTGGACACGGCGCTGGACGGCACGGTGCGGGCGGGTGCCGAGGTCCCGTTCGCGGTGGTGCCCTACACCGTTCCGGGTGCCCCGAGGGCCGGCTCCGTGTCCGGGGCGACGCTGGAGGTCAGCTACGACGGCGGCTCGACCTGGACCGCGGTGAAGCTGCGCAAGGACGGTGTCCGTTGGGAGACGCGCCTGCGCATCCCCGCGCGCGGCGCCGACCTGGTCTCGCTGCGGGCCACCGCCCGCGACGACGCCGGCAACACGGTGACCCAGAAGGTCGTCTCGGCATTCGGGGCCGAGCGCTAGCAGCGCAACGAAGAGGCCCGCAGGTCACCGATGGTGACCTGCGGGCCTCGGTCTACGTTGTGGGGCCGACGGCTAGGCGGCGGAGCCGTCCGCGGCGGCCCGGGCCGGCTTGACCTCGAGGCGCTCGAGCACGCCCTGGTAGAGCTTGGTCAGGGCGGCGACCTCCTCGGGGGTGAAGGCGTCGAACATGACCTGGCGGATCAGCTTCACGTGCTCAGGGGCAGCGGCCTCGATGGCCTCGAGCCCGGCCGGGGTGAGGTCGACGAAGGCACCACGCCGGTCGTCGAGGCACTCGCGACGCTCGACGAGGCCGCGCGCAGCCATCCGCATCACCTGGCGCGAGAGCCGGCTCTTCTCCCACTGCAGCTTGTCGCCGAGCTCGTACATCCGCAGCGAGCGGTCGGGGACGTCGGTCAGGTTGACCAGGACGTCGTAGTCGGCGAGGGAGAGGCCGTTCTTGGCCTGGAGGTCGCGGTTCATCCGCGAGGTGAGCTGTGCGTTGACGGCAAGCCAGGAGCGCCACGCGACCTGTTCGTCATTACTGAGCCACTTGACCTCGTCCATAAGGCACACCTTACCGAGTCGGAACTGGTGCTTTCAGCACCGGCGCCCATTACCGGCAACTGTTGACGCAGAAACTAGACTGGATCTGAAACGTTATGGCTGAGGAGAGCACGATGAGCATCGACATGGACTTCATCACGAAGGACCGTGAGCGGATCAAGAAGGAGTACCTCCGCGAGGAGGGCCTCCGCCCGGCCAGCACGGCCCGCGGCATCCACCACACCGCGCTGCTCTCCTCGGACGTACGCAGGTCGATCGACTTCTACCAGGGGCTCCTGGAGTTCCCGCTGACCGAGATCTTCGAGAACCGCGACTACGCCGGCTCCGACCACTTCTTCTTCGACGTCGGGGCAGGCAACCTGCTGGCCTTCTTCACGCTTCCCGGTCTCGACCTGGGCCCGTACGCCGAGGTGCTCGGCGGGCTGCACCACATCGCGATCTCGGTGACCGCGGAGAAGTGGGACTACCTGCGCGCCAAGCTCGATGACGCGGGCGTCGACTACATGGTCGAGTCCAAGTCGTCGATCTACTTCATGGGGCCCGACGGCGAGCGGCTCGAGCTCCTCGCCGATCCGCTGGGGGAGATGTACGGCACCAAGGTGCTCTGAGACCCTGCGCAGCCGGGACGGGCCGTCTGCCCGTCCCGGCCGCGCTCAGGGACGGTCGAACGGGTCCTCGGGCACCTCGAGCTCGAGCTGCTCGGCGTAGACCTGCTCCTCGGCGCGCCGGTCGGCCAGCCACGCCGTCAGCGCCACGACGACCAGCTGCGAGCGGGACTCCGCGGCCATCTCGTGGACCATGGCGTCAAGCACGTCGACGTTCGTCGCCAGCAGACGCAGGGGCATCGTGACGTACGGGTCCTCGAGGCGCTTCGGCTGCGGGACGGTGCGCATGAAGGTGCCGTCGGAGACGGGCCGGGTCTTCTCGCGCAGCGCGGCCTGGTGGGCACGCAGGAGGACCGGCAGCCGGGGGCGGGTCGCCGCGACGGCGTCGAGCATGACATCGACCAACGAGCGCGGGACCTCCTGGCTGTAGGTCTTCCACTGCGCCGCCAGGGATGCCGGCACGGAGAGGCTGATCGCCTGCACCGGCATGCCCTGGCGCCGCCCGGCACCCTCCCGCTTCGACTTCGTGCGGTGGGCCGGGGTGCCCTTGCGAGAGATCGGGTCGAGCTTGCTGGTTGGTGCTGTGTTGCCCGGGGCTGTGTTGTCAGCAAGGGGGAAGTCCGACACGGTGAGCTCCTGTGGTGGGTGTGATCCATGTGTCAGGAGTGATTCTGTCGGACAGCACCGACAGTTTCGCCAGGGCGGGTGTCAGATCACCAGGCTGAGCGCCAGCACGAACACCAGACCGGACACGGAGAGCACCGTCTCCATCAGCGACCAGGACTTGATCGTCTGGACGACGTCGAGGCCGAAGTACTCCTTGACCAGCCAGAACCCGGCGTCGTTCACGTGGGAGAAGAACACCGAGCCGGCGCCGACGGCGAGCACCACGAGCGAGACCTCGGCGGCCGGCATGTTGGCGACCAGATCGACCACCAGCGACGAAGCGGTGATCGTGGCGACGGTCGCGGAGCCGGTGGCGAGGCGGATGAGGACCGCGAGCACCCAGGCCAGCACGATCGCGGACACACCGGAGCCCTGGGCCCAGTCGGCGAGCTGGGTGCCGATGCCGGTGTCGATCAGCGACTGCTTGAACCCGCCACCAGCGGCGACGATGAGCACGATGCCCGCGATCGGCGGTAGCGACATCTCGACCGTCTTGGCGATCTGGCGGCGGTCCATCCCGGAACCGCGGCCGAGCGTGAACATGGCGACGAGGACCGCGATGGTCAGCGCGACGAGCGGGTAGCCGATCACGTCGAAGACCTGCTGGACATTGTTCTCGGGGTCGTTGATGACAATGTCGACGATCGCCTTGGCGAGCATCAGCACGAGCGGCAGCAGGACGCTGAACAGGGTGACGCCGAAGGACGGGCGACGGGCGTCGGCGTTGCTCACCGGGGTGGCGTCGAAGGTGTGCGGCGCGTCCACGACGACCCAGCGGCCCGCGAGCTTGCCGAACAGCGGTCCGCTGACGACGATGACCGGGATGGCGACCAGTACGCCGAGCGCGAGCGTCGTGCCGAGGTCGGCCTGGAGCGCGCCGATAGCGGCCAGCGGACCCGGGTGCGGCGGCACCAGGCCGTGCATCGCCGAGAGGCCCGCGAGTGTGGGGATGCCGACGGTGATCAGTGAGACCTGCGCCCGACGGGCGACGAGGTAGATGACCGGCATCAGCAGCACCAGGCCGATCTCGAAGAACATCGGCAGGCCGATGATCGCGCCGACGAGCGCCATCGCCCACGGCAGCGTACGAACCGAGGACCTGCCCACGATCGTGTCGACGATCTGGTCGGCACCGCCGGAGTCGGCGAGGAGCTTGGCGAACATCGCGCCCAGCGCGATCAGCAGGCCGACGCTGGTGGCGGTCGCGCCGAAGCCTTCACCGAAGGAGGTGATCACGTCCATCACGTTGCGTCCCGCCAGCACGCCGACCGCGACGCCGCCCAACAGGAGCGCGAGGAAGGGGTGCAGCTTCACGTAGGTGATGAGGACGACGATCAGGGCGATCGAGGCCAGTGCGGCGGCGAGGAGTACGCCTCCTGATGCGACCGGTGCGACCGGCTCGGTCGCGGCGGCGAGGATGTTCATGCGGACTCCCTGGTCAGGTTCGAGGTCGGGTTCATGGTGGTGAGGTAGCGGTCGACGATCGCGTCGATGTCCTGGTCGATGTCGATGGTCGTGCCCTGCTCGTCGGGAGCGAGGGGCTCGAGGGTCGCGAACTGCGAGCGCAGCAGCGACGGCGGCATGAAGTGCCCCGCGCGGGCGGCCAGGCGCGCTTCGACCACCTCCGGGGTGCCGCTGAGGTGGAGGAGCTGGAGGCCGCGGGCACGACTGTGGAGCAGATCGCGGTAGCTGCGCTTGAGCGCCGAGCAGCTCAGCACCGCGCCGGTCTGCTCGTGCTCGGCGAGCCAGCCGCCGAGCGTCTCCAGCCACGGTTGCCGGTCGTGATCGTTCAGCGCACGACCCGAGGCCATCTTCGCGATGTTCTCCGGCGGGTGGAAGTCGTCGGCGTCGGCGAAGGGGACCCGGAGGCGCTGAGCGATCGCAGCGCCGACGGTCGACTTGCCGGAGCCGGAGACTCCCATGACGACGAGGAGGCGGTGTCCTGAGCCTGTCGAAGGGGGGTTCTGTGTCACGCGTCACAGGGTGCATCAAAAGGCATCCGTTTGGCAAGGTGGGGTGTCATAACGGATTCTGATTACGTCGCGCTTGGATTGTGCGACGATGCCGCAGTGACGACTTCCAGCGGTGATGCCGTACATCGACTGCACCAGAGCGTCCGAGACGCTCTCGGGCGCAGGATCGTCTCCGCCGAGCTGCCGCCAGGGGCCGTTCTCACGCTGGAGGGGATCCAGGCGACGTACGACGTCTCGCGCCCGGTCGCGCGGGAGTCGGTGCGCGTTCTCCAGGCGATGGGCATGGTCACCACACGGCGACGTGTCGGTATCACCGTCCTCCCGCGGCAGGAGTGGAACGTCTTCGACCCGCTGGTCATTCGCTGGCGGCTCGACGGCGAGGGCCGGCGCGAGCAGCTGCTGTCGCTCTCCGAGCTGCGGCTCGGGTTCGAGCCGATCGCGGCCCGGCTCGCCGCCGAGCGGGCCGAGCCCCAGCACCACGGCGAGCTGGCCCGATCCGTGGCCGACATGGTCGTCCACGCCGCCGCCGGTGACCTGGAGGCCTATCTGGAGGCCGACACGGCCTTCCATCGGGTCCTGCTCAACGCCTGCGGCAACGACATGCTCGCCGCGTTCGGCGACCTCGTCGCAGAGCTACTCGCCGGACGTACGCACCACCACCTGATGCCCGACAAGCCGAACCCGACCGCCATCGAGCTGCACGAGAAGGTGGCGATCGCGGTGCGCAACGGCGACCCGGCGGCCGCCGAGGAGGCCATGCGGGCCATCATCGACGAAGCCGCCGAGGCCCTCGCCTCCGCCGACGACCCGCCGGAGAGGGATACCGATTGGTGAGCGCGTGAAGCCGTGCGGTAATGTTCGGAGCGCTTCGAGCGGAGAAATCCACTCGCAGTTTCGGGCTGTGGCGCAGCTTGGTAGCGCACTTGACTGGGGGTCAAGGGGCCGCAGGTTCAAATCCTGTCAGCCCGACAGATCGCCCCTGACCTGCTCATGCAGGTCAGGGGCGTTTTTGCGTCTGTCCGCGAGGTTCACCACGTTGCCCGTTGGCGGGGCCATGGGCCCATTGGGGTGCTTGCGGCGGCGGCGCGGATGGACGCGCTCAGCCCGGCGGGCGCTCGCGTTCGTCGAGAAGGGCGGCTATACCGTCGCCGGACACGTGACCCGGACGGCCGGCGAGGTCGAGCTGGGCGTCCAGTGTGAGCGCGGCGTTGATGAGCGACAGGTGGGTGAAGGCCTGCGGGAAGTTGCCGATCTGCTCTCCGTTGACGGCGATCTCCTCGGAGTAGAGGCCGACGTGGTTGGCGTAGGTGAGCATCTTCTCGAACACTACCCTCGCCTTCTCGACCCGTCCGGCGCGGGCCATGGCGTCGACGTACCACATGGTGCAGATGGAGAAGGTCCCCTCCGACCCCTGCAGCCCGTCGGGTGAGGCGGCCGGGTCGTAGCGGTAGACCAGGCCGTCGGTCTCCAGCTCCTCCTCGATGGCGTCGAGGGTCGACAGCCACCGCGGGTCCTGCGAGGAGATGAAGCCGACGACCGGCGCCAGGAGCACGGAGGCGTCGAGCACGTCGGTCTCGTAGTGCTGGACGAAGGCCTGGCGCTTCTCGTGCCAGCCGGCGGTCATGATCTGCTCGTAGATGGCCTCGCGCGCCGCCGTCCACCGCGCGATGTCGGCTGCTCGCCCTCGCCCGTACTTCGTGGTCTGCCGGATCCCGCGGTCGAAGGCGACCCAGCACATCACCCGTCCGTACGTGAACGACTGGAGACCGCCGCGTGTTTCCCAGATGCCCGCGTCGGGCTGGTCCCAGTTCTCGGACAGCCAGTTCAAGATCCGGGAGAACGTCTGGAGGCCTTCGTAGCTGGCGGGCAGCGCACCCAGCCGGTCGGCCTCGTAGGCGCAGTCGGCGAACTCGCCGTAGATGTCCTGCTGTATCTGGTCGGCAGCTCCGTTGCCGATCCGGACCGGGCGCGATTCCTTGTAGCCGCTGAAGTGATCGAGGGTCTCCTCGACGAGGTCGGGGGAGCCGTCGACCCGGTACATGATCTTCAGGGGAACGGCTTCGTTGGCGGCTGCGGATTCGCGCGCCCGGTCCCCGACCCAGCGCGCGAGCTGCGCGGCCTCCTCGGTGAAGCCGAGACCGAGCAGGGCGCGTACCGAGAACGACGAGTCTCGGATCCACGTGAAGCGGTAGTCCCAGTTGCGCTCTCCCCCCAACTGTTCGGGGAGGCCGGCGGTGACAGCCGCGATCAGTGCGCCTGTCGGGGCGTAGGTCATCAGTTTGAGGGTGATGGCGGACCGGTTGACCATCTCGCGCCACCGCCCCCGGTAGGTCGAGCGCGCCAACCACGAGCGCCAGAAGCCGACCGTGCCCTCGAGCGCCGCGAGCACCTCTCCCTCCTCGACGCGGCGGGGCCCGTCCCCGGCCGTCTCAAGGACGAAGCCGACGTCCTGGCCCTCCTCGACCTCGAACGACGCCACCACGTCGTCGCCGACCTGTTCGAGGGGTACCCCGGCGTGGAGCACGAGGCGGGTGCCACCCGACTCGAACACCGCCCCCGAAGGGGTCACCTCGACCGTATGGGAGGCACGGCCGTAGTCGAAGCGGGGCGCGCACGAAATCCGGAACCGCGTCCGCCCGCGCACGCCCCGCACGACGCGGACGATCGTGTGCTGATCCCGGGCCACATCGGGATCCGAGATCGGCATGAAATCGATCACCGAGCTCGTGCTCGCCTCGACCATGAACCGGGTGGCGAGAACCGCCGAGTCGCCCAGGTAGGCCTGCCTGGTCAGGTAGCCGTCTCCCTCCGGAGCGATCCGGAAGTGGCCGCCGCGGTCAGCGTCGAGCAGGGACGCGAACACGCTCGGTGAGTCGAAGCGCGGGGTGCAGAACCAATCGAGGTCGCCGTTGCTCGCCACCAGCGCCGCGGTCTGCAGGTCGCCGATGATCGCGTGGTCGGCGATCGAGGGCTGCTCGGCCATGAGCTTCTCCTCATCCTCGTAGGACGGGTGTCGCCGGCGGGCAGACGCCCGCCGGGTGCGGCACCGTTCGCCGTCGGCATCGGTGGTTCGATTCTCGCGCCCCGCCGCCCCACCGACATCACCCACTAGGGATGAAACAGCTGTCGGCGCCCTGACCTCACCGTTGACGGATGGATGGCAGTCAGGGGCTCACCGTTTATCTCCAGCGCCGTTATCCGCAACGGGTGATCCGCTGGGCCCGCCTTCGCTGTTGAACTGGAGCAGTCGCGCTCCGATGTGTGTCGGTGGCGGAGAAGGGAGATCGACATGTGTCGTTGGCTCGCATACTCAGGTTCGCCGGTGCTCCTGGAGGACCTTCTGTTCAAGCCGGAGAACTCCCTCGTGGTGCAGAGCAAGCACTCACGGCTGGGCGTGGAGACGGTCAACGGTGACGGCTTCGGCGTCGGCTGGTACGGCGCCCAGGACACCCCAGGGACCTACCACAGCATCGAGCCCGCCTGGAACGACCGCAACCTCCGAGAGCTCTCGGCCCACGCTTCCGCCGGTCGGGTCTTCGCGCACATCCGAGCGACGACCGGCACGGCGGTCCAGCAGACCAACTGCCATCCCTTCCGCCACGGCCGCTGGCTTTGGATGCACAACGGGGCCATCGCCGACTTCCCGTTGCTGAAGCGCGACCTGACCCTGGCCGTCGAGCCCGGGCTGTTCCCCGACATCGAGGGATCGACGGACTCGGAGCTGTTCTTCTTCCTCGCCCTGACCTTCGGACTCCAAGAGAACCCGCCGGAAGCGGTGGCTCAGGCAGTTGGCCTCATCGAGGAGACGGGGCGACGCCACGGAGTCGAGTACCCGATCCAGATGTCGGTGGCGACCACCGACGGGGAAACGACGTGGGCATTCCGATACTCCAGTGAGGGTAGGTCCCGATCGCTGTTCCACAACACCGACGTCGCCACACTCCGTCTCCAATACCCCGACAACCCAGTACTGCATCAGCTTTCCGATGACGCACGCCTCGTAGTGTCCGAACCGTTGGGGGACCTGCGGGGGGCGTGGCGAGAGGTGCCGGAGTCCTCCTGCCTCATCGTCAAGGGCGGCCGCGAGGAACTGCAGGGGTTCGCACCTTCGCCTGCATCACCCGACGTGGGTGATGAGAGACAGACCAGACGGCTCTAGGCTTCCAGCGATCCACGACCGGAGGAGGCGGAACCGACGATGGGAATCTTGCGCGTACGACGAGGCGACGACACCTTCGTGCTCGAGGACGTCTCCGGCGCGGTCGTCGCCCTCGAGTCGTTGACCGGCTGATTGCCGTGACGCTCCGCGTGTCCAAGCCGGCGAAGTCATGACCGAGGGTCGGCAGAACGGCAAGAGGCTCCTCGGCCGGGTCGCCGGCGCGGTGACGGAAAGGGTCGTCGACACCGTCGACCCCGACATCGTCCTGGAACACGTCGACCTCAACGCGCTGCTCAGCCGGGTGGACCTCGACGCGGTTCTGGCGCGGGTCGACATGAACCGGCTCCTCGAGACGGTCGATATCGATGCGTTGCTCGCACGCGTCGACCTCAACACCCTCCTCGCCGACGTAGACCTGGACGCCCTGCTGAGGAACGTCGACCTCGAGGCGCTCGTACGCCGCTCCGGCATCCCCGACATCGTCGCGGAGAGCACCTACTCGATGGCCGGATCCGCCCTCGACGTCGCCCGGCGACAGCTGGTGGGGCTCGACGTCGTCGTCGACCGGATCGTGGACCGGCTGATGCGACGGAGCGAGGACGAGCGACGGGAAGGGCCGCCCAACCTGGTTGCGGCCCAGCGAGGGGCGCCCGACCCGGGAACGGCAGCACGATGACCCGCCGGGTACGTCGCTCGGTGTCCGGACACTATGCGGGAGCGATCAGCAGGGCAGTTGCCGCCGCCATCGATGGCCTTCTCATCGCCGGCCTCTACACGCTGGGCGTCGCCGGGTTCGGCTACCTGCTCGAGATGTTCACGTCCAAGTCGCTCACCGACGACCGCTCGACCCTGCTCGGGATCGCTGGCTTCGTGATCTGGGCCTTCTGCTACGTCTTCATCAGCCTCGCCATCACCGGCCGGACGATTGGCAAGGGACTGACCGGACTGCGCGTCGTACGCGCCGACGGCGCTGCACCAGGGGTGCGCACCATGTTCGTCAGGACGCTGGTTTTTCCCCTCAGCGTGATCTTCTTCGGGATCGGCCTGCTCCTGATCGTGGTGCAGCGTGAACATCGTTCTGTCCACGACTTGATCGCCAAGACCTGTGTTGTCTATGACTGGGGAGACCGGAGCGCTGAGATGCCGGGACCACTCTCGGACTTCCTCAACCGCGCCCAATCGGACTCGCCGCAGCGCTGACGGCGTCCGCAGGCTCAGGAGCCGTTCTCGTCGCGGAGGCGGACCTCGGACCAGTCGAGCCCGTCGAGATTCACGACGATCGCCTCCTGGGTGGTGCGGGCGATCACGACGACAGCCTCGGTGTCGGTGTCGGGGTTCTCCTCGCGGTGAGGAACCCACGGCGGCACGAAGACGTAGTCGCCGGGGCCGGTCTCCACGCGGGTCTCGACGGGTTCGTCACCCTCGGTGTCGAGGAAGACGAAGACCGGGTTGCCGGAGACGACGTAGATCGCGGTCTCGGAGGCGCCGTGGTGGTGGTTGGCCGAGGCGGTCGAGGCCGGGACGTGGGTCTGGCCCATCCACAGGTTCTTCGCGCCGACGGTCTTGCCGCTGACCGCCTCGAGCCTCCGCATCCCAGAGGTCTGTCCGGTCTGGTCGACCAGGCCGGAGGGAGCCACGTGGTGGAGATGCCGGTGGAAGGCGTCGATCTCGGCGGGGACGAGGACGCCGCTCGGAGTGCGGATGTAGTCCCCCTCGGAGGACCCGGCGGGTACGTGAACGGCGGACATCAGGCTCCTTTGGCCAGGGTGAGAACGGGGTCGTTGCCCGGCAGGGCGAGCAGCGGTCGCAGGACGGCGGCCACCTGTGCGGCCGTCTCCTTGGGCAGGCCGGGTCGGGTGCAGACGTAGAGCGGCAGTGGGTCGGGTGTCGGGAGGTCGGGCACCCGGACCAGGCCTTCAGGCGTCTCGCCGAGGGTGGCCATGAGTGCGACGCCGAGGCCGGCGCCGACGGCTGCCTGAACACCGGCCAGCTGGATGGCCTCGGCGCCGATGGTTGCCGGGATCGAGTGATCGGCGAGCGTCTCCAACGCCCGGCTACGAAGCGCGCACGGTTCGTCGAAGGCGACGATGGGCACGGGGCTGGTCGCCGCCGGGAGACGCCAGGAGTGCGAGGCGAACCAGGTGAGGGTCAGGTCTCCGACATAGAGGGCCCGGGGATCGTCGGCCTGCTGGATCAGCAGGGCCAGGTCGACCCCACCGGTGGTGAGGCCCTCGCGCAGCTTGTTGCCGCGGTCGATCCGGAATCGGAAGTCGCGCTTCGGCACCGACTGGGACAGCGCTCTGGACACGTTGGGCAAGAGCTGTGCGGCGGCGTGCTCGGTCGACCCGATCGTGACCGTGACCGGGGCGTCGGTGGGGGAGGGACGAAACTTCGCCACCGTCTCATCATGCAGCGCGATGATCCGGCGCGCCTGCGTCAGGAGCACAGCCCCATCGGCGGTGAACCGGGATCCACGACCTTGCCGCTCGACCAGCGTGCGCCCGATCGCGGCCTCCAGGCGGCGTACGTGCTGGCTGACCGCGCTCTGGGTCAGGTGCAGCGCGGTGGCGGCCCGCTGGAAGCCGCCGAAGTCTGCGACGGCTACGAGGCTGCGCAGAGGGGCGATATCCAGATTCTGACTCATGTCGATCAGACTAATACACAATTGATGAGCGTTCGTGATGGTTCAGCATCGTGGAACGTCGTTGGACCCGGTGCCATTTGTTTATCAAACTCATAGACATAAGGCTCTCTGGGAAGAGGGCCACCGCGGGCTGACAACCGGCCGCGGCTGACCACCCACGGAGGCAGCATGTCCCGACGCACGATCAAGCTGGGCGCCGTTCCGTACGGCACCGGCGGTCCGGGCCAGCACCGGCTCTGGCTCGACCCGGAGATCCCCGGCGACGCGAGCGTGAACATCGACTGGTTCATCCAGACAGCCAAGCTCGCCGAGCAGGGCCGCTTCGACCTGATGTTCATCGTGGACAGCCAGTTCATCACCCCGCACAGCCCGCCGCACTACCTCAACCGTCTCGAACCGCTCACCCTGCTCTCCGCGGTGGCCACCCACACGAAGCATCTCGGTCTGGTCGGCACCGCGACCACGAGCTTCAACAGCCCCTTCAACCTGGTACGCCGCTTCGCCTCCCTCGACCTGATCAGCCACGGTCGCGCCGGGTGGAACGTGGTCACCACCGGTGACGCCGGCACCGCGACCAACTACGGGCTCGACGAGCACTACGACTACGACACCCGCTACGGCCGCGCCCAGGAGTACGTCGAGCTTGCCCGTGCCCTGTGGGACTCCTACGAGGACGACGCGTTCGTACGCGACCGCGAGACCGCCCGGTTCCTCGACCCCGACAAGCAGCACGCGCTGAACCACGAAGGCACCTACTTCAAGGTCGCCGGCCCGCTCAACCTGCAGCGCAGCCCGCAAGGACATCCGGTCATCTTCCAGGCCGGTGACTCCGACCAGGGCCGCGACCTCGGTGCCTCCATGGGGGAGGGGATCTTCACCCACGCTCCCGACATCGGCAGCGGCCAGGCGTTCTACGACGACATCAAGACCCGTGCCCGCGGCTTCGGCCGCAACCCCGACGACCTCGTGATCATGCCGGGGGTGAAGGTCGTCGTCGGCGACACCGACGAGGAGGCCCGTGAGATCGAGGCCACCGACCACGAGCGCGACCACGGCTTCGCGGAGGCCCTCGCCGAGTTCGGCCGTCCCTTCGGCTGGCACGACTTCCGGCAGTACGACCTCGACGCACCCTTCCCGGCCGAGGCGCTCGAGCACGGCGAGCGATCCTTCTTCACCCAAGCCCAGAAGATCACCCAGCGCGCGGTCGAGAACGGCTGGACGCTGCGCCAGACCGTGGAGGCGACCCGGGTCTTCCGCAAGTCGGAGTTCGTCGGCAGCCCAGAGACGGTGGCCACCAAGCTGCAGGAGTGGTGGGACGCACGGGCCTGCGACGGCTTCAACATCGGCGTCGACCACCCCGCCAACTTCCGGCGGATCGTGGAGGAGGTCATCCCGATCCTGACCGAGCGCGGCGTCTTCCGCCGCGAGTACGAGGCCACCACCCTCCGCGGAAACCTCGGCCTTCCGATCCCAGAGAACCGCCACACCCTGGCTCGCCGCACCACGACGAGCTGACCTCCAACAGCGCTCGGGCGCCGACGACACACCCACCTCACCGCCAGAGACGACACAGGAAGACCGATCCCTCCCATGGCCAACAAGGCACCCGCGCCCATGCGCAAGCTCTCGACCACGTCATCCACGCCGACCCTGAGCCGGCGCAGCCTGCTCGGCCTCACCCTCGGCGCCGCGGCCGTGTTCGCCCTGGAGGCCTGCGGCTCCGAGACCGGCGCCAGTACGTCCGGTGGACGGATCACCTGGGCCTGGCAGCTGCCCACCACCTGGGACCCGGTGACCTCCTCGGCCGGCTCCGACGTCCAGATGCTGGCGCTCGTCTACGAGGCCATCACCGGCCTCGACGAGAAGGGCAACCCGGTGCCGTGGCTGGCCGAGAAGTGGACGTACAACTCCCAGGGCACGCAGGTGACCTTCACCCTGAAGCAGGGGTTGAAGTTCAGCGACGACACGCCCCTGAACGCGGCGGCGGTGGCCAAGTCGATCGAACGCGGCCGGACCGCCGACGGCTCCCTGATCGCGCCCCAGATGATCGGGATCACCAAGGTGACCGCCTCGGGCGACCTCGACGTGGTGCTCGACCTGGCCGAGGTCGACTACCAGATCCCGGCCCTGTTCGCCGGCAAGACGGGCATGGTCGTCAACCCCGCCGCCTTCGAGAAGGACGCCGCCTCCCTGGCCACGAAGCCGGCCGGCTCGGGGCCGTTCAGCCTGACCACGTACGTCCAGAACGACCACGCCGAGCTGGTGAAGAACGCCCACTTCCAGCTCGCCGACGAGATCAAGGTCGACGAGTTCCACCTCTACCCCCAGCCCGACCCGGCCACCGCGGTCGCCTCGGTCCAGTCCGGCCAGTACAACGTCGCCCGCATCTCCGGCGCCCAGGTCGAACAGGCCAGGCAGGCAGGCCTCGAGGTGCAGATCCTCGACTCGATGTTCGTCTCGTGCCTCGACGTACATGCCGGGAAGAAGCCCTTCGACGACCCCGCGGTCGTCGAGGCGCTCAAGCTCGGCATCGACCGGGAGAAGATCAAGAAGGTCGCCAACTTCGACATCGGCGAGGTCAACTACCAGCTCTTTCCCAAGGGGTACGTCGGCTACAACCCCGAGCTCGAGGGCGTCTACGAGTACAACCCGGAGAAGGCGAAGCAGGTCCTCGCGGACGCCGGCCACACCGGCCCGGTCAAGGGCGAGTTCACCAGCAGCGGCCAGGCCGCGGCCGCCGTCGAGCTGATCCAGGCCCAGCTCAAGGAGATCGGGATCGAGCTCACGATCAAGTCGATCCCGCAGACCCAGCACACCCAGCTCGTATACATCGAGCACTCCCAGGCGCTCACCTACGACGGCTTCGCCGGCCGGGAGTCGCCGGTGCAGGCCTTCCAGGTCCTCTTCGGCAAGGAAGGCCTGATGAACCCCAACCGCGCCACGAACCCCGCCCTGGAGGCCCAGCTCAAGAAGGTCCGGGCCACCCCGACCGACGACCCCGCCTATCCGTCGGTCCTGCAGGAGGCGACGAGGATCGCGATCACCAGCTTCCCGAACACCTTCCTCTACAACGCGCCGCGGATCATCGTCCGCAAGAACGCCACTGCGCTGCCCGCCTCGCCGAGCCTGCAGCGCTTCGAGGGGGTGACGACCTCGTGAGCGTGGCCCAAGCCACCGCTTCCACGGCCACGTACGCAGAGCGGCCCGTGGACGCGGCGGCTCGACCGAGGGCCAGGGCCGTCGGCGGCTGGGTCCGCCGCATCCTCAACTTGGTCGCGATCACCGCGGCCGTGCTGTTGCTGGCCTCGGTCATCACCTTCGCGCTCGGGGCGATGGCGAAGACCAACCCGGCCGCGGCGGTGCTCGGCGAGACCGCGACCGAGGCCGACATCGCCCGGCTCGACCACCAGTTCGGTCTCGACCGCCCGCTGGTGGTCCAGTACGCCGACTGGCTCGGCTCCGCGCTGCAAGGCGACCTCGGGGTCTCCTGGTTCACGACCGTCCCGGTCGCCGACAGCATCGCCCAGGCGCTGCCGGTCGACCTCTCCATCGCCCTGCTCGCCATCGTGCTGGCGGTCCTGATCGGCGGGTCGGCCGGGATCGGCGCGGCGCTGAGCAACGGGGGAGTCTTCGACCGGGCGGTCACCGTCGTCTGCTCCCTGCTCGGCACGCTCCCGCCGTTCGTGATCGGGATGGCGCTGATCGTGGTCTTCGCGGTCAAGGCGAAGCTGCTTCCCGCCGGGGGCTACGTACCGATCGGGGAGAACCCGGCCGAGTGGCTCCGCTTCGCGATCCTGCCCTCCTTGGCGCTGAGCCTCGACGTGGCGGCCTCGATCGCCCGGCAGCTGCGCACCTCGCTGGTCGGGGCGCTGCGGGAGAACTACGCGATCGGCGCCCAGATGCGCGGCTTCGGTCGCCGCCGGGTCCTGTTCGGCCACGTGCTGCGCAACGCCGCAGCTCCCACGCTGGCCGTCATCGGCCTGGCGATCCCGCTCGTCATCGGCGGTGCCGTCATGACCGAGAAGCTCTTCGGCCTGCCCGGCATCGCCCAGCTCGCCCTGCAGTCCTCGGAGAAGGGGGACGTACCCGTGGTCCTCGGCACCCTGCTGGTCACCGCGGTCGTCGTGGTCATCGCCAGCCTGGTGGTCAACGTCGCCCAGGCCGCGCTCGACCCGGCCGCCCGCGGCACGAAGGGCTGGAAACGATGAGAACGCTCAAGGCCCTGTGGGCCCAGCCCGCAAGCCGCTTCGCCTTCGCGGTCCTGACCGTGATCGCCTTCCTGGTCGTCTTCGGCGGCGCCCTGGCGCCGTACGACCCACTGCGGCAGTTCAGTGACGAGGTGCTCCAGGCCCCGTCCGGGAAGCACCTGCTCGGCACCGACTACGTCGGGCGCGACGTCCTGTCGCGGCTCATGGCCGGCACCCGGCTCTCGGTGGTCGGTGCTCTGGAGGCGGTCGCGATCGCCGCGGTCCTCGGCGTCCCCTCCGGGCTGGCCTCGGCCTGGATGGGCAGGGTCGGGGAGTGGGTCTCGCTGCGGATCGCCGACACCCTGATGATCCTGCCGTTCACCGTCTTCGCCATCGCCGTGGCCGGCACCATCGGCAACGGCCTGCAGCAGGCGATGATCGCGGTCGGCGTCCTGATCAGCCCGATGTTCTTCCGGGTCACCCGGGCGGTGGCCCTCGGCCTTCGGCGGACGCAGTACGTCGAGGCCGCCGAGCTGATGGGTGCGAGCCAGTGGTGGACGCTGCGCAAGCACATCTGGAGCAAGGTGCTTCCCAACGTCGCCGTCGCCGCCGCGCACGCCACCGGCGCCAGCCTGCTGGTGGTCGCCTCGCTCTCGTTCCTCGGGATCGGCGTCCAGCCGCCGGCCCCGACCTGGGGCGGGATGCTCTCGGCCGACCTCGGCTACCTCGCCCAGCAGAGCTGGGCGCCGATCTTCCCGGCGCTCCTGATGATGGCGACCGTCGGCTCCCTCAACATCCTGGCCGACGGCATCCGTGACGCCGGCACCCAGCGCCGCCGCCCATCCCGGGCGCGCGACCGGAAGGAGACCGTCGATGTCGCAGCCTGAGCCAGACACGTACGCCACCAGCCCCCGCACCCTCACCGTCGAGGACCTGCAGGTCAGCGTCGGGGAGCACCTCGTCGCCGTGAACGGGGTCTCCTTCCAGATCCGCCGCGGCGAGGCCGTCGGCCTGGTCGGCGAGTCCGGTAGCGGCAAGACGCTCACCTGCCGCGCCGTCCTCGGGCTGCTGCCCGAGACCGGTGAGGTCGACGCCGGCACCATCACCCTCGGCGAGGGAGCCGCTGCCGTCGACCTCACCGGCGCCGCACGACCCGCCTGGGACCGTGTCCGCGGCACTCGCATCGGCGCGGTCTTCCAGGATCCCGGCTCCTACCTCAACCCCAGCATCACCGTCGGCCGTCAGCTCGTCGAGCAGCTCCGTGTTCGCGGCGGACTCGGCAAGCCAGACGCCCGCGAACGTGCCGTCGAGCTCTTCGGCCAGGTCGGTCTCCACGACCCCGCAGGTGTCTTCCACCAGTACCCCCACCAGCTCTCGGGCGGGATGCTCCAGCGCGTCCTGATCGCCATCGCCGTCGCCTGCGATCCCGAGCTGCTCATCGCCGACGAGGCCACCACCGCCCTCGACGCCGTCATCCAGGCCGAGATCCTCGAGCTCATCGCCCGCCTGCGCCGCGACCACGAGCTCTCCCTGCTGCTGGTCACCCACGACCTCGCGGTCGTCGCCGAGACCTGTGACCGGATCCTGGTCATGTACGGCGGAGAGATCGTCGAGTCCGGTCCGACCGAGCAGGTGCTCACCGACCCGCGCCATCCCTACACCCGCGCCCTGCTCTCGGTGGCCACCATCGGGGACTGGTCGCGCCGCACCCTCGAGGTCATCCCCGGTCAGCCGCCGGCAGCGGGGGAGCGGATGCCGGGTTGCCGGTTCGCCCCGCGCTGCCGGCACGCAGCCCAGGCGTGCCTCGGCGGACCCGTGCCCCTGACCGACATCGGACCTGTGCGTAGTGCTCGCTGCGTACGTCTGGAGGCTTCCGCATGAGTACGCCGCTGCTGAGCATCACCGATCTCTCGGTCACCTACGCGCCCCCACGCCAGGGCACGCACCTCGGCACTGGCGCCGCGCTGCGAGACGTCAGCCTCGAGGTTCGTCCCGGCGAGATCCTCGGCATCGTCGGCGAGACCGGATCGGGCAAGACGACCCTCGCCCGCGCCATCGTCGGCCTGGTTGCGCCGGCCACCGGGTCGATCGTCTTCGACGGCGCCGACATCGGCGGGCTCACGGGGGCCGCGCAGCGCCGGTTCCGCCGCAGCGGCCAGGTCCAGCTCGTCTTCCAGGACCCGCTGCGCTCCCTCGACCCCGACCTCACCGTCGACCAGATCGTCTCCGAGCCGCTGGCCGTGGGTGGCGTACCCCGTAGCGAGCAGCGCGCCCGGGTCGAGGAGGCCATCGGGCTCGTCGGTCTCGACCCGGCCGACATCGGTGACCGGCTTCCGCGCCAGCTCTCCGGCGGTCAGCGGCAGCGGATCGCGCTCGCCCGCGCCATCGTCACCCGTCCCAAGCTGCTCTTCTGCGACGAACCGGTCAGCGCGCTGGACGTCTCCAACCGCAACCTCGTGCTCAGCCTGCTGGACCGGCTACGCCGCGAGCTCGGCCTCGCCGTCGTGATCATCGCCCACGACCTGTCCTCGCTGGCCGGGATCGCCGACCGGATCGCCGTGTTCTACCGCAGCCGGCTTGTCGAGACCGGCCCGGTCGAGGAGGTCCTGACCCGCCCGGCGCATCCCTACACCGGCCTCCTCACCGCCTCCGCGCCCTCGGTCGGCCACGAGGACCGACTCCGTCCGGCCGACATCCGGCCGGCGACGGGCGCCGATCCCTTCCCCACCGGGCCCGGCGCCTGCGTGTTCGCCGCCCGATGCCGGTTCGCCCACGACGCCTGCCAGCAGGAGCCGTCCGCCCTGCCGCTGCCCGGTGCCACCGAGCGGAGCGCCGCCTGCCACGTCGCCGCCACCTGGCTCGGCCAGATCCGCACCGAGGGCATCGGGGCTCTCGAGCTCGCCAACAACCTCACCGCCAGCGACCTTCCGGCACTCCGCCGGTAGACGAAAGGACCGAGCATGACCTACGACAACGTCGAGATCCTCGGCATGATCGGCACCGCCGACGCCTCCGAGATCCGGCCGTCCGACGGCACCGTCATCGACCCCGATTACACCGCCCGCTTCGCCCAGGCACACGAAGACGGCGGCTTCGACCGCGTCCTGATCGGCTACGGCTCCGGCTGGTCCGAAGGGACCCAGGTCGCCGCGTACGCCGCCGCCCGAACCGAGCGGCTCGGCCTGCTCATCGCCCACCGGCCCGGAGTCGTGCACCCGACCCTGGCCTCGCGCACCTTCACCACGCTCGACCAGTTCTCCAACGGCCGGGTCGCGCTCAACATCGTCACCGGCAGCAGCGACGTCGAGCAGCGCCGCGAGGGCGACTTCGTCCCCCACGACGAGAGGTACGCCCGCACCGACGAGTACCTCCAGGTCCTCCGGGCCGCATGGGACACCAAGGGACCGCGGGACTTCGAGGGCGCCTACTACCGCTTCGAGGGATTCACGCCCCAGGTCTTCCCCTACGCGGACCGCCACCTCGAGCTCTTCTTCGGCGGCAGCTCGCCTGCGGCGTACCGGGTCGGGGCCAAGCACGCCGACACCTACATGCTCTGGGGCGAGCCGCTCAAGCAGACCGGCGAGCAGATCGCCACCATCACCGAGAAGGCAGCCGAGGCCGGACGTACGCAGCGCCCCAGGGTCTCGGTCTCCTTCCGACCGATCCTCGGCAAGACCGACGAGGCCGCCTGGGAGCGCGCCCACAGCATCCTGGACACCGTGAACGGTGAGATCGGCGCCCAGTTCAAGCAGAAGGTCAACAAGCTCCATCCGCAGGGCGCCGCCCCGGAGAACGCCGGCTCGCAGCGGCTGCTCGCGGTCGCGGAGACCGGTGACCTCCACGACCGCTGCCTGTGGACCCCGACCACCAAGGCCGTCGGCGGAGGCGGCAACTCCACCGCGCTGGTCGGGTCACCGGAGACCGTGGCCGCCGCGATCCTCGACTACGTCGAGATCGGCGTGAACACGGTGCTCATCCGCGGCTACGACCCGCTCCAGGACGCCATCGACTACGGCCGCGACCTGCTCCCGCTGGTCCGCCAGGAGCTCGCCCACCGCGCCGCCCGGACCCGCGTCGCGATCTGACAGGAGCAACACATGACCATCGTCACCGAGACCACCATCCGCACCGCCTGGGACGAGCCGCCCGGGGGCACCCCGCGCGGCACGCTGATCGTGCTGACCGGACGCGGGGAGACCGCGGCGACGTACCAGCGCTTCGGCCGTCGGCTCTCGGCCGACGCGTACAAGGTGCGGCTCGTCGAGACCGACCTGAGCGACCTGCCGACAGCTCGTGCCGAGGTCGAACGGCTCTTGGCCGATGAGTCCCTGCCCGCACCCAAGGTGCTGGTCGGCAGCGACGCGGGAGCCACCCTGGCCGCGACGGTGATCAACGACGTCGCCGCGGACGCCGCCGTCATCGCCGGGATCGCGCTGCCGGAGTCGGCCACCATCGACGGCTGGGACGACGAGGTTGACGCCCGCAGCGCGTGCCCCGTCCACCGCAAGGTGATCGGGGATGACGACGGCTTCGGCAGGGGAGCGTTGAGCGCGAAACTTCCCGGCGAGTGGTCCGAGCTGAGCCTTCCGGTCCCCGCGAAGCCCGTGCTGGTCGTGCACGGTGACGCAGACCCGGTCACGCCCGCCGAGCTGGCGATCAAGGCGTACGCCGACGCCCCAACCGTCCACCGCCGGCTCGTCGCCGGCGGGCGCCACGACATCCTCAACGACGTCTCCCACCGCTCGGTCGCGGCCACGATCGTCACCTTCCTCGAGTCGCTCAAGCTCGGCAGCGACCTTCCCGCCATCGTCTACAAGGCGTAGGAGACTCCCGATGACCGTCTCGCCCCTGCACACCAACCAGGACCTCGACCCCGCCGCCCTGCGTAAGGCATTCGGCATCTTCCCGACTGGGGTGGTCGCCGTGGCCGCGCAGGTGGACGGTGGGCCTACCGGGCTGGCTGCCTCCTCCTTCACGAGCGTCAGCCTCGACCCACCACTGGTCTCCTTCTCGGTCGCCGCGACCTCGAAGACGTGGCCCGACCTGCGCCGCGCCTCCCACCTGGGTGTCACCGTGCTGGCCGACCACCAGGGCGAGGTCTGCCGCAGGCTGGCGGGACCGGTCGAGCATCGCTTCGACGGGGCTGCGTACACCGTGACCGAGGATGGCGCCGTCGCACTCGATGACGGGCTCGCCCTCTTCGACTGCACGATCTACCGCGAGGTCGAGGCCGGTGACCACATCATCGTGCTGCTTCGACTGCACGCGGTGGCTCACCCCGACGCCGGCAGTCCGCTGATCTTCCACCGCAGCGGTTTCGGAAGGCTCGCCGACACGGCGTGAACCGCCACTTCACGGTCGAGAACGCAGCTCAAGGCTGAGGAGGCGTTTCGTCGCCCTGGTCTGGGCGACATAGAGGTCGCGCAGGCCGGCATCCCTGGCGGCTCGTACGCCCTCAGGGTCGACGATGATCACGGTGTCGAACTCCAGGCCACGAGCCTCGGGCGCGGCGACGATCGTGGCGCCGGCTCTGTGGACCTCGGCCTCGAGTGCCTGCGAGCGCTCGGTGGTGGCGATGGCTCCGATCAGCTCGCCCGGGTGCTCGTCGGCGATCTCGGTGATCAGGGTGCTCAGCGTGGAGCGGAGGCTCTCCTCGGTCACGTCGAGGATGCGTGGCTGCTCTCCGTGCCGGATGGATCTGGAGAGCCGCTGATCCGGGGCGATCTCGGCGAGCAGCGGTTCGGTCGCGAGCAGGATCTCTGTCGTCGTACGGTAGTTGACCGTCAGCCTGTGGTGAGCGAACCGCTCGCCGACGAACGGCTCCAAGGCCTCGTCCCACGTCCGGAGGGTGGTCGAAGGGCCCGCCTGGGCGAGATCGCCGACGACCGTCATCGACCGGTTCGGGCAACGACGCATCAGCGCGCGCCACTGCATCTCCGAGAGCTGCTGGGCCTCGTCCACCACGATGTGGCCGTAGCTGGTCTCCGGGGCTCCGTCGACGAGTGCGCGGGCCTCGTCCAGGAGGGCGAGGTCTGCGTCGCTCCACCCGTCGCCGCGGCCGACGCCGAGGTCGTTCAGCAGTTCGCGGACGAGATCGTCGGCGACGAGTCGAGGCCAGACCCGGGTGATCGCCCGGTCGATGGACGGGTCGTCGAGGAGATCGTCGCGAATGCTGTCCCAGTCGATGTCCAGATCATCCGTGGAGGGATCGTTCCCCGTGAAGCGGTCGAGATCGATGCCC
Source organism: Nocardioides sp. NPDC023903 (assembly GCF_040639295.1). Taxonomy (NCBI): domain Bacteria; kingdom Bacillati; phylum Actinomycetota; class Actinomycetes; order Propionibacteriales; family Nocardioidaceae; genus Nocardioides; species Nocardioides sp. NPDC023903. The sequence goes on along the minus strand of NZ_JBEZZS010000001.1, from coordinate 319,836 downwards.
AGGTGCGCCTCCAGCTCCTCCTCGAAGTCAGAGATCTCCTTCGCGGTGCTGCGCTCCAGCTCGTTGACCAGATCGTCGATGACGTACTCGGTGAAGAGCTCGCGAGCGCGGTTGTGCCCGATGTCCTCCTGCAGCGCCTGGCGCCGAGCGGCGTCGACCACGGCCGGGTCGAGCCGCACCGTGTCATGGGTCGTCTTCAGCTCCAGCGGTACGCCGTGGGGCTGGTGATCCCGCACGAGCCGGGCGAGGTCGTCGGAGAGCGCCGCGCGCCCCTTGATCCGCGCGACGTGGTCCGGCTCGGTCCGCGTCGCCTCGACGCCCACCAGATCGGACATGGTCGCCAGCCGTACGTCGTTCTCGCCGAGCGAGGGCAGCACCTCCGAGATGTAGCTGAGGAACCGCCGGTTCGGCCCGAAGACGAGCACCCCTTGCTCGGCGATCGACGGGAAGGCGTACAGCACATAGGCCGCGCGATGCAGGGCGACGATGGTCTTGCCGGTGCCGGGACCGCCGTCGACCACCATGACTCCGCGATGAGGAGACCGTACGATCTCGTCCTGCTCGGCCTGAAGTGTCGCCGCAGCCTCGTGCATCCGCCCGGTCCGCGCCGTGCTCAGCGCTGCGACGAGCGGACTGTCCCCGACGAGGTCCACGGCCGTCGGCGAGGAGCCGTCGAGGATCTCGTCGTTGATGTCGACGACGCTGCGGCCGTCGAGGCGCAGGTGCCGACGCCTGCGCACTCCCATCGGTGCGGCCATCGTCGCCGCGTAGAACGGTCGCGCGGCCTCGGCCCGCCAGTCGATCAGCAGCGGGTTGCCGCCCTCTGTGCGCAGCCCGATCCGACCGATGTGCAGAGGCTCGCCCTCATCGGAACGGTCGACCCGCCCGAAGCACAGCGAGTGCTCCGCCGCCTGCAGTTGCCGGATGCTCTCGGTGAGCCGCTCGACCTCCAGGTCCCTGGCGTACCGCTCGCTCGGCCCATCGACAGGCGCCGCGATCGCCCGCTCCTGTGCTGCCCGTCTCGCGCTCACCTCGGCGTGAAGAAGCGCGTACATCGCGTCGACCGACCGCTGCTCCTCGTCGACCTGACCGGCCCTGTCCTGCTCGCTCACGTACCCCCGCCTTCCGTTTCCGGGGGTCAACTATGAGCGGCAGCCTGGGTAAAGACAACGTTGATCTTTTTCAGGATCCGTGACCTCGGACCCTCGTCGGGGCGAGTCAGTACCCGGTCCCTCGCTTGACCTGTTCGCGCTCGGTCGGATGGGCGCCGCCCTTCTCGTCCAGGGTCGCGCAGGCGTCGGCTATGTCGCGGGTGAGCCGCTCGACCTGCTCGCGACTCATCGTCTCCTTGACGAGCGCACGCATGATCTTCACGTTCTCCGCGTTGGGCGGCAGCGTGTAGGCCGGGACCATCCAGCCGCGCTCGGCCGAGAGCTGCCAGGCGATGTCGGACTCGTCGTAGGTCGTGCGGTCGCCGGTGAGGCGGAACGCCACGAGCGGGAGCTGCTCGAGGCCGTCGCCGATCACCTCGAAGCGGCCGCTGTCGCGGAGGTTCTTCGCCAGGGCCCTGGCGTTCTGCTGCATCTGCTTCATCACGTACGTGTAGCCGTCGCGACCCAGCCGGACGAAGTTGTAGTACTGCGCCAGCACCATCGACGCACCCGTCGAGAAGTTCAGGGTGAACGTCGCGTCGGTCTTGCCGAGGTAGTTCTCGTAGAACACCAGGTCCTCGGCGAGGTCAGACTTCTCGCGGAACACCAACCAGCCGATCCCGGGGTAGACCAGCCCGTACTTGTGTCCGGAGACGTTGATGGAGCGGACCTGCTCGAGGCGGAAGTCCCAGGGGGAGTCGGGGTAGAGGAACGGCCACACGAAGCCACCGCTGGCCGCGTCGACGTGCAGCGGGATGTCCATGTCCCGCTCCTTCTTGACGTCGAGCAGCAGCTGGTTGATCCCGACGACGTCGTCCATGTGCCCGGTGAACGTCGTGCCCAGGACAGCGACCACGCCGATGGTGTTCTCGTCGAGGTGCGGCGCCACGTCCTCGGGGCCGATGGTGAACTTCTTCTCCTCGAGCGGGACGATCCGCGGCTCGACGTCGAAGTACCGGCAGAACTTCTCCCATACGACGTGGACGTCGCCGCCGAACACGAGATTGGGCCGGTCCACCGAGGCGTTCGCGGCCTTCCGGCGCTGCTTCCACTTCCACTTCAGGGACAGGGCGCCGAGCATGATCGCCTCGGACGAGCCCTGGGTGCGACAGCCGGTCGTCTCGCCGGGGGCGTGGTAGAGGTCTGCGAGCATCCGTACGCAGCGCTGCTCGATCTCCGCGGAGATCGGGTACTCCGCGTGGTCGATGAAGTTGCGGTGCAGGTTCTCCGCGATGATCCGCTGTGCCTCGGGCTCCATCCAGGTCGTCACGAACGTCGCGAGGTTGCGTTGCGGGTCACCTTCCATGACCAGGTCCTCGCCGAGCAGGCGCATCGCGTCGACCGGGCGCATCCCGCTCTCGGGGAAGGTGGTCGATGGGGCCGCCTCGGTCAGGAATCGGTTGCCGTAGAGCCCTTCGGCTTCTGCGTCGCTGAGTCGTGTCATGGCTGAACCGCCGTTCTTGTCGTAGTGGGTGTGTCGAGTGCCTGGATGACCCCGCCGACCGCGAAACACACCGCGCCGGCGAACGTCCCCCAGTTGACGAGCCCGGTGTTGATCTCGTCCGAGGTCGCCGGGCGGGTGAAGGCTGCGATGCCGGCGAGGAAGAAGAGGACAGACCCGAGCTGGTTGACCGCGACCACCCACCAGCCGACCAGATGGGCCAGCACTCGTACGCGCCCCGCGCCCACGTCGAGCATCGCCAGGCGACCGGAGACCAGGAAGCAGACACAGCCGGTCATGTCGGGGAGCCAGATCCAGCCGTCGGACTGACGCGGCGTCAGGCCCGCGGCGAAGGCGGCCACCAGGCTGACCGCGAAGAAGAGCGTCCCCACGAACAGCACGTACGCGCTCAGCCAGCTGCGCGAGTGCGGCCGGAAGCGCCACCAGGGCGTGCGCTCGCCGGTGTCGGTGTCGGTGTTGTTGGCCAGCAGGATCGAGACGTAGCCACCGAGCGAGAAGAAGCAGCCCCCGACCAGGTACGTGACGTTGACGGTGGGCAGGCTGACCACCCCGAGCTGGGCGAAAGCCGCGCCCAGCGCGAACAACGAGCCACCGACAACGAACGCGACAGCGGCGACCAGGTTCAACTGGGTCGTCGGACGCGTCAGTGCCTGGTCCATTGCGGCGGCCACTCCCTCCCTCTCCCTATGCACCGTCAGCCTCGATGAGCCAGGGCGTGGCGTCCTCATCCGGTCCGGGTGATTTCCATCTGCACCGGGCCGCCGGAACCGCTTGTGGTCAGACCACGCCGTGCTCGAAGGCGAAGGCCGTCGCGGCGGTGCGGGAACGAACGTCGAGCTTGGTGAAGATGTTGGAGAGGTGACGGGCGACGGTCTTCTCGCTGAGGACCAGGTCGGCGGCAATCTGGGCGTTGCTGCGGCCGGAGGCGACCAGGCGGAGCACCTCGGCCTCGCGGGCGCTGAGGCCGGCGGGCAGAGAGGCAGGGGCGAGCAGGAGCTCGGCGTCGTCGGCGGCGGGCCGGGCGCCGATCTGGCGGAATACCGTACGTGCCGCCTCGAGCTCGCGCCGGGACGACTCGGTGTCGCCGACGCCGGCCAGTGCGCGCCCGGTCAGCAGCCGCGCCTGGCTCCGCTCGTACGTGGCCTCGGCCCGCGCCCACAGCTGCTGAGCCTTGCGCAGGTAGGGAAGGGCACCGGCTGCGTCTCCCGAGGCCAGCTCGACGGCGCCGTGCGCGTGCGCGGCCGCGGCCTCGAGCCAGACGCAGCCGAAGTGTCCGGCCAGCCCGTCCAGCTCGTCCGCGACCTGTCGGGCCCGGTCGGCCTCGCCAGCACCGAGCAGCACCTCGACGGCCGCAGGCAGGAGCCGGCATCGCTGCACGGGACCATCGGTCTCCACCAGCAGCCGCTCGATGGCGGCGAGCGCCGCCGCGCCCTGGCCGCGAGCCGACCAGAGCAGCGCCAGGCCGGGCTGCGGGTCGAAGCCCCGGTCGGCCGCGCGCTCGTAGGCGGCGTCCGCCTCGGCGTACTCGCCGCGCAGCCGGAGCACCTCGCCTGCCTCGTACGCCGCCAGCCCGGCCGCGTCCGGGGCGTTCACCTCCTGATAGCGGCGGGTCGCGTGCTCGAACTCCTCCAGCGCCAGCTGCCACTGGCCGTGCAGCCGCAGTAGCTGGCCGCGGTGGACGGCGCACTGGCCGGTGAACGTCAACAGCCCGGGCTGGGCGGCACACCAGCGTTCGAGGGCCGCCGTCCACTCCGCCACCCGCCCGAAGTCGCTGATCTCCTGGCAGCCCTCGATCGCGGTGCAGTAGACGTGCCCGGCCACGACCGGGGAGGCCTCGCCCGCGATCACCCGGACCATCGCCTCGTCGAGCAGGGCGAGGCCCTCGGCGACCCGCCCGGAGTAGAGCGCCATCCGTCCCTGGGAGCAGAGCCCCAGCGCCGTGAGGTCGGGTTCGCCGTAACGCCGCCCGCGCTCGGCCACCTTGTCGGCGAAGCCGCCCGCCGTGGCGAAGTCGCCGGCGCTCAGCGCCCGGAACATCCGCAGGAAGTCCACCCACCCGAGCTCGACCCCGTCGTCGACGTCGGCAACCAGGCTCTCTGCACGCGAGGTCCAGCCGCGGGCCAGGGCGCCCTCCCCGTGGACGTGAGAGGTCATCGTGATCCGGAAGGCGCAGCGAACCGAGCGGCCGAGGTCGGAGGCGTCCTGGCTCTTGCGAAAGGCGCGGTGCAGGGCGGTGACCGTGACGTCGTGGTGTCCGGTCAGCTCGGCGGCGACGGCGAAGTCCTCGAGCTCCTCGGCCGAGAGCATCTCCGGGTCGGCGCCCGACCAGGCGGCGTACGCCGCGCCCCAGTCACCGCGGACGAAGTCGGCGCGGGCGCTCTCCAGCTGGACGTGGGCCACGGCAGGCACCTCCACTGGAGAGCGTACTCGGATCAGGCGGCGAGCGAGTGGGGTGCGGCCTGCCGCATCCGGGTCGTGACCCGGTCGGCGACCAGTGCCGCGTCGCGTCCCGCGCCGGCCAGGAGCATCGAGCTGAAGGCGTACTGGAAGCTGAGGCCGCAGAAGAACAGCCCCTCGGCCTCCGCCACCACGCCGCGCATCTCCCTCGGCCAGCCGTCCTCGTCGAGCACCGGGAGGTGGATCCAGTCGAAGACCTGCCGGAAGCCGGTGGCCCACACGACGTTGGTGACCTCGCGAGGCGCGCCGTCGATCACGGGCAGCCCGTCGCGGACCTCCTCGATCCTGGCGGTGACCCGCTCGACGCCGCGGTCGGCCAGGTCCGAGCGCTTCACCCGCAGCATCGGCCCGCCGTGACGCCGGACCTCGGACATCTCCTTGCGGCCGATCGGCGTACGCCGGGTGATGACGTGCCGCCACGCGAAGAGCAGCACGGGGAAGATCACGTGCATGACCGGCGAGTCCAGGCGCGGTGGGATCTCGCCGCAGTCTCGGCCGGCCAGGATCGTCGGCCGCGACTCGGCGACCTCGAAGGCGATGTCGCAGCCGGAGTGACTCGCGCCGACGACGAGCACCGGACCCTCGCGCAGCTGCCCGGGGCGGCGGTACTCGCTGGAGTGGAGCTGCAGGATCGACGGGTCGAGCTGCGCGGAGATCGCCGGGACGTTCGGCGTACGGCCGAAGGAGCCAGTCGCGACCACGACGTTGTCGCAGGTCCAGATGCCGCGGTCGGTCGTCACCCGGAAGCCGTCACCGTCCGGCTCCAGCCTGGAGACTCGGGTCTCGAGCCGCACCGGCAGCTCGAAGGTGCGGGCGTACGTCTCCAGGTAGTCGGCGACGTCATCCTTCCCGGGGAACGACCACCGCTTCGCAGGGAACGCCAAGCCCGGCAGGGAGTCGTACTTGGCGGGGGAGTAGAGCCGGAGCGAGTCCCACTGGCGCCGCCAGTTGTCACCGACCCGAGCGTTCGCGTCGATGATCACGAACGGGCGGCCGCGGCGTCGCAGGTGGTAACCGGTCGCCAGGCCCGCCTGGCCGGCGCCGATGATGATCGTCTCGATGTGTGTGGTGTCCATGCTGATGACGCTAGATCCGCACCTCGCCGCTCCGCGTCGGTCGTACGGCGCATTCGCCTGCGGTGGGTAGTGGGTCGATCTACCCATGGGGCGGCTGCCGCGATTTTCCGCACACGGAGCGCTGAGTTGGGGCGATACTCGGAGGATGACGAACCAGCCCCCGGAAGACTTCAGCAAGCTCCCGCCGTCGGTGCCGCTGGAGGAGACGATCGCCTACCAGCTCGAGGATGTGATCCCGCGCGGCCCCGAAGGTGGCGGAGAGGCGCTCGATGGCGGTGGGGACGGCGACTGAGCAGCCTCTGGAACAGCGGCTACGGGCGGCGATGATCGCCTGCCGCGAGAGCGTTTTTCCGGCGTACGCGAGCCCGGCGGAGGTGTTCGACGGGCTGGCCGAGGCGTGCCGGGAGCTGGGGATCGAGGAGTGGGACGTCTATGCCGAGCGGGGTCCGGTGGCGCGGCTGGAGGCGGAGGTCGGCGAGCTGCTCGGGAAGCCGGCGGCGTACTTCCCCTCGGGGGTGATGGCGCAGCAGGTGGCGCTGCGGATCCACGCCGACAACGCGGGCAACCGGCGGGTCGCGATGCCCGACCTCTCGCACCTGCTCGTCCACGAGGACGACGGACCGAGGATCCTCCAGGACCTGCTGGTCGAACACCTCACCACCGGGCGTACGACCCCGACGAAGGCCCACCTGGACGCGATCCCGGGGCCGCTGGCTGCGTGTCTGGTCGAGATCCCGTTGCGCGATGCGGGTTGCCTGCTGCCGACGTTCGACGAGCTCGCGGAGCTGGCCGAGGCGTGCCGTGAGCGCGGGATCGCGTTCCATGTCGACGGCGCCCGGATCTGGGAGTCGCAGCAGTGGTTCGGCAAGCCGCTGGCGGACATCGCCGGCCTCGCGGACACCGTCTACACCAGCTTCTACAAGGGCCTCGGCGGGCTCGCCGGAGCGGCGCTGCTGGGCGATGAGGACTTCATCGCGCAGGCCCGGCTTTGGCGCCACCGCATGGGTGGCACCCTCTACCGGTCCATCGCCGAGGCGGTCGCCGCCCTGGTCGGCCTGCGGGACCGGCTCCCGCACATCGGCCAGTGCGTGACGTGGGGACGTGCCCTGGCCGACGCGCTCCCGGCGTACATCACCGTCCAGCCGCCCGTGCCGCACACCAACACCTTCCTGCTGTACGCAGCGGGCGACCCGGACCAGGTCAACACCCGCCTCCTCGCCGAGATGGAGGAGCAGTCGCTCGCGTTCAGCAGACCCTGGACGGCGGCCGAGGAGCCGGGTCGGATGGTGACCGAGATGACGGTAGGCCGGGGTGCGCTCGGGCTGGACCCCTCGACGGTCGCCGGGCATCTTGCCGCGCTGCTGGACTGAGGCCGAGCCCCTGCCCGCTCACCCGTCTCGGGTGGTGCGTCGGGGACCGTCCCGTTCCTACGCTCGACGCATCGCGATACCCCACGCTTCTACCGGAGGATGTTGAGAGATGGGCTCCCACCAGGTCGAGACCTCACCGACTGCCAGGACCGGGCAGGTGCTCGTCACCGGCGGCCTGGACCTGGTGGGCAGCGACCGCTTCTACCCCGAGGAGAGCCCGGTGGTCGAGGTCGCCGTGGGTGACGTGTGGTGGGATCCGCACCCGGTGACGAACGCGCAGTTCGCGGCCTTCGTGGCCGAGACCGGGCATGTCACCGTCGCCGAGCGCGATCTCGACCCCGCCGACTTCCCGGGTGCCGACCCGGCGCTGCTGGTGCCCGGTTCGCAGGTGTTCACCCAGGCACCGGGTCCGGTCCCGTTGCACGACTGGACCCGGTGGTGGCGCTGGCAGCCCGGTGCCCAGTGGCGCCACCCCGACGGGCCTGAGGCTGACGTGGGAAGCCGGCCTGGACGCCAGGTCGCGGACTGGACCGAGATCCCGGACCACCCGGTCGTGCACGTCGGCTGGGAGGACGCCCTGGCGTACGCCCGCTGGGCCGGCAAGGATCTCCCGACCGAGGCCGAGTGGGAGCACGCCGCCCGCGGTGGCCTCGTCGGCGCCGACTACGCGTGGGGTGACGAGCTCGCTCCGGCCGGCCGCCTGATGGCGAACACCTGGCAGGGGCAGTGGCCGTGGCGCAGCGAAGACCCGCGCGGCCACGACCGCACCAGCCCGGTCGCCTCCTACCCGCCGAACGGACATGGTCTCTACGACATGGTCGGCAACGTGTGGGAATGGACCCGCACTCCCTGGACGCCCGACCATCGTGACCTCATCGCCCCACCTCACGGCCGGCCCGGGGCGAATGCGCCCGCGCGGCAGGCCGACATCGCTGCGCCCTCCTGCTGCGGCGGCAGTCAACACCCCGGCTCCGTCGCCGACGAGGTCAAGGAGACCGATCGGATGGTGACGAAGGGCGGTTCGCACCTGTGCTCGCCGCAGTACTGCCGGCGCTACCGCCCCGCCGCCCGCCAGGGGCACGGGGTACGGGACACGACGTCGCACGTCGGCTTCCGCTGCGTCGTGGCCGCCTAGACCCCGCTGGACGGATCACTGCTTGTACATGGCGACGCGGAAGAAGTCGGCGGGGTCGATGAGGTGGTCGTGCGAGTCGTCCCCGCCTTCGATCTCGATGAACCTGATCGTGCCGGTGAAGCCGTTGTCGCCAAACCCGTAGTCGTCCGTGACCGGGGAGAGGATGTCACGACCGACGTCGGTCGGCTCGTAGCCGAACCCGATGGGCTGGGTGTGTTCCACGCGGCCTGTTCCCACCTGGTCGTCGTCGATGGTGAGGGTGACGGTGCCGCCCTTGCCGAGCCCTCCACCGTCGTAGGCGAAGGCCATCCCGATCGTGTGCTTCCCGGGAGGCACCGAGCGGTCGCCGCGGACGTGCGTCCGGTCGATGCCGAACAGGTTGTAGCAGAAGGTCGGGACGCCATCCTTGAGATAGAGCGACCAGCCGCCGCCGTGACCACCGAGATTCATCAGCACCCCATGGGCGCCATCGTCCGGTACGTCGACCGACGCGATGAGGGTCCAGGACTTGTTGCGCCAGTTGACGACGTGCTGCTCGGTCAGGCCGCCCATGCCGGGAAAGAGCAGCTGCCTGTTCCCGATGAGCGAGGGCTTCTTGCTGTACTCGGGCAGTACGCGCTCAAACGAGCGGTCATCGAGCGGTAGCGCGCCGTAGCGGGCCGCCTCGATGAGGAAGAGCCGCTGCAGCTGGTGCAGCCGGTCGGGCTGCTCGGCAGAGAGGTCGCGCGCCTGGGACCAGTCGGAGCGGCCGTCGTAGAGCTCCCAGACGTCGTCGTCGAAGGCGATGCCGACGTCGCCCGTGGTCTGCCACGGGGTGCGGTGCTTGGTGACCGCCGACCAGCCCCGGTGGTAGATGGCTCGGTTGCCGAAGATCTCGAAGTACTGGGTCTCGTGTCGTTCGGGTGCGGCGGCCTCGTCGAAGCAGTACGCCATGCTGTGGCCGTGCATCGGCTCCTGGGTCACGCCGTTGACCTGAACGGGGTGCGGCAGCCCGGCGGCTTCCAGCACGGTCGGTGCGACATCGATGACATGAGTGAACTGACTGCGGATCTCGCCCGTGGCCTCGATGCCGTTGGGCCAGTGCACGATGGTGCCGTTGCGGGTGCCGCCCCAGTGCGAGGCGACCTGCTTGGTCCACTGGTAGGGCGTACACATGGCGTGCGCCCACCCGACGGCGTAGTGCGGCGAGGACTCGGGGCCGCCCAGCTTGTCGAGCTGGCTCATCAAGAACTCGGGCGTCTCGAGGGCAGCCATCCCGTTGAGGCTGATGAGCTCGTTGAACGTGCCGTTCACCGTGCCCTCGGCCGAGGCTCCGTTGTCGCCGATGATCAGGTAGACGAGGGTGTCGTCGATCAGCCCCATCGCCTCGATGGCGTCGACCAGACGACCGACATGGTGGTCGGTGTGCTCGAGGAAGCCGGCGTAGTTCTCCATCTGTCGGCGCAGGATGGGCTTGAGAGCCTCGTCCATGTCGTCCCAGGCAGGGATCTCGGCGTGCCGGGTGGTCAGCTCGGTGTCGGCGGGGATGACGCCGAGCTCCTTCTGGCGGGCGAAGGTACGTTCGCGCTGAACGTCCCAGCCGTCGTCGAACTTTCCGGCGTACTTGTCGGCCCACTCCTTCGGCACGTGGTGCGGTGCATGGGTGGCGCCGGGGGCGAAGTACATGAAGAACGGCTTGTCCGGGATCAGGGCCTTCTGTGCCTGGACCCAGCTGATGGCGTGGTCGGTCAGGTCCTCGGTCAGGTGATAGCCCTCCTCCGGAGTGCCCGACGGCTCCACGGATCGGGTGCCCTCGACGAGGGTCGGGTAGTACTGGTCGGTCTCTCCGCCGAGGAACCCGTAGAAATGCTCGAAGCCGTTGCCGGGAGCCGGCCAGCGGTCGAACGGACCGGCTTGGCTGGTCTCCCAGAGCGGTACCTCATGGCACTTGCCGACGTGAGCGGTGGCGTAGCCGTTGAGCTTGAGGATCTCGGGCAACGGAGCGCAGGTGTTCGGGCGCATCGAATTGTAGCCCGGGGTGGACGTCGACATCTCGGTGATGCCTCCCATGCCCACCGTGTGGTGGTTGCGCCCCGAGATGAGAGCAGCCCGGGTCGGCGAGCAGATGGCTGTGGTGTGGAACCGGTTGAACCGGAGACCGCCCGCGGCGAGCCGCTCGGCGACCGGTGTGTGCACGGGGCCTCCGAACACGTTGGACGCGGCGAACCCGACGTCGTCGAGCAGGACGACCAGCACATTCGGGGCTCCGGCGGGCGGCCGGAGCTGCTGGATCGGAGGGAAGTCGACCTCCGGGTCCTTCGCGTCGTAGAGGACCGTCCTGGGGTCCGCGATGTCCGGAGTGGGCAGTATCGACCGCTGGGGCACACGCTCATCGCTCATGGACTGACTTTCACCGACCGATGGGTCGGTCTGGATCACCTCAATCGGGTGAGCGTATTCGGGCTCAGGCGGTGAGCGTCGACCGACGGCGGCGAGCGGCTGGAGTTCGCCCGGAAGGGGTGAGGACGGCGGCCGGGCGCGTGGCGAGGTTGTGCCTATGTGGGAACTCGCCGGGCAGCTGCTGCCGGAGATGGTGGGGTTGGCGGTCACCCCGGCTGCGGTTGTCGCCTGCTTGCTGCTGCTCGGGTCATCGCACCCCTACCGCAACGTCGTCGCGCTGGCGGTGCCCTTCCTGGCTGTCTACGGGGTGCTGTCGGTCGCCGCGCTGGCGGCGGGGCGGGCGGCTGATGCCGCCAGCGACGATCCGTCGACGACTCGCGGCTGGATGAGCATCGTCGTCGGCGTCATCTTCCTCGCCGTGGCGGTCATGTCGTGGCTCCGGCCGCGGCTGCAGTCGGCCGCGGGTGCTGCCTCGGCGCGGGCGACGCACCGGGCGGACACGGAGGAGCCTGTCTGGGTCTCGCGACTACGTGATCCGTCCGTCGGCCTGGTGCTCGCCGCCGGCCTGTTGCTGGCGGTCGTGAACCCCAATGTGGCCATCCTGGTCTCTGGTCTGGGCATCGTGGTCACTGCCGACGTGAGACTCAGCGCGCAGATCAGCGGCATCGTGCTGCTGCTGGCGGCGAGCATGATCGACTTCGTCGTACCTCTGCTCGTCTTCGTCCTCGCCGGCGAGCGTGGCCGCGGCTGGCTTCGGTCCGCGACCGGATGGCTCCTCGCCCACAACCACGTCATCAGCATCGTGGTGCTCCTCGCCTTCGGCGTGCTGTTCGTCGGTCGCGGGCTGGCACAGGTCACGGCCTGAGCGCCGACCGACGCGAACCGACCTCGCGACCCCTCGTTCGGTGATATTTTTGGGCGACCACCGAAGTCCTACTGAAGGGCAGTTTCATGTCGGTTCAGTTCGAAGTGCGCATCGATGGAATGACCTGTCACCGCTGTGTCGAGACCGTGACGAGCGCTCTCGGTGGCCTGGAGGGCGTCGAGGGGGTCGTGGTCGACCTGAACCCGGGAGCCGTGTCGAGCGCCCGCGTCACCGCCGACGGACCGCTCGAACCGAGGGTCGTCAGATCCACGCTCGCCAAGGCCGGATTCACGATCGCTCGCGAACCCTGACCGGCCGAGGAGTCGTCCGTGCCCGGCCTCGGCTCCCGTCAGCACTTCCCAGCTCTCACCGCCGAACCTGACCTCGTCTACCTCGACGCGGCGTCCGGCACTCCCTGTCCCGAACCGGTCATCGCCCAGCTCACCGCCGAGCTGCGCGGGCCCGCCGCCAACCCCGGTAGGGGCGGACACCCGTGGGCCCGGGACGCGCTGCGCCGCTTCGAGGAGTCCCGCGCCACCGTCGCGGCGTTCCTCGGCGCCTCGTTCCCCGACGAGGTCGCCTTCACCCGCGGCGCCACCGGCGCGACGGCGTTCCTCGCCGACCGCTGGGGACCGGCGGCGCTCGCGAACGGCGGGGACATCCTCTACTGCCCCGGCGACCACCTCTCCACGGTGCGGCCATGGCTCCGGCTCGCTGAACGGATGCGGCACCAGGGCGTCCGGGCGGTGGCGTACCGCCGCGACCGGCTGGGGCGTATCGACCCAGACGACTTCGCGCGAGCCGCGAGCGACCGCACCGCGGTCGTCGTCGTCACCGGCGTACACAATCTCCACGGCACCTGGGCCGACCTCGACGCCCTGGCGATCCCGCCGGCCGCGACGGTCTGCCTCGACTGCTCCCAGAGCGCCGGGCGGCTGCCCCTGCGCCTGGCCGAGTCCCAGGCCGAGCTCGCCGTCGTCTCGGGCCACAAGATGTTCGGGCCCCCCGGCACGGGCACGGTCTACGTACGCCGTGGTCAGCATCTTCGGATCGCGGTCGACCGGGCGGCTGCGCGGAGCGGGCCGGCGCGACACGTCTCCCCGCTCACCGACGCCGCCGAGGAGGGCAGCCTCGACGGTGCCGGCGCGGCGGCGCTCGCGAGCGCCACCGCGTTCCTGGACACGATCGGCCTCGACCGGGTCGGTACCCACCTCGCCACCCTCGCCGCCCGCTTCGCGGACGGCGCCTCCCGCATCGGAGGCGTCACCCTCCTCGTGCCGCCGGTCGATGCGGGACGGCCGCACAGCGGGATCTCCGCCTTCGCCGTCGACGGCCAGGCGGGTGCCGACGTGGCCTTCGCCCTCGAACGCCGCGGCGTCTACGTACGTGCCGGCGACCACTGTCTGGACGGGCCGCGGGAGGACGCGGTCCGGGTGAGCTTCCACCTGTACAACGACGAGAACGACGTCGACCGACTCCTGCAGGGCCTCGCCGCCGCTGCCGAAAGGGACTGACACGTGCAGAACGAAGGCATCAGGTACGACCGCGCCGCCGCCGCCCGCATCCTGGCCGAGGTCGCAGGTGCCGACTTCCTGGCCGGCCCGGCCCCGGTGGTGGCCGAGGTGTCGGTGGACTACCGCGTCGAGGAGCTCAGCCCGGAGCCCGGGCCAGAGTCGGAGGGAACGCTGACGACCGGACAGCGGCGCTACCTGGGGTCCTTCATGCAGCCGTGCCGGCCCGACCAGGTCGTCAGCGCCACGCACCGCGTCACCTGGCGCGACTCCCGCGGCATTGCGAACAGCGGCCACATCGGACCGGGGCCGCTCGGCCCGATCCTGCCGATCGCAGCCAGGGAGGCGGTGATCGCCGTCGGTGACGCGGTCGCCGCCGCCGACCCCGTCACGGCCCGCTCGGACGCGCTCGGCGACGACGCCCTCGACGTCCTCGCCGACACCACCACCGACCAGGAGCCCGCCGAGATCTTCCGCGTCGGCGCCGAGGCCGCCGGCCGGGCGCTCGTCCAGCACGGCATGCTCGCCGGTCAGGTCGGGATCGAGGACCCGGTCGAGTTCGCGGAGGCGATGTGGGACTCCGGGCTCTACGGCACGGTCGCGTCGACCTGGTTCTGGGAGCTGCAGGCCTCCACCTACCGCAGGGGCATGATCCCCGTGAGCCTGGAGGGGTCCGGCGGCCGCCTGCGCTACACCGCCGACAGCGTCGCGCTGCTCGCCGAGATGAAGCGCCGCACCATCGCCGACGCCCACGAGGTGATGGACCGGGCCCGCGAGGAGGGCCTCGGGGTGCGTGCCGCCATCCAGCGCTACCACGTCGAGCTCGACCAGATCTCGCGACAGTACGCCCTGCTGCCGGCAGGGGAGCGGCCCGTCTGCCTCGGGCAGCGGGCCCATCAGGTCGACGGGCAGCGCGTCCAGCCGCTCGCCGCCGTCGCCGAGGCGCTCACCGGCGCCTTCCGGTCCGCGGTCGATTCGGTGCGGATCGTCGACATCTCCGAGTCGGCCGCGCGGGACGTACGTTTCGCCGCGGGGGAGCAGGAGTTCGGGGTCCCGGACATGACCTGCCGGCACTGCCGGGTGACGATCACCGCCGTCTTCGACGCCCAGGCGGCCGAGCTGATCGACGTCGACCTGCACGGGAAGCGGGTGCGGGCCAGGTTCACCGACGCCGGGCAGCGCGACCGGGTCTTCGCTGACCTGCGCGACTGCGGCTACACGGTGGCCGACGGGTGAGCCATCGCCTTCCGCTCCCGGCCGCGCGGCATCCGCTCGCTGCCCGCTTCCTCGCCGACCCTGCTGCCGTGGACGAGGCGATCGAACGGTTCGGGTCGCCGCTCCACGTGGTATTTCCCCAGGTCATGGCCGAGAACGCTGCTTCGCTCGCGGGCGTGCTGCGGCGCCACGGCGTGCCGTACGAGATCTTCTATGCGCACAAGGTGAACGCCTCGGCCGCGCTCCTCGCCGAGGCGTCCGCGGCCGGAATCGGCGCGGACGTGGCGTCGGCGGCCGAGCTCGACCGGGCCCTGGCCGCGGGGTTCGCGCCGAACCGGATCGAGGCCACCGGCCCGAAGTCGGCGGCGTTCATCGAGCGGATCGCCGCGTTCGGGGTCACCGCCAACGCGGACGACATGTGGGAGCTCGACCGGCTCGCCGCTGCGGCGCCGGCGGGCAGCGCCGTCCCGGTCCTGCTGCGACTCTCCGGCTTCGCCTCGCCCGCGGTGCCGCAGTCGCGGTTCGGCATCGATCTCGCCGACGCCGACGCCGCCCTCGAGACCGTACGCTGCGCCCCCGGCCTCGACCTGCGCGGTGTCGCGTTCCACCTCGACACGGCCGACCCCGCCGCCCGGGTGGACGCGCTGACCGAGTCGATGGCGGTCGTCGCCGCCGCGCACCGGAAGGGTCTGCGGCCGTCGGTGATCGACATCGGCGGTGGGTTCCGCCAGCGCTTCGTCGAGGACCCCGAGCCGTTCCAGAGGTACTCGCAGGCGCTTGCCGCCGCGGCTCCGGGGGAGCTGGTGTGGCCCGGTCACGACCTCGGGCTCCGGCGCGCTGGAGCCGTCGGAGGGGCACCGGCCGCGCACAAGTACGGCAACCACCACCCTGCCACGGACGTCCTGGAGCGGTTCCTGACCGCCGAGATCGAGCGGCGACCGGTCGCCGAGGTCCTGCGCGAGTGCATGCTCACGCTGTGGATCGAACCCGGCAAGGCCCTGGTCGACCACGCCGGCCTCACGCTGGCGTCGGTGCTCTACTGCAAGCGCGCCGCCAGCCGCGACCTGGTCGTGCTCGACCTGTCCCGCAATCAGGTCACCCCCGCCGACCAGGAGGTTCTGCTGGACCCGGTCCTCGTCGACGGCCACGGAGAGCCACCGGCGGAGGGCGTGTTCCTCGCCGGCCGGCTGTGCCTGGAGTCGGACCTGGTCAGCCGCCGCAAGGTGTTCCTCGAGTCCGAGCCGAGCAGCGGCGACGTACTCGCGTTCGTCAACACCGCCGCCTATCAGATGGACCTGTCGGCCTCCTCCGCCGGCGGGCATCCGCCGCCGCCCAAGGTCGCGGCGGTCTGGGACGGCGAACGGTTCGCCTTCGCCGCCGACGACCACCACGGGAGCTGACCATGCGATACGACAGCGTGCTCGACATGATCGGCGACACCCCGCTGCTGCGGCTCGATCCGGCCGGCCACGGTGTGCCCGAGGCCGAGATCTTCCTGAAACTGGAGTCGGCGAACCCGTTCGGCTCGGTCAAGGACCGCGTCGCCTGGGGGCTGCTGCGCGACCACATGGATCAGATCGTCGAGGACGAGCAGGTCGTCCTGGAGGCATCGAGCGGCAACACCGCGAAGGCGCTCCAGATCATCGCCTCGATGCACGGGGTCCGGTTCCGTGCCTTCACCAACAGGGTTCGGGTGCGCGAGGTCCGCGAGATGCTGTCGCTGCTGGGCGCCGAGGTGACCGAGATGCCCGGTCTCTCCGAGTGTCCGGACCCGACCGCGCCCAACGATGTGTTCGGGGTCATCGGCGACCTCATGGAGGGCGAGCCCGGCCGCTACCACCACACCTCGCAGTACACCAACGAGGACAACCTGAGAGCCCACTACGAGCAGACCGGGCACGAGATCTACCGCGACGCCGGCCCGGTCGACCTGCTGGTGGGCGGGCTCGGCACCACCGGCTCCACCCGAGGGGCCGCGACCTACCTGCGCGAGCGCAACCCGGAGACCGCCGTGGTCGGCGTCGTCGCCGCCGAAGGCGACTTCATCCCCGGCATCCGCTCGGCGGCGGAGATGTGGGAGGTGGGGCTCTTCGAACCCGGCTTCTACGACGCGATCGCCGCCGTCGACTCGGCCGACGCGATCTCCGCGAGCCTCGAGCTCGCCACCCGGCACGGTGTGCTCGCCGGCCCCACCACCGGGGCGGCCTATGCCGCCGCTCGGGAACGGCTCCTGTCCGGCCCCGGGGGCCCGGTCACGGCGGTCGTCATTGCGTGCGACCGCATGGAGCCGTACCTCTCCTACTACCGCCACCGCCGTCCCGACCTGTTCGGCTCGGCCCACCCCGCTCCGGACGAGGCAGCGCCGTCGGCGGCGCCCGAGGAGCTCGAGGCGTGGACCGCAGCGGGCGAGCATGTGGTCGTCGTGGACGTACGCACGGCGCTGGCGTTCCAGGCCGGCCACATCCCTGGTGCGATCAACCTCCGCGACGACCTGCTCGAGCAGGTCATGGAGGCGGGGATGCCGTTCTCCGAGGCGTCCCGAGTGGTGTTCGCCTGCCCGACGGGGGACCGGTCGGCGCGATTCGCAGCTCGGGCCGCCGCGACCGGCCGTCGGGCCTACAACCTCGAGGGCGGCGTCCTCGGCTGGCGGGACAGCGGGAGGCCGCTCGCGGGAGTCTGATCCTCACGCGGGGAGTAGGACGAGCATCGTGCCCATCCCGGCCGCCATCAGCCCATGGCCGATGGCGGGCAGCCGGTGCGTGCGCACCGCGGTCGCGCGCACCAGCCACCAGAGCATCCCGACCGCGCACACCGCGACGAACAGCGAGTTGACCGCGATCGCCCAGCCGGGAGGTTGCCCGGCCGGTGCGATCGCCGCCGCGCTGCCGTGGCCCGCATGACCCTGGACGCCGCTCGCGTGGGCGTCCGCCATGAGCAGCGGCATCGCGGCGAGCATCCAGATCATCGCGGCGTTGAGGGCGAGATGTCCGACCACGTCGGCACGCCGGGCCCTATCGCTCGCGCCCCGCAAGGCGGGCACCAGCGCCAGGGTCAGCACTGCGAAGAGCGCGACCTGCGCCCAGACCGCGACGTCCGAGACGATCACCCAGATCATCAGGATCATCGCGGCGCTCATCGCCGCGTGGTTGAGGTGGAGGACGGTCTCCCCGCCCGAGGGTGGGCAGACCACGAGAATCCAGATCCCCGCGGTGCCCGTGAGCACGAAGGCCACGGTCAGCAGAAGGTCCCAAGGAGGATCGACCACACCAACAACGTACTACCGCAACGCCTCGGAGGAGGCCGGTCGACGATTTCGGTGCCGCAGGCCGGAAAGCGCCTCGCTCAGGCGTCGAGATCCTGGGCGACGAGCGCGGCGATGGTGTCGACCGCGGCCTGGTCCGGTCCGGTGACCTCGACCTTGTCGCCGTTGGCGGCGCCGAGGGTCATGATCAGCAGGGACGAGGCCGCGTCGACCGGCTCGCCGCCGGGGACGGCGAGAGTGATCTCGGAGCCGAGCTCGTCGACCTTCTCGGAGATGATCGCGGCGGGGCGGGCGTGCAGGCCGACGGCGGAGCCGACGGTGACGGTCTGGGTGGGCATGATGCTCCTTCGGTGGTGGATTGTCGGACGTACGGGGTGGTTCAGCTGGTCGCGACGGCCGGGACCGGAGCGCGGCCGACGGACTTGAGGGCGATCACCATGCCTGCGCCGACGATGACGCCGGCGGCGAGCGCGATCAGGTAGCCGAGCACGTTGGTGACGGCGAAGAGGACGAAGATGCCGCCGTGCGGTGCACGTACGCCGACGTCGAAGAGCTGGGAGAGCCCGCCGGTCACGGCGCTGCCGACCATGATCGCCGGGATGACGCGCATCGGGTCGCCCGCGGCGAAGGGGATCGCTCCCTCGGTGATGAACGAGGCGCCGAGCAGCCAGCCGGCCTTGCCGTTCTCGTGCTCTGCGGGGGTGAAGAGCTGCGGACGTACGACGGTGGCCAGCGCCAGCGCGATCGGCGGGACCATGCCGGCGAGCATGACCGCGGCCATGATCCGCAGCTCGGGGGAGTCGGCGGCGAGCGAGGCGGCACCGACGCCGGTGGCGGCGAAGCTGTAGGCGACCTTGTTGAGCGGGCCGCCCATGTCGAAGGCCATCATCAGACCGAGCACCGCGCCGAGGGCGACGGCGCTGGTGCCGTCCAGGGCGGCGAGGCCGTCGGTGAGCTGCTGCATCAGCCAGTTGATCGGCTTGCCGAGCACGACGATCATCACCAGACCGGCCAGGATCGAGGTCACCAGCGGGATCACCAACACGGGCATCAGGCCGCGCGCCCAGCTCGGGACCCGCCATCCGCTGACCCAGTGGGCGATCACGCCGGCGAGGACACCGCCCGCGATCGCGCCTAGGAAGCCGGTCGCGGGTGCCGCGACGCCGTCGGCGTTGACCACGCCGAACAGGTTGGCGGCCAGCGCACCCATGATGAAGCCCGGGGCGATGCCGGGGCGGTCGGCGATGGCGTACGCGATGTAGCCCGCCAACGCCGGGATGAACAGCATGAACGCGGTCTTGCCGATCACGAAGAACAGTGCGCCCAGGTAGACGGCGAGGCCGCTGTCGAAGAGGGCGTGGTCGAGACCGAGAGCCTGAACGTCAGGGAGGTTGGTCAGGGTGTTGTCGACCATGACCGCGCCGTAGACGTCGGTGATGTCGTAGCCGCCGAGCAGGAAGCTCAGTGCGATCAGCAGGCCGCCGGCGGCGACGAACGGGATCATGTAGGAGACACCGGTCATCAGGACCCGGCGGGTCCGTCCGCCCCAGCTCTCCGAGGCGCCGGCGGACTCCGACGAGTCGCCCCTGCCGGACTCGACGCGGGCGGCGCCCGGGTCCCCGGCGGCGGCGAGTGCCTCGGCGATCATCGCGTCGGCGTCGTCGATCGGCCGCTTCACGCCGGAGGAGACCAGCGGCTTGCCGGCGAAGCGGCTCCGGTCGCGGACCCCGACGTCGACGGCGAAGATGGCGGCGTCGGCCCGGGCGATCGTCTCGGCGGGCAACGGCGTCGCCCCGGCCGAGCCCTGGGTCTCGACCGCGATCTCCACGCCGGCTCGCGCGGCTGCCGCCTCGAGAGCCTCGGCCGCCATGTAGGTGTGGGCGATGCCGGTCGGGCAGGCGGTCACCGCGACCAGGGAGCGCTTCTCAGTCGCAGCCGCAGCTGGGGCGGGCTCGGGCGTCGTGCTCTTGGCTGAGGCCGGCACGTCGCCGACCGCTTCGAGGATGGTCTGGGCAGCCTGCTCGGCCGAGTCGGTCTCCCGCAGGGTCTGGCCGAACTCGGGCCGGGCAAGCGCACGGGCCAGCTTGGTCAGGATGGTCAGATGAGTGGCATCGCCGCCCGCGGGTGCCCCGATCAGGAAGGCGAGGTCGGCCGGGCCGTCCTTGCCGCCGAAGTCGACCGGCGGCGAGAGCCGGGCGAAGGCCACCACGGGCTCCTCGACCCCGGAGGTACGGCAATGCGGGATCGCCAGGCCGCCGGGGAGACCGGTGGCGGAGACCTCCTCGCGGGCCAGCGCGTCGGCGACGAGCGCGTCGAGGTCGGTGGCCCGGCCGGAGTCGGCCACGCGCTGGGCCAGGGCACGGATGACATCGAGCTTGTCAGGGCCGAGATCGGCGTCGAGGGCGACAAGCTCGGGGGCGATGAGTGCGGACATCAGAGTCCTCCGGTGATGGGGTCGAGGTCGCGTACGGACACGAGGTCGGCACGGACCTGGGGTGGGGTGGGGAGGGTGGTGCCGGGGAGGCCGGCGGCTGCACTGCCGTACGCGACGGCGAGCCCGAGACGTTCAGGGGCGGAAAGTCCGCGCAGGTCGGCGAGGAGATAGCCGAACAGCGAGCTGTCGCCGGCACCGACCGTGCTGACGACCTCGGTGGGCGGCGGCGTGGCGTGCCAGGTGCCTTCCTTGGAGACGAGGACGGCGCCGTTTCCGCCAAGCGTCGCGAGCACGGCGGTGACGCCGCGCTCGACCAGGGTCCGGGCTGCCGCTGCTGCGGCGGCCGGGTCGTCGAGGGAGTCGGAACCGGTGATGGAGGCCAGCTCCTCGGCGTTGGGCTTGAGCAGGTCGGGTGCGCCGGCCGGGAGTCCGGCGGCGAGCGCCTCGAGGGGTGCCTCGCTGGTGTCGACGGCGATGCGGGTGCCGGTGGATCGCAGCGCGCTCACCACCTCGGCGTACCAACCGGAGGGCGCCTCGGGCGGCAGTGAGCCGGCGAGGACGACCCAGCGGGCCTGCTCGGCCTCCTTCACGAGCCGGTCCGCCAGGGCGTCGAGCAGCGCCGGGGTCGCGGTGGCGCCCGGGCCGTTGAGCTTGGTCGTGGTGCCGTCGGGCTCGGTCACGGTGGTGTTGATCCGCGGCCGGCCGGCGGGCCCGACCGTGACCACGTCGAGCCCCGAGGCCCGCAGCTCCGTGACCATCGGGTCGAGGTCGGGGCAGGGGAGCACGGCACGGGTGGGGACGCCCGCGGCGTACGCGGCTCCGGAGATGTTCACGCCCTTGCCGCCCGGCTGCGAGGTGGTGGTGTGAGCGCGCAGCACCTCGCCGCGGCGCAGCGTGCTGGTGAGCATCACGGTGTGGTCGATGCTCGGGTTGGCGGTCAGGGTGACGATCATGCGATCAGCACCTCGAGGCCGCTCTCGCGGAGCTCGTCGGCGACGTCGTCGTCGATGTCGCTGTCGGTGACGAGCACGTCGACGTTGCCCAGCGCGGCGAAGCGGAGCGTGGTCTCCACGCCGATCTTGCTGGAGTCGGTGAGGCACACGACCCGGCGGGCGGCGTTGACCAGCGCACGCTTTGTCGCTGCCTCCTCGTGGTCGGGGGTGGAGAGGCCGTGAGCCAGCGTCAGCCCGTTGGTCGCCACGAAGGTGACGTCGACCCGCAGCTTGCTCAGTGCGTCCACGGTCTCGGCGCCGACCGCGGCCTGGGTGGCCGGCCGGACGCGACCGGGCAGCAGGTGGAGCTCGATCTGAGGGCTGCCGGCCAGCATGGCGGCGACCGGGACCGAGTGGGTCACCACGGTGAGCTGGTGGTCGCGCGGCAGGGCGTGGGCGAACCTGCTGGTCGTCGTGCCGGCGTCGATCGCGATCGTGCCGCCTTCAGTGGGGAGGAGTGCGAGCGCGGCCCGCGCGATGCGGTCTTTCTGCGCGGTGAAGGTCTGCTCCCGCTCGCCGAGCGCGGACTCGAGCACGGCCATGGTCTCCACCGGAACCGCGCCACCATGGACCCGGCGAACCAGGCCACGTCGCTCGAGAGTGGAGAGGTCTCGCCGCACGGTCTCGGTGGTGACCTCGAACCGCTCGGCGATGTCGGCCACGGATATCCGCCCGCGCTCGGCGACGAGACGGGCCGTCGCGATCTGTCGCTCCTCGGCGTACATCGCGGCCTCCTTCATGATCGGTGTGGTTTCGAGTGGGTTTCGGGGCTGTGAATGCCCACATATGTTGTTTTATGCCCGAATGTGTTGACTCGTCAAGGGGTTAGGGCAGATATTTGTGGTCATGGTCACGTCTCACTCATCTGTCCTCTCTGGCACTCCGGTGGTCCCGGGGATCGTGCTGGCACCCGTCCACGTGGTGCGGACCGAGGTCGATCCCGCCGCGCTCGAGGCCTTCGAACGGCGCGGGTTCGACCAGCCTGAGGACGCCCTCGCGGCCTACCAAGCGGCCGCCACCGCCGTCGCCGACGGGTACGCCCGCCGGGCCGAGCAAGCCTCCGGCGCAGCCGCTTCCGTCCTGAGCGCGAGCGCCGGCCTGGCCCGGGACAAGGGGCTGCGAGTCGCCGTGGAGAAGCACCTGCGGGCGGGGGAGGGACTGGTCGCCTCCTTCGCGGCGGCGGTGGAGCAGTTCGCCACGCTGTTCAGCGGGATGGGCGGCCTGATGGCCGAGCGGGTCACCGACCTGCGCGATATCGAGCGCCGGGTCCTCGCCCACCTCGCCGGCGAACCCGAGCCGGGCGTGGACCTGCCCGAAGGGCGGTGCGTGCTGGTCGCCGCCGACCTGGCACCCTCCGACACCGCCGCCCTCGATCCGGCCCGCGTGGTCGCGCTGGTCACCGAGCGGGGCGGTCCCACCAGCCACACCGCGATCATCGCCCGCCAGCTCGGCATCCCGTGCCTGGTCGGCGTGGCCGGCGCGACCGGCATCGTCTCGGGCACTCCTGTGCTCGTCGACGGCCAAGCCGGGATCGTTGAGCTGGAGCCGGGTTCGGACGCCGCCACCCGCGCCGAGGCCGACTTCGCCCGGCGCCAGGCGGTCGCCGCCTGGACCGGCCCTGGACGCACCGCCGACGGCCACCCCGTGGCCCTGCTCGCCAATGTCGCCGACGGCTCCTCGGCACGCGACGCGGCCGCCGGCCAGGTCGAGGGCGTGGGCCTCTTCCGTACCGAGCTCTGCTTCCTCGACCGCCGTGAGGAGCCCACCGTCGAGGAGCAGGCCGACGTCTACGCCGAGGTGCTGGCACCCTTCGCCGGCCGCGGCCACGTCGTCGTACGCACCCTGGACGCGGGCTCGGACAAGCCGATCGCGTTCGCGACCCATGAGGGCGAGGAGAACCCGGCCCTGGGCGTACGCGGCCTGCGGCTCGCCGCCGACAACCCCGGCCTGCTGGAGCGCCAGCTGGACGCCATCGCGATCGCCGCCGAGCGCACCGGAGCGGACACCTGGGTGATGGCGCCGATGGTCGCGACCGTCCAGGAGGCCGCCGACTTCGCCGCCCTCGTCCGCGCCCGCGGCCTCAAGCCGGGCGTGATGGTCGAGGTGCCGGCTGCGGCGCTGATGGCCCACCGGATGCTGGAGGTGGTCGACTTCCTCTCCATCGGCACCAACGACCTGACCCAGTACGCCATGGCCGCCGACCGGCTGGCCACCGACCTCGCCCACCTCACCGATCCCTGGCAGTCGGCGGTGCTGCAGCTCATCGCGATCACCGCCGAAGCGGGGCGTACGGCCGGCAAGCCCGTCGGGATCTGCGGCGAAGCCGCCGCCGACCCGCTGCTCGCACCCGTGCTCGTCGGCCTGGGCGTCACCTCGCTTTCGATGGCACCCGCGGCCGTGGCCGCCGTCGGCGCCCGGCTCGAGTCCGTGACCGCCGGCCTGTGCGACGAAGCCGCCGAGGCCGCTCTCGGCGCGCTGTCACCCGCCCAGGGCCGTGAGGCGGTTGCGACGCTCCTGGGCTGACTCGGCGGCCGTACGCGGCACACTGGGCTCATGCCCGCGCACTACGTCTTCGCCGAGACCTGGGAGCTGCCTATGTCGACTGAGGTGGTGCGAGATGTGCTGGTCGACCTGGAGCGCTATCCCGAGTGGTGGCCGCAGGTGCGGGCGGTGGCGAAGCTGGGGGAGGACGACGCGTTGCTGGTGTGCCGTTCGACGCTGCCGTACGACCTGGAGATCGTGCTGCACGCGGTCAGCCGCGACCTGCCGACGCTGGAGGTCGGGATCGGCGGCGACCTGGACGGGTTCGCGCGGTGGACGCTGACGCCGGCGCCGGGTGGGAGCCGGATGGTGTTCGAGCAGGAGGTCGTCGTGGACGGCCTGCTCGGTCTGGCCTCGTCCTTGCTGCGGCCGGTGCTGACCTGGAACCACCGGCAGATGATGCTCGGCTGCCGCGCGGGGCTGGTCGCCGCGGTCTAGAGCGCGGAGCCCTTCTGGTATTCGGCCCAGGACAGGTTCCAGTCGCCGAAGCCGTTGTCCCACTCCATCTTCCGGTCGGTGCCGGTGGTCTCGACGATGTCGCCGATGCGGGCCAGGCCGTAGAGCCAGGCGGCGTTGGCGGTGGAGAGGCCGGTGCAGCCGTGCGAGACGTTGGCGTAGCCCTGGGACCCGGTCGACCACGGCGCGGCGTGGATGAACTCGCCGGAGTTGCTGATCCGCATGGCGTACTCGACGTCGTCGAGGGAGTAGTAGTCGCTCGAGCTCTGGTCGGAGATGCCGATCGTCTCCGATCGCATCTCCTTGACGCGGTGCTTCTCGGAGATGACCTTGATCCCCGACCGCGTGGTGAAACCGGGCTTGCCGGTGGTGATCGGGATCGTACGCAG
This sequence comes from Nocardioides sp. NPDC023903, assembly GCF_040639295.1. Lineage (NCBI taxonomy): Bacteria > Bacillati > Actinomycetota > Actinomycetes > Propionibacteriales > Nocardioidaceae > Nocardioides > Nocardioides sp. NPDC023903. The sequence continues at coordinate 295,141 of NZ_JBEZZS010000001.1, read as the reverse complement.
CAGCTTGCCGTTGCTGAAGACCTTCATCTGATGCGTACGCGCGTTGACCTTGAAGACGTGCGCGTCACCGACCTTGTAGGTGGCGGTGCGGCTGTGCTGGCCGTAGACGTCCCCGCCGGCGGAGGCGCCGTTGATGTCGAGGTCGACCTTGATCGTGGTGCCGGGCTTCCAGTACGTCTGCGGACGGTAGCGGGCCTCGGTGTCGGAGACCCAGTACCAGGAGCCGGTCTGGGCTGGGGTGGAGGTGACGTGCATGCGCTTCTCGAAGGAGGCGTGGTCCTTGACGGGCAGGTCGAAGTAGACCGCGACCGGCATCCCGACGCCGACCTCGGACTTGTCGACGGGGACGATCGTGGCGAAGGTCTGCTGGGCCAGGGAGAGCGAGCGGGTGGTGAAGCTGCTGGTGACCTTGCCGGTCTCACCGGTCGCGGTGACCGTGTAGCGCAGCGCCGGGTCGAGCAGGTCGTTGGCCGTCCACGTCTTCTTGTCCTCGGAGAGCGAGCCGGGCACGGTGCGGCCGTCGGGCTTGGCGACCTTCACGCTCGTGAACTCGCCCGAGGTCGCAGTCACCGTCACGGTGCTGTCGACAGGCACGTCCTTGGCCCCGTCGGCGGGGGAGATCTTGGCCGTGAGGGGCGTCGCCGACGGCGAGGCGCTGGCCGACTCGCCGTTCGCGGCGGACTCCGGGCTCTCTGAGTTCCCGGCGCAGCCGGAGAGTGCGATCAGGGCCACCACGGCCGCTACGACAGGAAAAGGACGAACCCGCATGGGATAACTATGCGGTAGGCGGCAACCGAATTCTCGGCGCGTCCGCGCGTGTGATCAAGGTTGTGGTGTTGTCGGTGCTGCCACGTACGGTATCTGCCGATGAGTGACACTCGCGTCGAGGCGGCGTACGTCGGGGCTCTGGCCGCCTTCAAGAACCCGATGCTCGACCTCCTGCACGGCCGGTTCGCGCCGTTCGTGGTGGCGGTGCTCTCGGTGACCTTCACCTCTGAGCGGGCCGCGGTGCCCGTGGTGGACGCGCACGCCGAGATCGGCGACATGCTGGACCGGCTCCGGGCGACCGGCCACGCCGAGGGCGAGGGTGGCGAGGTGATGCTGCCAGTCGGCACGGCGCGCGAGCTGTGCCGCCAATGGGTGCGCGCCGGGTGGCTGCTGCGCCAGATCGAGGGCGAGGACGAGGTCTACCGTCTCTCCGCCCATGCCGTGGGTGCCCTGGAGATCGCCGGACGGGCGAGCGGGTCGCGGGCGCGGGTCTCGGAGTCGCGGGTCAGGACGCTGCTGGAGGCGGTCGAGCGGCTCGCCCTGGATGCCGACCCCGACGTGCTGACCCGGGTGGCGCGGCTGACCGAGGAGATCGCCGAGCGGCGTGCCGAGATCGCCCGCCTGGACCGCACCGGCGTCGTCGACACCGTCGATGACGACACCCTGCTGGAGCAGGCCGAGAACATCCTCCACCTGACCCGTGAGCTTCCCGCCGACTTCGCGCGGGTGGTCGAGTCGATCCGGGCGATGCAGCGTGACGTGGTGACCGACCTGCGCCAGGACGTACGTCCGGCCGGCGAGGTCCTGCGCGAGTACCTGCAGCGCGGCAAGGACGTGATGGCCTCCACGCAGGAGGGCAAGGCGTTCGCCGGCGCGCTGCGGATGATCGGCGACCCGCGCCGCCTCGACGACCTGGCCACCAACCTGCGAACCGTGCTGCGACACCGGTTCACCCGCGAGATGGGCCCGCCCGAACGGGCCGAGCTGGCCGCGGTCGGACGCCGGATCGAGACGGGCGTCGCCGAGGTGCTGGCCGCCCAACAGACGGCCTCCCACGTGATCACCACCCAGGTGCGTACGCACGACCCGGCCCGCGACCGGCAGGTCGACGACCTGCTGCGCGATGTGATGGTCGGCTTCCAGGCGTGGATGCCGTCCTCGCGGCCGGCCGAGTCCGTCGAGCCGCTGCGCCGGCTGCCCGTCGCCGACCTGGGTCACCTGCGCCAGTCGGTCAGCGAGCTGCGACCGCCCGAGCCGCCGGCGCCGCTGGCCGACTGGGGCGATGTGGAGAGCGCTGTCGAGGACACCAAGGCGTGGGGTGGGCCGGGCTACCGGGCGATCGAGGCCCACCTGGACGCCTATGTGGCTGCCCGCGGAACCGAGGAGCCGGTCGACCTGGCCGAGGTCTTCGCGGCCGCGCCCGAGGAGATCCGGCGCCCGGTCGACCTGCTCGGGCTGCTCGAGATCGCGCATCGCCGCGGGATGGCCGAGACGGGGGAGATCTCCACGATCGAGGCGGTCCGGGCCGACGGGATTCGGCGGCGGTTCGCGTTCGGCGGAGTGAAGTTGACGGCGGATGGCAAAGGGGATGGGCGTTGAGTGAGACGGTGACATCGGCCGAGGCTGAGGCTAACCCTCAGGTCGAGGTTGAGGCTGAGATCACGGCTGGAACCGTGGCCTACGGCAGCGAGCCGGAAGGCTTCATCGAGCCCGTCTCGATGGAGGACGACCCGACCGAGCTCTTCGTCGGCGACCGCGGCGTCCTCGACGCCGACATCCGCCGGGTGCTGGTCCAGCTGCTGCGCCGCCGGTTCATCACGGCCGAGAAGAGCCCCCGGCAGTGGCGTACGTTGCTCGACCACCAGGCCGTGATCGAGTCGCGGCTCCATGACCTCTTCATCCGGCTCGTCGTCGACCACGACCGCGGCATCGCCTACAAGCGGCAGGTGCGCTCGGAGGAGCTCGACGTGCCGGTGCTCCTCAAGGACGACGCCTACACGCGCGCCGAGACGCTCGTTCTGGTTCACCTTCGCACCGTCTTCCAGCGTGAGCGTGGCGCGGGGGAGAAGTCCGCGCGGGTGGATGTCGACGAGCTCGAGCAGACCGTGCTGACCTACTTCGACCTCGCCGGCGGCGACGCCGCCGCCCGGCGCGAGATCCGGCGGGCCGTCGAGCGACTCGCTCGGGAGGGCCTGATCGAGGAGGAGTCCGAGGGCCGCTTCCGGATCACGCCGCTCGTCGAGATCGTGCTGAGCGTCGAGAAGCTCTCCGAGCTCAAGGCGTGGCTGAGGGAATCCGCTGGTCGAGGGCCACTTCGTTCAGACCCTCGCGCCAGCGACGACGCGGAGGAGATCGAAGAATGAGCATGATCGACAGCCTCTTCGGCCTCATCCCCGCGCGATCGAACGGGCGGCAGTGGGTCGCGAGCGAGCTGCAGCTGGTCAACTGGGGCGGCTACGACGGCGCTCACCGGGTGCGGTTCTCGCCGAGCGCGACGCTGCTCACCGGAGGCTCCGGGTCGGGCAAGTCGACGCTGATGGACGCCTACATCGCGCTGATCATGCCTCACACGACGCCCTTCAACGGTGCCTCCAACGGCGGCGTCGTCGGACGGCCGCGCGGCCAGGACCAGCGCAACATCCTCTCCTACGCACGCGGCAAGATCGACGAGGCGAAGACCGTCGACGGCACCAAGATCCGGGTCTTGCGCGGCGACGGCCGTGACACCTGGTCAGCGATCGCGATGACCTGGGAGGACCAGACCGGGGCCCGCTTCACCGCGGTCCGGGCCTGGTACGTTCCCGCGTCCGCCAAGAACCTGGACGACGTCACCAAGCTCCGTGCCGTCGCCGAGGCGGGCTTCGACGTACGTGACCTGGAGCCGGTCGCTGCCCACCGTTTCACCCGCACCGCGGTCTCCGAAGTCGGTCTGACCCCGATCGACACCGACCGCGACTTCACCGCGCGGATCCACTCCGCGCTCGGGATCGGTGCCGCCGGCGACGGTGAGAAGGCGGTCAACCTGCTCGGCCGGATCCAGGCTGGGCAGCAGATCACCACGGTCGACGACCTCTACAAGAAGATGGTCCTCGAGGAGCCCGAGACCATAGCGACCGCCGATGGCGTCGTTGCCCACTTCGACGAGCTCTCCGCGACCCGTGACCGGATGGTCACCGCGCAGCAGCAGGTGCGCGCGCTGACGCCGATCCGTGAGCACCGGGCGGCGATCGAGGACGCCGCCTCCAGGCTGGACGTGATCGACGGGATCGGCGCCTTCGGCGACGAGACGACCCCCGCCGGGCTCTGGCGGGCCGGCAAGCGGGTCGACCTGCTGAGCGAGCTGGAGTCGGACCTCAGCTCCCGCAAGAGCGCCGCGGAGAAGACGGTCGCCGAGAAGCAGGCGCTCATCGACGCCGCCGAGTCCGAGCGCGACGGTCTCGCGGTCACCGTCGCCGCCTCCGGCGGCCGGCGCCTCGAGGAGGCCACCCGCGAGATCAGGTCCGCCGAGACCCGGGTCGACAACGTACGCCGCGCCCGCGAAGCGCTCGACAACGAGCTCGCCGTCCTCGGCGCGACGGCCACGAGCCCGGACGAGTTCGAGACCCTCCAGGCGACCGCGCACGAGGCCCTCGTCGATGACGATGCCCGCACGAGTGCCCTCAACGCCTATGCCGCGGCCCGCTCGGCCGAGGCCGACGCGATCGGCGTGGTCGGCCGGCTCGAGAGCGAGCTCGCCGATGCCGAGAAGACGAAGAACAACATCCCCGAGCCGCTGCGGGCGGCCCGTGCGGTGCTCGCGGAGGCGGCCGGGCTGAGTCCGGCAGAGATGCCGTTCGTCGGTGAGCTGGTCGAGGTACGCACCGAGCACGAGGCCTGGCGCGAGGCGTTCAACCTGGCCCTAGGTGGGTTCGCCACCACGATGCTCGTCGACGCCGCTCACGTCGGCGCCTTCCGGGCGGCGATCGAGTCGGTACGCCAGCGCACCCGGATCCGCTACGAGGCCGTCCACACGGGCATGAAGGACGGTGTGCACAGTCTGGACGAGGGCACCCTTCCGGGACGCCTGGACTACCGCCGCGGCGTGTTCACCGGCTGGCTCAAGAAGCGGCTGACCGAACGACACGGCTACGTGTGTGTGCAGACGCCCGCGCTCCTCGGTCAGCACCGGATGGCGCTGACCGTCACCGGCCAGGTCTCGCAGGGGACCCGCGGTGCCCACGGTGGTCACGGCGCCGGCAACGTGCTCGGGTTCACCAACACCCGCCGCGTCGCCGAGCTCACCGAGCTCCTCGAGACGGCGCGCAAGGACGCCGAGACAGCGAAGGTCGCGGTCACAGAGGCCGAGCGGGCCATCAAGGACCTCGACCTGCGGCGTACGTCCTTCAAGGCGGTCTCCGCGCTCACCTGGGACCAGATCGATGTCGCCGGGGCCGAAGGCGAGCGCGACCGGTGGGCGGCGGTGATCGAGGAGGTCACGGCCGACAACCCCGAGATCGCCACGCTGCAGAAGCGGCTCAAGGACGCTCGCGCCAAGGTCGACTCGCTACGTGAAGGGATCGGGGCCGCCAAGAGCACCTTCAAGGACCTCGACGTGCGCTGGAGCGACGTCGTCGAGCAGGTCGACCGCGCCAAGGACGCGCTGGAGGACGCGGAGGCCTCGGGCACCGATGTCGCCCCGGCTCAGGCCGACTATCTCGAGCAGCTCTTCAAGGCGGCCGGCGGTGAGGGGGCAGGCCGGCGCGAGGACGCGCTCGCCGAGCTCGACGCCGTCTTCGCCCGGGCGGGCGAGAACCTCGACGCCGACCGCGCCGCCGCGGAGGAGACGATCGGGGCCGCCCGCGTCCAGCTGCGGCAGACCTTCGAGTCGTTCCTGGAGCGCTGGCCCAACCCGAACCTGCACACCGACCCGGACGCCTCCTACGCCGACTTCGACCGCCTCCTCGACGAGCTGCAGACCAGCGGCCTGCACGAGCTCGAGGTCGAGTGGCGCGACTCCCTGCTCAACCTGTCGGGCAACGACCTGACCAACCTCGATTCGACCCTGGCGCGAGCCGTGCGTGAGATCCGTGACCGGATCGACCCGATCAACCAGATCCTCGGCGAGCTGCCGTTCAACGACGACGGTCACCGGCTGCGGATCGACACCCAGGAGGGCCAGTCTGCGGTACGCGGCCGCTTCCGCAAGGAGCTTCGCGCCGTGCGCGACCTGATCGAGAAGGCCTCGTCCAACGAGACCCGCGAGCAGGCTTACACCCGGATGTCGCGGCTCATCGACCGGATGCGCCGCACGGCGCCGGACTTCGCCGACCTGATCGACGTACGCAACCACGTGCGCGTCAGCGCCGAGAAGGTCGCCGCCGACACCGGTGAGCACGTCGCCCTCTACGACCACATCGGCGAGAAGTCCGGTGGCGAGTCGCAGGAGCTGGTCGCCTTCATCGTCGGCGCCGCGCTGCGCTACCAGCTCGGCGACGCCGGCGCCGACCGGCCTCGCTATGCGCCGGTCTTCCTCGACGAGGCGCTGATCAAGGCCGACGCCCGCTTCACCGGCCGCGCCATCGGAGCCTGGCGAGGCCTCGGCTTCCAGCTCATCATCGGCGCCCCCAACGACAAGCACAGCGCCATCGAGCCGCACGTCGACGTGCAGTACACCGTGCTCAAGGATGCCGAGGGACACTCGTTCCCGAAGCTGGAGGTCGGCCTCGAAGAGATCCCGGCCTCATGACCGGCTAGGGCTGCATCGATAGGAACAGGAACGCGGCCAGCAGGACCAGGTGGACGAACCCCTGCAGGGCGTAGACGCGGCCTTGGACGACGGTGAGCCCGGTGACGAAGACCGAGATCACCAGTAGCACGATCTGGGTCGGCTCGAGACCCAGCTCGAGGGGGCCGCTGAGCCAGATCATCGCGACGGCTAGGGCCGGGATGGTCAGACCGATCGACGCCATCGCGGAGCCGTAGGCGAGGTTGAGGCTTGTCTGGACCCGGTCGCGGGAGGCGTTGCGCACGGCGGCGATCGACTCGGGAGCGAGGACGAGGAGGGCGATCACGACGCCGACGACCGCGTATGGGAACCCGAGGCTCTTGACGGTGCTCTCGATCGTGGGGGAGAGGACCTTCGCCAGGCCGACCACGGCGATGAGGGAGACCAGGAGGAGGGCCAGGCTGAGGCCGGCCTCGCGCGTGGACGGCGGGTCGGCGTGGCCGTCTTTGTCGAGATCGACCAGCCCGGTCATCCGGCCATGCTCGTCGCTGGTGACGGGGAGGAAGAAGTCGCGGTGGCGGACGGTCTGGGTGAAGAGGAAGGCGACGTAGAGCGCCAGCGAGGCGATGGCGGCGAAGACGAGCTGCGAGGTCGAGTACTGCGGGCCCTGCGCCGACGTCGTGAACCTCGGCAGCACCAGCGTGAGACCGGCCAGGGCGATGACGGTGGCGACCGCCGAGCCGGTGCCGGCGGCGTTGAAGCTGACCAGCCCGTGCTTGAGGGCGCCGACCATGAGCGAGAGTCCGACGATGCCGTTGAGGGTGATCATCACCGCGGCGAAGACGGTGTCGCGGGCGTAGGTGCTGGTGCTGTCGCCACCGCTGGTCATCAGCATCACGATCAGGCCGACCTCGATCACGGTCACCGCGATCGCCAGGATCAGCGAGCCGAAGGGCTCGCCGACCTTGTGGGCGACGACCTCGGCGTGGTGGACCGCGCCCAGCACCGCGCCGATCAGCACAGCCGCCACCACGGCCAGGATCGTCCAGTGGTCGTGGCGGAGCCACGAGAAGACCAGCACCACCAGTGCGAGTACCGGCACGACGACTGACCATTGAAGGCGGCCCCGGACCGCTGGCGCACTCATGGGGCGACCCTATCCTGGGGCCGGGGCCGCCGACGGGATGCTCGACGCGCGCTCGTAGCCTGAAGGCGTGCCTTCCTCCTACACCCCTCCGGCAGCGTTCAAGACCCGTCCCGACCTGCTGGGGAGGTTCGGCATGGTCGGCTCGACGCACTGGCTGGCCAGCGGTGCCGCGCAGGCGGTGCTCGAGCGCGGCGGCAACGCCTTCGACGCGGTGGTCGCGGGCGGCTTCGTGCTGCACGTGGTCGAACCCCACCTCAACGGGCCGGGCGGCGACCTGGTCGGGATCTTCGCCGCTGCCGACGGTGCGCCGACGGTGCTGATGGGCCAGGGGCCGGCGCCGGCGGGGGCCTCGGTGGAGCACATGCGGGCCGAGGGGCTCGAGCTGGTACCCGGCTCGGGTGCGTTGGCCGCTGCCGTGCCGGGCGCGGTCGAGGCCTGGCTGATGCTGCTGCGTGACCACGGCACCTGGGAGCTGGGCGAGGTGCTCGCCTATGCCATCGACTACGCCCGCAACGGCCATCCGATCCTGGGCCGGGCGGTCTCCACGATCGCCGCCGTGGCCGACCTGTTCCGCGATCACTGGCCCACCTCTGCTGCCCACTGGCTCGTCGACGGCGAGCTGCCGGAGCCGGACACGATGGTTCGCAACGAGGCGTACGCCGCCGTGCTCGACCGTCTCGTGGCCGCCGGCGAGGGCGCCGCGACCCGCGAGGAGCGCATCGACGCGGCGCGTGCAGCCTGGGGGAGCGGCTTCGTCGCCGAGGCGATCGAGCGGTTCGTAAGTACGCCGCACCGCCACTCCTCCGGAACCGACCATTCCGGTGTGATCACGGCGGCCGACATGGCTGGGTTCTCGGCTGCGTACGAGACTCCAGTGACGACCGAGTTCCGGGGCCACACGATCGCGAAGGCCGGGCCGTGGACGCAGGGGCCGGTGCTGCTGCAGACCCTCAACCTGCTCGAGCCGCTCGATGACGCGCTCCTCGACCCGAGCAACCCGGACGGCGCGCACACGATCCTGGAGGCGACCAAGCTCGCCTTCGCCGACCGCGACGCCCACTACGGCGACGGCGCCGATCCGGCCGTGATCGAGACCCTCCTCTCCCAGGAGTACGCAGCCACCCGCCGGCCCCTGATCACTGATGTCGCCTCGGCCGAGGTGAGGCCCGGGCTGGGTGCGAAGGCCTTCCCGCCCCTGCGCGAGACCTACGACCCCGCCGCCGTCGCGTCTGGGGTGGGCGAGCCGACGGTCTCGCGCGAGGGCGAGACCCGAGGCGACACGTGCCACATCGACGTCGCCGATCGCTGGGGCAACATGATCGCGGTCACCCCCTCGGGCGGGTGGCTGCAGTCGTCGCCGACGATTCCGGAGCTCGGCTTCTGCCTCGGCACCCGGCTGCAGATGACCTGGCTCGAGCCCGGCCTGCCGTCCACGCTCACCCCCGGCCGGCGGCCGCGCACGACTCTCACCCCCACCCTCGTTCTGCGCGATGGTCGGGCCGTCACCGCCGTCGGCTCACCTGGCGGCGACCAGCAGGATCAGTGGCAGCTGCTCTACCTGCTGCGTACTCTCGTCGGCGGCTATTCGCCTCAGGAGGCCATCGACGCTCCGGCGCTCAACTCGACATCGTTTCCCGGGTCCTTCTGGCCGCGTACTTGGACTCCCGCCGGTGCGGTGCTCGAGGATCGGCTCGGGGATTCGGTCGTCGAGGGGCTGCGGCGTCGGGGGCATGCTGTTGAGCTGAGCGGGGACTGGTCTCTGGGGCGGCTTTCTGCGGTTACTCGTGATCCTGAGACTGGGACGCTCTCTGCTGCTGCTAATGCTCGGGGTGCGCAGGGGTACGCCGTCGGGCGCTGACGCCGCTGGCCGACCCCTGGGCGAAGCGAGGTTTCCCGCCGCTCCGGCGGCTCGGCCAGCGGAGCTAGGCGGCTCTCGAGAACTTTCTTCGGATCGGTGCTTGACCTTGACGCTACGTCAGGGCTGCACGCTTCTTACACGGCCCCAAACAAGGGGGACGGGGAAGCACACCAACCGATCACAAGGAGTACGACCATGAACAATCTCCTCAGCCGCCTCGTAGGTGACAAGAAGGACTGGAAGCGCATGGAAGCCCGCGCCGCCGAGCTTCCCGCGGACTACCGCACCGTCTATGGCGAGATGAAGAGCTACATGTGGCGCTTCACCACCGGCGACGGGATGGACATCGTCGCGATCCTCCGCGAGATTCTCGACCTCTTCGAGACCGAGGCGGCTGCGGGTCGTTCGGTCATCGAGGTCACCGGGACCGACCTGGCGGCATTCTGCGATGCACGGCTGCCCGAGCAGCACGACGCCTACCGCGCCAAGCTCCGCGCGAACCTCAACGAGGTCGCTCAGAAGCTTGCGTGAGGTGGCGGGAAAACGTAAGAGCCCCGCTGGCGTCTCGGGTCACCAGCGGGGCAAGAACAATGTTGCCGCATCACCTAAGGGGTTGTCACCCCCTTTCGGCAAAATCTGCAGAATTTTGCATTGCATGATCTTGCTGAAAGGGGGAACGGCTCAGAACGAGCCCCGTCAGATGACCGTTCCGACGTCCTTGGCAACGATGTTGTCCATCGCGCGCTCGGCGACGGCGGCGATGGTCATCGACGGGTTGCACGCTCCGGTGGTCCCCGGGATGAGCGCTCCGTCGAGGACGTAGAGGCCGTCCTGGCCCTGTACCCGGCCGTCGAGATCGCAGACGGTGCCCATGTTGGCGCCGCCGAGCGGGTGCCAGGTGCTGTTGACGATGCTGTTGGTGTCGATCAGGGCGCCGAGGCCGCCGCTGATCTTCGAGACCCGCTCGTGGATGGCGCGATAGCTCGCCGAGTCGCCGCCGAAGGGGAAACGCAGGCTCACCGAGTCGGTGAACGAGCTGTAGCGGAAGCTGCCGCGGTCGGCACTGACGCCGAAGCCGACCAGCATCGTGGCGCCCAGGTCGAGGCCGAGGGGGAGTGGTGGCAGCGACGCCTGGATGACGGTGTTGGCCGTGGTCGGGTCGGCCCAGTCCTGGGTCTGATAGACGACGGGCCCACCCTGCGTACCGGTCAGGTTCTCGTCGAAGGGGCGCCACATGTAGATCCGGTCGCCGTTGGTGCCCCAGCCCTGGCCGAGCTTCTCGGGAAGGTCCGGGATGGTGCCGGTCGCTTCGGCGCGGACCAGGAGCTTGCTGGTGTTCAGCGAGCCGGCCGCCATGACCAGCGCGCGGGTGGTCAGGATCTTCTGCTCGACCACATCACCGGCGTCGTTGGTGCGGTCCACGTGGACCTCCCAGCGACCATCGGCGGCCCGGGCCACGCTCGTCACGTTGTGGCGAGTGGCGACGTGCACCAGGCCGGTGGCCTCGGCCTGCTCGATGTAGGTGACGTCGACGGAGTGCTTGCCGCCGTTGTTGACGCCGAGTGCGCAGTCGCCGTTGGTGTAGGACGGCGTCATCTCGCCGCGCAGCTCCGCGAGCGCGTAGGACCAGTCGATCGGCATCGGGATCTTCTGCAGGTCGTAGCCGGCGGCCTCCACGCGCTGGCCGAACGTACGCGAGACCCGGTAGTTGTCCGAGGCGATCAGCTCGTCGGGCGCGGTCGCGGCGCCGAGCATCTTGGCAACGCGTGGGTAATGGACCCGGTCCATGAGCTCGTAGTCGAGCTCGTTCGGGAACCAGGTGTTGAAGACCTCCGCGGACGGCTGCAGCGTCATGCCCTGGTAGACCAGCGAGCCGCCGCCGACGCCGGCCGCGCACATGGCGAGCATGTTCTGGCCGAGGACCGGCTCGAGCAGGCCGACGTACGGGCCGAAGTTCAGGGGAGTGCCGAGCAGCTTCTGCAGCGGCTTGAGCGCCTCGGGCGCGGTGGTGTGGAACAGCACCCGCTTGTCGAGAGAGCGCACCGTCGGGAAGGTCTGCGCGTCCGGGCCCGTTGGCCAGCGGCGGCCACGCTCGAGCACCGTGACCGGTACGCCGGCCTCCGCCAGCCGCAGCGCGGCCACGCCGCCACCGAACCCGGAGCCGATGACGACCGCCCGGTGCTCCTCCCGCACCAGTCGTACGCGACGGGGCGAGGTGGCTGCGGCGGGACCGGCGAGCAGACCGGACGCTGCGGCACCGGCGGCACTGGCAGCGCCGGCCAGGAACGTACGTCGTGAGGCTGAGGACATGGTCAAGGGGACTCCCTCGGCTCGTGAATCGTCGGTTACTGCCGCGTAAGAGTTGACGAACGGGCCGGGTGTGTCAAGGTTCACAGCCCCGTTCTGGACAACTGTGTCCGGAACGCGACACGTCTCTCATGGCCCCGTACAGCAACGCAGAAGGCGCAACCACAGCCATGTAGGCTGACGGCACTTCCAACAGCTAAGGACGATCTGAACCCCGATGGACGGACCGCAACCCGGCCAATATCCATGCCCGCTGAGTGATTCGCGGCAGCACCCGTCGAGGTTGGTGTGATGACCGAGGTGCTGTTCATCCTCCTGGCGCTGCTGCTGGTCGCCGCCTGTGGTGTGTTCGTGGCCGCCGAGTTCTCCCTGGTCACGGTCGACCACTCCCAGGTGGAGATGGCCGCCGAGCAGGGCGACAAGGCCGCCCAGGGCGTGCTCCGCGCGATGAAGGAGCTCTCGAGCAACCTCTCCGGCGCGCAGGTCGGCATCACCGTGACCAATCTCGGCATCGGCTGGATGTCGGAGCCTGCGATCGCCGAGCTGATCGACGCGCCGCTGCTCGCCACCGGGCTTCCCGAGGGCGCGGTGGCGGCGATCGCGGTGGCCGTCGCGCTGACCCTCTCCACGATCGTGACGATGCTCTTCGGTGAGCTCGTCCCCAAGAACCTCGCGCTGGCGCTGCCCCTGGAGACCGCGCGCGTCACCCAGGGCCCGATGCGGGCCTTCACCCGGCTCATGCGCGGCCCGATCAAGGTGCTCAACGGCACCGCCAACGCCATCGTGCGTCGCCTCGGCATGGAACCGCAGGAGGAGCTGCGCTCGGCGCGCAGCTCGGCCGAGCTCTCCTCGCTGATCCAGCGCAGCGCCCACGAGGGCACCCTCGACGCCGACACCGCCGAGCTGATGGAGCGCTCGGTCGAGTTCGGCACCCGCACGGCGGGGGAGATCATGACCCCGCGCGTACGCGTCCACAGCCTCGACCACAACGACCGCGCCGAAGCGCTGATCGAGCTCACGAGGCGTACCGGCAACTCCCGCTTCCCGGTGCTCGACGACAACGAGGCCGTGGTCGGCACCGTGCACGTCAAGGCGGCCGTGGCGCTGCCGGTGCACGAGCGCCCCACAGCCAAGGTCAAGCACCTGATGGTGCCGCCGGTGGTCGTGCCCGACTCGCTGCGCTTGGACCCGCTGATGGCGCTGCTGCGCGCCGAGGGGTTCCAGCTGGCCGTGGTGCTCGACGAGTACGGCGACCAGGCCGGCATCGTCACCCTCGAGGACGTGATCGAGGAGATCGTGGGCGATATCGCAGACGAGCACGACCCGCTCAGCGCCCGCGCCCGGCTGCGCCGGGACGGCGGCTGGTCGCTGTCGGGGCTGCTGCGTCCCGACGAGGTCGAGGACATCACCGGTGTCGCCCTGCCCGAGAGCGAGGACTACGACACCGTGGCCGGTCTGATGCTGAGCCTGCTGGGCCGCATCCCCGAGCCGGGCGCGAGCGCCGAGCTGACGGTGCCCGGCAACCCGCCGCCCGACTCCGACGATGACGACGTCTACGCGAGGTACGTGAAGCTGACCGTGGAGATCATGGACGGGCGCAGGATCGACCGGATCTCGATGCAGGTGATCGGCTGATGAGCACCACCATGGGACTCGTGCTCGGCCTCGTGCTGCTGCTCGCCAACGCCTTCTTCGTCGGCTCGGAGTTCGCGCTGGTCTCAGCCCGGCGCAGCCAGATCGAGCCCGCCGCCCAGGCTGGCTCGCAGATGGCCCGGATCACTCTGCGGGCGATGGAGAACATCAGCCTGATGATGGCCGGCGCCCAGCTGGGCATCACCGTCTGCTCGGTGCTGCTGCTGGCGATCACCGAGCCGGCGCTCGCGCACCTGCTCGAGCCCGGCTTCGACCTGATCGGTCTGCCAGAGGCCTTCCACCATCCGGTCGCGTTCGTGATCGCGATGCTCGTGGTCACCTACCTGCACGTGGTGGTCGGCGAGATGGTGCCGAAGAATATCGCACTGGCCGGTCCCGACAAGGCCGCTCTCGTCCTCGGCCCGGCCATCTACGCGGTCGTCTACGTGCTGCGCCCGATCATCGTCGCCTTCAACTACGTCGCCAACGCCTGCGTCCGGGCGCTCGGCATCGAACCCAAGGACGAGGTGAGCTCCGCCTTCACCCGTGCGGAGGTGGCCGCCATGGTCGAGGAGTCGCGCGGCGAAGGGCTCCTGGAGGAGGACGAGTACGGCCGCCTGGCCGGCGCGCTCGGCTTCACCGAGAAGACGGTCGCCAAGGTCACCATCCCGATCTCCGACTGGACGATCGTGCCGCGGGGTGCCTCGGGTTCCGACATCGAGGCGGTGTGCGCCACGACCGGCTACAGCCGGTTCCCGGTCGCGGGCGATAACGGCGACCTGGTCGGCTACCTGCACATCAAGGACGTACTCGAGCCCGATGACGTACGCCGCCGGCAGCCCGTCCAGAACAAGTGGATCCGTCCGTTCGCGACGGTCACGCCTGACGACGCGCTCCACGAGACGCTCGAGACCCTGCAGCGCCGCGGCGCCCACCTGGCCCGGGTCGTCCGTGAGGACGGCAGCACCATCGGCCTGGCGACGCTGGAGGATGTCATCGAGGAGCTGGTCGGCGAGATCCGCGACGCCGCCCACGCCGACGACTCAACGGCTACCGACTAGGGTTGGCTCGTGCCGCGTCTGGTGACAGAGGAGAAGCCGCAGATGCCCAACCGTCGATCCGGTGATCCCCGCCTGCAACATGGCCGGGACGCGCGGCGACCGCGGGGCTCGGCCGACCGCAACCAGCCCGTGCTCGGCAAGCTGCTCAGCATCCTGCGGCTCGTCTACGCGCCGGTGATGCTGTGGGCGGTGATGATCGCCGAGGACGACACGATCGCGCTGTCCGCGTTCGGTCTCGCGGTGGTCACCGACCTGCTCGACAGCTGGCTCAACCGCAAGCAGCTGGGACGCCGCCGCTCGGGCGAGCTGCTGGACGTGGTGGCCAACACCGTCTTCGTGCTCGCCGCGACACTCGCGCTCTGGCAGATCGACGTGATCCCGTGGCCGATCGCGCTGCTGGTGCCGCTGCGGCTCGTCGGCCTGTTGGCGATGATCCCGGCGCTGCGCAGCCGTGGGGTGCGTACGCTGCCGGTGCATCTCCTCGGCAAGGTGGGGGCCTTCTGCCTGCTGGCCTCCTTCCCGCTGCTCTACCTCACCCATGAGATCCCCGAGACGCTCGACCTCGGCCTGGAGCCGAGCCTGCCGATCCAGCTGGCGCAGGCCTTCGGCTGGGCGTTCGCGCTGTGGGGGATCCTGCTGCTGTGGTGGAGCCTGGTCCTCTACGCCCAGGAGGTACGTCGCCTGATGGCCACCACGCCACCGCTGGAGAAGGGCGGGGCGACCCGTGCCTGACCAGATCCCCGGCTCCGAGGACCTGCGCGCCTACGTCACCAAGCCACTGCTGGACCGCATCACCGACAATGCGATCGACTCCGACTACATGGCCGCTGCCGCTAGGCGCGAGCCCACGGCGGAGGAGCCGACCCGGCGTCGCCGGCCGGGGATGTGGGCGATGGTGGTCGTGGGACTCTTCGCACTGCTGGCCACGACCGCCGCGGTGCAGACCTCGCGCAACGAGGACGTCCGCCAGACCAGCAGACAGGTCCTGGTCGACCGCATCGAGCAGCGCCAGGACCGGATCTCCGACCTGCACCAGCAGATCTCCGAGCTGCGCGAGGACAACCAGAGCCGCGAGTCGGCGCTCAACGCGCTCGGGCTGCGGGCCGAGTCGGCGTCCTCGACCGCCGCGGCGACCGCGGAGGAGACCGGTTTCGCCCCGGTGACCGGCTCGGGGATCAGGATCACCATCGACAACGCCGCCGACGGCAACGAGGGCGGCACCGTGCGCGACTACGATCTCGCCGTGATCGTCAACGGCCTGTGGCAGGCGGGTGCGACCGCCGTCGCCGTCGACGGCCAGCGGGTCACCCCGCGCAGCGGCGTGATCACCTCCGGCGCCGCCCTCCGGATGAACGACGTCTCGCTCTCTCCGCCCTATGAGGTGTCGGCCATCGGCGACACGCGTACGCTGGCCGCACGCTTCGCCGAGACGGTCTCCGGCGCGATGATCCACACCACGACGCAGGACTACGGGATGCCCTACGACGTCGAGAACATCGACCGGCTCACCCTTCCCGCGGCGCCCGCTGATCTGCTGGAGTTGACCCACCTCGGGGCCAAGTCCGACGACAAGGGCACCAAGGGCTCCGAGAAGCCCACCGACAACACCGACGAAGACTCTGAAGAGAACAGCGAAGGGGACCGCGAAGAATGATCGCCGTCATCGGCCTAGTGATCGGCATCGTGCTGGGACTGTTCTTCCAGCCCGAGGTGCCCGTCGGCCTCGCGCCTTACCTGCCGATCGCCGTCGTCGCCGCGCTGGACGCCGTCTTCGGTGCGCTGCGCGCGTTCATGGACGGCATCTTCGACGACAAGGTCTTCGTCGTCTCGTTCATCAGCAACGTGGTCATCGCCGCCGGCATCGTCTACCTCGGTGACCGCCTCGGCGTCGGCGGCCAGCTGTCCACGGGCGTCATCGTCGTCCTCGGCATCCGCATCTTCACCAACGTCGCAGCCATCCGGAGGCACATCTTCCATGCCTGACCGGAAGAGGAGGCCACCGGTGAAGCGGACCGCGGCCAAGCGGACTCCTGCGAAGAAGGCACCGGCGAAGAAGCCCGCCACGCCTCCGGAGGAGACCGTCACCGAGGACGTCACCACGCCCGAGGCCTCAGACGATGGTACGCAGCCTGCTGAGCAGACACCCGCGGAGACTGTCGAGACGACCGACGCCGCGGAGGCCGAGGAGCCGTCGGAGACGGACGCGGTCGATGAGGCCGGGTCTGATGAGGGTGGGTCCGAGGAGACTGTCGACGCGCCTGAGGAGCCGGTGGCCGAGGAGTCGGACGACACCGAGGTGACGGAGGACGAGCCGGTCGAGCCCACCGACAAGGCGGACGACGTCGAGCCTGTCGAGCCCGTCGACTTCGTCGAGCCTGCTGAGCCTGTCGAGCCGGCCGACGTCGAGGAGGCGGCCGCCGAAGACCTCGAGAAGGCCGACGAGCCTGAGGAGCCCGCTGAGAGCACGGAGCCCGACGAGGTCGAGGACGCGGCTGAAGACGAGCAGACCAAGCAGGCCGATGGGGCCGACGAGGTCGCCGAAGCCGAGGAAGTGCCGAAGACCCAGAAGCCTGATGAGTCCGACGAGCCTGACGAGCCCGAGGAGGAGCCGGCGCCGCTGGTCGGCCGGGCGCGGCTCTTCGACGCGCTGACCCACTTCCGGCGCGGCCAGGTGGCCGTCGCGGTCCTTCTCTGCGTACTCGGCTACGCCGCCGTGGTGCAGGTCCAGACGAACACCGAGGACTCGACGTACGCCGGTCTGCGCGAGCAGGAGCTGATCGACATCCTCTCCGGCCTGGCCGGCACGACGCAGAAGGCGCAGGAGCAGATCGAGGAGCTCGAGGCGACCCGCGACGAGCTCGAGGACCAGACCCTCCAGCAGCAGACCGCGCTCCAGCGTGCCGAGGAGCAGGTCGACACGCTCCGGGTGATCGCCGGGACGGTGCCGGTCAGCGGCCCGGGGATCACGATCGAGATCGACCCCGGCGCCGACCCGCTCCGGCTGACCGCGCTCCTCGACCTGATCGAGGAGCTGCGTACGAGTGGTGCCGAGGCGATGGAGATCGAGGGGGCCGACGGCGAGGCCGTACGCCTGGTCGCGTCGTCCTCGATCGAGGTCAGCCAGCCCGCCGAGGGACTCAACGTCGGCGGCGAGCTGATCAGCCCGCCCTACCGCCTCCAGGTGATCGGCCCGCCCGACACGCTGGCCGGTGCGATCGACTTCTACCAGGGCCCGCAGGACCAGCTCGAGGAGCAGGGCGCGGAGGTAAAGGTGGAGTCGGAGGAGAAGATCGACATCGAGTCGATTCACACCGTGTCCCGCTGACCGTTTCGTCGGTGGGTCGCAGTAGGGTTTCGACAACGGCTGCGGGACGATCTTCCGCAGCCAGACCAGTACGCCTGATGAGGAGATGGCCGTGTACCCCGAGGACCTGAAGTACACCAGCGAGCACGAGTGGCTGCGCAACCCTGGCGAGACCGAGGGCTCCGTACGGATCGGGATCACCAACTACGCCCAGGACGCCCTCGGCGACATTGTCTACGTGTCGATGCCCAGCCTCGGCGACACGATCAAGTCGGGCGAGAGCTGCGGCGAGCTGGAGTCGACCAAGTCGGTCAGCGACATCTACGCGCCGATCTCCGGCGAGGTCGTCGCGGTCAACGGATCGCTTGACGCCACACCCGAGCTGGTCAACGACGACCCCTACGGCGGGGGCTGGCTCTTCGAGGTCACGCCGTCCGATCCTGCCGAGCTGGAGAGCCTCCTCGACGCCGCGGCGTACGAGGCATCACTCGACGCCTAAGGCTGTGCGCTAAGAATTGGCGCAGCCCAACCGAACACCTGGGCCGACCTGATAGGTTGCGGATACCATCCCTCAACGTTCACTTGAGGGTAGGTGCCCGGCCCTCGATGAACCTGGAGCTCAAAAATGTCCGTGTGCCCCGCTTGCGGCAGCCAGAACCCCGACGAAGCGCGGTTCTGCTCGCAGTGTGGCGTAAGCCTGACCGGGACCGACCAGACCTCGACGATTCAGCTCGGGGCTGACGCCGACACCTCCGACCGGGTGCTCAGCCCGGTCGAGGCGGCCACCGTCGAGGCCCTGCCGCGGGGCAACGGCATGCTCGTCGTGCAGCGTGGTCCCGGTGCCGGAAGCCGCTTCTTGCTCGACCAGGACACCGTGGTCGCGGGTCGCCACCCGGACAGCGACATCTTCCTCGACGACGTCACCGTCTCGCGTCGCCACGCGGAGTTCGCGCGCACCGGCGACACCTTCGAGGTCTCCGACGTCGGCAGCCTCAACGGCACCTATGTCAACCGTGACCGGATCGAGAAGGTCGTCCTCAAGGACGGTGACGAGGTCCAGGTCGGCAAGTTCCGGCTCGTCTTCTACGCCGGACACGAAGGGGCGTAGCCGATGGCCGCCGCCGCGATGCCTGACCCACAACGGCCGGCTAGCGACTCGGGGGAGCGGCTCAACATCGGGCAGGTCCTGGACCAGTTGCGTCCGGACTTTCCCACGGTCACCATCCCGAAGATCCGGTTTCTCGAGGACAAGGGACTGATCAAGCCGGAGCGTACGCCCGCGGGCTACCGCAAGTTCTCCCGCCGTGATGTGGAGCGGCTGCGCTATGTCCTGAGGATGCAGCGCGACCACTACCTGCCGCTCAAGGTCATCGGCGAGCACCTCGACGCGATCGACCGAGGCCTCGAGCCGCCGGCGATCGAGGCGACCGTGCCCACGGTCCCGACGGTCGCCCTGACCCCCAGCGGCGCGCCCGGGGCGGAGTCGTTCCGTCGTACGGACAACATGCGGATCTC
The DNA here is from genome assembly GCF_040639295.1 of Nocardioides sp. NPDC023903. Lineage (NCBI taxonomy): Bacteria > Bacillati > Actinomycetota > Actinomycetes > Propionibacteriales > Nocardioidaceae > Nocardioides > Nocardioides sp. NPDC023903. The sequence continues at coordinate 275,845 of NZ_JBEZZS010000001.1, read as the reverse complement.
GCGACGCGAGCTCCTCAAGGTGGCCGAGGTCGACGACGCCCTGCTGACCGAGCTGGAGAAGATGGCACTGGTGGTGCCGCTGCGCAGCGGTCACTACGACACCGACGCCCTCGCGATCGCGCGCACGGCCAAGGAGCTGGCCGAGTTCGGGATCGAGCCCCGTCACCTGCGCGGCATGAAGGCCGCCGCCGACCGCGAGGTCGGTCTCATCGAGCAGATCGTGGCGCCGCTGCGGCGCCCCGGGAACGCTGGAGCGCAGGGCCGGGCCGAGGAGATCGGCAGCGAGATCGCCTCGCTGGCGGTCCGTCTGCACGCCACCTTGGTGAAGTCAGGGCTGCGCGACCGCTGACTCGGTTCATTCGCCGGTCAACCGGGCTGCTGTCGCGACCCGGAGACGGGTAGGGTGGATGACATGCGCGAGGTCGATGTGCTCGGAGTCCGAGTGGAGATGCCCTCCAACCAGCCGATCGTGCTGTTGCGCGAGGTGGCGGGTGAGCGATACCTGCCCATCTGGATCGGCGCGGTGGAGGCGACCGCGATCGCCTTCGCCCAGCAGGGTGTGGTGCCGCCGCGGCCGCTGACCCACGACCTGCTCAAGGACGTGCTGGAGGCGACCGGCAACGAGCTGACCGAGGTGCAGATCACCTCGGTCACCGACCGCGTCTTCTACGCCAACCTGGTCTTCGCCTCGGGCGTCGAGGTGAGCGCGCGACCTTCGGACTCGATCGCGCTGGCGCTGCGTACCGGGACCAAGATCGTGGTCTCCGACGAGGTTCTCGACGAGGCGGGACTCGCTGTCCCGGCCGAGCAGGAGGACGAGATCGAGAAGTTCCGCGAGTTCCTCGACGAGATCACCCCCGAGGACTTCGAGTCCCACTGAGGCTCGGGCGGGATCACTCGCTCAGCGCGAGCATCGCCTTCTCATCGATCGTGTCGGCCTCTGCCTGGTAGACGACCAGGCGCTGACCGCCGGTGCGGGCAAGCTGCATGACCTCGTAGGTGAGCGTCATCCGGCCCACGTGCGGATGATCGAACGTCTTGGTGCCACCGCTGCGCTCGCAGACGTCGTAGCGTTCCCACATCTCGGCGAACTCCGGCGACTTGAGCAGCAGCTCGCCAACGAGCGCCGCCAGCCGGGGTGAGTCGACGTCGGTGCCACCGATGGCGCGCAGGTGGGCGACCGAGCTGGCCACCGTCTGATACCAAGGGTCGAGCAGGCGTCGGCCCACCGGGTCGAGGAAGTGGTAGCGGGTCAGATTCCGGTGCTCCCGCGGCCCCTCCCACAGCCCTGGGTAGAGCCGCCGGCCCGGCCCGTTGGCGGCAAGTGCATCGTTGTGCCTGCTGAAGACGAAGGCAGGCAGCGGTCGCAGCTGCTCGATCATGGCGAGCACCGAGGGACGTACGGTCGTGTCGGTCGTCGCCCGGGGCTCGCTGAAGCGTCCCGAGGCGACCTCGGCCAGCTCGTGCAGGCGCTGATGGGCATCGCCGGTCAGGCGCAGCGTGCGGGCCAGGGAGTCGAGGACGGCCGTCGACGGGTTGGTCTCCCGTCCGCGCTCCAGCCGGGTGTAGTAGTCGACCGACACGCCCGCGAGAGCAGCCAGCTCCTCGCGCCGCAGTCCAGGCGTACGCCGCACGCCGGTGCCGGCGGGCAGACCCGCCTCCTCCGGCGTGACCCGTGCCCGGCGGGCGCGCAGGTAGCGCCCGAGCTCAGTCGAAGCCATGTCACTCATCCCTACCAGTGTGCCGCAGGTCTTGCTCGCGTGAGGGGCCGTGCCACACCCACCCCTGGTGACACCCCGGCATCGCGCGGTCTGCCTCCGCGCGCGCGACGCGACCAGACTTTCGGGGACAACGACCTGGAGGAGGAGCACGATGACCGCAGTTGCCCACGAGGCGTCGAGCGGAAGTCCGGCAACTGTGCCGGCGGGGAGCTTTCGAGCGCTGCTCGCTGCGCTGCTGGGCTTCACGGTGATCACCGTCGACGTCTCCGCGGTGAACATCGCACTGCCCTATCTGCATCGGGACCTGGGCGGAGGGATGGCCGGGCTGCAGTGGGTCGTGGACGCGTACACGCTGATGTTCGCGGCGCTGATGCTCTCGGCTGGAGCGGTGACGGACCGGGTCGGCCCGGTGCGGGCCTACGCGCTGGGCGTGGTGCTGTTCACCGTCGCATCCGTGGCCTGCGCGGCCGCGCCGGTGATGCCGGTGCTCATCGCGGCGCGAGTGCTCCAGGGCGCTGCCGCCGCGCTGGTCATGCCGGCGTCGCTGGCGCTGGTCCGGGTGGCGTACGACGACGCGCGGGCCCGGGCGCAGGCCATCGCCGTGTGGACCATCGGCGGATCCGCGGCGATGGCGCTGGGTCCGGTGGCCGGAGGCCTGCTGAGCGAGTACGCCGGCTGGCGCTGGGTGTTCCTGGTCAACGTGCCGGTCGGGATCCTGATCGTGGTCCTGCTGGCCGGCCTGCGGATCCGGGCGGTACGGCGCCGGGCGCCGCTCGACCTCCTAGGCCAGGCGCTGGCCGTGGTCGCGCTGTCCGCGCTGACGTACGCCGTCATCGACGCCGGCCACACTGGCTGGCACATGCCCGCCCTGCTCGCGGCGGCGGTGGCGATCTCGGCGGCCGTCGCCTTCGTCGTGGTGGAGCGCCGCTCGGCGGCGCCGGTGCTGCCGCTCGGTCTGGTCGCTCGGGGCAGGGTGGCGGTCGCGCTGGTCTCCGGGTTCGGGATCAACTTCGGATTCTACGGCGGGATCTTTCTGCTCGGGCTCTACTACCAGCAGGTGCGGGGCTGGAGCGGTGCCGCGGCGGGGCTGATGTTCGTCATCCCGGCGGCCATGACCACCTGCGCCAACGTGCTCGCGCCACGTCTGGCGTACGTCATGGGCCGGCGCCCGCTCATCGCTGGCGGCCAGCTGATCCTCGCGGTGGGGATGCTCGCCCTGCTCCCGCTCACGACGACCACGCCGGTCTGGCTGGTCCTCGTCCTGCTCGTCCCGCTCTCCACCGGCGGCGCGCTGGCGATCACGCTCGTCACCGCGGACCTGATCGACGCCGTCGAGCCCGCCCGGGTCGGTGTCGCCACCGGCGCGCTGAGCACGTTCCGGCAGACGGGCGGCGCGATCGCGGTCGCCATTTTCGGCGGTCTGGGAGCCGGCGCGAGCGGGATCCTCACCCTTCCCGGGATGCGGGTCTGCCTCCTCGTGGGAGCCGTGGTACTGGCGCTGACGGCATTGGTCGCGACGACCAGGCGCCGCAAGCCTCATGCTCTACTTGAGGGTTAGGCTGGACGACACGCCGGAGGGGGTTCTTTGACCAGGGCCCTTGCGGCGCTTACCTTGTAGTTGTCTCTGTTGTAACTCCAACGATGTGGTCCCCCCGCCGCAGCCGTTCATTCCCCGAGTGGAGTTACGCACAACGGAGTAGACGATGGAGGACATCGTGTTCGACCACGAACAGAAGCCCGGCCACGGCGCCGATGACGCGCAACGCGCGGCGGAGCAGGCTGACGAGCAGGGCCTTCTCTTCACCGACGATGTCTCGACCCTGCCCAGCGACACCGGTTACCGCGGCCCGACGGCCTGTAACGCGGCCGGGATCAGCTACCGCCAGCTCGACTACTGGGCCCGCACCGGTCTCGTCGAGCCGAGCGTGCGCGGGGCCACCGGCTCCGGCACCCAGCGGCTCTACTCCTTCCGCGACATCCTGATCCTCAAGGTCATCAAGCGACTCCTCGACGCCGGCATCTCGCTGCAGCAGATCCGCGCTGCCGTGCAGCACCTGCGCGAGCGGGGCACCGACGACCTGACCCGCGTCACCCTGATGAGCGATGGCGCCTCGGTCTATGAGTGCACCAGCAACGACGAGGTCATCGACCTTCTCCAGGGCGGGCAGGGCGTCTTCGGCATCGCCATCGGTGGCGTCTGGCGCGAGATCGAGGGCACCCTCTCCGAGCTCCCGAGCGAGCGTGCGGCCGAGGACGGCGAGCAGGTCGCCTCGATGTCCGACGAGCTCTCCGCCCGCCGCGCCGCCCGCAACGCCGGCTGAAGTAAACCTCACGTAACACTCGACCCCGAGACCCCGCAGAGACGACCGGAGCGAGGTCGAACGGCGAGCTTGCTCGTCCGTTCGCGCAGAGCGAGGGAGTAACCGCGCGGAGCGCGGAGGCGGGGCCTCGGGGTCGAGTCGTTTATGCTGGTGGTGCTGACCATCCCGCACGGGAGAGCTCCTCTCGAAGGGGCGCCGAAGGGGCAATTCCTCCCCGGAAACTCTCAGGCATCCACGACTGTGCGGACCAGGCAACTCTGAAGCGGCGCAGGTGCGGTGACAGAGGGGGAGGGCGTACGAGTTGTCTTAGATGCCCTCAGGAGCCACTGTGTCCGACACGCCCACTCTGTCCGAGCTCGACGCCGCCTCCCCGTTCGTGGAGCGCCACGTCGGACTCTCGGCCGCCGACGAGGCGACCATGCTGCAACGGCTCGGATACGACTCGGTCGCGGCGATGATGGACGCCGCGGTGCCGGCCGGGATCCGCTCGGTCGAGTCATTGGACCTGCCGGCCGCGCTGAGCGAGGCGCAGGTCGCGTCGTTGGCGCGGGAGATCGCCGCCTCCAACAAGCCCGGCGAGCCGATGATCGGGCTCGGCTACCACGCCACCGTGACGCCGCCGGTGATCCGTCGCAACGTGCTCGAGGACCCGAGCTGGTACACCGCCTACACGCCCTACCAGCCCGAGATCTCCCAGGGCCGCCTCGAGGCGCTCATCAACTTCCAGACCATGGTCGGCGACCTGACCGGTCTGCCGGTGGCCAACTCCTCGCTCCTGGACGAGGGCACCGCGGCCGCCGAGGCGCTGGCGCTGGTGCACCGGGCGAACCGCAAGGGTTCCGGCCCGTTCATCATCGACGTCGACGCCCTGCCGCAGTCGATCGAGGTCGTGAAGGTGCGCGCCGAGGCGATGGGCCTCGAGGTCGTCGTGGCCGACCTCTCGCAGGGCCTGCCCGAGGGCGACGCGATCGGCGTGCTGGTCCAGTACCCCGGCGCCTCCGGTCGCGTGCCCGACCTCAAGCCGGTCATCGACGCCGCCCATGAGCGCGGCGCGCTCGCAGTCGTCGCCGCCGACCTGCTCGCTCTCACCGTCCTCGAGGCGCCCGGCACCCTCGGCGCCGACGTCGTCGTCGGCTCCACCCAGCGCTTCGGCATCCCGCTCTTCTACGGCGGCCCGCACGCCGGCTACATGGCCGTCCACGAGGGGATCGAGCGGCACCTGCCCGGTCGCCTCGTCGGCGTCTCCGTCGACGCCGAGGGGCGGCCCGCGTACCGCCTCGCTCTGCAGACCCGCGAGCAGCACATCCGCCGTGAGAAGGCGACCTCCAACATCTGCACCGCGCAGGTGCTGCTGGCCGTCGGCGCTTCGATGTACGCCGTCTACCACGGCCCCGCCGGGCTGCGGACGATCGCGACCCGCACCCACCGCTACGCCGCCGTGCTGGCCGCCGCGCTCAAGTCGGCCGGGCTCCCGCTGGTCTCGGAGACGTTCTTCGACACGCTGGGTGTCACCGTGCCCGGCCGGGCGGCCGACGTCGTCACCGCGGCCCGTCGCTTCGGCGTACATCTTCGTCTCGTCGACGCCGACACCGTCGGCATCTCGACCTCGGAGGCGACCACCCGCTCGACCCTGTCGGCCGTGCTCAACGCCTTCGGCGTCTCGGGGGCGGACCTGGACGAGATCGACCGCACCACGGCCAGCGCGCTGCCCGACGGCCTGGTGCGCACCACCGACTACCTCACCCACGAGGTCTTCAACGCGCACCACAGCGAGACCCAGATGCTGCGCTACCTGCACAAGCTGGCGGCGCGCGACTACGCGCTCGACAAGGGCATGATTCCGCTCGGCTCGTGCACCATGAAGCTCAACGCGACCACCGAGATGGAGCCGATCTCGCTGCCCGGCTTCGCCGACCTGCACCCGTTCGTGCCCGCCGAGGACGCCGCCGGCTACACGCGCCTCGTCGGAGAGCTGGAGGGGTGGCTGGCCGAGGTCACCGGCTACGACGAGGTCTCCATCCAGCCGAACGCCGGCTCGCAGGGCGAGTTCGCCGGCCTGATGGCGATCCGCGGCTACCTGGACGCACAGGGCCAGGGGCACCGCAAGATCTGCCTGATGCCTTCCTCGGCGCACGGCACCAACGCCGCCTCGGCCGTGATGGCCGGGATGAAGGTCGAGGTCGTGAAGTCGTCCGAGGACGGCACGGTCGACCTCGACGACCTGCGGGCCAAGCTCGACGCCCATGGTGAGAACGTCGCCGCGATCATGGTGACCTACCCCTCGACCCACGGGGTCTACGAGGAGGGCATCACCGAGGTCTGCTCGCTGGTGCACGAGGCCGGTGGTCAGGTCTACATCGATGGCGCCAACTTCAACGCGCTCCTGGGCTACGCCAAGCCCGGCGAGTTCGGCGGCGACGTCTCCCACCTCAACCTGCACAAGACCTTCTGCATCCCGCACGGCGGAGGCGGCCCGGGCGTCGGTCCGGTCGCGGTTCGTTCCCACCTGGCGCCCTACCTGCCCTCGCACTCTCTGCACCCGGACGCCTCGAAGCGCTCGGGTATCGGCGCGATCTCGGCCGCTCCGTACGGCTCGGCAGGCATCCTGCCGATCTCGTGGGCGTACGTCCGGCTCATGGGCGCCGAGGGCCTGACCCGGGCGACGTCGGCCGCGGTGCTGTCGGCCAACTACGTGGCCGCGCGGCTCAACGAGCACTTCCCGGTGCTCTACCGTGGCGAGACCGGCCTGGTCGCCCACGAGTGCATCCTCGACCTGCGGCAGATCACGAAGGAGACCGGTGTCACCGTCGACGACGTGGCCAAGCGGCTCATCGACTACGGCTTCCACGCCCCGACGATGTCCTTCCCGGTCGCCGGCACGCTCATGGTCGAGCCCACCGAGTCCGAGGACCTCGGCGAGCTGGACCGGTTCATCGACGCGATGATCGCGATCAAGGGTGAGATCGACCGGGTCGCCTCGGGTGAGTGGACCGCCGAGACCTCGGTCCTGCGCGGAGCCCCGCACACCTCTCGCGCCCTCGTCGGCGACTGGGACCGTGCCTACTCCCGCGAGGAGGCCGTCTTCCCGCGCGGAATCGACCCCGACAAGTACTGGCCGCCGGTGGCCCGCATCGACAACACCTACGGCGACCGCAACCTGGTCTGCTCCTGCCCGCCCGTGGAGTCCTTCGCCGAGTGACCCATTCGCCGAGTCGGCGCGTCATGACGCGCCGACTCGGCGAGGTTTTGGTCAGTTGAGGGTCATGGTGGGCTCGCCGTTGGCGTTGAGCCCGGTGCCGTGGGTGCAGGTGCCGGCCCTCGGCGCGCCACCGTTGTAGGCCTGGCGCAGGCAGTTGCGCAGGGCGAGCTGGCCCCAGTGGTTCGGGTGCAGACTCTCCTGGATGTAGTAGTTGCCGCTCGTGGTGGAGACGGTGCGGATCTGGTTGACCCACTCGGTCTTGTCGACCGCGCCGGAGGCTCGCCAGCTCGACAGCCCCTTCTCCTCGAGAAGGCCCACCGTGTTCTCACACAGACGGCGGCCCGCGAACGCGCCGGAGACGTTGAGCGTCTTGATGTTGGTCAGCCCGGAGTCGGTCGCCGCACCCGAGATCGCATTGTTGATCGTCGGCAGGATCGTGTTGTACGCGTAGTCGGCGTCCGCGTTCCAGAAGCCGCAGCCGCCGGTGTTCTGACGGGTGTAGCCAGACTCGCTGTAGCGGTAGACCGACGAGGTCGCCAGCGGCGAGGGCACGTTCTGGACGATCAGGGTCCACGCGTTGTCTGCGTAGCCCGCGTTGCGCATGGCGGTGCGTACGTTCTGGAAGGCGGTGGCGATCCTCGCGCGCACGGCGGCGACATTGCTGGCTGCCATCGCGCTGGTGACGACCGAGTCGTCCTTGCAGTAGTCCTTGCTCCAGGACGGCGAGGTCAGGAAGTTCTGGACGCACTGGGTGACGATGCTGCCGAAGTTGAAGTCGTTGCCGCCGATGCCGATCGTCACCGCCTTGACGTTGTGGCTCGCCGCGAAGTTCTGCAGCATGAGGGCCTGGCCCTGGTTGCCGCCGCTGGAGTAGAAGTCGATGCCGGGCTTGAAGTAGCCCTCGTTGGTCGTGGTCGTGCTGACCTTCGCGCCCGAGCAGGCCAGGTTGAGCCCGTTCGCGCCACCGCCGATGTACGCCTCAGCGGCCGTGCTGCGGTGGCACCGGTTGATCGTCTCGGCCGTGTGGGTGGCGTTGTCGAAGTACGTCGCGCTCCCGCCCGCGTCGATCAGCGACTCGCCGGAGTTGCTGTTGCCGGCCCAACGGCCGGCCTCACCGGAGACGTAGCTGTCACCCACGGTGACCATCCACGGCGTGCCGCTGCCGGGGCCGTCGGCGTGTGCAGGAGAGGCCATCAACGATGTTGCCGAGAACAGGGATGCTGGCAGGAGAAGGGTCGCGGCGACCTTGGCGACACGGGTGGTGAGACGCGGCACGGAAACCTCCGGTTGGGTTTGGGACGGCTTCCGCGGTGCGGAGCCGCCTCAGGCTAGTGACGTACGTCACGCCAGGGAATGGCCGGGAAGTAACACCTGTCGATCCGTTACCGACTAGTTGGTCAGGCGCCGAGGACCTGAAGGGTGGATCCCTCGCGGCCCTTGGCGACCGCCAGCTGGGTGGGGATGCGCTCGCGCATCTCGGTGACGTGGCTGACCACGCCGATGATGCGACCGCCCTCGCGGAGGGTGTCGAGGACATCGAGTACGTCATCGAGGGTGTCGGCGTCCAGGGAGCCGAAGCCCTCGTCGACGAAGAGGGTGTCGAGCATCTGGCCGCCGGCCTCGTTCATGATGACGTCGGCCAGGCCGAGCGCGAGCGCGAGGGAGACCACGAAGGTCTCGCCCCCCGACAGGGTGGCCGGGTCCCTCGACTCGCCGGACCAGTCGTCTCGGACCATCAGCGCCAAGCCACCGCGGCGGTCGCCGGCACCCTTGGCCGCGGAGTGCTCCAGGGCGTAGCGCTGGTCGCTCATCTTCGCCAGCCGCTCGTTCGCGGCGGCGACGACCTGGGTGAGTCGGTAGGCGACGACGTAGGCCGACAGGCTCATCTGGAGCTGGTTGTCGCTGCTCTTGCCCTCGGCGAAGGCGGCGATCCGGACGGCGACCTCGAGGTCGTCGCGTACGGGGGCCCAGGCCGAGAGCGCCCGGGTCAGGTCGCGTTGCAGCGAGTCGAGGCGGGCGGCCCGGTTGGCGGCGGTGTCGGCCGCCGAACGGGCGGCGTCGGCGGCGTCAGCGGCCTTGCGGTGGGCGGTGGTGAGCGCCGACAGGTCCGGCTCGTCGGTGGCCAGGATCTCCGCGGCGCCGGGGGAGTCGAGGGTCGCTCGGGCGGCCGCCAGACTGTCGGCGTACGTCTTGATCTGGCTGTTCAGCGCCGCGACCCGCTCCGGGGGGAGAGCAGCGGCGAGGGCGCTCTCGGGGGTATCGAAGCCTGCCCGGAGAGCGGTGGCGGTGAGGGTGCGCTCAGCGCCGGCGAGCGCCTCGGCGGCGCGGGTGGCGGCCTCGAGGCGCTCGAGGCTCGTGGTCGCGGCGCGGTGGTCGCGGTCGAGCGCGGCGAGCAGGGCGTCGAGATCCGGGTGGTCGCCACGGACCTCGGTCAGCTGTTCCTCGAGACGTTCGCGTTCCTCGGTGAGGTGACGCAGGGTGGTCTCGAGCTCGGCGGCGCGGGTCTCGAGGTCGGCACGGAGCGTCGCCGAACGGGCCCGGCTCTCCTCGGCGGCGGTGAGCTGGGCGCGCAGGCTGGCCTCGCGGGCGGCCGTACGCTCCAGCCCGGCCAGCCGCTCGGCCATCGACGCGGCCGGCTCGTCGGTCTCCCCGGCGGCCTCCTGGGCGAGCTGGAGACGGGTGGTGAGGTCGCGTACGTGCTGGTCGCGGGCGTGCTCCTCGGCGCTGGCATTGTCGTAGGTCGCCTGGGCGGCTTTCTCGGCAGCCGCGTCGGGGGCGCCGTCGGCGGGGGAGGCCTTATGCGGGTGGTCGTGGGACCCGCACACCGGGCAGTCCGCGCCGACCGCGAGCGCGCCGGCGAGCTCGGCGGCGATGCCGTCCAACCGGGCCTGGCGTACGTCGAGGTAGAGGGTGCGTGCCTCCATGGCGGCCGTTCTGGCCGACTCGTGCCTGGCCCGGGCGTCCACGAGTTCTCGGGTCAGCCGGCCGACCTCGGTGACCGCGGCGACCTGAGCGCGCAGCACCGGGATGGCCGCGGCGGCCTCGGTGGCCGCCGCCAGGTCAGCGGTGAGGGCCTCGGCCTGCTGCGGCAGCTCCTCGGCGAGCCGCGCCTGCTCGCGGGTCTGGGTGAGGAGGCGGTCGCGCTGCGTGCCAGTGGCCGCCAGCTCGCGGGTGACCTCGCTGAGACGGCGCTGGACCGGCACCAGGGCACGGGCGTGCGCGAGCTGGGCCGAGATCCGGTCGACGGCTGCCTTGGCATCGGTCAGGGTCAGGTCGCTCGGGGCGAGCGAGGTCGCCTTGGCGTGCTCGCGCCGTGCCTGGTCGGCGAGCTCGCTGACCCCCGCCACGGCCTCGGCACGCTGGGCCGCCTCGACGCGGCGTACGCGCTCCTCCTGCTCCTCGGCCGTGGCGACGAGACGGCTCTCGGCGGCAGCGGCCGCACGCAGGCCACGCTGCTTCTCGGCCATCGCTCGGGCGGCGTCGAGGGCGGCGAGGGTCTCCGACTCCGCGGCCAGGGCCTCCATCGCGGCGCCGGAGGTGACCGCCTGCGACTCGGTGGCCTCCTCGGCCAGTGCGCGGGACCAGGTGGCGATCGCGCCGTCGCCGGCGGGGAGGCCGAGGTCATGGACGTCCCAGTCGTCGGGGAGCGTGACGGCCGCGGTCTCGCTGATTCGGCTGACCACCTCGGCGACGCCGGCGTTGAGCTCCTCGGAGCGCCGCCGGAGCTCGACGCGGCGCTCACGTAGCCAGCGCTCGACATCGGCGAAGCGCTCGGTGCGGAAGAGCCGCTCCAGCAGCCGCTTGCGCTCCTCGGCGCTGGAGCGGAGGAAGGCCTGGAAGCGGCCCTGGGGGAGCATCGCGACCTGCACGAACTGGGTCAGCGTCATGCCGAGGAGGTCCGAGACGAGGTGGCCGGCCTCGTCGAGGCGGGTGGTGAGGGTGCGCCACTCCTCGCCGACCTGCTCCATGAGCACGACTGAGGCCTGCTGGGTCGTGGTGCCGGCGCCACGCCGCTTGGGCCGCTCCCACGACGGTGAGCGGGTGATCCGGAAGCGTCGCTGGGCGAGTGTCGCCTCCAGGACGACCCGCGTCGCGACCTCGGCCGGGGCCCGGTCGCTGCGCAGCCGCTTCGCGACCGAACGGTCACCGGGGACGTCGCCGTATAGCGCGAAGCAGACTGCGTCCAGGACGCTCGTCTTGCCGGCTCCGGTGGCGCCGGAGAGCAGGAAGAGCCCTGCCTCGGAGAGCTGGTCGAAGTCGACGCTCACCGTGCCCGTGAACGGGCCGAACGCGGACACCTCCAGGTGGTGAAGGCGCATCAGAAGAGCACCTCGAGCCACTCCTCTTCCTCGTCCCCGCCGGAGCGCGAGTCGAGCGAGTCGACCTCGGGGTCCTCACAGCAGGCGTCCACGGCGGTCTGCAGCAGCGCCAGCTCGGCCTTGGCCGCGGGCTCGCCGCGGAGCTCGGCCACGAACTCGGTGACCAGGTCGATGTCCCGCCGCGGCCGGGACGGGTCGGGCTGGGACAGGGCACCCAGGACCGGCGCGGTCGACTCGAACCCCAGCACGAGGGTGTGCGGGAACCGCCGCCGCAGCCGCTCCATGGCCTGGGCAGGGCGGATCCGGTCGGTCAGGGTGATCTGCAGCCACGACTGCTCGTGGACCTCGTGACGGGGGTCGCTCAGGAGCTCCTCGAGGGTGCCTCGCAACCGGGCCAGGCCACGCGGGACCGGCGCCTCCACGAACTCGCTGGCGACGAAACCGGACTCGTCGAGATCGATGAGCCAGGAGCCCTTGAGATGGTTGGCCTCGGAGAAGGAGTACGCCAGCGGGGAGCCGCTGTAGCGCACCGTGTCGGTGATCGTGTGGCGGCCGTGGAGGTGACCGAGGGCGGCGTAAGAGATGTCCTCGAAGAGGCTGGCGGGAACCATCGACACGCCACCGACGGAGATGTCGCGCTCGGAGTCGGAGGGCTCCGCACCGGTGACGAAGGCATGGGCCATGACGACGCTGCGGCCACCCCGGCCGTCTAGGTCGGCGCGTACCCGCCGCATCGCCTCGCCGAGCGCCGCCTGGTGGGAGCGCGACTCCAACCCCCAGGACGCCCTGGCAGCGTCGGGATCGAGGTAGGGGAGGCCGTAGAACGCCACCTCGCCGTGCGCGTCGGGGAGCATCACCGGGCGGCCGACGCCGGCCAGGTCGGTGCGGATGAAGATGCCGGCGGCGTCGATCAGCTCGGAGCCGAACCCCAGCCGCTGGGCCGAGTCGTGGTTGCCGCTGGTGATGACGACCTTCGCCCGCGAGGCCGCCAGCCGAGAGAGCGCCTCCGAGGCCAGCCGCACCGCGTCGACCTGCGGAAGCGCACGGTCGTAGACATCGCCGGATACGCACACCACGTCGACGGATCCCTGCTCCACCACGGAGAGGAGATGATCGACGTACGCCGCTTGGTGCCCGAGCATGCCCTCCCTGTGGAAGGACCGGCCTAGGTGCCAGTCGGAGGTGTGCAGGATCCGCATGAAACGAAAACTATCGGTGAGCACGGACAGTCTTGCCCCCGACTCACCGCCGGAGCCTCGGCTACGCGGGATAGGTAACCTTGATCGCCAGCTGCCGCTGCAGGTTGTCGGCGGCATCGGCCACCCGGCGGCGTACGCCCGGGTCGAGATCGAGCTCGATGACCGCCCGCGCGGCGGCGAGGGTCTCCTCGGTCACCGAGCCGCTCGGGAAGAACGCCTCGGCGGCCTCGGCGAGGCTCCAGCCCGAGCGCTTCTCGGCGGTGGCGGGGAGCTCGGCGAAGTAGCGCTCGACGTACCCCGCGGTGAGCTCGGCCGGCCCGGTCCAGAATGCCCGCCCGGCGGCCAGGATGTCGTAGTTGGGCAGGTCGGTCTCGCCGGTGAACACCGACCAGCCGTACGTCTTCGCCTCCGCGTCGGGGATGCTGACCAGGGCGCCGTTGAGGTGGATGCGTGCCTCGTTCGCCGGCTCCGCGTCGTACGCCGCCTGCAGCTCCTCGCGGGTCGCGAAGCCGTTCTCGGCGAGCTTGGCGAGGATGCGCCAGCGCAGGTCGAGGTCGGTCTCGATCCCGGCAGGGGGAGTGGCGAGCCATTCCCGCAGCAGGGACTCGGAGCTCGCCGAGCGGATCGCCGCGCGATAGGAAGACAGCTGCAGCTCAGACCCGGGAGCGACCTCGGCGAGCTTGCGGAGGGCGGCCTCGTGGAGCCGCTCGCGCGCCCCTGCGGGTGCCAGCGGTACCACCGAGCCGAAGAGCCACGGCATGGTGCGCCGCGGGGTGTCCTCGAGGTCCTCGACGGGCAGCGACGCCTCGGCGATGTCGATGACGTCGGCCGGGTCGACCGCGGCGTTGAACCAGGCGCTGCGCAGGTTGTTCCACACGCCGGCGCGCAGACCGTCGTCGGTGACCTCCGGGAGGGCGGCCTTGAGCGCCTGCACCGTCTCCCAGTCGGGGATGGCCGAGGCCCAGGTGTCGTCGTAGGGGTCGAGCACGACCGCGTTGGCGGCGACCTGGAGCGGCGTCTTGTCGCCGCTCACCGTGATGTCCTCGGTGGTCCACTGGGTGCCGTTGAGGACCACCGCGCGGAAGGTGTGGGAGCGGTCGGCGGGGTGCAGCGACGGAGCGGTGCGGTTGACGACCATCTTGGCCGGGTCCCACGAGAGCGTGTCCGGGCCGGCGGTGAGCAGCCACTGGGTGGTGAAGGTGTCGAGGTCGAACTCGACGCCCGCCTCGGCCGCGGCAGAGGCCCAGGAGCCGAACAGGTCGTGCATCGTCGCGTTGCCGAACCGGTGCCGGTTGAAGTGGTCGATCGCGCCGGCGAAGAAGACGTCGTCGCCCAGAGACGCGGCGAGCTGGCGCAGGATCGCCGAGCCCTTGGAGTAGGAGATCCCGTCGAAGTTCTGCAGCGCCGAGACGGCGTCCTCGGCGCCGTTGCCGGCGACCGAGTGCGTCGAGCCGCGCTGGTCGGCGGTCAGGCCCCACTGGCGGCGGGCGTAGGACATGTCGGCCCAGGCGTCGGCGTACTCGGTCACCTCGGCGGTCACCCGGTTGCCCATGTATTCGGCGAACGACTCGTTGAGCCACAGGTCGTCCCACCACTGCGGCGTGACCAGGTCGCCGAACCACTGGTGAGCCATCTCGTGGGCGACCGTGGTGGCACGCTGGATCCGCATGCCACGGGTCACGCGAGAGGTGAAGACGAGCGGGTCCCGGAAGGTCACGCAGCCCGGGTTCTCCATCGCGCCCGCGTTGAACTCCGGCACGAACGCCTGGTGGTAGTTGCCGAACGGGTAGCGGATGCCGAAGAGCCGGTGGAACTCGTCGAAGCATTGCTTGGTGATCGTGAAGAGCTCCTCGGCGTCCTTGTCGAGGTCGGCGGCGATGCTCTGCCGCGAGCTCAGCGACAGCGGGATCCCGTCGTGCTCGTCATGGATCATGTGCCACGGGCCGGCGACGAGCGTGACGAAGTACGTCGAGAGCGGCTGGCTCCGCTCGAACTCCCAGGTCCCGGGCGCAGTCTGGGTGCCCGGCGCGTTGCCGATCACCGTCCAGTCGTGCGGTGCGGTGACGTGGAAGGTGTAGGGCGCCTTCAGGTCGGGCTGGTCGAAGCAGGCGAAGATCGTCGGGGCGGCGTCCATGAAGCACATCCCGTAGACGTAGGCCCGCCCGTCGGCCGGGTCGACGCTGCGGTGGAGTCCCTCGCCGTCGTTGCGGAACGGCATGGTGGCCTCGACGACGAGCTCGTTCGGGCCCTCGTCCGTGCTGATCGGGAGACGCCCCTTGGCGAGCGTGGCCGGGTCGATCGGAGCCCCGTTGAGGCTGATGCGCTCGACCGAGACGGGCTTCAGGTCGAGGAACGTCGGTCCGCCGCTCGAGGTGAACCGGATCGTCGTGACGGAGCCGAACGTCTCCTCGCTGGAGGCGAGATCGAGGCGTACGTCGTAGTCCTCGATCTTCAGCAGGCTGGCACGGGCGGCGGCCTCGTCTCGGCGCAGGGGCAGGCTCTGGGTGCTCACGTCGCACAGGCTAACGGGCGGATGGCACTCTTTCCCCATGACTGACTCTGCTGCAGACCTGCGCTCGGTATCTCTGGAGAAGATCGGCGAGCACCGCTTCCGTGCGACCAACGAGCGCGGAGGCACCGTGGTGATCGGCCACGGCGACGACCCCGACTTCACCCCGGTCGAGCTGCTCCTCGCCGCCCTGGCCGGCTGCAGCGCCCTGGACGTCGACTTCATCACCGGCAAGCGGTCCCCGATGGAGACCTTCGAGGCCCTCGCCGCGGCCCGGAAGATCCGCGACGAGCAGGGCAACCGCCTGGTCGACATCGCGGTCACCTTCGACATCACCTTCCCCGAGGGCGAGGCCGGCGATGCCGCCCGCAAGGTACTCCCGGACGCGATCAAGAAGTCCGAGACCCGCCTGTGCACCGTCGGCCGCACCGTCTCCGTCGGCACCCCGGTGGCTTACGGCGAGGGCGCCCTGTCCTAGGGGGCGGCGCGCTCAGGGGAGCAGGAGCGCGGAGTCGCCGAACTCGTGCCACAGATAGCCCTCGGCGACCGCAGCGTCGTAGGCAGCCTGGGTGAGCGCGGGACCGGCGACAGCCTCGACCAGCAGCAGATGGCTGGCCTGTGGGTCGTGCCAGCCGGTGATGAGCCCGTTGACGACGTACGGCGGGTTGGCGGGCGTGATGACCCGGTCGGTCCAGCCGCTCGCCGCCCTGACCGCGCCGGTCGCGGGGATGACCGCCGACTCGAGGGCTCGGGTGACGGTGGTGCCGGCCGCGACGACGCGGCCACCGGCGTACCTGGTCTGCTCCACCAGCCGGGCCGTGGTCTCGGAGACCTCGAACCACTCCGCCCCGGGGGCCTCGCCGACCTCCTGGGAGGAGACGCCGGTGTGCAGGGTAATGGGCGCGATCTGGATGCCGCGCGTGACCAGCTCGGTGACCAGCGGGTGGGTGAACGGGCGCGCCGCCGAGGGCATCTCCGCGCTCCCGGGGCGGTGCCCGAAGACGGTCTGGTAGGCCGAGAGCGGGTAGCGCCGGTCTAGATAGCCGTACGCGATCGGGCGGCCCGCCCGCGCGAGCTCGGCGGTCACGTCGCCGGTGACCCGGGCCCGCCACAGCCGATTGCCCTCGCCAGTGGGGGAGGAGGCGCGGCCGTCGGGGTAGGGCTCTCGGAGCGTGACCCGGAGACCGGCGGTCACGATCACGTCGCCCTCGTCGGCGTCGAGCACGGGCCGTGATGCGTCCGGGGCCGAGCGGATCTCCACGGCCCAGCCCGTGTCGAGACGCTGGGCGAGGTGGAGCACCACCCGGCCGCGCCCGATCAGGTCGGCGTCGAGCTGGCGCGCCTCGGTCACCGAGTCGTTGACCACGACCAGGTCGCCGGGGGAGAGGTGGTCGGCAAGACTGCGGAACCGGGAATGTCGTACGCCACCCGGTGATGCCACGAGCAGCCGCACCCCGTCGCGTTCCATGCCGCGCCACTCCGCGGGCGCGGGGGCTGTGGTGTCCTCAGGAAAAGGGAACGTGGTGGTCGGTCGTTCGGCGAGCATGGTCATCGGGATACCCCTACTGATGCGAGTTCGGTGGCGCGGTAGCGCCCGGACGGCTGGTCGCCGGAGAGCAGTGCGAGCAGGTGCGGAACGACCGATTCCGGCAGCGGCCGGTCGGAGATGTCCTCACCGGGGAACGCGGCCTCGTGCATGGCGGTGCGCATGTCGCCGGGATCGACGGCGTACGCACGGATGCCGTTCTCCTCGCCGAGGGTGAGGATCAGGTGGTCGAGCGCGGCCTTGCTCGCTGCGTACGTTCCCCAGGTCGGGTAGTGCTCGACCGCCGCGTCGCTCGAGACGCCCACGAGGGTGCCGCGCGAGGCGATCAGGTAGGGGAGGAGTCGCTGGGTGAGCGAGAGCGGAGCGAGCAGGTTCGTCTCGAGCACGCTCGAGAAGAGGCTCTCGGGGACCTCGGCCAGCGGCAGCATCGGGCCGAGCTCGCTGGCGTTGTGCACGAGCAGGTCGAGGCGCCCGTGGCGGGCGACGGCGGCGGCGATCGCGTCCTGATGGTCGAGATCGCGTACGTCGCCGCTCAGCGTCGTCACCCGTGAGCTGTCTGGCAGCGCGGCATGGAGACGGTCGGCGTCGCGGGCGTCGGTGACGACGCTCCAACCCTTGTCGATGAGGGAGGCCGCGAGGGCGAGTCCCAGCCCTGCGGATCCGCCGGTGATGACGGCTACTTCGTTGTCTGATCTGTTCATGCCCCCTAGGATTCAACCTAAAGTGAACTTGAGATCAAGGGCTGTGACAGAAAAGAGTGAGATGAACACCCACGACCTGCTCACGATGGGCGAGGTGACTCGGCGCAGCGGCTACGCGGCCTCCGCGGTGCGCTACTACGAGAGCCAGGGCCTGATCCGGGCCGAGCGATCGGCCGGAGGACAGCGTACGTTCGAGCGCGGCGTCTTGCGCCGGCTTGCCTTCATCAGGGCGGCCGCCAACGTCGGGCTCTCCCTGGACGAGATCAAGGCCGAGCTCGACTGCCTGCCGGGGGACCGCACCCCCACGAAGGCCGACTGGGCGCGCATGTCCCGGCACTGGCGCCGCCGTCTCGAGGAGCAGATCCACGCCCTCGAGCGTCTCCGCGACAACCTCGACTCCTGCATCGGCTGCGGCTGCCTCTCCCTGCAGCGCTGCGGCATCTCCAACCCCAACGACGCCGCGGCCGCCCAGAGCCCCGGCGCCGCGTACCTCCCCAAGGTACTGCGCCGCGACCCACCCCGTCGCCGCGCCTAGCCAGCCGAGGCGTCACTCCCGTCGGCCGAAGCGTCACCTACGTCGACCGAGGCGTCACGTGCGTGCCATCTCGGCCGACGTAGGTGACGCCTCGGCGAGGTTTGATCAGCCGACGGTGATGGTCTCGAACTCGACGGGCGTCTTGGGGGCGCCGGTGCCGTCGGGGCCTGCCTCGGCCACGCCGGCCTCGCCGACCTTCTCGAGGGTCTTGATGGCGGCCTCGTCGAGGGTGCCGAAGACGGTGTAGGCCGGCGGGAGCTGGGTGTCGCCGAAGACCATGAAGAACTGGCTGCCGCCGGAGTTGGGCTGGCCGGTGTTGGCCATCGCGAGGGTGCCGGCGGGGAAGGTGTCGGTGTCCTTGAACTCGTCGGGGATCGTGTAGCCCGGGCCGCCGGTGCCCTCGCCGGTCGGGTCGCCGCACTGCAGCAGCGCGAAGCCGGGGTTGTTGCCGAGGCGGTGGCAGCTGGTGGCGTCGTAGTAGTCCTGGGAGGCCAGCGAGAGGAACGAGTTGACCGTGCAGGGCGCCTTGTCGGCGTCGAGCGTGATCGCAAGCGGGCCGACGGAGGTGTTGATGGTGGCGGCGACCTTGCCGGTGTACTGCGCGGTCTTCTCCGGCTGGTCGACCTCCTTGGAGGCACCCATCGGGTCCTCGACGTAGTCACAGCTCGTCGAACCGGGCTTCACGATCGACTTCCAGTCGCTGGACTCGCTCGACTTCGGGCCCTTGCTCTCCGTGGCCTGGCCGCCATCGTCGGAACCACAGGCGGAGAGCGTCAGGAGCAGGGCAGCGGCGGCAACGGCCGGGAGCGCACGAGAAGGCATGCCCAGATGCTAGGGGAGCGGCCCGAACAATCCGTCGACCGACCCCACGTGGCACAGCCGGCGTCATCCGTCGCCAGCATCGGAGTCGCGCACTATCGCACAGGCTGGTTGCCAGCCGCGATGCTGCACCAGCCTCGTCGCACCCACCCAGCCACGACGGGGGAGGGGTGGGCTACCCTCCTGCCGTGCCATTGATTTGCCTGCGTTTCGAGCTCGACGACCTGACCCGGCCCGAGGTGATCCGGCTCCTGGAGGAGCACCTCGAGGACATGTACGCGGCGTCGCCGGCGGAGTCGGTGCACGCGCTCGACCTCGAGGCACTGAAGGTGCCCGAGATCGCGTTCTGGTCAGCCTGGGAGGGCGACGAGCTCGTCGGCTGCGGCGCGCTGAAGTCGCTCGGCGAGGGCGACTACGAGCTCAAGTCGATGCGCACCACGGCCGCCGCCCGCGGCCGCGGCGTCGCGACCGCGATGCTGCGCCACCTGCTGGCGGAAGCCAGGTCACGCGGCGGTCGCCGGGTGCTCCTGGAGACCGGGACCGAAGGCTTCTACGAACCCGCCCGGCGCCTCTACGCGGGCAACGGCTTCACCGAGTGCCCGCCCTTCGGTAGCTACGTGCTCGACCCCAACTCGGTCTTCTTCGAGCTCTCGCTGTAGTCGTCGACCGGCGGAGCGCCGCGTCGGAACAGCAGGTCGTCGAGAGCGAGCTTGGTGCGGCGTACGACGATCAGGTAGACCGCGATCGCGAGCCAGCCGAGATCGCGGAGGGTGTCGGCGAGATAGCTGGGGTCGGCCGAGGCCCCGCCACCGCCGAAGCAGCCGCAGTCGATGTTGAGCCCGCGCGCCCACGCCGCGGTGATCCCGACGAGGAACGAGCACAGGCCGAGCGCCGTCGCCACGGCGGCGGTGCGCGTGAACAGCCCGAGGATCAGCAGCACGCCGAGGACGACCTCGGCGATCGGCATCGCGATGGCGTACGCCGGGGCCAGCTGCCACGGCAGCAGCTGGTAGCCGCGCACCGCCTGCTCGGTGATCGCCGGCTCGGGGAGCTTGGCGAGTCCGGCGGCGAGGAAGACGAAGCCGAGGTAGAGGCGGCCGGCGAGACCGATCCAGCCGAGCAGATCAGCGCGGGTTCTCATGAGAGCACCACCCAGGAGGTGCGGAGGACGCCGAAGACGACGAACGCCGCCACGACCGCGTAACCGGCCCAAAGCACCGGCGCCGGCGAGACCTCGTCCCGGATCTCACGCCGCACGAACCACACCCCGAGCGCCAGCACGGCCACGGAGACCGCGACCAGCCCGACGACGTACCACACCTCGTTCACGTCGCCAGCGTGCCACAGCCGAGACCCGGAACCATCGCCCGGACGCCCGCCTTCAGCGCATCTTCAGGCTGCGGGCCGCCTTCTCAGGAAACACGTCAGGGTTGCAGCCACCACGGGCTGGTGTAGGCGATGCCCAGGTCGTTGCAGGGATGGCCCTCCGGCCCTGGGGTCGCGTTGGCCTGAGTCGGGTCGCTGACCCGCAGCAGCACCCAGTCGCCGTCATCGACGGAGACGGGCACCGTGACCGAGACCGGGTCGCCGACGCGGAACGCGACGACGTCGGCCACAAGAGGCACCGACGGACCCGGGCGCAGCACCTGCAGATGCAGCTCCCGGCCGATCCACTCCTCGTCGCGAGCCAGGTCGAGCGTGAACCGCATGTCGCCGCCACGGCCGGGGACCACCGAGCCCATCCGGTGCTCGACGCCGTCCAGCGTGGCCGCCGCGTCGACCCGAAGCCCCGAGGTGCGGGTGGCGAAGAACCTCCGCGCCCGCATCGCCTCGAAGACGCCGGCGCGGTCGTGGGAGGCGACCCACAGCCCGGTGCGTCCCTTGCCCTCCGGGTGGCCCCAGTCGGTGCCGTGCTCGTCGGTGACTCCGCTGATCCCGGTGCGCCAGCCGGCGTTGAGGCACTGGCACAGGGGAGAGGTCCGCCCGTCGGCAAAGCCTTCGAAGAGATAGTCGTCCCCACGGTTGAACATCTCCAGCGACACCATCCGCTCCCGGGCCCGCGCGTCGTAGCGGAACTCCTGGAACCGGAACGGCTCCCGCCCGGGATGGTTGAACCCGGCGATCCCGTCTGACCCGCCATCGATCAGCGGCGTGGAAGGCGAGCGCATCAGCCAGTCGAAGAACGGCCGCATCGCACCGGCGTCGACGATGTCAGTGAAGTGCTTGCTTCCCCACACGTTGATATGACCCAACAACGGCTCCGACCACTCGAAGCCACGGATGGCGGTGAAGGTGCCGTCGGCATTGGCAGCATCGGCCAGCTCGCGAGTCCGGGCCCAATCGGAGCGAGTGATGCCGCCGATCTGCTTGTACGCCGCCGGCAGCAGCCCCGCGAGCGCATCGCCGAGGATGTGGTCCGAGACCGTCGCATGGTCTGTGAGCGCCGCGACGTCCAGCCCGGCGCTCCGCATCAAGTCGAAGGCGAGGTCGGGGTCGCCGGAGCCGTCCGACATCAGCGTGTGGTTGTGCAGGTCGGCGTGGACCAGCGTGGTCCCGGACGAGAGCCGCGACAGACGGCTCGCCCCCACCCCGGCCCGAGCGGTAGCCGAGGCCGCAGCACCGGTGAACGGCGAGGCCATCGACGCCAGCAGGAGCCCGGCTCCCGCCGCCCCCAGTGCCGTACGCCGCGTGAGCGGCCTGCTCATCGACCGAAGAGTCCCATGCTGCTGTCCGTGTCCGAGGCACATGGCCCCTATTTCACGCAGATCCCAGCGGCGTACGGGAGGCTTTCAGATCACAGGTCGGTGAAGTCGGCGTAGAGACAGGCATGGTCGGAGGCCGCGTGCTGCTCCGCGGTCAGTGTCGGGAACAGGTCCCACGGGTCCTTGGTCCGCGGCCCGTGCCACACGCCTTTGCGGAAGACGCCGCCACCGGTCTGCTTGGCGCGCAGCGCGGGGGAGAGGAGCAGGTAGTCGATCTTGGAGTCCTCGTTGCCGGAACCGTACGTTCCGCGGCGGTGGTTCCAGTCCCAGTGCTCGTGCTCGCTGGCGTCGGCAAGCCCGTCGACCGACAGCAGCGGCTTCAGCGACTCGCTGGAGGGGGAGTCGTTGAGGTCACCGGCGACGCAGACGTGCTCGATCCCTTCCCCGAGCAGTCCCTGGTAGATCTCCGCAACCCGCTTCGCCTGCCGGCCGCGGCGC
Source organism: Nocardioides sp. NPDC023903 (assembly GCF_040639295.1). Lineage (NCBI taxonomy): Bacteria > Bacillati > Actinomycetota > Actinomycetes > Propionibacteriales > Nocardioidaceae > Nocardioides > Nocardioides sp. NPDC023903. Next base: position 253,776 of record NZ_JBEZZS010000001.1, on the reverse strand, counting down.
TTGGCACCCAGCGGATCGCCCTTCTCCGAGTAGCCCTTGGACTTGAAGTGGTTGGCGAGCACCACGATCCGCGCGCCGCTGGGAGCGTCGAGGTGATACTCGCAGCAGTCGCGGGAGAAGATCACGCCCTCGTCGTCGCGGTCGAAGATGTGAGTGCGCAGCTGCACCAGGCGGTAGCCGTCGCCGACCATCACGCCGACGTCGATACCGCGTTCGTCGTTGCCCTCGACGACCATCACCTGCTCGTACGCTTCGGCGCCGACCTCCGGCAGCAGCGTCTGGGAGAACATGTGCAGCCCCGGGCGGTCGTCGGCCTCGACGACCACCGCGACCTCGGCCCGCAGCTCGGCGAAGACGCGCGCGGTGTTCTCCGTGGCGATCTCGTCGACGGCGATGGTCTTGAGCTCGACGAACCCGACCCAGTCGTTGCGTCCCTTCGCGACCAGCTCCACCGGCCCCGAGCGCGGGCGTTTGAGCAGCTTGCCGCGCATCTTCCGCAGCCGTGCGAACTCGCCCTCGTCGCTCTTCAGCAGGCCGAGCTTCTCGAGGTTGGCCACGATCTCCTGCTCATCGCCCTGATAGCTGGGCTGGGCGAGAAGGGTGGAGACGCGGGAGTGAGCGGTCAGGACCGCTCGCCGCGTCTTGGCATCGGCCGCTTCGGCGTCCATCGCCTTCGGTCGCGCGAAGAGGTTTTCGACGTTGAACGATGCGAGGCGCATCTCCCCAGGCTAGGCCACCCGAGCGGTCACCGGGTCGCGATCGGTGAGGCAGTAGATCTGCCCGTACGGCGCGCGCATCACCGTCCACCACTCGAAGACGCCGACCGTGTCGGCGCCGAGCGCCTCGTGGCGGCAGGTCTCCGAAGCGCGGTTGGCGACCGCGAAGTCGGGATGCGCCCTGACCTCACCGTCCTCGTCCTCGAGCCGCTGCAGGAGGAACCGGAGCCCGCCGTGCGGATCGGGGTCGGCGAGGCGTACGAACTCGGGGGACTTGGTCTGCTCGGGAGTGCGCCCGGTGACCGCAGCCCAGAAGGCGACCTCCTGGTCCCAGCGCGAGCGAGGGATGTCGATGCACACCTGGTCGAGCACCCGCTCCGGCTCCGAGCGCGCGAAGCGCGGCTGGGTCCCCTCGCCGAGCGTGTGGCAGAAGAGCATGCCTCCGGGGGAGCGCATCACCGGAACGCCGTCGTAATTCCATGCCGGACTCGCTCCGTGGGACGTCGACCGCTCGACCGCAGCCTCACGATCGGCGGCGTCGAGATCGACATGGATCCGTGGCTCGCCGTCGTCGAGAGCCTGCATCTTCAGCCAGGAATCGCCCGTCTGCGGCACGAGCGTGAGGAACTGGTCATCCTCGCCCCTCGGCGGCGAGAGCGCCCATCCTGTGGCCGCCGACCAGAATCCGACCGCCTCCTCCCATCGTTCACGCGGGACGTCGAGGAAGAGATGGAACCAGGCAGGTTCGCCAGTGGTGCTCATGTCCGCGACCCTACGCGTGCGGCGAGGCCGATGTGGCCGAAAACGACGTACGCCGGGGTGCACCGCGACTGCGGCACACCCCGGCGTAGCACGGGATCAACCCTGCTGAGAGATTCCGAACTGGACGTTGCCGGAGGCATCCATCCCGGCGTCGAGGACCTTGTCGTCGAGCTCGGCGGCGGCGCCCTGGTCGAGGAAGACCTTCGCACCCTCCTGCTCGATGACCTGGTCCTCCGCCTCGGCGGTCGGGACCAGGGCGGCGCTCAATGCGCCGTCCGGTTCTGCGTTGGAGGCGAGCCGGAGGCCGGCGCCCTGGGCCTGCTCGGAGATCGAGCGGACGATCGTGGTGGCGTTCTCGGTCAGCTGAAGCATGTCGAGATCTTCCATGGTTGGGTACGGAGTACCCGCTCAACCATTCCTCACAGATCGGCCTCGTTCAAGCCCGGCATGCCGGGCTCAGGCCTCCCAGCCCTCCGGACGCAGCTTCTTCGGGAGCTTCGAGACGACCGTCGCGTACGACTCGTCGACCGCCTCCAGGAGCTCCTCGTCCGGGATCGCACCACCCCAGGCGAGGTCGTTCCACCCCGAGCGGCCGATGTAGCCGGTGACGCTCACATCGTCGGGATAGCGCAGCAGCCACTCGTCGGCGATCTCCCGGGACGGCCCGCACTTCAGCCCCACTTTCGTGTCCCCGAGGAACGCGAAGATCTTGCCTCGCTCACCCGGGCCGACCTTGATCACCGGGTGCTCGTGGTCCCACGGGTTGTCCGGCCAGGCACCGGGCTTGGTGAGGCAGTAGGCCTGCAACGACGTCACGTCCATGGCGACCATGGTGCCACCGACGGAGGCCGTGAGGGGCCGCGATTTGGGGCGGGTCAATTGCTGCTTCGCGGGCCTAGAATTGATCGCGAGGACAGTCGTTCTTCCTTTGGCATTGGGCTGAGGAGGTGAAACTCAAATGTCGTCTGAACACATGTCCATTCAGGAACATCCCGACATCGCGGCACTCCGAGACCGGTTCGATCTGACCGGCTCCTCCGCCACCGCTCAGGTGGTCGAGGGTGTCACGATGATGGCCGGTCTCTATCTGGCCATATCGCCGTGGGTCGTCGGCTTCAACACCACGGCATCACCATTGATGGTCAGCAACCTGATCATCGGTCTCGCCGTCGCTCTGCTGGCGCTCGGGTTCGCGTCGGCGTTCGGCCGCACACACGGTCTGGCCTGGACCGTACCGCTCATGGGTGTATGGGCGATCGTCTCGCCGTGGCTCATGAACGGCGTCGACACAACCGGTGGAATGATCGCCTCCAACGTGATCGTCGGAGCCGTCATCATGCTGTGCGGACTCGGCTCGTCCGGGCTCGGCACATTGTTCAATCCGCGTAGGTGAGCGCGCGGAACCGTCACCGACCGGCCGAGCGAGGAGCGCTCGGCCGGCCTTCCGGCGGCTGGGTCAGCCGATGTCGGCGCCGTAGACCTTCGTGACCGCGATGGTGATGAGCACGCGTCGGTCCTTGACCATCACCTCGCGGTACTCCTCCCAGTCGGGGTGCTCGCCGGCGCCGCGCCGGTAGTAGTCGACGAGCGCGTCGACCTCTGGGCTGTCGGGGCTCACGCCGGGTCCGGTGAGCGTGACCGTGCCCTCGGCTGTCGCCCAGGACCGCCCTCCGGGGCCATCGACCTCGATCGCCGCCCGCGGGTCGCGGCGGAGGTTCTTGGTCTTCACCAGCCCCTCGCGGGTGGAGATCAGGATCTCGCTGCGCTCGTGGTCGTAGTACTGCCACACCGGCGAGAGCTGCGGTAGCCCGTTCGCCTTGATCGTGGCCAGGATCCCGTGGCGGGTCGTGGCGAGCAGGTCGTGCGGGTCGAACGTCATCTGACGCGCCTCCTCGATGCGGTCTGTGCCGACTAGAAGACACTCCGGCGCCAAATCCTTCCCTTGGACCTTTCTCGGCGTGATCACCGGGGGATGGCGTCGGTCCCGGGTTCGAGAGGAAGGCGAAGGGTGCGTACGGCGTAGGAGATCGCGTGGTACCAGCCGGCGAGCAGGGTGACCTCGAGCGCCGCATCCGTGCCGACCGCCTCGACCAGCTCGGACCAGGTGGCGTCGTCCAGCTCGTTGTCGTGGTGCAGCGCGTCCACGGCGGCGATCACCGCGGCATCGGCCGGCTCGGGCCAGCATGGATCGTTCGCCGTTCCCGCGCCCAGGGAACGGAGCTGGGCCTCATCGAGCTCGGCCTTCGCGCCGAATGTCGTCACGTGGATGCCCCATTCGTAGTCGGCGCCGCACAGCGCAGTCGTACGCAGGATCACGATCTCCCGGTGGCGCAGCGTCATCGCCGCGCGCCGGGACAGGTAGTAGGACCCCCAGCCGGAGATCCCGCGAGCGAGATCCGGTCGTCGGGCGAGGACGCGAAAGAGCTGGATCGGCGGCCCGAGCAGGTCGAGGGCCGCAGCGGTCTCGTCGTCGTACGGCGGTTCGAGCGGTTCGACTCGAGGTTGCTTCGAATTCAGAGGCATGTCTGGCACACTAGGTCACATGCTTCGAAAAAGAAAGCAGATGTCATGACCACCCCACTTCCCGGGAAACCGGTTCGGGGCTCCACCACGGGCCGGCCGATCATGGCCCTGCTCGACCTGCTGGGCCGCCGCTGGACCCTGCGCGTGATCTGGGAGCTCCGCGAAGAGACGGCAGCACCGACCTTCCGTGATCTGCAGAACCGGTGCGGGGGAGTGTCCTCGAGTGTGCTCTCCGCCCGCCTGCGCGAGCTGACGGAGGCCGGGGTCGTGCAACATCTCGGCGACGGATACCGCCTGAGCGAGACCGGTCGCGACCTCCTCCGCAGGCTCGAGCCGCTGGACGAGTGGGCCACCCGCTGGCACCCCAGCGATTAATCGGCGGCGGTGTCGTCGGAGACCCGCTAGGTTGCCGAGGACCCGCACCGAAGGAGACCCCACATGCGTGCATTGATCGGCCGGATTCTGGTGGCGATGGGGCTGGCATCCCTGCTCCTCGTCACACCCGCCAGCCCCGTGGCAGCCGCCGAGGACGACATCCTCGACCGCCTGCTCGCCATCGAAGGCGTCAGCCTGATCCAGGAGAAGCCCGTCCAGGGCTACCGCTACTTCGTCCTGAACTTCACCCAGCCGGTCGACCACCGGCGGCCCGACGGTGACACCTTCCAGCAGCGGTTCACCGTGCTCCACAAGGACACCGCCCGCCCCACGGTGTTCCAGACCAGCGGCTACAACGTCTCGACCAACCCCGGCCGCAGCGAGCCGACCCGCATCATCGACGGCAACCAGGTGTCGATGGAGTACCGGTTCTTCACCCCGTCGCGGCCCGACCCGGCCGACTGGGACGACCTCGACATCTGGCAGGCCGCCAGCGACCAGCACGCCATCTTCAAGGCGCTGAAGCCGATCTACTCCGCCAACTGGCTCGCCACCGGCGGCTCGAAGGGCGGCATGACCGCCACGTACTTCGAGCGGTTCTACCCCCGTGACATGGATGGCATCGTCGCCTACGTCGCGCCGAACGACGTGGTCAACCGCGAGGACTCCGCCTACGACGAGTTCTTCGCCACCGTCGGCACCGAGGACTGCCGCGACCGGCTCAACGGCGTCCAGCGCGAGGCGCTCGTCCGCCGCGAGCCGCTCAAGACGAAGTACGCCGAGCTGGCCGCGGCCGAGGGCTACACGTTCGACACCGTGGGCAGCCTGGACGCTGCGTACGAGATGGTCGTGCTGGACTACGTCTGGGCCTTCTGGCAGTACGCCGGCACCGCCCAGTGCTCGAACATCCCCGCCGACGCGGCGACCGCCAGCGACCAGGCGATCTGGGACTCGATCGACTACTACTCGGGCTTCAGCTTCTACACCGACCAGGGTCTGAGCCCCTACACGCCGTACTACTACCAGGCGGGCACCGAGCTCGGCGCCCCGACGATCGGCTTCCCGCACATCGAGGACGAGCTGATCCGCTACGGCTATGCGCCGCCGCGCAGCTTCGTCCCGCGCGAGATCGACATGCGGTTCGACCCGTCCGCGATGCGTGACGTCGACTCGTGGGTGCGCAAGCACGCCAACCAGATGCTCTTCGTCTACGGCGAGGCCGACCCGTGGGGTGCCGAGCGCTTCCGCCCGGGCATCTTCGCCAACGACTCCTACGTCTTCACCGCGCCGGGCATGAACCACGGTGCCAACGTTGCCGGCCTGGTCGCCGACGAGCGCGAGCTCGCCACGGCCCGGATCCTGGAGTGGGCCGGAGTCGCGACCGCCGCGGTCGAGGCCGACGCGTCGAAGGCGAAGCCGCTGGCCACCTACGACGCGAAGCTCGACAAGCGCGACCTCAAGCGGGAGCCGCTGCTGCGCTGACCGCGGCCGGCGTCTCCGGGTTCAGAGTGACAGCACCCGGAGGACGAGCGCCGCGACGGAGACGAGGGCGAGAGCCACCGTGGGCACGGAGCCCTTGGTGTCGCCGGCCCGCAGGTGGGTGATGATCGCGCCGATGAAGTAGAGCGCGAGCGCCCCCGCGGCCGCGACACCGAGGGCTCCGACCCAGTTGCCGACAACGAGGCCGATCGCGCCGAGAATGAGGAGAACGCCGAGAACGGGTACGTGCTTGGCGGCGACGCCGAGGCCACCCATCTGCTCGACCAGGGCCGGCTGCCTGGTCACCTTGGCCGTCCCGGATGCCAGGCAGACGAGGGCGAGCAGGGACGAGACGACGATGTACGCGATGAACACGCGTGTACTCCTTTGGCGGACCCGCTCGGGCGGGTGATCTCGAGGCCGGTCGATGGGCCGGCAACCGCAGAGTCTGTGTGCGGGGGCGACACGTTGGCAACTAGAGCATTAGCAACTTATCCTGAGTAAGTGACCATCAACGCTGCCCAGATCGACGGGAAGTCGTGCACCGTCTTCCAGCGCACGCTCGAGCGCGTCGGACAACGCTGGTCCGGGGCGGTGCTCTATGCCGCCGTGGGCGGTGCGCGCCGCTTCGGTGAGTACCGGCGTACGGTCGAGGGGATCTCGGACCGGATGCTCTCCCTGCGCCTCAAGGAGCTCGAGCGCGACGGCTTCCTGGTGCGGGAGGTGATTCCCTCGACTCCGGTGCAGGTCCTCTACCGTCCGACCCCAGTCGGCGCGGAGCTGATCGCCGCCCTCCAGCCGCTGGGGGAGTGGGGCCACAAGCACCTCGCAGAGCTGCCCGATTGAGGGCTTGTCTTCGAGCGCGCTCGAAGACATAGCGTCTGAGGTATGGATCTTGGACTCCACTACTTCTCATTCACCCACCCCGAGTGGGAGACCGCGCTCGCCGACAAGCTGACGGAGACCGCCCGCATCGCGGACCAAGGCGGCGTCGACCTGCTCACCGTCATGGACCACTGGTTCCAGATGGAGCAGGCCGGCGGCCCCTTCGAGCCGATGCTCGAGGGCTACACCACGCTGGGTTACCTGGCCGGGATCACCGACAACGTACGCCTCAGCCTCCTCGTCACCGGAGTGACCTACCGCCACCCGGGGCTGCTCGCGAAGATCGTCACCACGCTCGACCGGCTCTCCGGCGGCCGCGCGCTGCTGGGCATCGGTGCGGCGTGGTACGAGCGCGAGCACCAGGGGCTCGGCGTGCCGTACCCGTCGACCGCCGAGCGGTTCGAGCGCCTGGAGGAGACCCTGGAGATCTGCCGCCAGATGTGGTCGGAGAACGACGGCGCCTACGAGGGCAAGCACTACCAGCTCGCTGAGACGATCTCGCTGCCGCAGCCGGTCAACGGCACGGTGCCGGTCCTGATCGGCGGGGGAGGCGAGAAGAAGACGCTGCGCCTGGTCGCCAAGTACGGACAGGGCACGAACCTCTTCGGCGGCCCCGGCCCCGAGGCGGTCGAGTCCGTCAGGCACAAGCTCGAGGTGCTGCGCGGCCACTGCGACGACCTCGGCACCGACTACGACGCGATCGAGAAGACCATCCTCTTCCAGGGCCCCTCGGTCGAGGACCCGGACGCCTTCCTGAAGTCGATGGAGGAGTACGCCGCTCTGGGCATCACGCTCGTCGGGCTGATGCCGACTCCGTACGTCGACCCGGTGCCGTGGACCACCTCGCTCGTCGATCTGGTGCCGCGGTTGAAGGAGATCTAAGAAGCCGGATCTCGTTGACCGGCACCGTACACTTGTTCTAACCACACTGCCGGCCGTACTCGTCGAGTCCGCAGGGCAGCACGAAGGGCGGGCGTCATGACGACGTCACCGACAGTAGAGCTCATCACCGCGGTTCGCGTCGATCTTCGGATCCGACTGGACAACAGTTTCTCGTCCGGTCCGATCGACGGAGCCTGGTGGCCGCAGTCACGCGACCTTCAGGCCGAGGCCGCCGATCTCGTCGATCACTTTCCCCACCGCGTTGGCCGGATCTCGCGGCTGTTGTTCTCCCGGCCCGACTGGGACTCGGTCGCCGGGGCGCCGAGCGTCCGCAAGATCCGCGCCGCGCGCGGGATCGTGAAGGTCGGCTCGTTCCCGTCCGACGACACCCACCTCGTGGTGGTTTCGATGGCCACCGGGGACCGGCTGCGCCTGCTGGTGGTGCCTCACGACACCGCCCCCGACCGCGCCGAGAGGATCATGGAGCAGGCGGCCGACGACCGGAACACCTACCGTCCGGCGCAGCTGCTCGGTCTCGATGGTCCCGACCAGAGCGAGATCGGCCAGCAGATCTGGGACAACGACGGCGGAGCCTTCTAGGCACGGCGCAGCGTGGCGGCGATGACGCTGCGGGTCTCGGCAGGGTCGATGACATCGTCGATCTCGAACATCCGCGCGGCGTTGAGCGCGCTGGCCTGCTTGCGGTATTCATCGGTGAGAGCGGAGACCCGCTCCTCACGCTCCGCCTCGGGCAGCTCGGCGAGCTCGGCGGCCATGGAGAGGCGTACCGCACCCTCCAGGCCCATCGGGCCGAGGTGGGCGTCAGGCCATGCGACGGTGAGCAGCGGGCGATGGGTGCTCCCGCCGAGCATCGCCTGCGCACCGAGCCCGTAGCCGCGTCGCAGGATCACGCCGACCAGCGGAGTCGACAGCTGCGCACCGGCGACGACCATCCGGGACGCGTGGCGGACCAGGCCGCCACGTTCGGCGTCGGGGCCGACCATGAAGCCTGGGGTGTCGACCAGCGAGACCACCGGGAGGCCCCAGCGCTCGCAGAGCGCGAGGAAGTCGGCGGCCTTGACCGACGCGTCGCTGGTGAGCGCTCCGGCAAGGTGCGTCGACTGGTTGGCGATCACCCCGACCGCGATCCCGTCGATCCGCGCCAGCGCGGTGACAAGCTCGGGGGCGTACGCCTCACGGAGCCAGGTCACCGAGTCGACGTCGGCAAGAGCCTCGACGACCGGACGTACGTCGAAGGCCTCGCGGTCGTTGAGGGGGAGAAGCGTCCGCAAGTCCGCCTGGTCGCCGGCCTCGCCGCCATCGGCGGTCGGCTCGAGGTAGGAGAGGATGCTGCGTACGGCCTCGACGGCTGCCGCCTCGTCCTCGACGAGCAGGTCGATGACGCCGTTGGCGGTCTGGTCCTTGACTGGTCCGATCTCCTCCGGCGCGAAGCTTCCGAGCCCGCCGCCGGCGATCATCGCCGGCCCGGCCATGCCGAGGTTGGCGTCCGGGGTGGCGATGCGGAGGTCGGCACTGCCGGCCAGGACCGCATTGCCGGCGAAGCACCGCCCTGAGACGACGGCGATCCGCGGCACAACGCCCTCGAGCTCGCCCCAGAGCGCGAACGAGCCGACGTCGAGCGCGGACACGAGCGGGATGTCCGTGTCACCGGGACGACCGCCGCCACCCTCGGTGAAGAAGACCGCCGGCAGCCGCATCCGCCCGATGACCTCGATCAGCCGGTCCGACTTGCGATGCCCGCGCATGCCCTGCGTACCGGCCATCACCAGGTAGTCGTAGGACAGCACCGCGCACGGCTTCCCGGCCACGGTCGCGGTCCCTCCGACGATGCCGTCGGCGGGTGTCTCGACGACGAGCTCAGCCAGGTCACGGCGGCGTTCCTGGGCCGCGGTGATAAACCTCCCGTACTCGACGAACGAGCCCGGGTCGACCAGGTCGGCGATGTTCTCCCGAGCCGTACGTCGCCCCTTGGCGTGCCACCGGGCGACCTTGTCGGCTCGGGCCGCGTCCGTCGTCAGGAAGCGGCGGGCGTAGAGCTCGGTCAGTCCCGTGGCAGGCGTGTCGTCGGTCACGGGCACATGGTGCCACGGGCCAGATGTCGGCTTCCTTGAAAGCGCTCGATGCGTGGAGTAAGAATGATTACATGCTTACAACTGAGTTGCGCGGGTGGTTCAGCGGACGACTGCCCGATGGTGTGTACGACGAGATCGTCGATGTGGTGGTCGACCGCGAGGAGATCACCGTCATCGGGCGGATCAAGGAGCCGAAGACCGCTGAAGGCGCTTCGGACGAAGAGCGAGCTGCTGCCAACGAGGGGCGGGCGAGCGAGTTTCGCGAGCGCACCCGTGAGGACCGGATGGCCGTCGCGCGGCAGGCCGAACGCAAGTTCGACCGGAAGGTGTCGTGGGCGGTCGAGATCGGGGGAGAGCGGCACCTCTTCACCAACGTCTCGGCGCCGGTCATGACCCGACTGCGTCAGCCCGAGCGCGCTGTCCTCGACCTGTTGGTCTCGGGCGGCGTCGCCCGGAGCCGCAGCGATGCGCTCGGTTGGTGCGTCAAACTCGTGCAGCAGCACTCGAGCGAGTGGCTCGAGGAGCTCCAGCAGTCGCTGGTCAACGTCGAGCGAGTACGCGCCAACGGTCCCGACAAGGACTGAGGCGTGTCGTGAAGCGGGTCGTCAGTCGACCAGCTCGCCGAAGGAGAAGGTGCCCGGGACGGTGATGGTCGCCAGGCTGTCCTCGTCGGTGACCGAGATGCTCGACCAGGTCGACACCGTGTGCACTGCCTTCTGCCCGTTGGGGCAGTCGAGAACGGTGCTGGGCGCGGGTGCGGTCACCGTCAAGGAGCCGGTCACGTTGCCGTTCCTGGCAGCCTTGAACTCGCCGGACTTCGAGTAGTCGCCGCTGATCACGGTCTTCTTCGGGTCATCCGGGTTGTGACCACCTCGGTTGACGCACTGATAGGTCGCGTCGAGGTGAGCGGTCACGGTGATCGTCTCAACCGAACCGCTCTCGAGGCCGGCCTCCTTGAACGCGACGGTGACGGAGGACGGATCGGCGTCCGTGACCTTGGTCAGGTTCTTGATGAAGTGCGGGCTGCCGCTCGCGAAGGCGGGTGCGGCGGCCAGGGCCGTCGCACAAGCGGTGGCGGCGATCGTGGTGAAGATGCTTTGGATGCGCATGCTCATGTTCCCCCAAGATGAAGTGTCCTGGGTGCAGTTACCCGGACGCTGTGGAGTGTGGCACGGCGATTCGACGGGCATCCATAGCCCTTTCGGCCTATTCGGAAGAGATCTAGGGCGAACGCGCGCAAACACATCGATCTGATGCCTCGGCATCAGACGACAGTGGCGCCCGTCCCGGCTCGCGGAAAGTCCTAGTGGGTACGGGCAGCGTCTCGCTCGGCGCGCTGCTGAACCAGCTCCTCGACCTGAGTCGGAAGCGTGGTCTCGAAGTCGATCAGCTTCGCCCAGGTAGGGGTGACGACGATCCGGACCATGCGCTCGTACAGCGAGCGGACCTCGGCCTCCCAGACGACCCGCTGCTCGGGCGTCATCTCGTAGGAGCCGTTCATCTGGAGGTACTCCCAGGGGATTCCCTCGACGAGGTCGAGCTCGACCGTGCCGCGGATGAACAGGATCTTGGGTGGGTGCACCTCGGTGTCGATGGTCAGCGCGACCACCGGGTTGTGACGCAGCGAGATGAGCTTGGGAGAGTTCGGCGTGGTGCACATGACGACCTCTGATCCGTTCCAGGCGAACCCGATCGGGACGGCCCTCGGGGTGCCGTCCTTGGCGACGTACGCCAGTCGGGTCAGGTCGCGCGCCAGGAGCTCCTGGCTCAGCGGGCGGCTGAGAACCTCGTTGATCTCGTCGGGCTGCATGGTGTTCGACATCTGCTTCTCCTTGGATGCGGGCGACCTCGACTGTCGCCTTCATTCCATGAACGGAGTCGTTCGCGTCGTCTCTACATTCTGCGCACCGGATGACCAGCCGTCGGACAGGATGGTTCTCATGGACTCTGAGAGTGCGCGGCGCTCGGCCGCCTTCGTAGGACTCGCCACGCTGCCGATCGGGGCAGCGATCCTCTTTGCGCCGGATCGGGTGGGCCGGGCGCTGAAGCTCGGTGACCACCCCGCGGTGCTGCGAGCGATCGGAGTCGCGGACCTGGCGCTCGTGCCCGGGTTGCTGGCGGGTCGCCGCAGGCTGCCATGGATGGCGGCTCGCGCCGGGCTCAACGTGGCGATCGCGGCGTACTGCGTGAGCCTCGCGCGCAGCGAGGGCAACATCGGGCCGAAGATCGCAGCGCCGGCCCTGGCGCTCGCCACGGCTGCCGACGCCCGGACGATCCTCGCCCTGCGCCGTAGCGAGAGTCGCCGGTCCTGAGCGGCTGCGCGGTCTAGGTCCCGCTCGACACCATCGTCGCCGCGCGCGCCGCGACATCGATCTGGGCGCGGAAGCGGCGACGGTAGGCCGACGGCGAGACACCCAGGCGTGCGACGAAGGTGCGGCGGAGGGCCTCTGCGCTCGAGAATCCGGCATCGGATGCCGCCTGCGCCACCGAGCAGCCGGCCTCCAGCCAGCTCCGCGCGAGGTCGAAACGGACGCTGGCGGCGTACTCGGCAGGGCTCATCCCGACCTCGTCCTGGAAGAGGCGCGTGAGGTGGCGAGGGCTGATGTTGGCGTGGCGCGCCAGTGAGATGACGCTGTGCCGGTACGACGGATCCTGGGCGATGAGCTCGGTGATGACACGCACCGGGCTGTCGGGCACCGCGACGGCACGCAGGGGAGTGGAGAACTGGGTCTGCTCGCCCGATCGCCGCAGGTAGATGAGCAGCCCCTGCGCGACCCGGCGGGCCGCTGCTGCGCCGAGGTCGTCCTCGACCAGGGCGAGCGCGAGGTCGATGCCGGCGGCGACGCCGGCCGATGTCGCGACGTACCGATCGCGTACGAAGATCCGGTCAGGCTGGACATCGACGAGGGGGAACCGACGCGCCAGGTCGTCGGTGAACTTCCAGTGCGTGGTCGCGCTGCGACCATCGAGCAGACCGAGCTCGGCGAGCACGAATGCGCCGCTGCAGATCGACACGACACGGCTGGCCCGATCGGCCAGCGTTGCCGCGGCGGTGAGCAGCTCGTCGGTCACGAAGACCGAGGGCGCACGCTCGCTGCCCGGGACGATGAGCGTGTCGAGAGGTGGGGCGTCGGCTGCGGAAGCACTCACCGCGACACCGCCGCCGACCGACGTCGTCACCGCGGCGCCCGAAGGCGAGAGCAGGACCACCTCGTACGCCTTCGCCGCCTGGTTCGCCTCCACGAAGACCTCGGCGGGACCGACATAGTCCAGCGCTTTCACGCCGTCGAACAGGAGGAATCCGATCCGCCTCGTACCAGCCATCAACGTCCTCTCTGGGTTATGGAATGAGTATTCCATAACGTCCAAGGCGATGACCGGTAGATTCGGGGAATGGCCAGACCTCGGGAGATCTCAGTCACAGCGGTACGTGACGCGGCACTCGACGTGTTTCGCGAGCACGGCTACGAACGCGCCTCCATGCACGACCTCGCCGCGCACACGGGTGCCGGCAACGGCAGCATCTACGCGGCGTTCGGGAGCAAGCGCGGCCTCTTCCTCGCGGCCCTCGAAGCGTACTGCGGCGGCAGGATCACGCTGACGACGGAGGCATTGGCGGGGGAGGGCGGGGCACGTGAAGCCGTACGCCGTTACTTGCTGCGCATCGCCGACGACTGCACCGCAGATCCGCGGCGGCTCGGCTGCCTCATGGTGCGGTCCCTGGCAGAGCTCGCCGACCGTGACCCCGAGGTGGTCGGCATCTGCCGGCGGACCCTCGACGCGATGGAGGAGCGAATCGCGGCCCGGATCGGAACCGGCACCGGAGCAGGCACGCTCGCGCACGAGATCCTGCTCTTCTCTCAGGCACTGATCCAGGCCGGGGCCACCGCCACGTCACGGCGAGAGCTGCGCGAGTCGGCAGACGCTTACGTCGACCGGCTCGTCCTGGCCTGACGCGTCCGATTCCGAGGGATTCGCGGCCGCTCCGGCAGGCGACTCGGTGCGGTGTGCGCGGCGAGGATGGTGATGTCCTCGCTGCACCGATCAAACAGGAGCACCATGCCCTTCTTCACCACATCCGACGGCACCGACATCCACTACTCAGACTGGGGGACCGGTCAGCCGATCGTGTTCAGCCACGGTTGGCCCCTGAGCTCCGACGCGTGGTCGCTCGAGCGCAAGACGCTCGCCGACGCCGGCTACCGGGTCATCGCCCACGACCGCCGCGGCCACGGAAAGTCCGCCCAGCCCTGGCAGGGCAACGACATGGACACCTACGCCCGCGACCTCGCCGAGCTCGTCGAGCATCTCGACCTGCGTGACGCGGTCTTCGTCGGCCACTCGACCGGCGGGGGAGAGGTCGTCCGTTGTGCGGCCCAGCACGGGAACGGCCGCGTCGCCAAGGTCGTCACGATCGGAGCGGTGCCGCCGATCATGCTCAAGACCGAGGCGTACCCCGAGGGCCTTCCGATCGAGGTCTTCGACGGGATCCGGGCCGGTGTGCTCGCCGACCGCTCGAACTTCTACCGCGAGCTCGCGCCGTCGTTCTTCGGCTTCAACCGCGAGGGTGTCGAGACCTCGCAGGGCGCGATCGACGACTTCTGGCGCCAGGGGATGCTCGCCGGGATCCAGGCGGCGTACGAGTGCGTTGCTGCCTTCTCGGCGACCGACTTCACCGAGGACCTCAAGGCTCTTGACGTGCCGATCTTCGTCGCGCACGGCGACGACGACCAGATCGTGCCGATCGGGAACGCGGCGCTGAAGTCCATCGAGCTGGTCAAGGACGGCACGCTCAAGGTCTACCCGGGCGCGCCGCACGGGATCTTCGGCACGTACCAGCAGGAGCTGATCCAGGACATCCTCGACTTCATCAAGAAGTGACCGGGGAGTGACTCCTTGGGTGCGGTGCCGCCTCGTGCGGTGCCGCACCCGGCCCTCGTCCTGGATCCAGGGATCAGCGGTCAGGGCGCGATGTTCTGGTTGTGGCTGAACAGGTTCCCCGGGTCGTAGGCCTGCTTGACCTTCCGGAGTCGCGCGTAGTTGCTGCCGTAGGTGTCGGTGACGCGGCCCTGGTCGTCGTCGGACATGAAGTTCACGTACCCGCCGGCCTCGGAGTGCGGCGTGAGCGCGGCGGCGTAGTCGCGGACCCAGGCGATGTTGGCGGCGTCGTCGGAGGCATCCGGCCAGGCGGAGACGATGACCGTCGAGAACGTCGCGTGCCGGTAGGAGAACGCGGTGTCCGTCGCACCGACACGGGAGGCGGCACCGTTGATCGGGTACAGGTGCATCGTCGAGCTCGCGTTCGGCGCCTTCGGACCGTGGGCCAGGTGCACCTCGATCGCTTCGTCGGTCAGCTCGGTGACGTAGTTGCCCTTCCAGTAGCTGCGTACGCCACGGGGGAAGAGGTCGTCGAACGCGCTGTTGAGCCACGGGTACGGCATGGGGGCGACCATCTCGCCGACGCGCGGCGCGAGGTCGCGGAACGGCTGCATCGCCGCCTCGCTCTCCTCTGTCGGCCCGCTCCAGTGGACGACGGCGACGCAGAACGTGTCGCCGTGGCGCTCCTCCGGAAGGAAGGGGAGGGGAGGTGCCACCTGGAACGCCGGGAAGCCACCGCAGCGTTCGTCTGCTTCGGTGACCCAGGTGCGGAAGAGGCGCAGCAGGTCGCCGGCGTGCTCCAGCTCGTAGAAGAAGAGTCCGACGACCGGCTGGTCGACGGGGTGCAGGTCGAACTCGAAGGCCGTGACGACCCCGAAGTTCCCGCTGCCTCCGCGGAGCGCCCAGAACAGGTCGGCGTTCTCGGACTCGCTGGCGTGGCGGAGCTGCCCGTCGGCGGTGACGACGTCGACCGATCGAAGATTGTCGATCGAGAGCCCGAAACCGCGCGTGAGGTATCCGATGCCGCCGCCGAGCGTCAGGCCGCCGACGCCAGTCGTCGAGACGATCCCGCCCGGCGTGGCGAGGCCGTGCGCATGGGTGGCTTCGTTGAGGTCGGCCAGGGTTGCGCCGCCGCCCACTCGAGCGGTTCGAGCGTCGGCATCGACCTCGACGGAACGCATGGGGGACAGGTCGATCACCAAGCCGTCATCGATCGTCCCGTAGCCGGGTGAGCTGTGGCCCCCGCCGCGCACGGCCAGAGGCAGGCCGGTGTCGCGTGCGAAGTTCACCGCAGCGATGACGTCGTCGGCGTCCTCGGCCTGCAGGACGGCGACCGGTCGACGGTCGATCATTCCGTTCCACACGGCTCGTGCGGTTTCGTAGTCGGAGTCGTCGGGCGTGATCACACGCCCTCGTACTTGGTCGCGAAGTTCAGTGGTAGGTGTCATGACGCCAGCGTCATCCGCAGCGATCGCACCTCCCTGTCCTGAGACGCCACGTCATCCAGTTCCGGTACGAGAAGGGTCCCTTCAGCGCATAACTTGACATAATGTGCATTATCGGCGAATCAGGGCGATAACCGTCTCCGCACGTCAAGGGCCGTTCTCGGCCTGTGGCTTATTGCTGGTCGCGCCACGTACCGGTCCAGTCATACAGCGGAGCGGTGGTGGCGTACTCGCGGAGGTAGGCGATGCGATCGCCGTCGAGCCTCGCAATCGTGGATCCCTCGAAAACGGCGGCTTGATCTCGCCAGGTGCACGCGAAACTCCATTCAGCCATCATGAAGTCACCAGCTGCGGCAATCGTCGTGATGTCCCAGGCGTCGACGCGACCGCCGGCGGCAAACCACGCGTTCATCCATTGCTCCACGCGTGGGCGACCCCGGTAGACCGGTCCATAGGACTCGATCACTACGCAGTCATCGGTCAGCGTGGTCAGCACCGCGCCGACGTCGTGGCGCCGCCAGGCATCGATGTAGGTGTGCAACTGAGTCACCACTCGGCGACCTTAGCGGGTCGGCTGGTGCGCCACAGCGTGAACTGTGGCGGATAGCAGGCAAGTAAGGTGCGCTGTTGTGGCAGATGACTTCGACCCGACCGCACACAACCGGGTCGCGTGGGACGAGCTGGTCGACAGTGACAACGAATGGTCTCGGCCGGTTGGTCCCGAGGTCATCGCCCGGGCACGTGAAGGTGATTGGTCGGTGGTTCTGATCGGTCACGAGCTGATTCCGCGTGACTGGTTCCCGTCCGAGCTGGCCGGTGTCCGGGTGCTCTGCCTTGCATCTGGCGGCGGCCAGCAAGGCCCCGTCCTTGCCGCAGCGGGCGCCACGGTGACCGTCTTCGACAACTCTCCCAAGCAGCTGGCCCGCGATGACGAGGTGGCGGCTCGTGACGGGCTGGAGCTTCGTACCGTCCTCGGCGACATGCGCGACCTCAGTGTCTTCGACGACGCCAGCTTCGACGTGATCGTCAACCCGGTGTCGAACGTGTTCTGTCCCGACCTCACGCCCGTCTGGGAGGAAACGTCCCGCGTGC
This sequence comes from Nocardioides sp. NPDC023903, assembly GCF_040639295.1. Classification (NCBI taxonomy): domain Bacteria; kingdom Bacillati; phylum Actinomycetota; class Actinomycetes; order Propionibacteriales; family Nocardioidaceae; genus Nocardioides; species Nocardioides sp. NPDC023903. Next base: position 236,646 of record NZ_JBEZZS010000001.1, on the reverse strand, counting down.
TGCGCCCTGGCGGGACGCTCCTGGTCGGATTCATGAACCCGGACGTCTACATCTTCGACGAGGTGGCGCTCGACCGACGGGAACTGGTGGTACGTCACCGGCTGCCGTTCAGCTCGCTCGACCTCTCCGAGGCTGACCGGAAGCGCGCCTATGGAAGCGGCCCCATCGAGTACAGCCACTCGCTGACCGCGCAGATCGGCGGGCAGCTGGCCGCCGGGTTCATCCTCACGCACCTCACCGAAGCGCCGCACCACGCAGACATCACCGCGCAGCACCTCCCCGGCTACATAGCGACCCGTGCAGTGAAGCCAGGGTGAGCAATGGTCAGTCAGGTGGTGGCGCAGCCGTCTCTCGCAGGACCTCACGCGCCGGTGAGAGCAGCACGGCATCGCGCGTGTCGGCGGCGGTCGCCTTGACGTAGATCCCGGTCGTCTTGAGATCTTCGTGGCCGAGCAGCCCCTGCACGGCAGGCACGGGTACGCCCGAACGGATCAATCCCTTGGCTGCACTGTGCCGGAACGCATGCGCGGCTTCGCCAGGCTGCTTCGGGACACCCGCGAGGCGGATCCAGGTCTCGACCAGATGATTGAGCGCGCCAGGACGCAGCTGTTTGCCGGAGGTCAGCACGAACAGGCTGTCAGCCGCGTCACGAGCGCCGAAACGGGCCTCCAGCTCGGCCAGATAGAGGTCGACCGCATCCACGGCCTCGGGCGGCAGCGGCAGGTTGCGCTGCTTGTCGCCCTTGCCGATGACCCGCACCAGCGTCTCGCCGTCGGGCTCGCGCCGGATGGCGCCGATGGTGAGACCGCACAGCTCCGCGGCACGTACGCCGGTGGTGACCAGCACCGCGAAGATCGCCCGGTCGCGAGCCGGCCAGCGGCGGCGGTCGGTGCCTTCGCGCGGTGTCGAGGCGACCCGCGCCAGGCGGCGGAGCTCGTCGACGCTCCATCCGGCCGGCAGCCGGCTGGGCCGCTCGGGTGCCTCGATACGCAACGTGGGATCCACCAGCAGGTGTCCCTCGAGCTGCAGCCAATGGGTGAAGAGGCGCAGCGTGCCGACGCGACGCTGACAGGTCGCCGCGGCCGAGCTCTCCCGCAGCGACCTGTATGCGATGCGTACGTTCTGGTCGGTCAGCGCCGAGATCGGCACCAGCGCCAGCACCTCGGCATCGGGCTCGCCGCCCGCGTCGACATGCAGCTGCCGCGCCCAGGCCGCGATGTCCTGGCGGTAGGCACTACGGGACTTGTCGTTGAGTCCGCGGCGCGTGAGTGTCGCCCGGTCGGTCAGGAAGTCCTCGACGACATCGCCGAACATCACACCATCGTCAGGTACGCTCACATCCCCCGATATTACAGTCTTTTCGAACATTTCTGCGATAGGGGGTACTATCGCGGAAATCCGGTGAGGTGGCAGACTCCAGCCGTGGCCGACACCGCTGTAACTCACCGCACCGAACACATCAATGGAATCGACCTTCACTGGGTGGAGTCAGGACCGGCCGACGGCCGGCTCGTGCTCCTGGTGCACGGGTTCCCGGAGTCCTGGTACTCGTGGCGCCACCAGATCGCGGCGCTCGCCGACGCTGGCTACCGGGTGGTCGCGATCGACGTACGTGGATATGGCAGGTCCTCGAAACCGGGTGCCATCGAGGACTACCGGATGCTGCGCCATGTCGGCGACAACGTCGGCCTGGTGCACGCCCTGGGCGCGCAGACAGCCACCATCGTCGGGCATGACTGGGGCGCTCCCATCGCCTGGACAACGGCTCAGCTGAGGCCCGACGTCTTCACCGCCGTGGCCGGCCTGTCGGTGCCGTTCAGCCCCTCCGGACGCCGGCGGCCGACCGAGGCGATGGCGGAGGCCGGCGGTGACGACGAAGACTTCTACATCTCCTACTTCCAGACCCCGGGCGTCGTCGAGGCCGAGATCCTGCCCGACGTACGCCGCTGGCTGCTCGGCATGTACTACTCGATCTCGGGCGATGGTGTGCTCGCCGCCGGTGGGGATCCGCGCGGAGCGCTCGGGTTGGTGCCGCGCGGCGACCGGCTCTCGGACCAGTTCGTCTACCCCACCGATATGCCCGAGTGGCTCACCGAGGCTGACGTCGACTTCTACGCCGCCGAGTTCGCCGACTCCGACTTCTTCGGACCGCTCGCGCGCTACCGCAACATCGACCGCGACTGGGAGGATCTCGCGGCCTTCGGCGACGTGCCGATCACCGTGCCGTCGCTCTTCGTCGCCGGCGAGTACGACGGCCCGGCGATCACCGGCCGCCGCCAGATCGAACGCTTCGACCAGACCCTGCCGGGACTCACTCGGATGGAGGTACTCCCCCGGTGTGGACACTGGGTCCAGCAGGAGCGCCCCGAGGAGACCAACCAGCTCCTGCTCGAGTTCCTGGCTAGCGCAGCGCGACGCTGATCGCCAGGAGGACGACGGCGAGCAGTGGGATCACGCCCTGCTTGAGGGCTGCGCTGCGCTTGTCGGGCGAGAAGATGAACAGCACCGCGGCCGCGGCTGCCATTGAGCCGGCTCCCGCGAAGACCAGAGCAACGCCGACCGCTGCGGAGCACACCGGGTACAGGACGATGCCGACAGCGGTGACGATGGCGAGGAAGAGGTTGTAGAAGCCCTGGTTGAAGGCCAGTTCCTTGGTCGCCTCGGCCTCCTCGGCGCCGATCCCGAACACCGCCCGCGTCTTCGGGGTCGTCCAGGTCAAGGACTCCATGACGAAGATGTAGACGTGCACCAAGGCGGCCAGCCCGGCGAGCACCAATCCAGCAACGACCATCACAGACCTCTTCCGGGTTGGGTGCTCGAGCACCGGCTGAGGCTGACAGTAACCGATCGTCAGAACCGCACCGGGAACACCTCGGTGCGCGCGACGGCCGCGTCGCGCTCGGCGCTGAGTGCCGTACGCCGCTCGTCGTTCATGTAGGCGTCCAGCGAGGCCTGGTCCGGGAACCGGAAGAGCTGGATCTCGTCGGGCTGCCCGGGTGCGTCGTCGGCGATCGCGCGGTGCACCACTTCGCCGCCGTGTTCCGAGATCAGCCTCAGGACCCGGTCCTCGTAGGCATGGAGGGCATCGGCCTCTCCCCCATGCGCCCACAGCAGACAGCACAGGCGGATCGAGTCATCGGTGGCACCTGACATGACGGCCACCGTACCGAAGGGACTCGCGCATGGACGCGGCCGACATCGGGTACCTGCGCGCAATGACGAGCTACGTCCTGGACATGGTAGGCGCCACGGTCGTGGTGCTCATCGTCCTGATGGTGCTCGCGGCGGCGGCCGGTTTCCTGCTCGCCAGGCTGGAGAGGCGGCGCGCCCGCCGGATCCACGACGACCTCGTCGAGATGCGCGACCAGCCCGGTCGCCACCGCCGCTAGCGCAGCCGTCCCCTCGGCTTCCCGGCACAGTTGATGCAGGTACGCGCCACCGGGCGCGCCTCGAGCCGGCCCTCGCCGATCGGCTCGCCGCAGTCCTCACAGGTCCCGTACGTGCCCGAATCGACCCGCTCCACGGCAGCCTCGATCTCGGCGAGATGCTCTCGCGCCTGACGTACGAGCGCTTGGACCTGGGATCGCTCGAACGCGATCGTCGCGCCCTCCGGATCGTGCTCGTCGTCGGCGTTGGTGTCGCGCGAGGCCGCGACGACGGCGTCGAAGTCGTCGCTCAGGTCTGCCAGGCGTGCGAGCGTCTGCCGACGCTCCGCAGCGAGCCGTACGCGAGCCTGATCCATGTGGTCGACGGTAATTGGATGGCCCACGCCACCGAAACCCGATTGTCTGGCTCCCGTGATCGAGGATGTCCGAACTCTGGCGCTGGTCGCCGCGACGATGACCATGGGCCTGATGGCGGGCTACTTCGCTCTCTACGCCCACACGATCATGCCGGGCCTGGGCATCACGGACGACCGTACGTTCGTCGGCTCGTTCCAGGCGCTGGACCGGGCGATCATCAATCCGTGGTTCATGGCGACCGGGTTCCTCGGCTCGCTGGTGTTCACCGCGCTGGTTGTGGCGCTGTCCCTCGGGTCCGCTGAGCGCGGGCTGCTGCCGTGGGCGCTGGCCGCGCTGGTCCTCTACCTGGTCGCCTTCGTCATCACCATCGCAGTGCATCTTCCGCTCAACGACGCGCTCAAGGCGGCAGGATCACCGGACCGGATCGCCGACCTCGGCCAGGTCCGCGCGGCGTTCGATGAGGCGAGATGGGTCCGCTGGAACGTCGTACGCACCGTCGCCACGACGGCTGCCTTCGGCTGTCTCGCCTGGAGCCTTGTTCTCCAAGGTCGCCTGTCGGCCTGACTCACGAGCGCGGCTAATTGGCGTGGCGCCCGGGTGGTGATCGGGCCAGGATCGGTGGATGTCGCAGGTCTCGGCTGCCACTGCTTCGCCCGCACCGAGTCAAGGAGCGTTTCATGAACCGACGTCTACCGACAGCCGTAGCGATCGCGATGACTGCGATCACCGCGCTGCCCGCCACCGCGGCGGCGGCCTCCGATCCGCACCTCCCTGATACCTATGTCGTCTCCGAGGAGCCCGGCTTCCAGCCCGAAGGCATCGAAGTCACCCCGAACGGCACCATCTACGTCTCCAGCATCGGCAACGGTGACGTGCTGCGCGGCCACGTGACGAGCACACGGTTCGAGCAGTTCGCCTCCGGCGCGGCCGCAGGCCGCGCACATGCGCTGGGACTGCATGCGGATTCGCACGGCCGGCTGTACGTCGCGGGGAAGACCCAGCTCGACGTCTACCGCGCCGACGGCACTCTGCTGACGACGCTGCGTGCCGAGTCCGGACCGGTCGGCGAGCCGTTCCTCAACGATCTCGTCATCACGCCGCACGCGGTCTACGTCACCGACTCCACGAACGCCGTGGTGTGGCGCGCACCGCTCGGGGACGAGGTCGGTCCGCTGGAGCGATGGTTCGACGCGCGCACGGTCGTGCCGGGGTTCCCGCCGGAGTTCATGTACCTGAACGGCATCGACGCCTCCGAGGACGGCGAGACACTGCTCGTCTCGTCGCAGGGCCTCGAGAAGCTGATCCGGGTCGACGTCGCGGATCGCTCCGGTGAGCTGGTGGACCTCGGCGGGCACAGCTTCGGGCCTGACGGCATCGAGCTGCGCGGCACGACCCTCTACGCCGTCCTGAACTACGCAGCTCCGGGTGGCGCGCAGGGCGTGTACGTTGCCGAACTCGACGAGTCGCTGAGCCACGGTCAGGTGATCGCATCCGCCGCCGAGGGGTTCGCCACGCCGACGACCTTGGCCGTGACCCGCGGCCGGGTCCTGGTCGTGAACAGCCAGATCGATGACGGAGCCGGGACTCCCCCGTATACGATCTCTGCGGTCGACGACCCCATCGCGGACTGACCTCAGCAGTCGAAGACCGACCAGCAGATCGCGTTGCGGATCCGCTGGTCGTCGAGGACGAGGTCGCGGACGGGGTCCGGGAGCTGCTCGCGCTGCCAGCGGCACTCCCGCCTCCCAGCTTCGATGGCCTCGCCGGGAGGCGCGGCGTCGCGTGCGGCCTTGATGGCGTACGCCGCCGCGCCCAGGTCGTGGGCCGCGACGTGGGCGACCACGCCGGCCTGGCCGGCGGCGTAGGCGGCATTGCGAGCGGCTCCGCGCAACGGCCGGGCCGCACCCATGGCGTGACCGCCGAGAGCGCGGGCCTCCATCATCTTCAGCTCACCTCGGGTCCAGGCCCGCGCCGCCTCGATGGCCTCGCGCGGACGGGGGTCGTCGGGGCACTCCACCTCGAAGAGCGGGAGGACGTGCTCGGCGCAGGTCGCGGCCCACAGCGCGAGCAGCTGGTGGTCGGCGTCGGTGAGCGTGCCGCCGCGGCGGACGGTGATCAGGCGCGGGTCGCGCTCCTTGGCCAGGATCATCGCTCTCCCCCGGTCTCCGGGCGGTCCGGTCCGGGGCCGTCGGGATGGGTGAGGTCGTAGGCGGCAGAGACCTTCTTCGGTACGCAGAGGCGCCAGGCGTCCACCACGAACTCGCACGCCTCGACGGGGTCGAGCGCGGCCAGGGACGACTCCACCCAGTTGAACCGCATCTCCGACTCGCGGGGCAGGTGGAACCTGTCGGGCGCGCTGGCGACCAGCGCGGCGCGCTCCTCCTTCGGGAAGCCGAACCCCATCTCGGTCTCGTCCAGGGAGAAGGCGACGTAGACGATCGACCCGACCCGGAACTTCAGCCGATTGCGTACGAAGACCTCGTAGGACCGCTCCAGGCTCGAGCCGAGCCAGTGCACGTCGTCCACGGTTGCCATGCTCCGGAGCGTACCCATGTCTCGATGGCGACGAAGAGCTCATTCTCTTTGGGCACCGGCGTCCGTTACGGCTCAGTTAAATCCCTCCGGTCATGGACAAATCTGCAAGCGTTACATTCCCGTGCAACGAAATTTGGTGTTGAGTCAGCGCTCGAAATCCAGGCCCCAGACCCCGTGGGCCCGGACTGAGTGAGAGGACCCCCATCACATGATGTTGAACCGTTCAGCTCGCATCGCAGCGACGGCAATCAGCTTGGCGCTCGGTGCCGCGTCGGTGGCCATGACCGCCGTCCCTGCAGCGGCGTGGGCTCCGCAGGAGTCGAAGGCCGCCTGCATCGAGCCGGCCGACCACGACGAGGCCGACGCCGCCCGAGGTGGCTCCGGCGGGGACCACCGCGAGATCTCCGCGGCGGAGCAGCAGCGGATCGAGGCCCGCACGGCGGCGATCCTGGCCAAGAAGGGCAGCAACGCGCGCACCGCGGCCACCGTTCCCGTCTACATCCACAAGATGCTGGGCACCGACGGATCCGGCGACGTGACCCAGGCGCAGATCGACGCGCAGATCGCCGAGCTCAACCAGGACTTCGCAGGTCAGGAGCTGGCTGGCACGGCCGCAGACACCGGTTTCACGTTCACGCTCGCGGGCGTCGACACCTACTACAACAACCAGTGGCACAAGGACCGCCAGTCGACGACCTACCGCACCCAGACCCGCCTGGGCGGCAGGAACGCGCTCAACATCTGGCTCGTCGACTTCGGCTACCTCGGCATCGCGACGTTCCCGTGGGACTACTCGCGCAACCCGGGCATCGACGGCATCCGCGTGCAGTACTCCTCGCTTCCTGGCGGCTCGGCCACCAACTACGACCAAGGCAAGACCGCGACCCACGAGGCCGGCCACTGGTTCGGGCTCTACCACACCTTCCAGGGTGGCTGCACCACGACCAACGACGAGGTCGCGGACACCCCGGCTCAGGCCAGCTCGACCTCGGGCTGCCCGACCGGCCGTGACTCCTGCAGCCTGCCCGGCCTGGACCCGATCCACAACTACATGGACTACAGCTACGACAGCTGCTACAACCAGTTCACCCTGGGTCAGAGCACCCGGATGGACCAGATGTGGGCGGCCTACCGCGCCTGATCATCGGGCCTGATCATCACCGCTGCTCGCCTGGCGCGTCCTGTGTGACTCGCCAGGCGAGCAGCTGCCATGTCCGGAGCGTCATCATGTCTCCATGGCGACGAAGACCGATCTGAAGAAGACGCTCGACAGCTTTCGGGCACGCCAGGGCGAGTTCCGGGTGCTCGAGGTGCCGCCACTCCCCTACCTGATGGTCGACGGGCACGGTGACCCCAACACCGCCCAGGAGTACGCGGATGCGCTCGCGACGCTCTATCCGGTGGCGTACAAGCTGAAGTTCGCCAGCAAGAACGAGGGCCGTGACTACGTGGTGCCGCCGCTGGAGGCGCTGTGGTGGGCCGAGGACATGGACGCGTTCACCCGGGCACGGGACAAGTCCCAGTGGGACTGGACCGCGATGATCATGACGCCCGACTGGATCACCGAACAGATGTTCGACGAGGCGGTCTCGAAGGTCGGCGCCAAAGACCGCCCGGCAAGCCTGGACAAGGTGCGGCTGGAGACGCTCGCGGAAGGCACCTGCGTGCAGACGCTGCACATCGGGCCTTACGACGACGAGGGTCCGGTGCTCGAGGAGCTGCACGAGCGGTTCATCCCCGAGAACGGGCTGCGGATGACCGGGAAGCACCACGAGATCTATCTCGGTGATCCGCGGCGGGTGGAGCCCGCGAAGCTCCGGACGATCCTGCGCCAGCCGCTCGCCTCATAACGCCCGCGAATCTCGGTGTACAAGTGTGGACTGAAACCCTTGTCACCGTGACGGCGCTCACATTACTCTTCAGTAACTCGGGACGAAGCGGTCCCGCTTACGTGAGGAGAGTCCCCCATGGCTCAGCACGCATCGAGACTGTTCGTAAAGCGTCCCGGCAAGCACGCCGCACGCACCCTGGCGACGGCTCTGGCCGTCGCCGCTGTCATGCCCGCCGCCCTGGCCGCGCCGGCCGAAGCCGCCGACCAGAGCACCGCCGTCGTCTCCCGCGGCGTCGAGATCCCGGAGTTCTACAACCCACCAGCCGAGCTTCCTGCGGCGGACGGTGAGCTCGTACGCACTGAGCCACTCCCCCTCGGCGTCGGTCTCTCGATCCCGGGCATCGGCTCACTGCCCGGCACCGCGACCCGCGTCATGTACAAGACGACCGACAACAACGGCGCCGCGGCTGCGGTGACCGGCGCCTACATCGAGCCGTTCGCGGCCTGGACCGGTGCCGGCGACCGGCCGCTCGTGGTCGTAGCACCCGGCACCATGGGCCAGGGCGACCAGTGCTCGGCCTCGCTGGGGCTGGAGCGTCCGATCCTCTTCAACGGCAAGACCGTCTCGGTGGGCTACGAGGACATCGGGATCTACCGCCTCCTGGCGCGCGGTGTGGCGGTCATGGTCACCGACTACGTCGGCCTGGGAGCCACCGACCGGCTCCACACCTATGTCGACCGCGTCGACGGCGGACATGCCGTCCTCGACGCCGCGCGGGCAGCGCGCGCGGTCCCGGACGCATCGGTGACCGCCGGGTCGCGGGTCGCCCTCTACGGCTACAGCCAGGGCGGCGGCGCGACCGGGTCGGCCTCCGAGCTCGCCGCGACGTACGCCCCCGAGATCAACCTCGTGGGTGCCTACGTCGGCGCTCCGCCCGCCGACCTGCGGGCGACCGCGGTCGGGATCGACGGGTCGGCGCTGGTGGCGGCGCTGGCCTGGACCATCAACGGTCTCGCCCAGTCCAACCCGGAGCTGCGGCCGATCCTGGACGAGAACCTCAACGAGGCCGGCCACGCGGCGCTCGAGGACCTCTCGACAGCGTGCGTCGCCGACGGCATCTTCGGCTACCCGTTCCAACGAAGCGCCAGCTGGACCACGACCGGCGAGAGCCTCGACGACATCATCGAGCGCGAGCCGACGGTGCGGGCGATCATCTCCGAGCAGAAGCTCGGGCACCTCGCCCCGCGGATCCCGGTACGCCTGGCCACCGGCACCCAGGACGACATCGTCCCGCACGAGCAGTCCCGCCAGCTCGCCGTCGACTGGTGCGGTCAGGGAGTGAAGGTGACCTACCAGGCGGTCGTCCTGCCCAACCTCGGCGACGGGCTGGTCACCAACCACGTCACCCCGCTGCTCGTCGACCAGACCGCCGCAATCAACTGGATCACCGACCGGGTCAAGGGCGTCGCCGCCGGATCCAACTGCGCGTCGATGCCCGTTCAGCCCTGAGCTGTTCGTAGCCGCACGGACAGGCAGGTGACACAGCCTTCGAGCTTCTCGAACTCGGAGATGTCGACCGGCACGACCGTGTAGCCACGCTCTTCGAAGATCGCTCGGCTCAGCGGTGCCGAGGCGGCCATCAGCAGCGTGCGGTCGTCGAGGACGACCACGTGGGAGCCCGGTTCCTCCGGGACCGGCAGGAACCGGGCTCCCCACACGCTCGGGTCGTCGACCAGCGGCTCGTGGCCGATGACGGTGCCGTCGGGCAGCGCGGTGACGGCCGACTTGAGATGGAGCACCTTCGTGAGGGGGACCGCGAGGACCTCGGCGCCCAGCGGTCCGAGCAGTGCCCGGAGCTGCGCGATCCCCTCGGCGTTCGTACGCCCGCCCTCCCCCACCCACACGGTGTCGCCGTGCTTGAGCACGTCGCCGCCATCGAGGGTTCCGGGCGCCTCGATGTGGGCGATCCGGTAGCCCCGCGCGCGGACGGCGTCCTCGGCCGCGTCGATCTCCGGGCGCCGTTCCAGCGCACCCGGCCGGCTGATCACGGCCAGATCCCCGAAGACGACCATCGTGTCCTCGACGAAGACCGAGTCCGGGCAGTCGTCGGCGGGGTCGACCTCGTGGGTGGTCCAGCCGACGGAGCGCATCGCAGCGACGTACGCCTCCCACTGCTCGTGCGCGAGATCTACGTCGACCGGGCTCCGCTCGATGTGGGTGACGAGCCCCTCGGCGAGGCGGGGCGAGGGGCGGCGTACGAGAGCGTGCATGAGTGAAGTATCCCTATCCGATCCAGAACCGGAGCTCGTTGCCGAGCTGCTCGTCGATCACCCCGCCGTTCTTCTCGATCACCCGCCGGGACGCGTCGTTGTCCGGGGCGCAGGTGAGCAGGGCGCGCGAGACGCCGTGCTCGCGGGCCTTCTCGAGGCCGAGCTCGAGCATCCGGGTCGCGTGGCCCTGGCGCCGCCACGGGGCGACGACGTGGTAGCCGATGTGACCGCCGTCGACGGCGAGCTCCGGTGTCAGCGTGTGGCGTACGACGAGGGTGCCGAGATAGTGCTCCTCGGAGACGTACCAGTAGACCGTCGACATCACGTCCCAGCGCTCCTTGTCGTAATCCCTGGCAGCGACGAATGCGTCGAAGTCCTCGCTGGCCGGCCCGAGCCAGTCGGTGTCGGTGCCACGCAGGAGACAGTCGGCCTGTTCGCCGGTGAGATAGGAGGTGCGTACGGCCGTCGTCGGACGGACCAGGCGGGGTGGTTCGCTGAGGGTGATCATCGCCGGCCAGGCAACCACACGGCGTGCCCAGAACGCACCAGATTTTGGCGGGGGCGGCGGCTAGATTGAGCCCCATGAGCGAGGACGAGGGACGCAGGATGTTCGAGCCGGAGTCGTGGGAGGAGCGCTACGCCGGTGAGGAGAAGGTCTGGAGCGGCAACCCGAACCCGCAGCTCGTCGCCGAGGTCTCCGAACTCACGCCCGGGACGGCGCTCGATGTCGGCTGCGGCGAGGGCGGCGACGTCATCTGGCTCGCGCAGCAGGGCTGGACGGTCACCGGCGCCGACTTCTCGGTCAACGGGCTGGCCCGGGCGAGGCGGCATGCCGAGGACGCCGGGGTCGCGGACCGTACGTCCTGGTGGCAGGTCGACGCCCGCACCTTCGACGCCGGAGACCGGCAGTTCGACCTGGTCACCTGCCACTTCCTGCACACCCCCGACGGGAGCATGGTCGATGTCGCCGGCCGTCTGGCCACCGCGGTCGCGCCCGGTGGCCACCTCCTCGTCGTCGGCCACGCGCCCTCCGAGGTCTTCGCGCGCCACGGCCATCACAACGCGATGTTCCTCGCCTCGGACCTGATCCCCGGCCTGCCCGACGGGTTCGAGCCAGTCGTCGTCGAGCAGCGCCCCCGCCTGACCATCCGCGACGGCGTCCCGGTCCAGATCGACGACTCAACCCTGCTCGCGCGCCGAGGGTAGGGCCTCAGCCGCGGACCATCCTGCGCTCGATGCCTACGAGGTCGGCCTTGGTCTCGCCGTCGAACCGGAAGCCCTGACGTTCGTAGAACGCCGTTGCGCGCTGGTTGCCGTCGAGAACCCAGAGGTACGCAGCAGAACCCCCGATCGCGGCCTCGAACAGCGCATGGCCGAGGCCGGTGCCGTACCTCTCCGAGCGGACGTAGAGGGCGGAGAGCTCGAGCGACGGCAGTCCCGGGTGGTCGTCGCGAGCAGGCCCGGAACTGGCGAAGCCCAGCAGTCGCCCCGGCTCGTCGGCCTCGGCCACCAGGTTGGAGATCGGGCCGGTGTCGATGTTCGTACGCCAGCGATCGACCCTCACCGACCGCAGAGATCTCCGCTCAGCGAAGATCCGGTCGGGCATCAGCCCGGCGTACGCCTCCTCCCACACGTCGAGATGGAGGTCGGTCAACGCTTCGGCGTCATCGACGACAGCCGCCCTGATCTTCATGCCCGGAGGATAGGGAGAGGCTCAGTCGAGACACCACTCGTTTCCCTCGGGGTCCTGCATGACGATGAAGCCGAGGCTCATCGGCGGGTCGGGTTCGAAGCGGCGGACGCGGGTGGCTCCCAGCGCAACGACGCGCTCGCACTCGGCCTCGAGTGCGGCCATCCGCTCCTCGCCCTGCAGTCCGGGAGCGGCGCGGACGTCGAGGTGGACGCGGTTCTTGGCGGTCTTCGACTCGGGGATGTGGTACGAACTAATAACACTCCCGAACGGACCCGCTCATGACCATCGCGCTGTACACCCGCCTCTCCCCCAAGCCCAACGGCAAGTACGAAGGGGTCGACGACCAGATCACCTGGGGCACCACCTACGCCGCGAACACGTGGCCCGGCGAACCCGTCGAGATCTTCGCCGACCGAGGCATCTCGGCTGCCAATGGCGACCACCGGCCCGACTTCGAACGCCTCCGTGAATGGATCCGGGCCCGGAAGGTCGACCGTGTCTGGGTCGTCGAGCAGTCGCGTCTCACCCGCGACGAGATCGAGTGGTTCAACCTGCGGGCGGACCTGATCGGCGCCGACATCACCGAGGTCCACACGAATCGGGATGGCATCGTGAAGGTCATGGACGCGGTGGCCGGGATCAAGGCGGTGATCAACGCCGACGAGCGCCGGAAGATGCTCCGCCGTCAGGCCGACACGCTCGCTGAGAAGGCCGGACGCGGTGAGCCGCCCGGGGTGAAGCCCTTCGGGTACGTGCACGCCAAGACCGACGACGGCGTGAGGACTTACGAGGTCGTTCCCGAGCAGGCCGCCGTGATTCGGTACGCCGCTGAGAAGGTGCTTGCAGGCTGGTCGCTGGCCTCCGTCGCGATCGAGATGAACAAGCCCGCCGCCGAGCGGGACCCCGAACTCGTGCCGACCTCCGGCGATTACGCCGACACGTGGAAGGACGGCGTGCTCGGTGTCCACGATGGAAGGATCACCCCGGGTGCGGTCAAGAACTGGCTCACGGTCCCGACCATCGCTGGGTTACGGCAGCACTCCGGCGAGGTCATCGGCGACGGCAACTGGCCCGCGATCCTCGACAAGGCCACCCACCGAACCCTGAAGGCTCGCTTGACCGGTGAGCGCGCGGTGAAGCGCGCCAATGGCGGCACCTATGCGATCGGGTCAGCCCACAAGGGCTTCAGCGGTCGAAAGTACCTCCTGACCGGAGGGCTCGCGATCTGCGGCTACAACCACGACGACGACACGACCTGCGGCGTGGCCCTCACCGGCATGCCGATCCGCCTTCGGCTGCGGAAGGGCGAGACCACGCCGCGTGTGAAGCCGTACCTGATGTGCCACCCGAAGAACGGTGGCAAGGGGCACCTGGGGATCATGCTCCCCGAGATCGAGGAGTACGTCGTCTCGGAGTTGTTCAAGCACCTCGACAGCCCGGCCTTCCTCGACGCGCTCGACGTCGAGGACGACCAAGACGCCGAGCGCGCGCGGCTGGTGACGGAGTTGTCTGCCATCGAGGAGCAGCGGAAGGAACTCGCGGGCATGTGGGCTCGGCGGGAGCGGACGACCTCTGAGTGGCAGTCCGCGAAAGAGGCCCTGGATGCCGAGGAGCGCCAGATGAACGATGCCTTATCCGCGATCCCGGTCACCTCTGGTCGGATCGACGTGGACGCCGCCCGCGAGGGCTGGAAGGAGGCGACGCTAGATGAGCAGCGCGCGTTCATCCGCCGGTACGTGGCGAAGGTGACCATCCATTCGGCTACCAAGATGGGGCCTCGGGGCCTGGACACGGATCGGATTACGATCGACTGGGCGTAGCCCCACCGTCGAGGCATGTTGGCTGCGCCCAACCGAATGTTGGCAACGCCCAACAAGTGGCGTCCAGCAACGACCGTGTGGGCCTTTGACCCGTGGCGCTTCGGCTCGTAGCGTTGACACCAGCCGAGGACGCGTTATCCCGGGAAGATCCGGAGCGAGAGGCGTACCTCCCGTGGGAGGCACTACCAGTCACGGTATGACTGGCGAATCAGCCCACGGTCACCGGGCTAGGTGAACCCGAACGCGAGCCAGTTGCGCGGCGACAGTGGCGCAGCCCGAGAGGGACCCGACAGACACTCCCAGGAGTCTGTCTATGTCCATCTCCAAGGAACGCGCCCACCTTCGCGCGCGCTACGCCAACGCCGTCCTCCGCGGTGACGACGAAGCGGCAGCCGAGTACCGGCGCGACCTCGCCGCCCAGGCCATCAAGGAGTTCATCCAGTCCAAACTGGCCACCGTCGGACCCCTCACCTCTGCCCAGGCCGACGTCCTGGCCGCGACCCTTCACAACGACGCGGAGGTGGCCGCATGAGCGACCGCCCACGCTACGCCTACGAGAACCCGGCCGACCTCGCGTGGGGCGCCCAGCAGGTCCGCACCTGGCTCAAGCGCCGTCGGCTCCGCCTCGCGGCGGAGCACACGTCAGTCGGCGTCGCCGAGCACGACGCTCCGGGAGGTGGCACCGATGCCGCGGCCTGACCAGCAGCCACCCCCAGGAACGGGAAGACCCCGCCCTGGCAGGGGCGAGGCCGCGATCCCGACATCCACGAAGATCGACACCACGGTAACCGAGGCCGCCGACATGCCGCGACCCGTCGGGTGTGCCTCCTGCGGCGTCCTCGGGCTCGACCAGGCCGCATGTGCCGCCAACCTCGGTCTCCGGTGCGGCGGACCACTGCGGCACTGCGTGGCCCGTGACCTGGGGCTGGTCGCATGACGCCCGCCGACCTGATCCTGAATGCCCTCGCCGATCACGGTGGGCGAGTCGTACGCGGTCGAGCCGACTGCCCGCTGAGGCATCACAAGTCCCGGCTCAGCGTGAGCGTCCGGCCCGGAGTCACCGACGACGGACGCGCACGGGCCATCGTGAAGTGCCACGCCGGATGCTCGACCCCTGACATCCTCGCCGCGGTCGGGCTCTCCACCCGTGACCTCTTCGATGGTGCCCGGCGCGCTGGCTACCGACCGCCGACGATCCCGGCCTCCCCGAACCCGGCCACCTGGGATCGGATGATGCAGACCCTGTACGGCGAAGCGGACTGGCGGCGGTACCCGACATGGGCGCACGTCGTCGACCGGTGGGGATACGACCTTGCCCAACGCGAGTCCGCTGTCGGGGAGATGTGCCTGTCGCATCCGGCACAGCCCGCGATCCATTGCGCCTGTCCGTCCGGTCGTGCGCTGTCGCCAAGGGAACTCGCCCTGAACGAGGTGACCGCCCCGTGACGTCCAGCCAGACCAACAACCAGGCCGACCCCTATCAGGGCTACGAGGACCAGCGGCCTGACCCGGCCGCGATCAAGGCCGCGTTCCCTGACGTGCCCAGCGCGTACGAGACTGGCCTAGGCGGTGCAGGAAGCATCAACAACGGTCCGACGCCGGAGCCTGATCGCCTCGCCGCGTCATCGGCCGAGGAGGAGCGCAAGGAGCCGCTGCTCAACTTCGAGGTCATCACTGCCGACAAACTCCGCGACCTTCTCCCAGAACCACCACCACCACGCATCGCCGGGGTGCTCCCCGGACGCGGCGGCGCGGTCCTCATCGCCCAGGCCGGCGCCGGGAAGACCACCATGCTCGCCAACCTCGCCCGGGACCTTCTCGAAGGAACCCCGTTCCTCGGCGAGCGCCCGGTCCGGCAGGTCGGTGGACGGATCGCCCTCCTGTCCTACGAGATGGACGCCGCCGAACTCATCGACTGGTGCCACTCCGCTGGCGTCGACCTGACCCGGCTCGTGGTCCTCGACCTCCGCGACGTCCCCAACCCGCTCCGCGACCCGTTCGAGCGCGAGGTTCTGGCCAAGGCCCTCGATGCGCTGGAGGTCGAGATCATCATGGTCGACACGTTCGGCCGCGCCTTCACCGGCGACTCGCAAGACTCCGCCTCCGACGTGACGCCCTGGTTCGCGATGCTCAACGAGTTCACCCGGACGAAGGTCAGGGCCAAGGAGTGGATCGTCGCCGCCCACGCCGGGTGGACCGACGGCCGAGGCCGAGGCTCCTCCGCACTCCACGACGCCCCCGACGCCGTCCTGATCTACAAGCGTGACCGGGACACCGAGACCCGGACCCTGCGCGTCGACAAGTACCGAGGCCGCGACCCGATGCCCGAGGTCGCGGTGACGATGGACCAGGACACGTTGCGGCTCTCCAGCGAGGCGGCGACGCCCAGGTCTCAGACCTACGCCGCGGCAGTCACGTCCTACGTCGGCGAGAACCCGGGATGCTCGATCCGGTCTGTGCGTACCAACGTGCGGGGCCATGAGAAGTCGGTGGGCGATGCGCTCGACTCACTGGTTCGTCTGGGGGTGATCGCGCGGACCAAAGGCCCCCGCAACGCCTGGCTCCACACCCTTATCACCTGAGTGGTGCCAGTGGTGCCGAGTGGTGCCAGCACCAGTAGTGGTGAGTGGTGCCCCCTCTTTATAGGGGCACCACTCACACCACTCGCCGAACACCAGACCAGGCGGCACCAGTCGCTCCGGATCTCGAAGGAGGAGAGGACCACCTCATGACCTCAGCCCGTGGCGTCTCCCGAGCCGCCGCCAGCCTGCCAGCCCCCGACGTCGAGGATCTCGACGCCCTCGACCACCGCATCGTCTGCCCGCACTGCCGCCAGCCGTACGAGGTGGTCGGCGACTACAAGCTCCGCCGCATCGTGCCCAACCACAAGACCTGGTGCAGGCGCTACCGGCCTACCTCCAACACCACCGACCCGAAGGACCCAGCATGAGCATCACTACCACCGACCACCAGCGCGTCGACCGTCTCCTCGTGAGCGTGCTCGCCCAGGACCGGCAGGCGTACCGCGAGACCAAGAACGAGATCGCCGTCGCCGGGGAGGAGGCGACCTCCCACCTCATCGACCTCGCGATCACCAACCTCGCGGGCTACATGCAGGTCGTTCACGGCGACGGCGCCATCGAGCAGGTTCGCCGCCACCTCCTTGACCTCGCCGCGCACGAATGAGGCACAGCAGAAGCCGCAGATCGCCCGCTGACGAACGGAAGCGGATCGAGCGTCGCGGCGTACGGCGAGCGCCGGGACAAGCCCTCAGATCGAGACGAACGAACTCGACGGACCCTAGGGGCGTTCCGATCGCTAGACCGATCGCCCCGGAGACCCGTGCCGGTAGGCACGCGTGCGGCAAGTCGAGTTTCGCCAGAAGTTGTACCTAAAACCAACCCGGATCCACGAGGAAGATCAAGATCATGGACGACGACCTGATGCCCCTGCCGACCACCGGCCCGACCATCGCGAGCGCGGCCAGCGATGTCCGGCGTGACCTCGCCTGGCGAGACCTGTCCCACCGGCTGGAGGAGATCGACGCCGAGCATGAGCCCCCGCGCTCCAGCGAACGCGCCGGGTGGCGCCGGATCGCCTCCCGATTCCGCGATGACGAGGACGGCTGGCAGCCGCTCCCGATCCGGCTGTGAGGAAGGTTCATCATGCGCAACCCGAACCAGAGCCCTGATAAGGTGAGCGCGTCGCCGAGGTCATCCGGGCGGCACACTCCCGGGGCTGGTTATCCGCTCCTCCGTCCACCAGCATCCGCGCAGGCGTCGAGTATCTCCGCCAACCGTCGCGGGGCATCGATGCAGCCTCCGGAGCCTCCGATGACCAGCACCACTGACGTCGTGGTAGTCGACCCAGTCCTCCGCGCCCTCGTCACCGAGCACGTGGCGTCGGCGACCGGCTACCGGTCACCCGAGCGGGTCAAGGCCGCCGACAAGGCCGCCAAGGACCTGATCAACCGGACCAAGGACCGGAGCCGCAGCCGTGATGAGCGCCGCCTCCTGACCCACTACCAGCGGGTCAAGGACGAGCACCTGGCCGCGCTCGTCGCCAAGCACAACACCAGCATCTTCGCCCCGTAACTCTCGCGGTTGCGCCTGTGGGCGGGTCCCGACCCGCTCGACTACAGGAGCAATCTCATGCCTGTCTCCACCAAGGCACTCACCCCGATCCCGCAGACCAAGAGCGAGCGTCTCGCGCTCGCCATGCAGGGTCAGACCATCGTCTCCAAGGCCCTCGATGAAGGCCGCGGCCTCACGAAGGCCGAGCAGGAGACCATCGACCTGATCAAGGACCTCGCCGACCAGATCAAGGCCGAAGCCGACTCGCTGGCCGTGGCCGACGCCGAGGACGCCAAGGCCCGCGACGAGCGCCGCGCCAAGTCCGCCGAGACCGCCCGAGCCCTCGACCGGCTTGGCAAGGGCGCCACCCTCGGAACCGATGGCCAGCCCATCGGCGGACTGTTCAGCGCCAAGCAGCGAGACGACCTGATCCGGGCCGTGAAGTCGAAGACTCCCATCGGTCTCGACACCACCCTCACCAACGCCCACTTCAAGGCCGCAGCCACCGTCGGGGCGCTGAACCTCCCCGGCTTCGGCAGCGACGTCGTCACGGCCCCCGAGGGCCGCGCCGTGGTGAGTCTGCGTGACTACATGGACGTCACGACCAACGCGACGTCGCCCGTCCGCTGGTACAGCCTCAGCAACCCGGCCGACGCGAGCGTCGCGATCGTCCCGGAGGGCGGACTCAAGCCGGAGTCGAGCCTGGATCCGGACGACCACGACGACCCGCTGATCAAGATCGCCACCTGGTTCGGTGTCACCGATGAACTGGCCGAGGACGCCCCGTTCATGGTGGCCGCGATCCAGAACACGATCGTCCGGGCCGTCATGGTCAAGGAGAACCGCTACGTCCTCGACAGGGTCGACGCCACCTCCGGCATCCTCACCGGCACCACGACCGCAGACGGGCTGATCGACACGCTCGCCGCTCAGATCGCCACCTCGGAAGCCCTCACCGGCGAGTCGCCGCAGGTGCTGCTGATGAACCCCACCCAGGTGGGCGCGATCCGGCAGCAGAAGATGCAGACCAGCGGCATCTACGTCTCTGATCCGCTCGGTCCCGGCCCGACCAGCATCCACGGCGTGCCGGTCGCCTCGACGCCGGCCGTGGCCGCTGGAGTCGTCTACCTGATGACTGCCGGATGGGGCCGGTTCTACACCCGCGGCCGGGGCGATCTCCGCGTCGAGGTCGGGCTCGCGACCGGCGACTTCGAGCACAACCGGACCTCCGTCCGGGTCGAGGAGCGCGTCCTCGCCACGGTGCCGCAGCCGTCGCGGGTCACGCGCCTCACGGTGACCGCCTAGGAGCTTGCCGGGAGCGTCAACGTCACCTCCAGTGCCGAGGAGCCTCTCCTTTCGGTCGTCTCTGGAGGCCGATGGTGGCCGAGCGGTCGGTGAATCTCCTTTCTGCCGCGACGACAAGACCACCAGCGCACCCAGCACCCAACGCAGCCCCCGCCAACCGGTATCCACAGGACCCGGCGCGGGGGCTGCGTCATGCCACATCTGGCGTTCGCCCGCACGGCCAAGGGATCTCGGCCATCATGGCGACTTGTGGACCCAGCATGGATCAGCGCGGGCAGCGGTCTCGTCGGCGCCTTCGTCGGCGCATGCGCGGCCCTGAGCGGAAAGTGGATCGACGCCCGCCACGCGCGGAAAGCGGAGCAGCGACGCCAAACCGACGAACTCCTCGTGCGGTTCTGGGAGATCGCCGATCGCATGTGGCGGCTCAGTGAGGAGGGTCATTTCACCATCAGAACGATTGACAATCTCCCGGTAGGTGAACCAGCGATGCCCGGAGCACCTCCCGTGTCTGAGGAAGACCATTCCGTCTTGGCGCAGCAGGTACGAGACGCGTATCGGGCCGTGCGCGAGGCCGAGATTGAGGCGGGGGTCCTCCTGGGCCGCATGCGGTTGCTGAGCCTGCCGATCGCCGAGTACGCCGTCGCACTGCGGGATGCGTCCGTCCACTACCACTACAACCGGGACGACGATGCGTTCTCGAAGCGGGCGGCCGCCGTGGCTGCCTACGAAGCAGCGGCGTCGCGGTTCATTACGTCCTGAAGGTCGAGCCCAGAACGCACTCAGTCAGTCCAGGCAGAAAACGTTGCCTTCCGGGTCCTCCATGACGATGTGGCCGAAGCCCATCGGCGGGTCCGGCTCGAACCGCTGGACGCGTGTCGCACCCAGGTCGACCAGACGGTCACACTCCGCCTCCAACGCGGCCATCCGCTCCTCCCCCTGAAGGCCTGGGGCGGCACGCACATCAAGGTGGACCTTGTTCTTGGGAGTTATTACTTCCGATCGAGTAGACTCCGGCACGCGCTGGAAGAAGACGCGCGGGCCCTCGCCTGCGGGATCTTCAATCGCCGAGGCGTTGTTGCGCTGGTCTTCCGGCACCCCGACGCGAGCGAGGAACTCTTCCCACGCATCCAGCGGATCGCTGCCCTCGGGGACCTCGACGCCCGGCGGACCGGGGTGGACGTAGCCGAGGACATCACGCCAGAACGTGGAGAGCGCGCGCGGGTCGTGCGCGTCGAAGGTGACCTGGAAGGTGCGGGTCTCGTGTGCCATGGCTCCACCATGGCACCGAATCAGGACGGTCGGCGTCCGCTATCGACGGTGAGCAGGAGCGGGCAGCCCGAGGCCGCGGCGCTCCTCCATCCGCAGGGCGATCAGCGGGACCACGATCGCGGCGGCGACGATGTGGGTCAGGCACAGGACACCGACGAAGGCCAGGTCGAACTCGAAGAACGGCAGCACGTCGGGGACCAGCGAGAGCCCGGTGAGCACGATCATGGTGATCTGGAAGGTCGAGCGGGGCATCGTGGCCACCCGGATCATCACCTCGGCGATGATGATGCCGATCACCGAGCAGTAGACGGTGAGCATCGGGAACGCCGAGAGCGGTACGTCGCCCAGGCTGCTGCCGAAGTCGACCCCGGCCGCCTTGGCGATCAGGGCCATCAGGGTGGTGACGACCGCGGCGACACCGGTGGCCACCAGCCCGCGTGGCCACACCGGAGCCGGCCGCTCCCGGACCGGAGTGATCTCCACCGCCGGCTGGGCCGGACGGGTCCAAGCGGTGTGCTCGGACTCCCCGGGCGTACGCCTGTGCTCGGGAACGTAGAGGGTCATCGCGGCTGCTCCTTCGTCAATGCTGCAACCAACGCACACTAAGCGCGCCGCTCACGGCCGACCGCATCCAGATGCCCTCAAACAGGCGTGATTCCCGCCACCCGAACCCGTCCTGCTGCTCGAGCTCAGCCGCCGACGTACGCCGCCAGGTGCTCGCCGGTGAGCGTCGACTTCTTCGCGACGAGCTCGGCGGGCGTACCTTCGAAGACGATCAGGCCGCCGTCGTGACCGGCGCCCGGACCGAGGTCGATGATCCAGTCGGCGTGAGCCATCACGGCCTGGTGGTGCTCGATCACGATGACCGACTTGCCGGCATCGACCAGCTTGTCCAGCAGCGCCAGCAGGTTGTCGACGTCGGCGAGGTGGAGACCGGTGGTCGGCTCGTCCAGGACGTACGTCCCGCCCTTCTCCCCCAGGTGCATGGCCAGCTTGATCCGCTGCCGCTCGCCGCCAGAGAGAGTGTTGAGCGGCTGGCCGAGCTTGAGGTAGCCGAGGCCGACGTCGGACATCCGCTCGAGGATCTTGGCAGCCGCGGGCACCTTCGACTCGCCCTCGGAGAAGAACTCGTGCGCCTTGGCGACCGAGAGGTCGAGCACCTCGGCGATGTTGAGCCCGCCGAGACGGTATTCGAGCACCAGCGCCTGGAACCGCTTGCCGCCGCAGTCCTCACAGGGCGAGGCGACCGTCTCCATGAACCCGAGCTCGGTGTAGATCATCCCGTTGCCCTTGCAGGTCGGGCAGGCGCCCTCGGAGTTGGCCGAGAAGAGCGCCGGCTTGACCCCGTTGGCCTTCGCGAACGCCTTGCGGATGGGCTCGAGAAGACCCGTGTACGTCGCCGGGTTGCTGCGCCGCGATCCCTTGATCGCGCTCTGGTCGACGAACTCGACGTCGGCGCTGGCTGCCCCGGAAGTCGAGCCCAGCGAGCCGTGGATCAGCGAGGACTTTCCCGACCCGGCCACACCGGTGACGACAGTGAGCACTCCAAGCGGCACATCGACGTCGACGTTGCGCAGGTTGTGCGAGGTCGCTCCGCGGATCTCCAGATGCCCCTTGGGCTCGCGGACCGTCTCCTTCACCGAGGCGCGGTGCCCGAGGTGGCGCCCGGTCAGGGTGTCGGCCTGGGCGAGCCCCTCGAAGGTCCCCTCGAAGCAGATCGTCCCGCCGTCGCTGCCGGCCCCCGGTCCGAGGTCGACGACGTGGTCGGCGATCGCGATGGTCTCCGGCTTGTGCTCGACGACCAGGACGGTGTTGCCCTTGTCGCGCAGGTCGAGGAGCAGCTTGTTCATCCGCTGGATGTCGTGCGGGTGCAGCCCGACGGTCGGCTCGTCGAAGACGTAGGTCACGTCGGTCAGCGCGGAGCCGAGGTGACGGACCATCTTCGTACGCTGCGCCTCACCGCCGCTCAGGGTCCCCGACGGCCGGTCGAGGGAGAGATAGCCGAGACCGATCTCGACGAACGAGTCGAACAGGTGCAGCAGCCCCGCGACCAGCGGCGCCACGCCCGGGTCGTCGATGCTCCGCAGCCACTCCGCGGCATCGGTGACCTGCATCGCGCACACGTCCGCGATCGACTTGCCGCGGATCTTCGAGGAGAGCGCCGACTCGTTGAGCCGGGTCCCGCCGCAGGCCGGGCACGGCTGGAATGCCGCTGCGGCTTCCACGAACTTCTTGATGTGGGGCTGCAGCGCCTCGACGTCCTTGCTGAACATCGACTTGCGGATCTTCGGGATCAGGCCCTCGTAGGTCATGTTGATGCCCTCGAGCTTGATCTTGCGCGGCTCGGCGTAGAGCAGGTCCTGACGCTGCTCCTCGGTCATCTCCTTGATCGGCACATCCTCCGGCACGACCACCTTGTACGCGGCCACCATCCACCCGTCGGCGGTGTAGCCGGGCACCAGGATCGCCCCATCGACCAGCGACTTCGACTCGTCGATGATGACGGCGAGGTCGAGATCGGAGATCGTCCCGCGGCCCTCGCACTCGGCACACATGCCGCCGAGGTAGACCGCGTCCTTGACGATCGTCTTCTCGCCCTTGGGTCCGGTCATCACTCCGCTCGCGCGGGTGGTGGGAATGTTGAAGGAGAACGCGGTCGGACCGCCGATGTACGGATCCCCCAGCCGGCTGAACAGCGAGCGCAGCATCGCGTAGGCGTCGGTGACCGTGCCGAGCGTCGAGCGCGGGTTGGCGCCGAGCCGCTCCTGGTCGACCAGGATGGCGGTGGTCAGCCCCTCCATCGCGTCGACCTCGGGTCGCGGCAGGCTGGGCATGAACCCCTGGATGAACGTCGAGTACGTCTCGTCGATCAGCCGCCGCGACTCCGCCGCGATCGTGCCGAAGACCAGCGACGACTTCCCTGATCCCGACACTCCGGTGAACACCGAGAGCCGGCGCTTGGGGATCTCGACCGAGACGTCCTTGAGGTTGTTCTGCCGGGCCCCCTGGACTCGGATCAGGTCGTGAGTGTCTGCGCTGTGCTCGCTGTTGTGCTCGTTCGAGCCGGGGTCGGTCATGGCGATCAGGCTAGTCGGCGGCGTGAATCCAGGCCTGCACATTTCCGACTCACTTGACCTGCTGCAGCCGGATGGTGTTGCCGGCCGGATCGCGGAAGGAGCAATCCCGCATGCCCCAGTCCTGGTCGGTCGGCTCCGACATGATCTCGCCGCCGCTGGCCTCGATGCCGGCCTGGATCTTCTCGAAGGCGGCGTCGATGTCGGTGGAGGAGAGCATCAGGCTGGCGAAGGTGCCCTTGGCCATCATCTCCTGGATGACCTGGCCCTCCTCCTCGCTGATGTTCGGGTCGGCGAGCGGCGGGTAGAGGACGACGCTCACGGCGGGCTGCGCCGGCGGTCCGATCGTGAGCCAGCGCATCGCCTCGTACCCGACGTCCTTCCTCACCTCGAATCCGAGCAGGTCGCGGTAGAACCTCAGCGAGGCGTCGGGGTCGGTGTGCGGGAGGTAGCTGTGGCAGATGTTGATGTCCATGCGCTCAGGCTAGGTAAGGATCAGGCCTTGGTGCTTCTCTATTCCTGATCGAACTCCGTCTGATCGGACGGGTGACCTGCTTGGACACGCACGGAGGGATCCCGGCCTCACCGGCCACGGCCTTCTCCCGGTAGACGCTCGGCGACATTCCGACCAGCTCGCTGAACCGGGTGGAGAACGTGCCCAGCGAGGAGAACCCGACCTCGAAGCAGATGTCGGTGACGCTGAGGTCACCGCGCCGCAGCAGCGTCATCGCTCGCTCGACGCGGCGGGTCATCAGATAGGAGTAGGGCGGCTCACCATAGGCCTTCTTGAACTCTCTGCTCAGATGGCCGGCCGACATGTGTACGCCGGCGGCGAGGGCCTCCACATCCAGCGGCTGCGCGTACTCCCTGTCGATCCGGTCCTTGACCTTGCGGAGCAGCTTGAGGTCGCGCAGCCGCTGCGCCTGGTCGGGCTTCGTCGTCACCTCCGCATCTTCCCACGCCGGCAACCCCTCCAATTTGGTGATGCTGCAAGTTGTCGGTCCGAAGATGTCGAAATCGCGTGATGCCATTCGTGGAGTAGGTGAAGGAACAAAACGCGGATAGGAGAAAGTCATGTGGGACACAGCTCAGCACTCCGAGAACACCAACGTACGCAGCTTCCCGATGTCGCACTTCCTGCCGTGCCCGCGGTGCGGACACGAGGTGCACACCTACCTCGCCTGCAGCGACACCTGCGGCTGCGCACCCGTCGTGATGCCCGGCAGCGTCCCGCTGGCCGCCTAGACCTTCAGGCCCGACTCGATCGCGAAGACGACGAGCTGGGCGCGGTCACGGGCATGCAGCTTCACCATCGCGCGCGAGACGTGCGTACGGACCGTGTCGGGACTGACCACGAGCTCGGCGGCGATCTCGGCGTTGGAGCGGCCGGTGGCCACCCAGGCGACCATCTCCCGCTCACGCTCGGTCAGATCACCCAGACGCGGATGAGGGTTCGCCGCCCGACGTGAGGAGCCGAACTCCTCGATCACCCGCTTGGTCACCGTCGGGGCGAGCAACGAGCCACCGTCGGCGACGACTCGGATCGCGTCGAGCAGCGCGACCGGCTCGGCGTCCTTGAGCAGGAACCCGCTCGCGCCCAGCCGAAGCGCCTCGAAGACGTACTCGTCGAGCTCGAAGGTCGTCAGCATCACCACCCGTACGTCCTTCAGCGACGGGTCGCGGGTGACCTGCTCCAGCATGCCGAGGCCGTCGAGGACCGGCATCCGGATGTCGCACAGGACCACGTCGGGGTGGGTGCGGCGCAGCAGCGGCAGGGCGGCGCTTCCGTCGGAGGCCTCGCCGACGACCTCGAGGTCGGGTTCGGCGCCGATCATCGTCGCCAGGCCCATGCGGACGAGGGGCTGGTCATCGACCAGAGCAACCGTGATCAGCGTGTGATCGGTGATGCTCATGCCAGCCCCTCCGCGCCACCCGCCGAGGACCCAGTAAGCGGGAGGGAAGCCCGCAGCCGGAAGCCCCGTACCTCCGGCCCCGCCTCTAGGGTGCCCCCAAGTGCCTCCACGCGCGACCGCATTCCCACAATTCCCATCCCAGGACGCCTTTCCCCGCTCAACATGTCCGATCCCCGCCCGTCGTCGTCGACGGTTACGACCATCTCGGCCGCGGGGGTCGAGACGATCGCCACCTCGGCTCGCGTCGCTCCGGCATGGCGAAGCACGTTGGTGAGCCCCTCCTGGACCACGGCGTACGCAGCCCGTTCCGCCTCCGCCGACGCCGAGTCAACCTCGAGGCGGAGCGAGACCTCCAGGCCGCCGGTGCGCACCCGCTCGACGAGAGCAGGCAGGTCGGCGAGCCCGTGCTCCGGTGCCCGCGGTGCCGGATCGGTGCCGGTTTCCGTGTCGGTCAGCCGGGCGAGCTGCCGGCGGAGCAGGTCGAGCGACTCCTTGCTCTCGGCTCGGATGGCCTCCAGGTTGCGGCGGGCGGCCTCGGGGTCTCGGTCGAGGACGTGCAGTGCGGCACCGGCCTGCATCGCGATCACCGCGAGCCCGTGCCCGACGCCGTCGTGCAGATCGGCGGCCATCCGCACCCGCTCCTCGCTGACCACCCGTCGCTGCCGTTGGGCCCGGGCCTCGTTGCGCGAGCGCAGCGCGCTGGCGACCGCACCGCACGCGGCGATGAGCGCCACCTGCCCGAAGGCCTGCCACAGGGAGAGGTCGCCCTCCGGGCCGCCGCCCTGTCCCCAGGGCCCACTGCCGGGACCGCCGTCGAACTGAGGGCTTTCGGGGTTCAGCACCATCCCGGTGGCGACCAGCGCCGCGGCCACGACCGCCCACCCGATCCAGCGTCGCGGCGGCAGCGAGAGTGCCACCGCGAAGGTGACCACCGGCACCGCCATGAAGATCGGTCCCTCGGCATAGCCCGCCGTGAAGTACGCCCCGGCACACAGCCCGCTGACCGCGAGCATCCAGCCGCGAGGCCGCTGCGCGAGCACCGGGAGGACGGCGAGGAGAGCGAGCAGTGCCCCGATGAGGGCCGGCCCGCGGGTGTCGGTGCGGGCGTTGCTGCCCAGCGAGCCGACCAGCTCCACCACGACGACCAGCCACGGCAGCCAGTTGCGACGGATCCGGGACATGGACCTGACCCTAGTTCGCGCGGCTGCGCGAGACGTACGACAAATGCGGCCAGCCGCGTACGCAGATCTGCGTAACCGGGAGCATCGCCGACGCCGATGCCGACCCAGGGGGCGCCACGAGAGCGTGAGAGGCATGAATGAACGAGTGGTTGAGACCGACGGGCTGACCAAACGGTACGGCGACAGGCTCGCCGTCGACCGGGTCAGCATGACCGTCATGCGCGGCGAGGTGTACGGCTTCCTCGGCCCCAACGGGGCCGGCAAGACGACCACCTTGCGGATGATGCTCGGCCTGATCCGGCCCACCGCCGGATCCGCCAGCGTCCTGGGCCGTCCCGCCGGGCGGCCCGAGGTCACTGCCCGCATCGGCGCCCTGATCGAGGGCCCCGGCTTCTACCCCTACCTCAACGGCCGCGACAACCTGCGCACGATGGCGCGCTACCAGGGGCTGCCGAACACCGAGGTCGACCGGGTGCTCGAGATGGTCGACCTCACCGACCGGGCGAAGGACGCCTTCAAGGGCTACTCGCTCGGGATGAAGCAGCGCCTCGGCGTCGCCGCCGCGATGCTCGGCTCACCGGACCTGCTGGTGCTCGACGAGCCCACCAACGGACTCGACCCGGCCGGCATGGCCGACATGCGGGCCCTGGTCGTCTCGCTCGCCGAGGCCGGCCAGACGGTGATCCTCTCCAGCCACATCCTCGCGGAGGTGCAGGAGATCTGCGACCGCGTCGGTGTGATCAACAACGGCCGCCTGCTGCGCGAGTCGACCGTCGCCGAGCTGCGCGGCGGCGCGACCCTCCGCGTCCGGGCCACCCCCGAGGACGCCGCCCTGGCCGCACTGATGCGGATGGCCGGCGACGAGGGCGTACGCCGCGTCGGCAACGAGACGCTCGAGGTCGACCTACCCGCCACCGCGGCCCCCGATGTCGTACGTCAGCTGGTCGCCCACTCCATCGATGTCCACGAGGTCACCGTCGCGGAGCGTTCCCTGGAGGACGCCTTCTTCGAAATGACCAGCAACAAGGAGCTCGTGTCATGAACGCGCTGAACGTAAGAGGCTGGATCAACAGCACCTCCGCCGAGCTGCTGCGCCTGCGCAAGTGGTCGGCGATCTGGGTGATCGTCGGCGCCTGGCTGGCGCTGTCGCTCTCCTTCGGATACGTCTTCAACTACGTCGCCTACAAGACCGGCGACGACAACTTCGCCGGCGACGGCGCCAGCAACGCACAGCTCCTCTCCGAGCTGATGCCGAGCGCGATCCCGGACGTCATCGTCAGCGGCCTGCCGATGTTCGGCGGCGCCCTGGCGATGGTGGTCGGAGCGCTGGTGGCCGGCAACGGGTTTGGCTGGGGCACCTGGAAGACCGTCTTCACCCAGGGTCCGAGCCGGCTCGCCGCCGTCGGCGGCTCGCTGACCGCGGTGACCATGTTCATCTTCGCGATGATGACCGCGACCCTGGCTCTGTGCGCGGGTGTCTCGGTGGCGATCGCGGCGACCGAGGGTGAATCGATCACCATGCCCGCCCTGAGCGATCTGGCGCAGTCGTTCGGCGCCGGGTTCCTGGTGCTGGAGATGTGGGCGCTGCTCGGGTTCCTCGTCGGTGTGCTCGCCAAGGGGCCGGCACTCGCCGTCGGCCTGGGCCTGGTCTGGTCGCTGGTGGTCGAGAACCTGCTGCGCGGCGTCGGCAGCCTGCTCCCGGGCATCGAGACCGTCACCGACGCCCTTCCGGGCACCGCCGGAGGCTCCTTGGCGGGCGCGATCATCGGCGGGCCCAACGGCACGCCGGGAATCCTCGACGCGATCTCGGGCGAGCGAGCGCTGATCACCGTGGCGGCGTACGTCCTGGTCGCAGCGGTCGCGGCGGTGGTCGTGATGAGGCGGCGTGACCTGGCCTGACCTCGGGAAACATGCCTCTAGCACACGCCGGGACGGGTCCGTGACACGTCTCGGCGTGTGACCGACAATCGGGATGTGATCCTCGTTAAGTCTACTGTTTTGGTGGACAACAACCAGGTTGCCCGCTCTCAACGCCGAGACACTCCCGTCTAGAAGAGGTTCCCACCCGTGTCCTCAAACACGCCTGAGCCCACCCCGCTCATCGAGGCTCCCAAGTCCAAGCTCCCGCTGATCATCGGGATCGTCGTCGCCGCCGCCATCGTGATCGGCGGCCTCGCGTTCTTCCTCACCCGCGACGACGACGCCGGCAGCGAGCTGACCAAGGTCAGCATCGGCGTCGTGGGCGCCGACGACCCCTACTGGAAGACCTTCCAGGATGCCGCTCGTGAAGAGGGCATCGACCTCGAGGTCAAGAACTTCGGTGACTACAACCAGCCCAACCCGGCGCTGTCGGAGGGCGAGCTGGACCTCAACCAGTTCCAGCACATCATCTTCCTGGCCGACTACAACGTCCAGAACGACGACGACCTGGTCGCGCTCGGCTCGACCGCGACCTATCCCCTGGGCCTCTACTCCTCGAAGTACACCTCGCTCGACGACATCAAGGCCGGCGAGACCGTGATCGTCCCCGACGACGAGACCAACCAGGCCCGCGGCCTGGTGCTGCTGCAGTCCAAGGGCCTGATCGAGCTGACCGACGGTGGCACCCCGTTCAGCACCATCAAGGAGGTCGACACGGCCGCGTCCAAGGTGAAGGTCCGGGCGGTCCAGGCCTCGATCACCGCCTCCTCGCTCCCCGACGTCGCCGCGGCGATCATCAACAACGACTTCGTCGAGGACGCCGGCCTGAAGTTCGAGGACGCGCTGGCGACCGACGACCCCTCCGACCCGAAGGCGCTCCCCTACGTCAACATCTTCGCCGTACGCGCCGAGGACAAGGACAACGCGACCTACAAGAAGCTGGTCGAGATCTTCCAGACCAACGAGGACGTGCAGCAGGGGGTCTACGAGACCTCCGGCAACACCGCCGAGATGGTGAAGATCCCCGTCGAGGACCTGCAGAAGTCGCTCGATGACACCGAGAAGCAGGTCGAGGAGCGTCAGTGACGCACTCGGCCACCGTTGCGGAGCCGCTGGTGCGGCTCCGCAACGTCACCAAGACCTACCCGGCGGCGAAGGGGCGCAACGAGGTCGTCCACGCCGTCGCCGACGTCGACCTCGACATCGCCGCCGGTGACATCCAGGCGATCGTCGGCTACTCCGGGGCCGGCAAGTCCACCCTGGTCCGGCTGCTCAACGGCCTCGAGCCGGCCACCTCGGGCTCCATCCAGGTCGGCGGGACCGAGCTGGTCGGCCTGCACGAGCGGCAGCTGCGGCCGATCCGCCTGGACATCGGAATGATCTTCCAGCAGTTCAACCTCTTCGAGTCGCGTACGGTCTGGGGCAACCTGGCCTACCCGCTGCAGATCGCCGGCGTCGCCAAGGCTGAGCAGCAGCGCCGGATCTCTGAGCTGCTCCACTTCGTCGGGCTCCCTGACAAGGCCCACACCTACCCGCGCAACCTGTCGGGCGGACAGAAGCAGCGCGTCGGCATCGCCCGCGCGCTCACCACCAACCCGTCCCTGCTGCTCGCCGACGAGGCCACCAGCGCGCTCGACCCGGAGACCACGCACGAGGTGCTGCGCCTCCTGAAGCGCGTCAACCAGGAGTTCGGCACCACCATCGTCGCGATCACCCACGAGATGGAGGTCGTCCGCGAGCTGGCCGACCACGTTGCGGTCATGGAGAACGGGCGCGTGGTCGAGTCCGGAGCCGTCTACGACGTCTTCTCCGCCCCGCGGCAGCCGGTGACTCGGCGCTTCGTCGGCACCGTCGTCGACGATGAGCCCGCCCCGGACGCGCTGGCGGCACTGCGGTCCCGCCATCCCGGCCGGTTCGTGAAGGTCGAGCTGCGCGAGGGCGGCCCTCGCCAGACCGACATCTTCGCGGTCCTCCTCGAGCGCGGGATCGCCTTCGAGCTCGTCTTCGGCGGCATCGAGGAGATCCAAGGCGCCACCTTCGGCAACCTGACGCTCGCCCTCGACGGTCCTGCGGCCTCGGTCGACGAGGCCGTACGCGAGCTGGCCGCCCTCGTCACCACCAAGGAGGTGTGATGCTGACCGCTCTCCCCACCGCTCTACCGACCGACACCCGCCTCGGCGAGCTGTGGCCCGACATCTGGCAGGCCACCGGCGAGACGCTGCTCATGGTGGCGCTGACGATGCTGATCGGCGGCACCCTGGGTCTGCTGCTCGCGCTCGGGCTCTACCTGACCCGCAAGGGCGGACTGTACGAGAACGTCGTCGTCTCGGTCGTGCTCAACGTGCTCGTCAACTTCTTCCGACCGATCCCGTTCATCATCTTCATCGCCGCCGTCCAGCCGGCGGCGCGGCTGGTCGTCGGCACCGGCATCGGCATGCCGGCGGTGGTGTTCTCGCTGATCCTCGCCGCGATGTTCGGCATCGCCCGGATCATCGAGCAGAACCTGGTGACCGTCCCGCCGGGAGTGATCGAGGCTGCCCGGGCGATGGGCGCGAGCCGTGCCCGGATCGCCGCCACCGTCGTCCTTCCCGAGGCGTTGGCACCGATCATCCTCGGCTACACCTTCGCCTTCGTCGCGGTCGTCGACATGTCGGCGGTCGCCGGCCTGATCGCCGGTGGCGGTCTGGGCAGCTTCGCCCAGACCTTCGGCTACCGGCAGTACGACCCGACCGTCACCTGGGTCTGCGTGCTCATCCTGGTCGCGCTCGTGCAAGTCATCCAGCTGCTCGGCAACACGCTCTCGGCGCGGATCCTGCGCCGCTGAGCCTGGGCCCTCAGGCGCGAGCCAGGATCTCGCCGTGGAGGACGGAGAACCAACCGTCCTCCGCTTGAGCCCACGACCGCCACCCGTCCGCGACCCGGGCGAGGTCGGCGGTCGTGGCGTCTCCGGAGTCGACGAGCTGACGAGCGACCGCCGAGTCGGTGAACCGGTCGGCCCACATCCCACCCCACCATGACCGGTCCTCGGGGTCCGAGAAGCACCAGGTGCTCGAGGTGGCCTCGATGTCGTCGAACCCGGCAGTGCGTGCCCAGGAGACCAGCCGCCGGCCCGCGTCGGGCTCACCGCCGTTGGCCCGCGCGGCCCGCCGGTAGAGCCGCAGCCACTCGGTCAGCTCGGCAGACTCCGGCCACCAGACGAAAGCCGCGTAGTCGCTGTCGCGCGCGGCCACGATGCCCCCGGGCTTCGTCACCCGCCGCATCTCCCGCAGCGCCTGCACCGGGTCCGCCACGTGCTGCAGCACCTGATGAGCGTGAACCACGTCGTACGCATCGTCCTCGATGCTCAGCGCGTGCACGTCCTCGACCCGGAAGTCGATGTTCGTGACTCCCCCGGCCTCGGCGGACTGCCGGGAGAGCTCGAGCTCCGCCTCCCCGATCTCCGTGGCGGTCACGTGAGCGACCCGGCCGGCGAGACCGAGCGTGATCGTCCCCGGCCCGGCACCCACGTCGAGCAGCCGCTGCTCAGGGCTCAGCTGGGACAGCAGGTACGCAGCGGAGTTCTCCGCCGTACGCCACCTGTGCGAGCGCAGGACCGACTCGTGATGGCCATGGGTGTAGGTCGACATGCATCGACCCTACGCGTTGAATCCCGAAAAGTGAGACGGAAATATCACTATACGGACATGCGCGGAAGTGTCGAGTCGGCGCAGCCGAGCCGCCGTCGGGCCCAGAGCATCCCGCCCAGGAGCCCGCCGAGGAGCAGCGTGTTGAGCACGATCACCACGCCGGTCTCGAACGGCGCCGCGCCACCACCCGGCCGTGCGTCCTCGGGCGCCACCTCGTGCCGGTCGAACACGACCTGCGCCTGGTCAGAAGCCTGGGGCTCGTCGGCCCTCGCCGCGCTCAGCGCAGCAGAGGCGAGGACGACGGCAACCAACCCGGCGAGCAGAATCCGCAAGGTGCGACTCATCATGGTCCCGAGCGTGCGCGCCGGGGCCGTCAGGAACCCGACGCAGACCGTCCCTACCGGCAACAACCCGGTGAACAATCAGGAGGAGTCGATCAGGTCGAGATCAGCCGGTTGAACACCCGGTTGGCCCAGCTCGGGGTGACTCCGGAGAGGCCGAGCAGGACGCGCGCCTTGGTGCCGACGCCGCGATGGACTCCACCGAGGAGGCCGTGGCCGCTGGTCGCGGCGGCGTAGACCGACTCCGCGACGTCGTCGGGCGTGAGCGAGACCTTGAGCCGCCGCAGCGCCGGGAAGTCGTGACCCCACACCATGGAGGTGTCGGCGAAGAGCGGCCACAGGGCCGTCACCGTGATCCCGTCGCCGGACCATTCCAGGTCGAGAGCCTCGGAGAGACCGCGTACGGCGAACTTGGTGGCGGAGTAGATCGCCATGCCCGGCTGGCCGTAGATGGCCGAGGCGGAGGCGAGGTTGACGACGTGGGAGCCGGGCCGCAGGAACGGGCGCGCGAGGTGGCAGCCGTTGACCAGGCCCTTGACGTTGACGTCGATGATCGCCTGCTGCCGGTCCAGCGGCAGGTCGGCGAACTTGCCGATCTGGATGATGCCGGCGTTGTTGACGAGTACGTCGAGGCTGCCGCCGCTGACGGCGACGAAGCCGTCCAGGGCGGTCTGCCAGGACACGGCGTCGCGTACGTCGAGGGTTCCGGTGACCAGCTCCCCGGCGAGCGGCTCGACCTCGGTCGTCAGCGATGCCAGGCCGTCGAGGTCGATGTCATAGGCGCCGACCAGCCAGCCCTCGCGGGCGAAATGCAGTGCGGTCGCACGGCCGATGCCGGCGGCCGCGCCGGTGATCAGTACGGACCGGGGCACGCCGCGGTCAGGCCCTGGCGTAGTCGTTGCTGGTGTCGAAGAACCAGACCGTCGAGTCGGTGCACACGATCCGGTCGAGCTTGCCGACCGCGACCTGCGAACGCGGCGTCTTGCCCGAGGCCAGCACCACGTCGTAGGCGTCACTGGTCCGCATCACCGACCACGGCTCGGACTCGGTGCCCTCTCCGGTGCTGATGATGCTGTCAAGCGCCGACTGGGCCAGGATCGACTCGCGTTGGGCCTGCTCGAGATTGCCAAGGCCGCGCTGGGCATCGGCCAAGGCGGCGTGGGCCGACGGGCTGAAGATCGCGCCGGGCATCAGCCCATGGACGGCGGCGATCGCGCCGGCGTAGTCGCCGACCGACATCATCGGGGCGATCATCTCGGTGATCTCGAGATCGGGCCGGAAGTTCGGAGCCTCGAGGATCGCCTCACGTAGGGCTCTCAACGACTCCGGGCTCGGTTCGCGAAGATAGACGTCAAGCAGCTCAGCGTACGTAGCCAACAGGGGTCCCCCTTGAATAACGGTCGCCGTGCACGGTAGCCAATAGCGCGGCTACGTGGGGCGGTTGACAACGATTATGCGCCCTTTTGTGACCCGGAAGTTGCGCGGGCCGTGTGTTTCTAGCGCCAGCCGAGGTCTGGGGCTACGTGGGTCAGGATGCTCTCCAGGGCATGTGCGTTGTAGTCGACGCCGAGCTGGTTCGGCACGGTGAGCAGCAGCGTGTCCGCGGCCTGGATCGCCTCGTCCCCGGCGAGCTCCTCGACCAGGACGTCGGGCTCGGCGGCGTACGAACGCCCGAAGATCGCGCGGGTCTGATCGTCGATGTTGCCGATCTGGTCCTTGGTCTGCCGGTCGAGGCCGAAGTAGCGCCGGTCCTCGTCGTTGACGAGGGCGAAGATGGACCGTGAGACCGAGACCCGGGGCTCGCGCTCGTGGCCGGCCTCCTTCCACGCTTCTCGGTAGGCCTCGATTTGCTCGCGCTGCTGGATGTGGAACGGCTTGCCGTTCTCGTCGTTCTTGAGGGTCGAGCTCTGCAGGTTCATCCCGAGCCCGGCCGCCCACCGTGCGGTCGCCAGCGAGCTCGAACCCCACCAGATCCGGTCGCGCAGCGTCTCGGAGTAGGGCTCGACCCGGAGCTTGCCCGGCGGGTTGGGGAACATCGGCCGCGGGTTTGGCTCGGCGAACTGCGCCCCTTCGATGATCTTGAGGTACGTCTCGGTGTGAGCACGCGCCATGTCGGCCTCCGAGGCGCTCTCGCCGGGGTCGTAGCCGAAGTAGCGCCAACCCTCGATGACCTGCTCGGGTGAACCGCGGCTGATCCCGAGCTGCAGGCGCTCGCCGGAGATCAGGTCGGCGGCCGCCGAGTCCTCCGCCATGTAGAGCGGGTTCTCGTAACGCATGTCGATGACACCGGTGCCGATCTCGATCTTCGAGGTGCGGGCGCCGACGGCGGACAGCAGCGGGAAGGGCGAGGCGTACTGGCGGGCGAAGTGGTGGACCCGGAAGTACGCACCATCGACTCCGAGCTCCTCGGCGGCGACCGCGAGCTCGATCCCCTGGATCAGCGCGTCCCGTGCCGACTGCGTCTGCGAGTAGGGCGACGGTGTCCAGTGGCCGAAAGACAAGAATCCGATGTTCTTCACGAGTAGTAGAACTCTCAACCGACCCGCGAGATTCCCTCAGGGCGGTGGCGGACGCCGACCATGCCAGGTCAGCTACGGCGGCTGGGACCTTCGCCTCTGAGCGTTCTGCCCTCCGGAACCGGCCCCTGAACTGACGCCACCTTGTGGGTTGTGACCTGCAGGTCTGCGTTCTGCTTTCATTCCGTCAACACGCGGGAGCGCGTTCCTGAGCGATGTAAAGCGGACGCCCACACGGCATCAACAACTGCCCCTTATGAGTTTATCTATCGGTCGACCGAATAATCATATCGGTCGACTGACCAGGGAAAACAATGTCTCGGCGTGTTGTCCGAGCTCTTCCGAAGTCGAGGATTATCGTGTTACATATCAGGCAGCTTCACCGATAAAGACCAACCAACATTCTCTGGGGGATGAATTAATTATGTGGGACACCGTTGAGGTGCAGAGCTTCACGCTTTCTCACGACATGCCGTGCCGCGACTGCGGTCACGCCCGTCACCGCTTCTTGCCGTGCGACTCCGACTGCGACTGCCGCGCCCACGAGGTTGCGGAGCTACTGGAGGTCGCCGGCGCTCGCTGAACGACCTGGCGTCAGCTGTCTCGGGCGTCCAGAAACGGTGGCCACCGCAGTCGCGGTGGCCACCGTTCTTTTGTTCGAAAGATCTTTTGGTGGCGGAAGCAGATCGTCCGCAACCAGGAAGAGGATCGGTCCATGGACATCGTTCTCGTACCCGGCCTCTGGCTGGACGCCTCCTCATGGGACCTCGTCGTCCCCCATCTGACCGACGCCGGCCACACCCCGCGGCCGCTCACCCTGCCCGGCCTCGAGTCGGCCGAGACCGACCGGTCTGGTGTGCATGTCGCCGACCAGGTCGCCGCCGTGGTGGCCGCCATCGACGAGTCACCCGGACAGGTGATCCTCGTCGGCCACTCGATGGGCTGTGCGGTGGCCGGTGCAGCCCTCGATGCGCGCGTCGACAAGGTCGCCGCCGTGGTCTACGTCGGCGGCTGGCCGGCTGAGCCGGGCATGATCCCGGCCAAGAACTTCCCGACCGACGGCGCCGACCTGCCGCCGGTGCCGTGGGAGGAGTTCGACGAGGCCGACGTACGCGACTTGGACCGCGCCACCTTCGAGGCCCTCCTGCGGCCGTCCCCCGCCAGCCTGACCTCCGAGCCGTTCGAGCTCGGCGACGAACGTCGCTACTCGGTCCAGGCGGTGTTCGTCTGCCCCGAATACACCGCGGCCGACCTGAAGGAGTGGATCGCCGACGGCACCGAGTCGGTCGCCGCCATCCCGAAGCACAAGGACGCGACCTTCGTCGACCTGCCCACGGGACACTGGCCGCAGCTGTCCAAGCCGGCCGAGCTCGCCGCCATCATCGGGCAGAGCATCGGCCGCAGCGGCGCGTAGTCGGCCGTCAGGTAGCGTCGATTGCGTGCGCACTCGGCTCGCTGCCCTGACCACCGTCACAGCCCTGGCGCTCGTCGCCGGCTGTGGCGGTGAGCCGTCATCGGATCCGGCCGACAGCCCGTCGGCGTCATCACCTCCCCCTTCCTCGACGCCCGTCCCTTCACCTACGACGGTGCCGCTCGACGATGCGTCGGTCCCACTGGCAGATCGCCTCACCCAGGCGATGGCGACGGTCGCCGCCGGGAAGCCAGGAGCAGAGGACGTACGTGAGGCCGCGCTCTTCGAGCAGACGACTGCCCGAGACCTTGCCCGTGGGTCCAAGGCGAAGGCCGACGATGTGTTGGGCGCGCTAAGCCGCGCCGACCGTGCCCAGCTCGAGTCAGACATCGCCGCGGCCCGCGAGCTCATGGTGATGACCGATCCCCAGCCCAAGCTCCCGGACTGGAAGATCCTGACGCCGCCGACGCCGGACGAGCTGCGCCCGCTCTACCGCAAGGCGCAGCAGGAGACCGGGACGCCGTGGGAGTACCTCGCCGCCGTCCACCTGGTCGAGACCCGCATGGGCCGCATCCGCGGCACCAGCACCGCGGGCGCCCAGGGCCCGATGCAGTTCCTGCCCTCGACCTTCGCCCAGTACGGCGCCGGCGGAGACATCAATGACCCTGCCGACGCGATCATGGCGGCCGGCCGCATGCTCGCCAACAACGGCGCTCCCGGCGACATGGCCGGCGCCCTGTGGTCCTACAACCACTCCGACCGCTACGTGGCGGCCGTCAGCGCCTACGCCGAGCAGATGAAGCGCGAGTCCGCTGCGTACGACCTCTACTGGCACTGGCAGGTGCTCTACCGCCACCAGGACGGCACCATGCTGCTCCCCGAGGGCTACCCGCAGAAGAAGCCGGTACGCATCAGCCCCTAGTAGGGGCGCTCGACGGCGTACTGGACGAGGCCGACGTCCTCGCCGCGGTAGGTGTCGGTGCCGTGGCGGCCGGTCTCGATGAAGCCGGTCGCGTCGAAGAGCTTCTTGGCTCGGGTGTTGGTCTCGTGCGTCTCGGCCCAGATCCGGGTCAGGTCGAGGACGGAGAAACCGTAGGTGAGCGCGGTCTTGATGGCTCGTTGGCCGAGGCCCTGGCCCCATCGTGAGCTGGGGCCGATGGCGATGCCGAGCTCGCGGGTGTCGGGGGCCAGGCCGTGGATGTCGGCGTAGCCGACGACCTCCTCGTCGAGCTCCACCGCGAGCCTGATCAGCTCGGGCGGCGGGGCGTCGATCAACCGGCGCCAGTGGCGGAGGTGGCCGTCACGGTCGCGCTCCGGCCAGCCGTTGGCCACCCGGAACTCCTCATCGTGTGCCCAGTCGGCGAAGACGTGTTCGTCACCTGGTGACAGCGGGCGCAGGCGCATGGTGTCGGTGCGGGGCATCGGCCGAGTCTCTCAGATGAGGCGCTCGGCCGATCCCCCGCCCGGGATCAGCGTGGATCAGTAGGTGAGCTGGACCTTGGTCGCGAGCCGCTCGTCCATGAGGCGGTAGCCCTCGGCGGCCTCCGCGAACGGCAGCGCCTTGTCGAAGACCAGACCGGGGTTGATCGTGCCCTCGAGCGTCAGGCGCAGGAGGTCGGGGAGGTAGCGGCGTACCGGGGCCATCCCGCCCTTGAGGCCGACGTTGGTGCGGAAGAGCGCGTTGACCGGAAGGTTGACGTCGTGCGGGACGCCGACGAACCCGACGGTCGCACCCGGACGGGCCACCTTGGAGGCCGTCTTGAAGGACTGGTCGGTGCCCACGCACTCCAGGACGTAGTCGGCCCCGACGCCGCCGGTGAGCTCGCGTACGGCCGCCTCGCCCTCCTTGCCGCGGGCGGCGACGATGTCGGTGGCGCCGAACTTCTTGGCGATCTCCTGGCGGGCCTCGTGGCGCGACATCGCCACGACCCGCTCGGCGCCGAGCTGAGCGGCCGCCAACACGCCGCACAGACCGACAGCGCCGTCACCGACCACGACCGCGGTGCCGCCCTTGGGTCCGGAGCCGAGGCCCGACATGACCGCGGCGTGCCAGCCGGTGGCCATCACATCGGTGAGCGCGAGCAGGTCGGGGTACATCGTCGGGTCGGGCGTCTCGTCGAGCTTGACCAGCGAGCCGTCGGCCTGGTTGACCAAGGCGTACTCGCTCTGGCCGCTGACCGTGAAGCCGAGGTTCTCGCAGACCGACTGGACTCCGGCCAGGCAGTGCGGGCAGGTGTTGTCGCAGTGGTCGAACGGGACGATCACGAAGTCGCCGGCCTTGAAGTCGCGTACGTCGGCACCGACCTCCTCGATGATGCCGATGCACTCGTGGCCGATGGTGCGCGGCTCCTCGATGTCGCCGTTGGAGCCGCGGTAGTTCCAGAGATCGGAGCCGCAGATGCAGGAGCCCACGACCTTGACGATCGCGTCGGTGGGCTTCGTCAGAGCAGGATCGGGTACCTGGGTGAAGCGAATGTCGCCCACCCCATGGATAGTCGTCGCGCGCATGGTGGCATCCTGTCACCCGGCGTACGAGGTGTTGCACACGGTGGCCCTTGGGGCCGCAGGCAACAGTCCTGAAACGAAACGCCGACACTTCGCGGGGAATCCAGGCTTATCTCATATATGAGTTACGGTGGTGCACCATGACCGACGGATACAAAGGTCGTATCGGGAATCTGATCCGCGATGCGCGCAAGCACAAGGGCCTCACCCAGGCACAGCTCGCCGACCTTCTCAACACCAGTCAGAGCGCGATCAACCGCATCGAGCAGGGGCAACAGAACCTGTCGCTCGAGATGATCGCCCGGGTGGGTGCCGCTCTGGACTCCTCCCTCGTGGACATCGGCGCCGGCCCGACGCACCTGCGCGTCACCGGCCCGACGACGCTCTCGGGTGAGATCACGGTCAAAACCTCGAAGAACGCCGGGGTCGCCCTTCTGGTCGGCTCGCTCCTCAACCGGGGCCGTACGACGCTGCGCAAGGTCGCACGCATCGAAGAGGTCAACCGGATCATCGAGGTGCTCAACTCGATCGGTGTGCAGACCCGCTGGCTCAACGACGACAACGACCTCGAGATCGTGCCGCCGAAGGAGCTGCGCCTGGACGCCGTGGACGAGGCCGCCGCGCGCCGTACGCGCTCGGTGATCATGTTCCTCGGTCCGCTGCTGCACCGCCTGGACACCTTCGAGCTGCCCTACGCCGGTGGCTGCAACCTCGGCACCCGCACCGTCGAGCCGCACATGTCGGCCCTGCGTCCCTTCGGCCTCGAGGTCAAGGCGACCGACGGCGCCTACCACGCGAGCGTCAACCGCGAGATCCAGCCGGGCCGCCCGATCGTCCTGACCGAGCGCGGCGACACCGTCACCGAGAACGCCCTGATGGCGGCCGCGCTGCACCCGGGCACCACCACGATCCGTAACGCGTCCTCCAACTACATGGTTCAGGACCTCTGCTTCTACCTGCAGAAGCTGGGCGTCGAGGTCGAGGGCATCGGCACCACCACGCTGCGCGTCACCGGCCGCGAGGTCATCGACGTCGACGTGGACTACGCGCCGAGCGAGGACCCGATCGAGGCGATGTCGCTGCTGACCGCCGCGATCGTGACCGACTCCGAGATCACCATCAAGCGCGTACCGATCGAGTTCATGGAGATCGAGCTGGCGACGCTGGAGGAGATGGGCTTCAACTACACCCTCTCCGAGGAGTACCTGGCGCTCAACGGCAAGACCCGCCTGGTCGACATCAACACCAAGCACTCGATCCTGCACGCGCCGCTGGACAAGATCCACCCGCTCCCCTTCCCCGGCCTCAACATCGACAACCTGCCGTTCTTCGCCGCGATCGCCGCGGTGGCGCAGGGCCAGACGCTGCTGCACGACTGGGTGTACGAGAACCGGGCGATCTACCTGACCGAGCTCAACAAGCTCGGCGGCAACGTCACGCTCATGGACCCGCACCGGGTGATGATCGAGGGGCCGACCCACTTCTCCGGCACCGAGATCGTCTGCCCGCCGGCGCTGCGTCCCGCCGTCGTCGTGCTGCTCGCGATGCTCGCCTCGAAGGGCACCTCGGTGCTCCGTTCGACCTACGTCATCGCCCGTGGCTACGAGGACCTCGCCGAGCGGCTCAACCAGCTCGGCGCGAACATCACCGCCTTCCGCGACATCTGAGTGAACTGAGCCTGCGGGCTCATGTGATCCGGCCCTCACGGGTGGTTAGATGCTCCCCGTGAGGGAGCAGCAACGACGCGTACGCGCCTATGCGCACCGTGGTGGAGCGCTCCATCCCGACCTGGTCGGGATGGAGAACACCATGGAGGCGTTCCGGCATGCGGTGGAGCTCGGCTACACCCATCTCGAGACCGACGTGCACGTCACCCGCGACGGTGTCCTGCTCGCCTTCCACGACGAGGCGCTCGACCGGGTGACCGACGTCAGCGGGCTGATCGCGGAGATGACGTACGCCGAAGTGCAGGCCGCCCGCATCGGCGGCCTGCACGGGGTGCCGACCCTGGCAGAGCTCTTCGCGGCGTTCCCTGAGGTCACCTTCAACATCGACCTCAAGTCCGACGGCTCGGTCCGCGCGGTCGCCGAGCTCCTCGCCGCGACCGACCACGAGGACAAGGTCATCGTCGGCTCGTTCTCGGTCCGGCGGCTCAAGGCCTTTCGCCGGCTGACCGAGGGGCGGGTGCGGACCTCGGCGCATCCACGCGAGGTGCTGGCCTACCTGCTGGCGCCCACCACCGGGATCGCCAAGCGACTCGTCGGGTCACGGTTCGACGCCTTCCAGATCCCTCACCACCAGCGCCTTCGCGGGCCGCTGTCGATCCGGGTGGCCTCTCGTGGGCTCGTCCGCCGCGCCCACAAGGCGGGCAAGGAGGTCCATGTCTGGACCGTCGACGACCCGGCCGAGATGGAGCGGTTGCTCAAGCGCGAGGTCGACGGTCTGATGACCGATCGAACCGACGTACTGAAAGCGTTCCTGGAGGAACGTGGGCTGTGGGAGGCTGTGCCGTCTCGGGTCGAGCCCGTCGACGAGGCCGAGTCCGACGAGAATGGCGAGGAGCCCGAGAAGTGACCACATCAGCCGGGATCGGCGACTTCACGCCGGTCGAACGGGCGCGGGAGCAGAAGGGCTGGTTCTTCACCGACTGGGCCGTCTCCGCGTTCCAGACGACGGTGGCCGGGGTGCTGTTCGCGCCCTACCTGATCGAGATCGCGAAGGCAGCCGCCGTCGACAACCGCATCGACGTGCTCGGGCTCTCGATCGCGCCCGGCGCGCTGCCGTCCTTCATCATCACGTTCTCGACGATCCTGTCGGCGATCATCTACCCGCTGGTCGGCGCGATCGCCGACCGCACCTCGCGCAAGCCGGACCTGATGGCCGGCTTCGCCTGGGCTGGCGCGCTCTGCGCGGCGCTGCTGTTCTTCATGACCGGGGACAACTGGTGGTTCGGCTCGATCATGTTCATCATCGCCAACCTGTGCGCGGGTGCGGCGGTGGTAGTCAGTGACTCGATCCTGCCGCTGATCTCGACCGAGGAGGAGCGCGACCGGGTCTCCTCGATCGGCTGGGCCTACGGGTACGCCGGTGGCGGGCTGCTGCTCGCGGTCAACTTCCTCCTGGTCACCTTCGCCGACCCGCTCGGTCTCGGGACGGCGCTGGCGGTGCGGATCTCGATGCTCTCGGCCGGGCTGTGGTGGGCGGGGTTCATCATCATCCCGTGGCGCCGGATCCGCCGGCGTGAACCCGCCGACGTCGAGGACGTCACCGGCGGTGTCGTGGCGCGCTCCTTCGGTCAGCTGTTCGTGACGCTCCGGGAGCTGCCGCAGTATCCGGTCGCGTTGACCTTCCTGCTGGCGTACCTCTTCTTCAACGACGGCATCCAGACGGTGATCAGCTCGGCGTCGATCTACGGGGTCGAGGAGCTCGGGTTCGAGACCGGCACGATGCTCGGCATCTACCTGCTGGTGCAGTTCGTCGCCGTCGGCGGGGCGATCTTCTTCGGTCGACTGGCCAAGAGCTTCGGCGCCAAGCGAGTGATCCTCGGCGGCTTGGTCGGCTGGATGGTCATCGTCGTCGCGGCCTACTTCGTGCCGGAGCAGACTCTGCTGCCGCTCCTGGTCGTCGCGGTCGGGATCGGTCTGGTCATGGGCGGCACCCAGGCGCTGGCCCGATCCTACTTCTCGCTGTTCATCCCGGCCGGCAAGGAGGCGGAGTACTTCAGCCTCTACCACGCCATGGACCGCGGCACCTCCTGGCTCGGCACCCTCGTCTTCGGACTCGTCTACCAGCTCACCGACTCCTACCGGCCAGCGATCCTGGCGCTGATCGCCTTCTTCGTCATCGGTGGCGGGCTGCTCGCACTGGTGAACACCGCGAAGGGCATCGAGCAGGCAGGCAACCGGGCGCCTGAACGGGTCTAGGACCGCGCCTGGCGGCTGGCGGGTTCGGGACATCGGCCGCTCAGGACTTTCTCAGGGAGATCCGCAGGTCAGGCGGGTCCTGTGTCGAACAACACGGCGAGGATCTCGACAATTCACGGAATCATCACCTCCTCTGTACCGTTGACGATGTGAAGAGGCCTGACCGGCCTGCGTCATGAGTCCGCAGACCGCTTCGCTCTTCAGCTCATTCAACGGGGGACGATCGACTCAGGAGGTGCTTCATGGCCGAGCGCACGTTGCGCGGCGCCCGACTGGGCGGACAAAGTTTTGAGGACGAACGCGGCATCGAGTTCGCGGGTCGCCAGCAGGTGGCCTACCGCTGCCCGCAGGGCCACGACTTCGAGATCACGATGTCGGACGAGGCCGAGGTTCCGGCCATCTGGGAGTGCCCGCGCTGCGGGATGGAAGCTCTCAACCTCTCCGGCGCCAAGCCGGAGGAGAAGGCCGAGAAGCCGGCGCGTACGCACTGGGACATGCTCCTGGAGCGGCGCTCGGAGAAGGAGCTCGAGGACATCCTCAAGGAGCGCCTCGACCTGCTTCGCGGTGGCGAGATCGGCCCGGCTCACCTGCACCGCAAGGGACCGGGGAAGAAGAAGGCCAACGCCTGACTTCTGACATACCAGATACGCCGACGGCGGCCTTCCACCAAGGAAGGCCGCCGTCGGCGTATGTCAGGCGATGTTGTCCTTGTCGATGACCTCGCCGGTGATGATGTCGTCGTTGCGGGGCCGGGCTTCGGGCCCGAACGTGGAGGTCATCGTCGCAGTGACAAGGCGCTTCTGCACGACCTTGGCCAGGATGCGGCGGAAGAACGGCCGGGTGAACGGCAGGATCAGCACGATGCCGAAGATGTCGGTCACGAAGCCGGGGCTGAGCATCAGCGCGCCACCGAGCAGGATCAGCGCGCCGTCGGCGATCTCGTTGGACGGAAGCTTGCCCGAGGAGAGCGCCGTGCTCAGCGCGGACCAGGCTCGGGAGCCCTCGCGGCGCATCAGCCAGGCGCCGAAGATCGAGTCGGCGATCAGCAGCAGGATCGTCCACCACACGCCGATGACCTGACCGACCTGGATGAGCACGAACAGCTCGGCCAGCGGCATCACCAGGAACAGGAGCACCAGCACCCAGGAGAACCTGCGGCGTCGTGTGGTCATCGTCGTCCTCCCACGAGACGGTCCAGGCCGAAGCGGCGCAGCAGGCGGAGCAGCTGTTCGCGGCGTTCGGCCAGGCCCCAGCGGGTCACCCGGCGCATCGACTCGGCGGCGACCGCCGGGCTCATCTTCGACTCGCCCCGGACCCGCTCGATGAACTGGATCGGGACCTCCTTGACGGTGAGGCCGGCTCGCAGCGTACGCGTCACCATCTCGGTCTGGAAGACATAGCCGGTCGACTCGACGCTGCTCAGCTGCAGCTTCTCCAGCGTCGTACGCCGGAATAGGCGGTAGCCCGCGGTGGCGTCGTGG
This sequence comes from Nocardioides sp. NPDC023903, assembly GCF_040639295.1. Taxonomy (NCBI): domain Bacteria; kingdom Bacillati; phylum Actinomycetota; class Actinomycetes; order Propionibacteriales; family Nocardioidaceae; genus Nocardioides; species Nocardioides sp. NPDC023903. The sequence goes on along the minus strand of NZ_JBEZZS010000001.1, from coordinate 192,215 downwards.
ACGCCGATGCCGAGCAGGAGCCGGACGTAGAAGTTGCCGCCGACCGACAGCACGCGCCGCGACAGCGGCCAGTTGACCACCGAGCCGCCGCGGATCCAGCGGGCGCCGATCACCAGGTCGGCGGAGCTGACCGCCTCGAGCAGCAGGTGGAGCTCCTCGGGCTGGTGCGAGCCGTCGGCGTCCATCTCTCCCACGACGTCGTAGCCCTGCTCGAGGGCCCATCCGAACCCGTGCAGGTACGCAGCCCCCAGCCCGGCCTTCTCGGTGCGGTGCAGCACGTGGATCTGGTCGTCGTTGTCGGCCAGCTCGTTGGCGATCGTGCCGGTGCCGTCAGGGGATCCGTCGTCCACGATCAGTACGTCGACGCGTGGCTGCGCCTTGCGAAGCCGCCCGACGATCCAGGCGAGGTTCTCCGCCTCGTTGTAGGTCGGGATGACCATCACCGCCCGGCCGATCTCGGTCCAGGGTGGAAGCTGCTCGTTCGTCACGTACGCCGGCCTTGTCAAGGAATGGGGGTGGAGATCACAGGATATCCGCCCACCGGTTGATCCCAAGATCCCGATCGAGCGGGACAGCGCGATGGCGAGGCGATCGCAGAGAGACAGAGCGCGGGAGGAGCAAGACGTTCTTCGGGCCGTTCCGATCCCTGCTGGCGGCAGGGGGACGATCGTTGTCTAAGGGCGCCTTGGCCCTCCCGCGTTGCCCTCGCGGCCGTTGACCGCGCCCACGAAAACGCGTCGAAGGCATGCCTGGCTCGACACCCCCCGACCCGATTCGTCGAGCGCCGGTCCGCCGACCGCAACTCTGCATGGGCGAACGCTGCCACCATCACCCGCTTGCTCCGCGGAAGTCAACACGGCTCTGACCTGCGGAAACATATGTTTCCGCAGGTCAGCAACAGCCTGTAGAGCGCGAGAAAGTGACGAATTATCGAGGAACTTCGGCGTGTCGCCTTCGCGTACTCGTTACGGCGCTCACGGAACGACGACTGTACCTCGTGCGGAGGTGGCGAGGATCGGCGCCTCCAGCATCTCAGCGGCCCCTGGACGGGCCTCGGTGGCGGCTCCACGGGCCACGACGTACACGGCGAACTCCATCACCCGCGAGCGGGTCCCGGCCTTGATCAGCTCGCAGGTGATCTCCAGGACATCGCCGGCACGCACGGGTGCCTTGAACTGCACATCGTCGTAGGAGGCGAAGAGACCCTCGTCGCCGTCGGTGAGGATGCACATCTCGGTCGCCACGTCACCGAACAGGCCGAGGCTGTAGGCCCCGTCGACCAGGTTCCCGGCGTAGTGGGCGTGGGAGTAGGGCACGTAGCGGCGGTGGACGACCTTGGTGCCGATCTCAGCTTTGCTCATGCCGCGGGCTCCTTCGAGGTGGTGCGGTGGACGAGGTAGGAGGCGACCTCGGCGGGGGTGGTGCCGCGGCCGAAGATGCGGTCGACACCGAGCTCGGTGGTCATCGACTCGTCGAACCGTGGACCACCGGCGACCAGGAGCGGTCGCTCCCCCGCCGGGTAGGCCTCGCGGAACGCCGCCGACATCTCCCGGGTGTTGAGCAGGTGCGCATCACGCTGGGTGACGACCTGGGAGACGAGCACGGCGTCGGCGCCCCGGGTGACGGCAGCCTCGACCAGGGAGGGCACCGAGACCTGGGCGCCGAGGTTCACGACCTCGATCTCCTTGTAGTACTCCAGCCCCTTCTCCCCCGCAAATCCCTTGATGTTGAGGATCGCGTCGATCCCGACGGTGTGGGCGTCGGTGCCGATGCAGGCGCCGACGACGACCATGGGACGCCGCAGCGTCTCCTTGATCACCGCGTTGGCCTCCTTGGGCGTCAGCAGCGGGAAGTCACGCTCGACGACCTGCACCTTGTCGGTGTCGACGAGATGGTTCACCTGCCCGTAGACGACGAAGAAGGTGAAGTCGTCGCCCATCGGCTTGGAGTGGACGACCATCGCCGGCTCCATGCCCATCTTGTTGGCCAGCTGCAGCGCGGCGCCGTCCGCGACCTTCGAGTGCTTGATCGGCAACGTGAAGGAGACCTGCACCATCCCGTCGCCCGTGGTGTCGCCGTACGGCCTGATGATGGTCATTCCTCACCCTCCAGGATGGTGCTCGCGGGGTTGTAGTACGCCTCGGACTTCTCGGCCACGCCCTCGAGGCCCTTGCCTGCGTCGGCGGGCCGCTTCATCAGGCCGAAGGTGCCGTCCGCGATCGCGTCCAGGAGCCCGTTGGGCTCGTCGATGATCTTGCCGAGCAGGTCGATCGACTCCCCAAGGACCTCGCGCGCCCGGTTGGCGATGAACCCGTCGGGGGCCGGGTGGAAGTCCTCGCCGAGGCGTCCGGCGGCGTCCATGACGTACCGGACGTTCTGCAGGGCCAGGTCGCGGTCGGAGATCCACGGCGTCACCACCGCCTCCGTCATCATCCCGACCAGCAGGATGCCCTGGTCGGTCATCGCGCCGGCCAGGTTGAAGAACCCGTCGAGCAGGTAGCCCTTGAAGATGTCGCCGGTCATGTGCCGCGTCGGTGGCATCCACTTCAACGGGGCGTCGGGGAAGATCGTCTTCGCCAGCAGCGCGTGCGCGAGCTCGAGGCGGAACGAGTCCGGTACGTCGGGGTTGATCTCGAAGGCGTGGCCCAGACCCAGCTGCCAGTCCTCGAGCCCGGCCTCCTTGGCGAAGTACTCGTTGAGGAGCTGCGAGGTGGTCACCGTGTGCGCCGCCTCGACCGCGTCGGCGGTGGTGAGGTAGTTGTCCTCGCCGGTGTTGATGATGATCCCCGCCCGGGCGTGGATCTGACGCGAGAGCCGCTGGTCGACGAAGGTACGCACCGGGTTGATGTCGCGGAACAGGATCCCGTACATCGAGTCGTTGAGCATCATGTCGAGACGCTCCATGCCCGCCAGCGCGGCGATCTCGGGCATGCACAGCCCGCTCGCGTAGTTGGTGAGCCGTACGTAGCGGCCGAGCTCGCGCGAGGTCTCGTCGAGCGCGGCCCGCATCAGCCGGAAGTTCTCCTGGGTCGCGTACGTCCCGGCGAACCCCTCCCGGGTGGCACCCTCGGGCACGTAGTCGAGGAGCGACTGACCGGTCGAGCGGATCACCGCGATGATGTCGGCGCCCTCGCGCGCGGCCGCCTGCGCCTGCGGGATGTCCTCGTAGATGTCACCGGTGGCGACGATCAGGTAGATCCACGGCTTGCGGGGTGCGTCGCCGATCTCGGCGATCATCCGCTCGCGCGCCACCCGGCTGGCGTCGAGGCGGGCGATGCCGACCCCGACCGCCTCGCGGGCGTGCTTGGCGGCCAGCTCGGCCTCGGCACCCTCGGGCAGGTGGAAGGTCACCTGACCGGCGGCAGCCTCCTCGGCGAGCCGCGACAGGTCGTTGTCGTAGGTGGCCAGCGCCTGCCACACCGGTAGCGCGACGCCGTGCTCCAGCCCGACGTCGGCGCGGACCGCGTCGACCAGGTGGTTCACCCACGGAGTGCCGTCCGGGTCTGCGCCGGCGAGTCCGGCCAGCCGCAGCGTGGCTCGCTCGACGGCGACCGTGGTGTGCTTCTTGGCCATCTCGACGATCGGGTCGCCGACCTTCGCGGCCAGCGCGCGGGCCTGGGCGATCGTGCGTGGGTCCAGATCGAGTCTCACCGGACACCCTCCTTCTCGAATACGGTCCTGCCGTCGACGACGGTCTGCAGGCAGGGAGTGACGACGTCGGCGACGTCGGATGAGGTCAGGTCGGGGAACGCGGTGCGGTCCCAGATGGCGTACGTCGCCCGCTGCCCGGGCCCGAGAGTGCCGGCGTCGTCGATGCCGGCCGCGTACCAGCCGCCGACCGTGTGCGCCGCGAACGCCTCGGCCGGGGTGATGCCCTGGCCGGGCGTGCGGTGGTGCACGGCCGCGTGCATGGCCGCCCACGGGTCCAGCGGCGTGACCGGTGAGTCGGAGCCGAAGGCGATCCGGACGCCGGCGTCGAGCAGGGTCCGGAACGGGTTCATCTCCTGCCAGCGCTCCCCCAGCCGGGCTGCGTACATCCGTTCCGGGCCGCCCCACAGCCCGTCGAACATCGGTTGCACGCTCGCGATGACCCCGAGGTCGGCGAAGGTCTTGATCGCCGTCGCCGAGGGCAGCTCGCAATGCTCGAGCCGGTGGCGGCGCGCTCGAACGGTCTCGGTGCCGAGCTCCGCCTCGGCTAGCCGGAACGCTTGGGCGATGTTGTCGATCGCCTGGTCGCCGATGCAGTGGAAGCCGGCCTGGATGCCGCGCCGTGTGCAGCCGATGATGTGCTCGGCGAGCTCCTCGGGGTCGAGGTAGGCGTGGCCACGATGTCCGGCGAGGTCGGCGTAGTCGCTGGTCAGGGCCGCGCTTCGGGATCCGATGGAGCCGTCCGCGCTGAGATCGCCGGCGAGACCGGAGATGTCGCCGAGGCGGTCGAGGTCGCCGAACCCGAGGTGAGCGCCCCAGTAGTAGGTGCCGTGCAGACCGGCCGCGGCCGATTCCGACTTCACGGCCTCGAGGTCCGACTCGGGGCCGATGGCGGGTCCCGCGTTGTCGTGGAAGGCGCCGATGCCCAGGGAGGCCATGCTCTGCAGCGCCGCCCGCGCACCGCGTTCGGCGTGGCCGGCCGGGGTGAGGTCGGCGAGCAGCGGCAGCAGTGCGCGCAGCGCCTCTCGCTCGACCCGTCCGTCGGCCGCCCAGCCCGAGAGCCCGGCGATCCCGGGCACCTGGGCCATCAGTGCGGTGGAGACGATGGCGGAGTGACCGTCGATGCGGTTGAGGTATACCTTGCGCCCGTGCGAGGCGCGGTCGAGCTCGGCCGCGGTCGGCAGGGTCGGGTCCGGCCAGAGCGTCTCGTCCCACCCCTGGGCGAGCACCAGGTCCTGGGGCCCGAGGTCCGTGACGTACGCCGCGACCTTCTCGAGCACCGCCTCTCGACTGGAGAGGCCGACGAGGTCGAGACCGAGGAGCTGCTCCCCGGTCTCGACGACGTGGACATGAGCGTCCACGAAGACCGGCGTGACCAACCGTCCCTCGAGATCGACCATCTCGTCGGGGTCGGCGAAGGCACCGGGGTCGGTTCCGGTCCAGACGATGCGCCCGTCCTCGACGGCCATGGCCGAGACCGGCTCGCCAGAGGCGAGGCCGGTGTGGATCACACCGTTGCGCAGGAGGATGCGGGTCACGGCGCCAGTCTGCCCTCGAAGAGCGCCCGGACGCCCGCGTGCGCGCGGAGAAGATCCAGTGCGTACGCAGCGTGCCCGGGAACGTAGCCGTTGCCGACGAGCATCGTGACGTCGGCGGCGAGGCCCTCGGCACCGAGCGCGGCGGCGGAGAAGGAGGTCGCCATCGAGAAGAAGACGACGGTGCCCCGGTCGGCGGTGGCGAGGATGGCGCCGCCCTCGCAGCCCGGTACGTCGACGCAGACGACGGTGACGTCGGCGGGACCGCCGGCCTTGGCGACCGCGTCGCGCAGCGCCACCGGGTTGCGAGCGTCGGCGATCACGACCTCGTCGGCCAGACCCGCGTCGCGCAGGCGCTCGGCCTCAGCTTCGGTCGGGACGATGCCGATCAGGTGGGCGGCTCCCGCGTCGCGGGCCGCTGCCAGCGACAGCGATCCGGACTTGCCGCCGCCGCCGATCACGGCGACGACGCCGCCGGCGTAGCGCTCGGAGACGACCCGGCGGGTCAGCGCAGGCGCACCGCAGACGTCCATCACCGACAGCGCGAGCTCGGGGGCGAGGTCGTCGGGCAGGACGGCTGCGATCGAGCGGCCGAAGAGGATGGCGTAGCCGTCGCAGGGCACCTGCTCGGAGTCGCCGCCCCAGCCGGCGAGCCCGTCCTCGATCACCAACGGCGTCAGGGTCAGTGAGACCAGCGTCGCGACCCGGTCCCCGACCTTCAGCCCCAGAGGCGACTCGGGGCCGGCCTCCTCGACGACGCCGACGAGCATGCCGCCCGAGCCGGTCACCGGGTTCTGCATCTTGCCGCGCTCGGCGACGATGTCGAGCACCTCGCGGCGTACGGCCTCTCCGTCGCCGTCGTGTGCGGACTCGAGCTGCCGGAACGAGGCGGCGTCGAGGTTCAGTCGCTCCACCCGGATCCGCACCTCATCGGGCCACAAGGTCTTGCGAGTGTCGAGTCTCCGGGCCGCCTGGGGCAGCGGCAACGAGCCGCCCACCGGCTCATCGAGCACCCGGTGCAGGCCTGTCGGGTCAGAAGTGGTCATCGTCGTACGCCTCCTTGCGTCCATCTCACGGCGGACCCTACCAGCGGTTGCGGGAAGAATTGCGGCCGATGGTTGCAGACACCGCAGGATCTCCCGCTATGGTGGAGAACATGACGGCAACCATCGAGCCTACGACCCGAGACGGACAGCCCTACGCCTACCAGCGCGTAGAGCTGGTCGAACCCGACTGGACCCGGTTCCCAGGCTGGGCCGACATCACCGACGAGCAGTGGCGCGACGTGCAGTGGCAGCGCGTCAACTGCATCAAGAACGTCCGCCAGCTGCGCGCCCTGATGGGAGATCTTCTCGACGAGCGGTTCTATGCCGACCTCGAGCGCGACATGGCCGAGCGCGCGACGATGTCGATGCTGGTGCCGCCCCAGATGGTCAACACGATGGTGCCCTCGGGCGCGTCGGCGGGCGAAGAGTTCACCGCGGCGTTCTACGCGGACCCGATCCGGCACTACATGATCCCGGTCTTCTCCGACCGCCGCACCGACTGGCCCTCGCACCCGCAGGCGAGCCGAGACTCATTGCACGAGCACGACATGTGGGTCGCCGAGGGGCTGACCCACCGCTACCCGACCAAGGTGCTCGCCGAGCTGCTCTCCACCTGCCCGCAGTACTGTGGCCACTGCACCCGGATGGACCTGGTCGGCAACTCGACCCCGGTCATCGACAAGCTCAAGCTCACCGGCAAGCCGGTCGACCGCCACGAGGCGATGCTCGAATACCTCCGCAACACCCCGCAGGTGCGCGACGTGGTCGTCTCCGGCGGCGACGTCGCCAACCTGCCTTGGCCGCGGCTGGAGGACTTCCTCACCAAGCTGATGGCGATCGACAACATCCGCGACATCCGGCTGGCCACCAAGGGCCTGATCGGTCTTCCCCAGCACTGGCTCCAGGAGCCGCTCCTGGAGGGGATGAACCGGGTGACGACCATCGCCCGCGAGCGCGGCGTCTCGCTGGCGATCCACACCCACGCCAACCACGCCAACTCGGTCACTCCTCTGGTCGCCGAGGCGTCCAAGGCGCTGCTGGCGGCCGGCGTGCGCGACGTACGCAACCAGGGAGTGCTGCTCGCCGGCGTCAACGCCGACAGCCACAGCCTGCTCGACCTGAGCTTCCGCCTGCTCGACGGCGCGCAGATCATGCCCTACTACTTCTACATGTGCGACATGATCCCGTTCAGCGAGCACTGGCGGGTCTCGGTCGCCGACGCGCAGCGGCTGCAGCACGACATCATGGGCTACCTGCCCGGGTTCGCCACCCCGCGCATCGTGTGCGACGTACCTTTCGTCGGCAAGCGCTGGGTCCACCAGATCGCCGACTACGACACCGAGCGCGGCATCTCCTACTGGACCAAGAACTACCGCACCTCGATCGAGGCGTCGGACCCGGAGGCGCTGTCCAGGACCTACGAGTACTACGACCCGATCCACACCCTGCCCGAGTCGGGCCAGGAGTGGTGGCGCACGCACGGGGAGTGACCCGAGAACAACTGAGGCCCGGCGCTTGCGCCGGGTCTCAGTGCGTCAGCGTCGGGCGGTTCTCGTAGTAGGTGTACATCGCGATCGTGGTGCGCGTGGACACGTTGGCGACCGAGCGGATCCGGCCGAGCAGTTCCTCGAGCGCCTCGGGCGTGGCGACGCGCACCTTGAGCATGTAGGACTCGACGCCGGCGATCGACCAGCACGCCTCCACCTCGAGGAGGTCCGCGACCCGCTCGGGGGTGTCGTCGGGCTGGGAGGGGTCCATGGGCTGCACCGCGACGAACGCGGTCAGCGGCACGCCGATGGCGGCGTAGTTGACGGTGGCGCCGTAGCCGGTGATGAGGCCACGCTGCTCGAGCCGCTTGACGCGCTGGTGCACCGCGGAAGTCGAGAGGCCGGTCGCCTTGCCCAGGTCCGTGTAGGACATCCGACCGTCCTCCGCAAGAAGCTGGAGGATTTTACGGTCGGTGGCCTCAATCTCAGGTGCAGTCACGGCGACAGCGTACCCACAACAGCAATATCTCCGCCGCAACGTCCAAAAAAGTAGTTGATGTCGAAAGATTTCCGGCCTCAGGAGGGCCAGCCGGCGAGCGTCTTCAGCTCGCCACGACCGTCCGCCGAGGGCTGGACCACCGACAGCAGCCGTCCGCCGACGACGTCGTCGGGAACGGCCTTCATCGCCTCGCCGGTGGCCAGGTGCGGGTCCGCGGAGACGACCACCCGCCCGTGCGAGTTGACCACTGTCGCGCCGATCTGGCGCAGGCCGGGCAGCAGCATCGTCTCCAGCGTCTCGACCGTGGTGTCGGCGCCGGCGACACCCACCATCCGGCCGCCCGCGTAGACCGGCAGCGTCGTGGTCATGACGTACTCGTCGGCGCAGACGAAGTCGACGTAGGGCCCGGCGAGGTTCAGCTCTCCGGTGCGCTGCGGGATCCGGAACCACGGCTGGCGGGTGTAGTCGAGGACCTCCCTCGTGCCTGGCACCTCGGCCTCACCGAGGAAGTCGCGGCCCGCGCCCTGCCACCAGGCCAGGTAGAGCCGCCGGTCGACGAGCGCGTCCGGCGCGACGACGAACCCTCCGCCCAGGAGGCTCGGGTCCTGGAGGAACGCCAGTGCCCCCGTCTCGACCCGCGCGATCAGCTCGTCCGAGGTGACCGGTCCCGCGGCGAAGAGGGCAGCGACCTCGGCGCGCACCCGCTCGAGCTCGGTGAGGATGGACCCGAAGTGCTGCTCGATCCGAACGGCACAATCGGCCGACACATCGATGTTCACGGTCGTACCACCTCATGGATCTCGGTCAGACGTTCAACGGCGTGGGTCACGTGGTCGCGTACGCTCGCCCGCGCCGCGGCGACATCGCCCGTCTCCAGCGCGGCGACGAGCGCCCGATGCCGCGCGGCGGATGCCTGACGGAAGTCCGACTCGCTCAGCGGCACTCGCAGCAACGTACCGAAGTCGGCCTCCTGCCGCACCACCTCCCGCGTCAGCCGCGCCGACTGGGTCAGCGCCGCCACGGAGAGATAGAGCTCGCTCTCCGCGTCGCGCCACCGGCCGACGTCGTCCTCGCCGAGCGGGATCAGCAGGTCCTGGAGGTCCTCGATCTCGTCGGGGGCCGCTCGTTCGGCGGCGAGCTCAGCACAACCCGTCAGCACCACCTGATAGAGGCTCGCCCGGTCGCGCAGCTCCACCCGCGACATGGTGGCGAGCCGCCCCTTCACGATGTCGCCGGGATCGGGAGCGCGCACGAAGGACCCACCGCCGCGGCCTCGTGTCGTCACCACCAGACCCTGGGCACGCAGCGACACCAGCGCCTCCCGAGCGGTCACCGTCGCCACTCCCAGCATCTGGGCGAGCTCCTGCTCGCTCGGGAGTCGGTCACCGTCGGCGAGCACGCCGGAGCGGATCGCCTCGGCCAGACGGTTCTCGACACGTACGGCTCTACCTTCGTCGCCGATCGGCGCGAAGATCGCCGACCTGGCGCGCGAGGTCATCGCACGGGCGTTGGCCACGATCGAGCTCCTCCTTCGAGTGGGTTTACAAAGAACTTACGCAGAAGCCCTTTAAAATCTAAGATCTGGTTCCATATGATTCAGCAATGGGACCGACCGAATCTCCGCAGATCCAGCTCGAAGCCGTGACCAAGGCGTACGGCGACGTGATGGCTGTCGACGCTCTCGACCTGACCATCGGCGATGGTGAGTTCTTCTCGATGCTCGGGCCCTCCGGCTCCGGGAAGACGACGGTGCTGCGCCTGATCGCGGGCTTCGAGCACGCCGACTCCGGCACCATCCGCCTCGGCAGCGAGGACGTCACCGCGCTGGCACCCTTCGACCGCGACGTCACCACCGTCTTCCAGGACTACGCCCTCTTCCCGCACTTCAACGTGCTCGAGAACGTCGCTTACGGCCTGCGCGTGCGTGGCGTCTCGAAGGCCGAGCGCAGCTCCCGGGCACGGGAGGCGCTGGAGATGGTCCGCCTCGGCCATGTCGCGGCCCGGAAGCCGACCGAGCTCTCCGGCGGACAACGGCAGCGGGTGGCGCTGGCTCGCGCGATCGTCGTACGTCCTCGGGTGCTCCTCCTCGACGAGCCGCTCGGGGCGCTCGACCTCAAGCTCCGCGAGCGGATGCAGGTCGAGCTCAAGCAGATCCAGCGCGAGCTGGGGATCACCTTCGTCTTCGTCACCCACGACCAGGAGGAGGCGCTCACCCTCAGCGACCGGATCGCGGTCTTCGACAGCGGCCGGATCGTGCAGCTGGGCACGCCGAGGGAGATCTACGAGCGGCCCACCTCCCAGTACGTCGCCGACTTCGTCGGCACCTCCAACGTCTTCGACGAGCAGGCGTCGAAGCGGATGCTGAAGATGGACGGCGCCTTCGCGCTGCGGCCCGAGAAGATCCTGCTGTCCCCGGAGACCGCGAGCGCCCCGGTCGGCGCGATGACCGCCGCCGGCGTGATCACCGAGTCCATCTACATCGGCACCGGGCATCGAGTCCACATCGAGCTCGAGGACGGCACCAGGCTGGTCGCCCTCGAGCAGAGCCGTGGCTCGCTGCACCCGGATGCCGCCGAACCAGAGTCTCGGGGCGACCGCGTGGTCGCCTCCTGGTCGCCGGGCGACCTGGTCCCCCTGGGCACCGATTCGTCCCGTGCCGTGCAACACCGATGAGCCAGAGAACACCAGAGAGGTTGACCATGCGAAACATCCGAACCAGACACACCATCGGGGGCGCCCTCGCGGCACTGTCCCTGATCACGCTGAGCGCCTGTGGCGGCGACGACGGCGACTCCTCGACCGGAGCGGTCGACAAGCTCGGCGAGAACGAGGGCGAGGTCACGATCCTGGCCTGGCCCGGCTACGTCGAGGACGGCTCGACCGACCCCGAGGTCGACTGGGTCTCCGGCTTCGAGAAGGAGACCGGCTGTCAGGTCACCGCGAAGGTCTACGGCACCTCCGACGAGGCCTTCAACCTGGCCAAGTCGGGCGAGTACGACGTCGTGGCCGCCTCCGGCGACCTCACCCTGCGCATGATCGCGGCAGGCGAGGCCGCCGAGGTCAACACCGACCTGATCCCCAACTACGAGGGCATCTACGACTTCCTCAAGGACCGCGAGTGGAACACCGTGGACGACAAGAACTACGGCATCCCGCACGGCTACGGCGCGAACCTGCTGATGTACAACACCAAGGACGTCACCCCCGCCCCGACCTCGTGGAAGGCGGTCTTCGAGGACGCGCCGAAGCACAAGGGCCAGGTCACCGCGTACGACTCGCCGATCTACATCGCCGACGCCGCGGTCTACCTGATGGCGCACCAGCCCGGCCTGGGCATCGAGAACCCCTACTCGCTCGACGAGAAGCAGCTCGCCGCGGCCGTCGACCTGCTCAAGTCGCAGCGGACCTCCGTCGGTGAGTACTGGTCCGACTACACCAAGACGCAGGCCTCGTTCGAGACCGGCGACACCGTGGTCGGCACCACCTGGCAGGTGATCGCCAACCTGATCGACCCGAAGAAGGCCTCGGTCGAGGCGATCCTCCCCTCCGAGGGAGCGACCGGGTGGAACGACACCTGGATGATCTCCTCGAACGCGAAGTCCCCCAACTGCGCCTACGCCTGGCTCAACCACATCTCCGACCCGGAGATCAACGCGCAGGCGACGGAGTACTTCGGCGAGGCCCCCAACTCGGACAAGGCCTGCGAGTTCGCCTCCGAGGGCCACTGCGAGACCTTCCACGCCGGCGATGAGGAGTACGCCGAGAAGATCTGGTTCTGGAACACGCCGATCGAGAAGTGCCTGGACGGCCGGACCGACGTGAAGTGCACCGACTACCAGGACTGGACCAAGGCCTGGGCAGAGATCAAGGGGTGACCTTGAGCTCTGTCAGCAGCACGCTCAGCAGGAGGCCGGGGTTCCGCCTCGGCCTCCTGCTGGCCGCACCCCTCACCTGGCTGGTGCTCGTCTATGTCGTCGCTCTTGCCGCGCTGCTGGTGACGGCCTTCTGGACGATCGACTCCTTCACCAACGAGCTCGAGCGCACCTTCACCCTCGACAACATCCGTGAGATCACCGGCCAGGCGCTCTACCGGACCGTCACGCTGCGCACCATCGGCGTGGCCCTCCTGGTGACGCTGATCGACTGCGCGATCGCGCTGCCGGTCGGGTTCTACATGGCCAAGGTCGCCTCGCGACGCTCGCGCCACCTGTTGGTGATCGCGTTCCTGACGCCGTTGTGGGCGTCCTACCTCGTCAAGGCGCTCGCCTGGCGGTCGCTGCTGTCCAACGGCGGGTTGCTGGACTGGGCCGGCGGCCTGGTCGGTCTCGGTTCACCGGGATTCGGCCTCACCGCAATCGTGCTCACCCAGGCGTACATCTGGCTTCCGTACGTCATCCTCCCGGTCTACGCGGCCTATGAGCGTGTCCCGGACTCGCTGCTCGACGCCGCCGGCGATCTCGGTGCCCGGCCGGCGCTGGCGTTCCGCACGGTGGTGCTGCCGCTGGTGGTCCCGGGGCTGGTCGCGGGCTCGATCTTCTCGTTCTCGCTGACCATGGGCGACTACATCACCGTCAACATCGTCGGCGGCGCCAACCAGATGCTCGGCAACCTCGTCTTCATCAACTCGGGGTCCAACCTGCCGCTGGCCGCCGCGATCGCGTTGATCCCGATCGTCGTGATCATGATCTATCTGGCGTTGGTACGCCGCACCGGAGCTCTGGAGAACCTATGACCATCTCGCGATCGACCCGGCGCATCCTGGCCGCGGTGACCGGCCTGGTGCTCGCCATGCTCTACGCACCGCTCGCCCTAGTCGTGGTGAACTCGTTCAACACCTCACAGGCGCTGACCTGGCCGCCCAGCGGCTTCACCACCCAGTGGTGGCAGCGCGCGGCGGTCAACCCGGGAGCCCACGATGCGATCCTCACCTCGCTGACGGTGGCCGCGTGCGCGACGGTGATGGCGCTCGTCCTCGGCACCTTGCTCGGCCTGGCGATGCAGCGCTACTCCTTCTTCGGGAAGGACACCGTCAACCTGCTGGTGGTGCTTCCGATCGCCCTGCCCGGCATCGTCACCGGGATCGCGCTGTCCAACGCGTTCTCCTCGATCCTCGGCGTACGCCTGGGGTTCTTCACGCTCGTGGTGGCGCACGCGACGTTCTGCATCGTGACCGTCTTCAACAACGTGCAGGCGCGGTTGCGCCGGATGGGCGGCAACCTCGAGGAGGCCTCCGCCGACCTGGGGGCGGGGACGTGGACCACGTTCCGGCTGGTCACGCTCCCCCAGCTGCGCTCGGCCCTGCTGGCCGGCGGGCTGCTCGCGTTCGCGCTCAGCTTCGACGAGATCATCGTGACGACGTTCGCCGCCGGCCCCGGCGTGACCACGCTGCCGGTATGGATCCTGACCAACCTGTTCCGGCCCGGCCAGGCGCCGATCGTCAACGTGGTGGCGGTCGTCATGATCGTCGTCTCGGTCGCGCCGATCTGGCTCGCCCAGCGGCTTTCGTCCGACCCGAGCGAAACCACGAGGGCGATTCACTAGGCCTGCCCTCCGCGTCAGCGGATAATGTGCACAGCGTGGCTGAACCTCGAATGCTCCTGCTGGACACCGCGTCGCTCTACTTCCGGGCCTTCTTCGGCGTGCCCGACATCCGAGCCGAGGACGGCACTCCGGTCAACGCCGTCCGCGGCCTGCTGGAGTTCATCACCCGGCTGGTCAACGACTACTCCCCCACCGACCTGGTGTGCTGCTGGGACAACGACTGGCGACCGCAGTGGCGCGTCGACCTGATCCCGTCCTACAAGGCGCACCGGGTGGTGGAGGAACTCGAGACCGCCCCCGACGTCGAGGAGGTCCCCGACCCTCTGCAAGTCCAGGTGCCGATCATCCGCGAGGTGCTCGCCGCGGCCGGGATCTGCGTCATCGGCGCCGACGGCTACGAGGCCGACGACGTGATCGGCACCCTGGCGACCGGCGCGGGGATGCCGGTCGACGTCGTCACCGGCGATCGCGACCTCTTCCAGCTGGTCGATGACGCCGCCGGCGTACGCATCCTCTACCCGACCCGGGGCGTGAGCGATCCGGATCTGGTCGACGAGAAGTGGGTGCTCGCCAAGTACGGCATCAGCGCCGCGCAGTACGCCGACTTCGCCACCATGCGTGGCGACACCTCCGACGGGCTGCCGGGCGTGAAGGGCGTCGGCGAGAAGACCGCCGCCAAGCTGCTCGAGCAGTACGGCGACCTGGAGGGGATCATCGCCGCCGTCGCCGACCCGACCACCTCGCTCACGAAGGCGCAACGGCAGAAGTTCATCGACGCGGTCGGCTATCTGTCAGTCGCGCCGAAGGTCGTGGCGGTCGCCCGGGACATCCCGCTGGACCGCAGCAACACCGCTCTGCCCAGCGCTCCGGCCGACACGGAACGCCTCCACGAGCTGGCCGCGACCTACAACCTCGCCTCCCCCGTCGCCCGCCTGGAAGCCGCGCTCGCGCGGGTGTGACACGGGTCTCCACAACTCAATTCAGAAAGTTTGTAGAAACGGCATCATCAGCCGCGTACGGCTCCGTCTCCTTGGCAAGACCACCAAGAAGGAGCGGACGAATGAGCGACATCAAGCACCCGGCAGTGCAGCAGGACATCAAAATCTCGTGCCTCGACCCCTGGGGCCGCACCGTGGAGGTGCCGACGACCCTCGGCTATCGCGAGAGCGACCCGTACGCAGTGAGCCTGACCTTTCACTCCGGCGCCGGTGACGTCGAGTGGGTCGTGTCCCGCACGCTGATGCTGCAGGGCCTGGCCGCCCCCGCCGGTGAGGGCGACGTGAAGATCTACCCGAGCATCGACGAGGACGCCAAGGCCGTCGCCGTCTTCGACTTCAGTTCCCCCGACGGTCGCCTGATCGCGACCGCCGACTCCCGCGAGGTGCAGACGTTCCTCGGCAAGTCCTTCTCGGCCGTCCCGGTCGGCTCCGAGAGCCAGCACATGGATCTCGACGGTCTGATCGCAGACCTGCTGGGCAGCTCCTTCGACGCTGAGTAGGCACTCCGCCCGCCTGCTCATTCGTCTGCGCACCCTCTCGTCCCGGACATCTGGGACGAGAGGGTGCGTTCTTTTCGCTGGCCGGAAGCGATCTCTCGCCGTTGCCACGTCAACTGTGGTAGTGATGTGCGTCACCCGCACCCTCTCGGAGGTCACAGTGCTGCCAGCTTTCCTTTCTCGCGAGCGAACCGTGGCCGGTCCCGGCTTCAGTCGCTGGCTCATCCCGCCCGCCGCCCTCGCCGTCCATCTCTGCATCGGCCAGGTGTACGCCACCAGCGTCTACAAGACCGCCCTGGTCGAGCACTTCGACTCGAGCCAGACCGCGATCGGGTTGATCTTCTCGATCGCGATCGTGATGCTCGGCCTCTCGGCCGCGGTGATGGGCACCTGGGTCGACCGCAACGGACCGCGTGCGGCGATGACCGCGGCCGCGGTCTTCTGGGCGTCCGGCTTCTTCATCGGTGCCGTCGGCATCGGCACCGGCCAGCTCTGGCTGGTCTACCTCGGTTACGGCGTCATCGGCGGCATCGGACTCGGGATCGGCTACATCTCCCCCGTCTCCACGCTGATCAAGTGGTTCCCGGACCGCCCAGGCCTGGCCACCGGCATGGCGATCATGGGCTTCGGCGGTGGCGCGATGATCGCCAGCCCGCTGAGCGGCCGGCTCCTGGCGCTCTACGACCCGTCCTACACCGGTGACGCCAGCACCGTCCCCGACGGCCACGCGGTGATGATGCTCTTCCTCACCCTCGGTGTCGTCTACCTGGTCTTCATGTCCTTCGGTGCGGCCACCGTCCGCGTACCGCCGGAGGGCTGGACGCCGGCAGGCTGGGACCCGGCCAGCGTGAAGGAGAAGAAGCTCGTCACCACGGCGAGCGTCTCGGCGAACAACGCGATCAGGACCCGGTCGTTCTGGCTGGTGTGGATCGTCCTGTTCTGCAACGTCACCGCCGGTATCGGCATCCTCGAGCAGGCGGCTCCGATGATCCAGGACTTCTTCCGCACCGACAGCGTCTCCTCGGTCAGCGCGGTCGCGGCCGGCGGCTTCGTCGGCCTGCTCTCGATCGCCAACATGAGCGGCCGGTTCATCTGGTCCTCGACCTCCGACGTCATCGGTCGCAAGCCGATCTACATGATGTATCTCGGGGTCGGACTGGTGCTCTATCTCCTGCTGGCGACCATCGGGGACACGTCAATGGCGCTGTTCGTGCTGCTCGCCGTCGTGATCCTGTCCTTCTACGGCGGCGGCTTCGCGACCGTCCCCGCCTACCTGCGCGACCTCTTCGGCACCTTCCAGGTCGGCGCCATCCACGGCCGCCTGCTGACCGCCTGGTCGGCCGCCGGCATCGCCGGACCGCTGATCATCAACGCCTTCCTCGACGCGCAGGGCGAGCCCGGCACGCTGACCGCGGCCGCTTACCGGCCGGCGCTGCTGACCATGGTCGGTGTCCTCGCGGTCGGCTTCATCGCCAACCTCCTGGTGCACCAGGTCCCCGATCGGTTCCACGAGCCCAAGCCGGCCGACTCCACCGAGACCGAGAGGAGCGCCGCATGAACGCCAAGATCGCAGGTGCCTGGGCCCTAGTCGGGATCCCGCTGGCCTACGGGGTCATCGAGACGCTGCGCCGTGCGGCGCAGCTCTTCACGGGCTGAGCTCTTCTTCGGTCCGGTCAGAGGCCGAGCAGGCTCGGCTCGTTCGTACGCCACGCCTCCTGCGCCGCCTGGGTCACCGGGCCGTGCGGGAGGGTGCGCGTGCCCCACTCCGTCACAGCCTGGACGTCGCGCAGGCTGGAGGTGAGGAAGACCTCCGTGGCGTACTCCTCGACCTCGGCCAGCGGCTCGTCGGTCTCCTCAGCACCGAACCACTCCAGCACCAGGGCGCGGGTGATCCCGGCCAGCGGGCCGCTGGAGAGCATCGGAGTCTTGAGCGTCCCGTCGAGCACGTAGAAGATGTTGCTCCCGGTGCCCTCGCACAGGTCGCCCACGGTGTTGGCGAAGATCGCCTCGCTGGCCCCGTGCTTGCGCGCCTCGGCGAGGGCGATGACGTTCTCGGCGTACGACGTCGTCTTCAGGCCTGTCGTCGCGCCGTGCTCGTTGCGGCGCCACGGCACGCTGACGACCTTGGTCTCGGTCGGGTTGGGCTCCGCGTCCTCGAGGCCGATGATGATCGTGGGCGCCACGTCCGCGCGCCCGGACCCGAACGGGGCCGGCCCGCCCGTGACGGTGATCCGCAGTCGTCCGTACGCCGTCGCCTCCGCACCCACCACGGCCTCGACACCCTTGGTGATGAGCGAGCGGTCGGGGGTGGGCAGGCCGAGGCCGCTCGCGGAGCGCTCGAGGCGGTCGAGGTGAAGGGCGAGCGCGAACGGCTGGTCCTTGATGACCTTGAGCGTCTCGAAGACGCCGTCGCCGACCACCAGACCGTGGTCTCTGATGGAGACCGCCGGGGCGGCCGGGTTGTCGAGAAGCTGACCATCGATCCACGCGCGCATGCGGCAACTCTAAAACGTCCCTGGTCAGAGCGGGGAAAGCGCGCCGGTGTGGTCGTCGAAATGACAGGTGAATGACACGCAGGTGACCCCGGATTTGGCCTCGGGCAACCGCTCCGATAATGTTCTTCTCGTCGCCAAGGGCACGGGAAACCGGGCCTGAAGCAGCAAGCGGACGTAGCTCAGTTGGTAGAGCGCAACCTTGCCAAGGTTGAGGTCGCGAGTTCGAGCCTCGTCGTCCGCTCGGAGTAGGTCTCCACCGGAGGCATTGCCTCCAGCGGTGGGTTGGCCGAGAGGCGAGGCAACGGACTGCAAATCCGTGTACACGGGTTCAAATCCCGTACCCACCTCGAAGCACCACCCTGATATAAACTGAATAACCCCGGACGATTGGCGCAGCGGTAGCGCGCTTCCTTGACACGGAAGAGGTCACTGGTTCAAACCCAGTATCGTCCACCACTGAAAACCCCGTCTGACCAGGCCATACGCCAGGGAGGCGGGGTTCTTTCATGTGCTCCTCCCCCGCAAAACCAGCCACTGAGTGACAAAGTGAGTGACAACGCGTCCTCGGTCACGCGTCCTTCGCCGAGTCGCCGACAGGTCATCCATCGCCTGAGCACCTGTCTGGATCACCGGCCGGATCTGCTTTCGTTAGATCAGCTCAGTGACGTTGCTGCCACCCTTGTGGCCGACGAGATGCGAGATCTCCTCGATCGGGATGCCGTGCTCAGAGAGCGCCGACACGAAGGACTGCGACCCGGTGGTGAACACCAGCTCCGGCGGGCCAGGGACCCCCGCGCTCCCCGGGCATGCGGCCTGGCGGCCGGTCCCTCCGGCGCACCCCCGTCCCGACGGCACCGGGCCCAAAACGAGAAGAGCGCCCCGGCCCGAAGACCAAGACGCTCACTCCAGCCGCCGACGAGCAGCTGACGACTAGGCCGCGACCCCGGGGTCGAAGCCCGAAGCCGCGGCGCCAACAGCACATCGTCGTGGTGTCACTCTTCTGCGTGACGCTCCTCCGCCCGAAGGCCCGGAGATTCACAACCAGACGTCACCCCTTAGCTGTCCTGCCAGCATCCAACACGGTAACCAAGCAAGCGCTATGGATGCACACCCCTGGGTGCTACTCCAGATCAGGTATAGATCCGCGACCAAGACCTATGGCCGTAGCGACGTCGAGCAGCCCGGGCCTACGGTCGCTCGTCGGGGCAGCCACCTTTCGAGGTCCGGAACCTAGTTGGGTCGCTGTTCAGATCCCCATAGGGGCCCGCTCTGACATGGTCAGGGCGGGCCTTTGGGCCACGGTCCCGACTCCGACCGGCAACGCTGGTACTGCCTGTCGATCAGGGGCACGGGGAGGCGGCTGATGACGAGGGGGAGGTAGGGGCTGCTGCCGGTGGCGACGCTTCCCGCGACGCTTCCAAGCTCGAGACCGCTGGGCAGCGTGGGGGCACCCCGCCAAGGGGGCCAGACGCCGGACCAAGTGACGCTCCGCCCCCGCGATACAAACCAACGCTGTGGCGTCCCGTGTGAGTGACAAAGTGAGTGACAACAGTCCAACGCCTGAGCCATACGACCATGGACACAACGAGACTGAGTGCCGCTCGAACACGTCTGCATCTCCCCTGGTCAGACGGGCGTTTCTGCCTTGACGCGGAAGAGGTCACTGGTTCAAACCCCGTATCGTCCACCGAGAAGTCGGCCCTGAACTGCTGAAACGCAGCTCAGGGCCGGCTCGCTTTTGAAGACCGTCGAGGGCCTCATCCTTTGGCTACAGATCGTGTGGTCAGCCGAGGTAGCCGGACTGTCCGACCCCGGCTTCGCATCGGCGCAAATCTCTCACTCAGACGTGAACAGATCCGGTCGCCAACCCTCGATCTTAGAATCGAGGTCACCTCGCCGGATATCGGACAGGGCAGCGGCGTAGCCAACCTCGATCGCCTGCGTGAACGCTTCAATCAACTCGGTCGGCGCATTAAGGTAGCCACTGCCCGAGGCCAGATTTGCGGCAGCCTCCGACGCCGCACGGACGTCTTCGTCGTGCACAGTCGCGGCGTAGAGGTTGTTGACCGCCTGTACGAAATTGTCGAGGTGTTCCCGCGGTGTCGCATCCATGAGGACCATGCTGCCGAGGCGGCGCCACAATGGCCTTCAGGCTCACCGGCCGGCGCGCAAACGGTCGCGGGATAGGAGCCAGCACCCCGGGGGCCGTTTCAGTTGGCACCGAACAGTCACTTGATCAGGCCAACGACCGCGCCGAACGCCGCCACGAAGAGGCCGAGAGTTGCGACCTGCTGTTGCGGCCCGCTGAACCACCTACGGAGCGCGTTGCGCACTGCGCCAAACCAGACCAGCGCCCGGCTGCGCCGCCACTGGTGGTGTCGGAATGTGTCGGCTCGACCCCTGCCGGGGACGTCCGCGGTCGGCGGACTCGACGGGTCAAGCGTCAACTCGGCAGATTCAGTCGTGAAGCAGAGGCCAAGGTCTCCGAGGTTGGCCTTCTCGGCGTGATCGGGGAGCCTCACCAGCAGGCTCATCGTGACTAGGTTCAGTTCGCGCGCAACGGCGTTGTTATTGGGCGGCATGCCTCGATGACATCTCATCTCGCCGGTGAAACTGCCGCCGAACGGGCCGCCTGTGGATAACTACAGCTCAAGGGCTACCTGTGGACTGGATCTGTCCCATGACTGTCTGTGTACGCCTCATCGTTACGGTCGCGGCCGCACGGCAAAGCGGCGTTGCGGCCCGCAGGCCGGCGGTGGCGGCGAAGTCGGTCCTACCGTTGATCTGCTGCCCGCTGGGCGGCCTCGACGATCGCTTGCCACGGCAGCTTCTGGTCGGGTGGCATCTGGCGAGGTGGGTGGAGGGGCCAGACGTCGGGGCCGTCGATGAGGTCGACGCCCGCCGCGCGTAGGGCTGCCACGTGGGAGGGCCAGGCGGGGTGTTCGGCGTGGGCGGCGTTGATGAGTGGGAAGAGCACGACCGGGGCGGTCGTGAGGCTCTCGGTGACGACGGTGAGTGCCTGGTTGTCGGCAAGGCCCAGGGCGATCTTGGCGGTGCTGTTGAAGGTTGCGGGGGCGACGACGATGGCGTCGAGCTGCGCCGGGTGCGTGCGCGGTTCCCACGGGAAGCGGCTAGGCCCGCGTACCGGGAATCCAGTCAGCGCCTCGATCCGGTCGGCCTCGCCGTTCGCGCGCAGCCAGGTGAAGGCCGTCGGGGTCAGGGTCACCGGCACCTGGTGGCCGGCGTCGACCAACGGGGTGACCAGCTCGTCGCAGAGTTGCTCCACACCGCCTGCGGCGCAGGCGATGACTCCGACGATGGCCACCCCGCGAGCGTACGTGACGTGGACTGTGACAGAGGGTCCGACCTTGTGAAGTGATCACAAGGTCGGACCCTCAGTCACAGCGAAGTCACGCCGTTACGGCCTCCATCCGTCCTCGACCCAACCTTGCCGAACCTGGGTGCTGCCACTGCACTTGCCGTCGTCGGAGCTGGGCCAGATCTGCACGACATCGACATCGCCGGCCCAGGTGCCTCCGCGGGTCGGATGCGCATAGGAACCCAGATTCACGTAGGTGTCAGCAGGAATGCAGAGATAGCGATCCGGGCTCACACCGGTGTCCAGAAGCCAGACCGAGTCGTCGTTCTTGGTATTGATGACTGAGTCCGCTACGTTCCGATCGCCCTCGGGGAGGATCAGATATCCCGGGGTCCAGTCCTGCCAGATCTTCGTGCCGCCGTTGTAGGAGCCGTCCTTGAGACATACGTTGGGATAGCTGCAGCCGTAGTGCGAGACCGCCTGGGCTGGCGTCGCGACGAAGACGCCGACGACCGCCGCCAGGGCTGCCAGGACAAGACCGCTGATGACCGTTCTGAAACCTTCGAGCATGTGCACTCCTTCTCCAAGGTGATGGAGTTAGCGAAGGTAGTGAGGTCGTTCGCACTCTGCCGCCCGTACAGGCCCGTACCGTTTCCGTACACAACCATTCCGGCCGCCCGTCCACCGGCCACGTGAGGGGTCAGCCCATCTTGCCGGCGCCGGCCTTGATCGCCTCCCGGATCCGTACGTAGGTGCCGCAGCGGCAGATGTTGCGGATCTGGTCGATGTCGGCGTCGGTGACCGAGCGGCCCTCGGCGTGTGCCTTGTTGACGGTCGCCACGGCGGCCATGATCTGGCCGGGTTGGCAGTAGCCGCACTGGGCGACGTCGACGTCGAGCCAGGCCTCCTGCATGGGGTGCAGGTCCTTGCCGACGGAGGCGGCGAGGCCTTCGATCGTGGTGATCTCGTCGTCCTCGTCGAGGGCGCTGATCGGGGTGGCGCAGGGGTTGAAGGCCTTGCCGTTGATGTGGGACGTACAGGCCTTGCAGACGTTGATGCCGCAGCCGTACTTGGGGCCACGCACGCCTAGGACGTCGCGCAGCACCCACAGCAGGCGCTCGCTGTCCTCGACGTCGACCGTGACCTTCTCCCCGTTGAGCTTGAAGGTGTAGTTGGGCATTGGCCAATCCCTTTCGATCAGTCTCTGGTCAGTAGGTGTAGGTGAGGCCGTCGGTCGGCGAGGCGGGCACGGGCGGGACGAACGACTTCACCTCGAAGGAGATCGGGTCGTGATGGTTGATCGGGAACGAGGTCGGCGTGGTGCCGGTCGCCCGGGCGTACGCACAGGCCACCGCCGCGAACGAGGCGGCGACGCCGGCCTCCCCCGCGCCGCCGGGGATGTCGGTGACCGGATCCATCACGAAGACGCGTACGTCGGGTGGGGTGTTCCACTGGCGGGTGTAGAAGTAGTTGTCCCAGCTGGCCTCGAGGTAGTGGCCGTCCTCCAGGTGGGTGCTCGCTGTCAGCGCGAGCGCGATGCCGTCCATGATCCCGCCCTGCATCTGTGCCTCGACGCCCTTGGGGTTGATCACCTCGCCGCAGTCGATCGCGAAGGTCACCTTGGTGACCCGGGGACCAGTGACGCCGTTGTAGACCTTGCGGTTGACGGTCTCGGGACGGCAGTCGATCTCGACGAGGCAGGCGGAGTAGCCCTTGTACTCCTGGTGGACCGCGATCCCCTGGGCCGTGCCGGCCGGCATCGACCTGCCCCAGTTGCCGGCCGCCGCCACCTGCTTGATGACGCGCCGCAGGCGGTCCTCCTTGGCGTACTTCAGCCGGAACTCGACCGGACTCAGCCGCATCTTCTTGGCGACCTGGTCGATCGTGAGCTCGAGCGCCGTGCGTACGTCGGGCGAGTAGACGTTGCGCACCGCGCCGGAGTTGATCGCGCGGCTGGTGGTCTCCATGAGGCCCTGGGTGGTGACGCCGAAGTCGTACGGCACCTGCTGGGAGGTCACGAAGATGGTCTCCGAGACGCCCAGGTTGCTCACTCCAGCAGGGAGCGAGATGGCCGACGAGGTCAGGATCTCGCCGAAGCCGTGGCGGTAGTCGGTGGCGGTGCAGGTGTGCTGCTGCTCGACGGAGAAGATGTTGTCCCCCGCCCAGACCGTACGCACCCGGGAGGTCGCCATCGGATGGTTGCGGCCCTGGCGTGGCTCGTCGGCGCGATGCCACATCAGCCGGACCGGCGCCTGGCACTTCTGCGAGACCAGAGCGGCCTCGAGCGCTGCGTCCCAGAAGAGCTTGCGGCCGAACGAGCCGCCGGACTCCACGACGTTGAAGGTCACCGCGGTCGGCGGCAGGCCGAGCTTCAGCGCGATGTCCTCGGCGGCCACGATCGGCGTCTTGGAGCCCGCCCAGATCGTCGCCTTGTCGGCACGGACATCGGCGACGGCGCAGTTGGTCTCCAGCGGCGAGCCGCTGCGGGTGTAGAAGACGAAGTCGGTGTCGAGCGTCTTCACGTCGGCCGCGCCGAGCCCACCGGTGAGGCCGCCCACCGTGTCGGTCACGGTGCCGAGGAGGTCGTCCACGTTCGGCACCAGCATCGGGCGCTGGATGCCGCGGAGCTCCTCGAGCACGTCGGCGTCGGATCTGCCGCTCACCGAACCCGGGTTCCACTCGACCTCGAGGGCGCGGACGGCGTTGATGCACTGACCGAACGTCCCGGCGCGAACGGCGACCCCGGTCGGGATGGTGACGACGTGCGTCACGCCCGGCATCGCCTCGACGTCCTTCTGGTTGCGGACCGATCGCACCGTGCCGTTGTGCTCGGGGGCGCGGCAGACCATCGCGGGAAGGGCGTCCGGGACGTCGAGGTCCATGGTGAACTGCTTCGTGCCGGTGACCGCGTCCAGGGCGTCCTTGCGACGCTGCGGGGTGCCGATGACCGCGAAGTCGGACTTCGGCTTGAGGTCGACGTCGACGACCTTCGTGACCAGTGCCGCGGCGGAGGTGGCGAGCTCGCCGTAGGAGATGGAGGCACCGCCGGGGGCGGAGATCACCCCCTCATAGACGGAGAGGGTGTCGTGAGGCTGCGCGAGCGCGATCGCCGCGGCGTCGAGCAGCGCGCCACGGGCGATGGCGGCGGCGACACGTACGGGCGTGTACATCGCGTGGATCGTGTTGGAGCCACCGGTCATCTGGTTCCAGATCAGCTCGGGGCGCGCCTTCGACAAGGTCACGTTCACCTTGCTGAGCGGCAGGTCGAGCTCCTCGGCGATCAGCATCGCGATCGAGGTGGTGATGCCCTGGCCGACCTCGGCGCGGGGCAGCTCGAACGACGCGGTGCCGTCCTTGTCGACCACGACCTGGATCAGGTTCGCAGTGGGGCGGGCGGCATCGGTCAGCAGGTCGTTGAGGTCGTAGAGGTCGGCCGGCTGCGGCACCCCCGGGACGACTGCCGCGGCCGGGTTGCCGAGGCCGATCCCGAGCTGGGCCGCGCCGGTGACGGTGGCAGCGGCCACGAGGTAGCCGACGAAGCGACGGCGTCCGATCTCGTGCTCGGCCAGGCCCGATACCGACAGGCCTGATGACGTCTCGGGATGTGTTGACAAGGCGGTTACCTCCGTTGGCCCGGTCGGGTCCTGGTCACGTTATGTGCGGTCTGTCACACCTGTGTCGCCATGGAACGCCAACTTCGTTGACTTTCCGCGCCACCGTCGCGGCGGAGCGCGCCTGGTGTGATTCCGAAGCGTGAGCGGAAGGTCCGGGCGAAGTGGGAAGGGTCGGGAAAGCCCCAGCGCGCGGCGATCGCCGCAGTCGAGAACGATGCGTGGGCCGGGTCGAGCAGCGCGTCCCGGATCGCCAGCAGCCGGAACTCCCGCAGATGAGCCATCGCGGAGCGCGGCTGGTCCTCGAAGAGCCGGTGCAGGCTGCGCGGCGAGAGTCCGTGGGCGGCCGCCACGGCGTCGTGGCCGAGACAAGGGTCGGTGGCGTGCGCCTCCACGTAGGCGATGATCCGGGTCCGGAGCACCTCCCCCGGGTCGGCCTGCTCCACGCCGCCGACCAGACACGAGAGCAGCTGGATGGCGGCCTCGCCCAGATGCGCCGCTCCCCCGGCCTGCGGCACCTCGCGGACAGCGCTCCCCAGCAGGTGCCCGAGTACGCCGGTCCGGCCGTCGACCGACGTCCAGCCGCGCGACATCGACCGTTCGATCACGGCGTCCGACGCCGCCAGCGCGCGGCGCGGAAGCGTCATCGCGAGACACTCCCACCCCTCGTCGAAGCGCAGCTCGTAGGGGCGGCTGGTGTCGTAGATCGCGATGTCCCCGGGTGTCAGGACGAGCTCGATGTCACCCTGCCGGACGACCGACTGCCCACGGCGCTGGACGCACACCTTGAACGGATCGTCGGGTACGTCCGCGAGGGAGCGGCGGGTGCGGCGTACAACCTGCGGGGTGCCGCCGACGCGGAACGCATCGACGCGCCCCAGACTGGCGTGCTCGATCGCTCCGGTCAGCGGGCCAGGTGCCACATGGCCAGGTGGCAACCGCTCCGACTGCAGTCCCGCGAAGGCGTCCGCCAGCGCGGTCCGCCACCTCTCCGACATGTCGCCCGAGTCCCCATGCGTCATGCCGTGATCTTGCGTACGCCGCGGGTCGGGCGGTACCCCCGTACGAGGGGCGTCAGTCGATCAGGCCGGCCTCGCGCGCCATCCGGACCGCGTGGACGCGGTTGTTGGCGTTGAGCTTGCGGGTGGCGCTCTTGAGGTAGGACTTCACCGTGCTCTCCACGATCCCGAGAGCCTCGGCGGCCTGCCGGTTGCTGCTTCCGAGCGCCACCTGACGCAGGACGTCGAGCTCACGGGCGGCCAGGCGTACGGCCGGAGCGAGCTGAGCCGGCTGCTTCTCCCCCGGCGCGGCGGTGAGCCGCAGGACCATGGCCTCGAGGCGGCTGCGGACCTCGGGGTCGAGCACTTGGCCGGCCAGGTCGGTGAGCTCGGCCGCCATCTCCCGGCGTTCGGCGAGGTCGCGCTTCGCGGCCGTCTCGTCCGGGGTCGCAGGTCGAGTCGGCGCGGGCGCCAGCCGGGAGAGCCGGTTGCGGACCTCGTCGTCGATCAGGATCTCGCGCTCGAGGGTGCGGATCAGCGGACGTAGAGAGTCGAACCAGACACCGCCGAGACCGAGCCGCGAGCGGGAGGCGAGGTAGATGAGCATCCGCGGGGCGCGGTCGACCAGGATCGGCAAGGCGGCGACGGTCTGGATCTGCTCCTGAGCTACGGCGGTGTCGTAGAGGTGGGTGATCCCACGAGCGGTGTAGTAGTGGTCGACGGAGCCGGGCTGGCGGGTCTGCAGGGTCTTCCCGCCCAGGCCTTCCCCGTTGACGACCCGCAGGCCGCGCAGCGAGGCGCCCTTCGCGCCACAGGTCGCGGTGATGTCGATGGCCGTGCCGTCGCCGCGCACCGGCCCACCGAAGGCGAGGTCCAGCCCCGACGCGGTCCGGAAGGAGGCCAGCGTCTGGGCGATCCGGGACCCGTCGTACGGCGCCTCTGGGGCGATGGCGGTGCTGCTCATGACGTGAGCGTAAGTGACGACCATCACAGGCAACAAGAGGCACACCCCCTCTTTCGAGGGCACTCTTCCGGGGGTATCGGCCAGGTGGTGACAGTCCCACACTCGGTTCACCAATCCGAGTAGGAGGCACGATCATGGCCCAAATCGCGGCTGACCGAGCCGAGGTCGACGGGCGCACCATGCGCCGCGTCGCGACGGCGTCACTGACCGGCACCACCATCGAGTTCTACGACTTCCTCATCTACGGGCTGGCGGCAGCCCTCGTCTTCAATGCCGTCTTCTTCCCATCCATGGGCGGACCCGAGGGCACCCTGGCCTCGATCGCGACCTTCGGAGTCGCGTTCGTCTTCCGGCCGTTGGGGGCGATCCTCTTCGGCCACTACGGCGACCGGATCGGTCGCAAGGCCACGCTGATCACCACCTTGATGATCATGGGCACCTCGACCTTCGCGATCGGCCTGCTCCCGAGCGTGGAGTCGATCGGCAAGGGCGCCGTGGTGATCCTCGTTCTGCTGCGCGCACTGCAGGGCATCGCGCTCGGCGGCGAGTGGGCGGGCGCCGCACTCCTCACCACCGAGTACGCCGCCCGCGGCCAGCGCGGGCGCTACAGCATGTTCCCGCAGCTCGGCCCCAGCCTCGGGCTGATCCTCGCCGCCGCAGCCATGCTCACCACCTTCCGCCTGATGGAGCCCGCCGCGTTCGCGGCCTGGGGCTGGCGGATCCCGTTCCTGGCCAGCGCCGTCCTCATCGCGGTCGGCCTCTGGGTCCGGCTGAAGATCGCCGAGACGCCGTCGTTCAAGAAGGTCCAGTCGACAGGCGCCCGCAGCACGCTGCCGTTCGTCGGCTGCATCCGTGACCAGTGGCGGCAGGTGCTGCTCGGCGGCGGCATCATGGCGGTCGTCTTCGGCGCCTTCTACACCGGCGCCAGCTTCATGGTCGCGCACGCTGT
The DNA here is from genome assembly GCF_040639295.1 of Nocardioides sp. NPDC023903. Classification (NCBI taxonomy): domain Bacteria; kingdom Bacillati; phylum Actinomycetota; class Actinomycetes; order Propionibacteriales; family Nocardioidaceae; genus Nocardioides; species Nocardioides sp. NPDC023903. Next base: position 164,628 of record NZ_JBEZZS010000001.1, on the reverse strand, counting down.
CGGCACCCTCGGCCTGAGCATGAGCCAGGCCCTGCTCGGCGTCATCGTCGCGGCATTCGCCATGAGCGTGACGGTCATCGCCTCCGCGTGGCTCTCCGACGTGCTCGGCCGCCGGGTGGTCCTGCTCATCGGCGCTGCCTTCGGCCTCGTCGCCGGCCCACTGTCCTTCGCCATCATGGAGCCCGGCAGCTTCGCGAGCTTCGCCCTCGGCAACAGCCTGATGCTGTGCGTACTCGGCCTCAACTACGGTCCGATCGCTGCGTTCCTGCCCGAGATGTTCCAGGCGAAGTACCGCTACACGGGAGCCGGTCTGGGCTACAACATCGCGGGCATCCTCGGCGGCGCCGTGCCGCTGGTCATCGCCGAGGACCTACTGGCCAGGTGGGGCACCGACGGCATCGCGTACTTCCTCAGCGCCCTGGCCGTACTGAGCATCGGCTGCCTGCTGGTCGCCAAGGAGACCAGCCGCGTCGAGCTCGACGCGGAGCCCGCACTCGCCTGATCCGGCACCCGCTCACCCTCCTTCGGGGGTGGGGCTGCCACCACGGTCTCGGTCATGCTCGCGGCATGACCGAGACCTCATCCATCACCGCATCGTCGGCCCGTGGCGACATCGACGTTCCGCTGCTCGAGGAGACGATCGGAGCCAACTTCGAGCGCACCGTCGCCCGCCACGGAGACCGTGAGGCGCTCGTCGAGATCGCCACCGGCCGACGCTGGACCTACGCCGAGCTGGACGCCGACGTCGACGCCCTCGCGGTCGGCCTCCGCAAGGCCGGCATCGGCAAGGGCGACCGCGTCGGCATCTGGGCTCCGAACTGCGCCGAGTGGACGATGGTCCAGTTCGCCACGGCCAAGATCGGCGCGATCCTGGTCAACATCAACCCCGCCTACCGGACCCACGAGCTCGCCTACGCGCTCAACCAGTCCGGAGTGCGGCTCCTGATCAGCGCGACCGAGTTCAAGAGCAGCGACTACGTCTCGCTCGTCGGCGAGGTGGCGGGCGACTGCGGAGCTCTCGAGCAGACGATCTTCCTGGGTACGCCGAAATGGGACGCGCTGCTGGCCGCCGGCCGTGGCGAGCTGCTGGCCGACCACGTCGACTACACGCTCGACCCGAACGACGCGATCAACATCCAGTACACCTCCGGGACCACGGGCTTCCCGAAGGGCGCGACGCTGTCGCACCGCAACATCTTGAACAACGGCTTCTTCGTCACCGAGGCGATCCACTTCACCGAGCAGGACCGGCTCTGCATCCCGGTGCCGTTCTACCACTGCTTCGGCATGGTGATGGCCAACCTCGGCTGCACCACCCACGGCGCGACCATGGTCATCCCGGGCCCCGGCTTCGACCCGGCCACGACGCTGCAGACGGTCCAGGACGAGAGGTGCACGGCGCTGTACGGCGTGCCGACGATGTTCATCGCGATGCAGGACGACCCGGGCTTCGCCTCCTACGACCTCTCCACGCTGCGTACCGGGATCATGGCCGGCGCGCTGTGTCCGATCGAGGTCATGAAGCGCTGCGTCAGCGAGATGCACATGAGCGAGGTCTCGATCGCGTACGGCATGACCGAGACCTCGCCGGTCTCCTGCCAGACCCGCACCGACGACGACCTCGAGCGGCGCACCGAGACGATCGGCCGGGCGGCTCCGCACGTCGAGATCAAGATCGTCGACCCGGCCACCGGCGAGGTGGTCCCCCGCGGCACGGCGGGCGAGTTCTGCACCCGCGGCTACTCGGTGATGCTCGGCTACTGGGACGATGAGACGAAGACCGCCGACGCGATCGACGCCGACGGCTGGATGCACACCGGCGACCTGGCCGTGATGCGCGAGGACGGCTACTGCGTGGTCGTGGGAAGGATCAAGGACATGGTCATCCGTGGCGGCGAGAACATCTACCCCCGCGAGATCGAGGAGTTCCTCTTCACCCACCCCGACATCGCCGAGGCCCAGGTCGTGGGCGTTCCGGACGAGAGGTACGGCGAGGAGCTCTGCGCCTGGATCCGGATGCGGCCCGGCGCGGAGCCGCTGGACGCCGAGGCCGTCCGCGCCTTCGCCAGCGGCAAGCTCGCGCACTACAAGGCACCGCGCTACGTGCTGCTCGTCGACGAGTTCCCGATGACCGTGACCGGCAAGGTCCGCAAGATCGACATGCGCGAGCAGAGCGTCGCTCTGCTCGGGCTCTGAGCCGCCGATGAGCTATTGGCACAGGACCGGTCCGCGCACCTTCGCCCCGACTCGGCACGTCGGAGGGGCCTGGGACCTGGACACGCAGCACATCGCCACCCTGCTCGGCATGCTCGCGCACGAGGTCGAGCGGGATCGCGACGCCCGCCGTGACGACGGGCTCCAGATCACCCGGATCAGCTACGACATCCTCGGCACCGTCCCGCTCGAGCCGGTCGATATCGAGGTCACCGTGCTCCGCGCCGGACGCACCATCGAGCTCGTCGAGGCCCGGGCCTGCCATGGCGCCCGGCCCGTCGTGCTCCTCCGTACCTGGCTCACCGCCGGCTACCCGACCGCGGAGCTCGAGGGCACCCGGCACGAACCGATGCCCGCACCTGACGAGGTGCCGGCCTGGGACATGACCGCGCTGTGGGACGGCGGCTTCATCGCCTCGGTCGAGGTACGCCGCCACGACCTCGGCCCGGGACGGGCGCAATCCTGGGTACGTACGGCTCACCCCCTCGTCGCCGACGAGGAGGTGAGCCGGCTGGCGCAGGTCGCCGGGCTGCTCGACATCACCAACGGCGTGGCCGTCCGGGTCGATCCGAAGGTGGTCAGCTTCCCCAACCTCGACCTGACCGCGCACCTGTTCCGTGCTCCAGCTCCTGGCTGGTTGGGGCTCGACACGACCGTCTCGTTCGGCCCGGAGGGCGCCGGCGTGACCACGTCCGTGCTCCATGACGAGCAGGGCGCCTTCGGCGTCAGTACGCAGTGCCTGACCGTCCGTCCCTGACGGCTCAGCTGGCGGCCGCGACCGTGACCGGCGCGGTCGACCTGCTGGCACGCCGGTCGGCGGTGAGCATGACCAGGGCGACGATCACGGCAAGGGCGTAGAAGCCGGTCGCGACGTCGAAGACGGTCGAGTAGCCATGGGCCTGGGCGACGGCGTCCGGCGCGGGGTCGTGGTGCACCGCGCTGCCGTAGACGACGGTTAGGAGCGCGAGTCCGATCGAGCCACCTATCTGGTGGGCGGTGTTGACCAGGCCGGACGCGGCGCCGGCGTCGCCCTGGTCGACTTCGGCCATCCCGAAGTCGGTGAGGAGGATGATCGCGATGCCCTGGCCGATGCCCAGCACCAGCAGCGGCGGCAGGATCGACGCCACCGGGGTCGTCGCGTCGATCCGGCTCAGCCACGCCATCCCGATCCCGGCCGTGACCAGGGAGGTCAGCAGCAGCACAGGCTTGCTGACCCGCGGTCCGGCCCAGCGCACGGCGTAGACCATGGCGAAGAACATGCCGGTCATCGGGACGTAGACGAGTCCGGTGGCGAGCGGGCTGAGGCCGCGTACGTTCTGGAGATACTGCGAGAGGAAGTAGAACGTCGAGAACATCGCGCCGACGATCAGGATCCGGCCGATGTACGCCCCGGAGCGCTGCACGCTGAGGAAGAGTCGGAGCGGCACGATCGGCTGGGCGGCCCGCAGCTCGATGAGCACGAAGGCGACGAGCAGGACCACTGAGGCGGTCAGCGGGACCAGGGTTCGAGCGCTGCCCCAGCCGATCTCGGCTGCCTCGACGAGGCCGTAGACGAGTGCCGACATGCCGATGGTGACGCTCAGCGCGCCGAGGATGTCGACCCGGCCGGGACGGGGCTCGGTCTCGGGGAGGTAGCGCGGTGAGAGGGCGAGGATCAGGATCCCGAGCGGAACGTTGACCAAGAAACCCCAGCGCCAGGAGAGATACTCGGTGAAGACGCCGCCGACGATGATACCGACGCTGGCTCCGGCACCGATCACCGCGCTGTAGATCGCGATTGCCCGGGTGCGCTCCTCGGGCTCGGGGAAGCTCGTGATCAGCAGCGCCAGGGTGGACGGGATCGCGAAGGCCGACGCCAGCCCCTGCAGCGTGCGCGCGGCGATGAGGAGCTCGGCCGACGGCGCGAGCCCGGCCAGGAGCGAGGCGGCGGTGAAGAGCGCCGTGCCGGCGATGAACACCCGGCGTCGGCCGAGCAGGTCACCGGCTCGTGCGCCGAGCAGCAGGAGGCCGCCGAAGGCGAGCACGTAGGCGTTCTGGATCCACGACAACGAGGAGTCGGTGAAGCCGAGCTCGGCCTTGATGTGGGTGAGCGCCGTGGTCACGATCGAGGCGTCCAGGGTCATCATCAGCTGGCAGCCGAGGATCACCATCAGGACCACCACTCGGTTACGGGCACCGGCGCGCGGGGGTGTCGGAGACATGTGTGCACTTCCTAAGTAACTAACGAGTTGGTTATTTCAGTGAAGCACTGACTGCCACGAAATGCAACTAACTAGTTACTTGCTTTAGGGTGGGTGCATGGCCAGAGACTCCGAGGCGACCCGTGTCCGCATCCTCGACGCCGCCGAGGCCGAGTTCGCGGCGTACGGCATCGCCGGCTCGCGCGTCGACCGGATCGCGGAGACGGCGCTGGCGAACAAGGCGCTGATCTACAAGTACTTCGGCACGAAGGACGAGCTCTTCGACGCCGTCTTCGCCCACCGGGTGCTCGCGTTCGTCGACGAGGTCGAGTTCGACGCCACCGATCTGCCCGCCTACGCAGGGCGGTCCTTCGACCTCTACGAGCGCTTCCCCACGACGCTTCGGCTGACGACCTGGTATCAGCTCGAGCGCCCGACCGGGCAGCTCCCGGCGATCGTCGCCTCCAACAACGCCAAGCTGGCCAAGATCGAGGAGGCGCAGCAGGCAGGGAAGCTGACGACCGCCTACTCGCCGCTCGAGCTGCTCACCGAGGTGCGCGCTCTGGCGATGAGCTGGCACCTGCACACACCCGAGCTCGCCCTGGTTCGCCGGCCGAGCCGCGCTCGGTGTCGGGAGATCGTCGTCGAGAGCGTCCGGCGCCTGGTGGCTCAGGACTGACGGGAGAAGAAGTCCTCGTAGCGGTGCTCCCCCGGCGGCCGCTGGTCGACGACCTCCTGCTCGCGGGTCCGGAGCTCGACGCGCCGGATCTTCCCCGAGATCGTCTTGGGCAGGTCGAAGAACTCCAGGCGCCGCACCCGCAGGTAGGGCGGCAGGTGGTCGCGGGCGAACTCGAGGATGGCCCGGGCGGTCTCGGCGGTCGGCTCGTGGCCGGCCGTGAGGGAGACGTACGCCTTGGGGACAGCCAGTCGCACCGGGTCCGGGGCGGGCACGACCGCCGCCTCGGCCACCGCGGGGTGCTCGATCAGGACCGACTCCAGCTCGAAGGGCGAGACCTTGTAGTCGGAGGCCTTGAAGACGTCGTCGGTGCGGCCGACGTAGGTGATGTAGCCCTCCTCGTCCCGGCTGGCGACGTCGCCGGTGTGGAAGAAGCCACCGCGCATCGCGTCGGCGGTGCGCTTCTCGTCGTCGCGGTATTCGGTCATCAGGGTGGCCGGTTTCGCCGAGAGGTCCAGGCAGAGCTCGCCTTCACCCGGTCCCTCGATCACGGTCCCCTCGATCGGGTCGACCAGCACGACCGGGACACCGGGCAGCGGGCGACCCATCGACCCTGGACGTACCGGCTGACCCGGGCTGTTGGCGACCGTCGCGGTCATCTCGGTCTGCCCGAAGCCGTCCCGGATGGTCAGGCCCCATGCCTGGTGGACCTGACTGATCACCTCGGGGTTGAGCGGCTCACCGGCACTGATCGCCTCGCGCAGCGACCCGCAGCCGCCGGAGAGGTCGGCCTGGATGAGCATCCGCCACACGGTCGGAGGTGCGCACATGCTGGTCACGTGCTCCTCCCGAATCCGCTGCAGGAGCGTGGCCGCCTCGAAACGCGCGTAGTTGAGGACGAAGACAGTCGCTCCGGCGAGCCAGGGCGCGAAGAAGTTCGACCAGGCGTGCTTGGCCCACCCAGGGCTGGAGATGTTCATGTGTACGTCGCCGGGGCGGAGACCGAGCCAATACATCGTCGACAGGTGCCCGACCGGGTAGGTGTAGTGGGTGTGCTCGACCAGCTTCGGACGGCTCGTGGTGCCGCTGGTGAAGTAGAGGAGCAGCGCGTCGGTGGTGGCGTTGCCGGGGTGCTCGACCGGCTCCTGCGACTCCGCGGCGGCCGCGGCGTAGCCGTTCCAGCCCTCCCGCTCCCCCACGCTGATCCGTACGTAGTCGCCCGGGACGCCATCGAACTTGTCGGCGTCCTCGGCGTTGCAGACCACGGCCTTCGCCCGGCCCCGGGCGAGCCGGTCGACCAGCTCGGCGGTGCCGACCGCGGTCGTCGTCGGCATCAGCACCGCACCGACCTTCATCGCCGCGAGCATCGTCTCCCACAGCTCGACCTGGTTGCCGAGCATGACGACCACGCTGTCGCCCGAGCCGACGCCGAGACGCCGAAGGTAGCGGGCCACCGCGTCCGAGCGGCGCGCCAGCTCGTCGAAGGAGTACGCAGCCCGCGACCGGTCCGACTCGGCGATGACAAGCGCCGGAGCGTCGTTGCCTCGAGCCATCGGGTCGAACCAGTCGTGGGCGAAGTTGAAGGTCGCCCCGACGTCGGGCCAGCGGAAGGTGTCGAGCGCGGCGGCGTAGTCGAGGCGCTGGGCGATCAGCGCGTCGCGGGCGGCCAGCAGGGCGTCGGTCGAGGTCGAACGAGTCATGGCGGTCATCATCGTCGCGAGGCCGACCCCCGCCCTACCCCCGGAAGAGGGGGCTAACGCTCCAGTCCACCGACGATCACGGTCGGCTCGACGTCGACGGGGAAGTTCACGCTGCTCGCGATGAAGCAGTCCAGGTGGGCCTGGCGGTGGGCGGAGGTCGCCGCCTCGATCATGGAAGCGTCGGCGACGGTGACGACCGGGTGCAGCACGGCTCGGGTGAAATGCCCGCCGGTCCCCTGAGTCTCCATGGTGGCGGTCGCGGCGTCGTGGTAGTCGAGGACGACCACGCCCACCGTCACCGCCTGGTGCAGGTAGGAGAGCATGTGGCACTGCGCCAGCGAGGTCAGCAGCAGCTGCTCGGGGTTGTGCCGGCTCGCGTCGCCGCGGAAGGTCGGATCGGAGGAGCCGAGGATGTCGGGCAGGCCCTCGATGCGTACGACGTGGTCCCGGGCGTAGTCGCGGTAGCCGCTCGTCCCGGTGCCGCGGTTGCCCGTCCACTCCACCGAGACCGTGTAGTCGTGGGTCAAAGCCATGCGCACACGCTAGCGCCGGGCCACCAACCGGCAAGTATGCGCGGCGCGCCACACGGTTACCGCCCACGTCATGACCCACCTGACACCCGCTGAAGGAGAACGCACGCGCACCGGTCCTGGGTGGTGGCGATCCGCCGTGGTCTACCAGGTCTACCCACGCAGTTTCGCCGACGGGAACGGTGACGGCGTGGGCGACCTCCGCGGGATCAGGCAGCGCCTCGACCACCTCGAGTGGCTCGGGGTCGACGTCCTGTGGATCTCCCCCGTCTACCCCTCTCCGATGGCCGACAACGGCTACGACGTCAGCGACTATCACGATGTCGACCCGACGTACGGCACCCTCGCAGAGCTCGACGCGCTGATCGCCGACCTTCACGAGCGCGGGATGAAGCTCGTGATGGATCTCGTCGCGAACCACACCTCGGACGAGCACCCCTGGTTCGTGGAGTCGAGCTCGAGCCCCGAGAGTCCCAAGCGTGACTGGTACTGGTGGCGCGACGAGCCCAACAACTGGGGGTCGTTCTTCTCCGGGCCGGCCTGGACCTACAGCGAGGGCAGGGCCGCCTACTACATGCATCTGTTCACCAAGAAGCAGCCGGACCTGAACTGGGAGAACCCCGAGGTGCGGCACGCGGTGTACGAGGTGCTGCGCTGGTGGCTGGACCGCGGCGTCGACGGCTTCCGGATGGACGTGGTGAACCTGATCTCCAAGGACCCGGAGCTGCCGGAGGCACCGGTCATGCCTGGGCAGCGCCACGGCAACATGCGGCAGTCGGTGATCGACGGGCCGCGCGTGCACGAGTTCCTCGCCGAGATGCACCGGGAGGTCTTCGACCGCTACGACCGCGACCTGCTGCTGGTCGGTGAGACCGGCGAGACGACGGTCGAGGAGGGCCGGAAGTACACCGATCCGGCACGCCGCGAGCTCGACATGGTCCTGCACTACGAGCACGTCGAGATCGACCACGGCACCTTCAAGTGGGACGTACGCCCCTTCGACCTCGGTCGCCTCCGGGATCGGCTCGCGGCCTGGCAGGAAGGTCTGGCGGACGTGGGCTGGAACAGCCTCTACTGGGACAACCACGACCAGCCGAGGATCGTGTCGCGGTACGGCGACGACGGCCGCTGGCGAACCGAGTCGGCCAAGCTGCTCGCGACCGTCCTGCACCTGCAGCGAGGCACCCCGTTCGTCTACCAGGGCGACGAGATCGGCATGACGAACTTCCCGTTCACCTCCATCGACGAGGTCGACGACGTGGAGGCGGTGAACTACTACCACGAGGCGATTGCCCTGGGAGTGGATCCCGAGGACGTGATGGCCTCGCTGCGGGCGATGTGCCGCGATAACGGACGTACGCCGATGCAGTGGGACGCCTCCCCCGCGGCCGGCTTCACCACCGGAACGCCCTGGCTCGCGGTCAATCCGAACTACCCCGAGGTCAACGTCGCCGCCCAGATGGACGACCCGGACTCGGTGCTCTCGCACTACCGCCGGCTGATCCGGCTACGACACGAGGACCCGGCCGTGGTCGACGGCGACTTCACCCTGCTGAGCGACAGCCATCCGCAGATCTTCGCGTTCCGCCGCCGCCACGAGAGCGGGCAGCTGGTCGTGCTCGCGAACTTCAGCAGCGACGAGGCGGACCTGGGCGAGCTCGTCGAGGAGAGCCGCGGCGAGCTCGTGATCGGGAGCGGCAGCGGCCCGGTGATGGCACCATGGGAGGCGCGGGTCCTCCGCCGTTGAGCCCTACGGCTGAGCGGCCTCAGCCGTCGTTGAACAACCAGGCCGCGGTGTCCGGCGGCAGCTCGGAGGCGAGTGGCTCACCGCTGCAGATCACGACGTCGCCGTGCGGCAGCGGCGCAGGCACCGCGCCGCAGTTGATGACGACGCTCAGGCGGCCACGCCGAAAGGCGATGACGTCCTCGGGCGCATCGAGGAACTCCACCTCCTCGTCGCCACCGAGGGCGTAGCGGCGACGGGCCGCGAGCGCGGACCGGTAGAACTCCAGCGTCGAGCCGGGGCTGCCGGTCTGCGCAGCGACGGTCAGGTTTGCCCATTGAACCGGCTGCGGTAGCCACGGCTGGCCGTCGCCGGGGCCGAAGCCGAAGGGCGGAGCGTCACCGCTCCACGGCAACGGCACCCGACAGCCGTCCCGGCCGTTGCCGCCCTCCGCCCACGGGTCCTGCTGGTGCTCCGGCGGCAGCTCGACGTGCGGCAACCCGAGCTCCTCGCCCTGGTAGAGGTACGCCGACCCCGGCAGTGCCAGCATCGTCAGCGTCGCCGCGCGGGCGCGGGCCAGCGCCTGCTCCCCGTCGCCGTAGCGCGTCCGGTGGCGTACGGCGTCGTGGTTGGAGAGGACCCAGGTCGGCCAGGCGCGGGAGGGACGCAGCGCCTCGAGCGTCGAGGTGATCGCGTCGGTGAATTCGCGTGCCGACCAGTGCGACTGCAGCCACCGGAAGTTGAACGCCTGCTCGAACTCGTCGCTGCGCAGGTAGCCGCGCAGGTCTGCCGGCCCCTGGGTCCACGCCTCGGCGATCAGCATCCGCTCGCCCGGGTAGGACGCGACGAGATCGTGCCAGTCCCGGTAGACCCCGTGGACGTCCGGATGGTCCCACATCGGATCGTCCTCGATGCCCTCGTCGTACATCACGGCCGGGTCGGAGTTGGGTGATCGTCCCTCCGGGACGTGCTGGTCGCGCAGCGCCTTGACCAGGCCGTGGGCGACGTCGACACGGAAGCCGTCGACGCCGCGGTCCAGCCACCACCGCATCACCGAACGGAACTCCTCGGCCACCTCGGGGTGGCGCCAGTTGAGGTCGGGCTCCTCCTCGTCGAACATGTGGAGGTACCACTGCCCGTCCTCGACGCGTGTCCATGCCGGCTGGCCGAAGACGGATCTCCAGTTGGTCGGCGGCTCCTCGCCGTCGGGCCCTCGACCATCGCGGAAGATGTAGCGATCGCGCTCCGGCGACCCCGGGTCGGCCGAGAGCGCCTCGGCGAACCACGGGTGCCCGGAGGAGGTGTGGTTGGGGATCAGGTCGATGATCACCTTCAGGCCGAGCTCGTGCGCCTTGGTGAGCAGGTCCTCGGCGTCGGAGAGGGTCCCGAAGAGCGGGTCCACGCCGCGGGGGTCAACGACGTCGTACCCGTAGTCGATCTGCGGCGAGGGATAGAACGGCGAGAGCCAGATCGCGTCCACGCCGAGGTCTGCCAGATGGTCCAGCCGGGAGGTGATACCGGCGAGGTCGCCCGTGCCGTCTCCGTCCGCATCGGCGAACGATCGCGGATAGATCTGGTAGGTCACGGCCTCACGCCACCATGGAGCATCCACGGGAGCCCGGTAACCGGATGCCGCCCAGGTCATGCCATTGTCGGAGTCAGTGGTCGTGGTCGGCCGGGTGCAGCTGGGGGCCGGTCACACCGCAGTGCGTGCACGTCTCGATGTGCATCCGGTGGTCGTCGGGCTGGGGTTCGGCGGCGAGCGGACGCCGTACGAACACCGCCGCGAGCGCCGCGCCGAGGATCAGCAGGCAGGCGTTGATGATCATCGCCATGCCGTAGCCCTCGTCGAAGGTCTCGGGGTTGGTGTAGTCGGCGCCGGCGATCCCGACCGCGGAGGGGATGACGGCGACGGCCAGCAGCCCGGCCGTCCGGGCCACCGCGTTGTTGACGCCCGAGGCGATGCCGGCATGCCGGTCGTCCGCGGCGTCGAGCACGGTGGCGGTCAGCGGCGAGACCAGCAGGGTGAGCCCGATGGCGAAGAGCAGGACTGGCGCGAGGACGTCGAGAACGTAGGACGCGTCAGTTCCGATCCGCCCCATCCAGAGTGCGCCGCCGGCCGCGAGCAGCGGCCCTAGCGTCATCGGCAGCCGCGGACCGATGCGCTGCGCCAACGCGCCCGCACGGGACGAGAAGAGCAGCATCACCACGGTCACCGGCAGCAGCGCCGATCCCGCGGCGAGGGGCGACCAGCCACTGACGATCTGGAGCTGGAGGACGAGCAGTACGAAGATCACGCCGAGCGCGGCGTACACGAGCAGGGTGACGGCGTTGGCCGCGCTGAACTGAGGGTTGCGGAACAGCTCGAGCGGGACCAGCGGGTGGGTCGAACGGGCCTCGACGACCACGAAGGCGACCAGGCAGGCGACTCCGAGCGCGGCGGTCGCCACCACAGAGCCGACCAGGCCCACCTCGCCGGCCCGGGTGAGCCCGAAGGTGAGAGCGCCGAGTCCGGCCGCGGCCAGCACCGTGCCGGTCAGATCGAGCCGGCCGCTGGCATCCGGGTCTCGGCTCTCCGGGACGTGGCGCAAGGCGACGATGACGATGAGCGCCGCGACGGGGACGTTGATGAGGAAGACCAGCCGCCAGTCGATCTCGACCAGCCAGCCGCCGACGAGCGGTCCGACCGCGGCCGCGACGCCGCTGAAACCCGACCAGGCGCCCACGGCCGCGGGCCGGTCGTCGACATGGAACGACGCGGCGATGATCGCCAGGCTCCCCGGAGTCAGCAGCGCACCGCCGACCCCCTGCAGCCCGCGGGCGGCGATCAGCAGCTCGATGTTGGGAGCCAGCCCGCACAGCAGCGACGCGAGAGCGAACCACACCACGCCGATCAGGAACACCCGGCGCCGGCCGAAGCGGTCGCCGAGGGAACCGCCGAGGAGGATCAGCGCCGCGAGGCTCAGCGTGTAGGCGTTGACCGTCCACTGCAGACCGGAGAAACCTGCGTCGAGGTCCTCGCCGATCCGGCCGAGGGCGACGTTGACCACGGTCGAGTCGAGCAGTGCCAGGCCGGAGCCAAGCACCGTCGTAGCCAGCACCCAACGGCCGCGAGACGTGCCCAGCCGGAGAGGAGCCCGATCACTCGGAAAGTCCTGCATGATCGGGCTCCTTCCCTCGGCGACACAGACGCGGTGCCAGCAGTATCCCAGTCAGGTGCCTACTGGTCCGCCACCCACGTACGCAGCCCCGTGCCGTGCTGGTCGAGGGTGGGCGGCGCGGCGTGGTCGGTGGGGGTCACCTCCGACCCGTCGGTGAAGAACCGCAGCGGCGGTCCGGGAAGGGTCAGATGACCGAGGGTGGAGTGGTCGACGTCGATCAGCAGACCCTGGCTGGCGGTCTGCTCCCAGGCGTAGACCTCGTCCAGGGAGCGCACCTTGCCGGCCGGGACGCCGGCCTCGGCGAGCTTGGCGAGCAGCTCCTCGGCCGGCCAGGGCGCGAAGAGCGTCTCGACGAGCTCGACGACCTTCTCCCGGTTGGCCGCTCGCTCGGGGTTGGTGGCCATCCCCTCGAGGTCGGGTGGGATGTCGAAGGCGGTGCAGAACCTCCGCCAGAGCCCTTCGCTCCCGACCGCGATCTGCACGGTCCCGTCGGCGCAGCGGAACAGGCCGTACGGCGAGATGCTCGGGTGATGGTTGCCCTGGGCGCGGCCGACCTCGCCGGCCACGGTCCAGCGGGTGCCCTGGAAACCGTGGACGCCGACGACCGCGGAGAGCAGCGAGGTGCGTACGACGGTGCCTCTGCCGGTGCGGTCGCGCTCGTGGAGAGCGGCGAGCACGCCGTAGGCGCCGTACATCCCGGCCAGCAGGTCGGCGATGGGGGTGCCGACGCGTTGCGGGTCCTCGGGACCCGACCCGGTGAGCGACATCAGCCCGGCCTCGCCCTGGGCGATCTGGTCGTAGCCAGACCGCCCACCCTCTGGGCCGTCGTGGCCGAACCCGGTGATCGAGAGCACGACCAGGCGCGGATTGCGGGCCTGGAGCTCGTCGATGCCGAGGCCGAGCCGGTCCAGGACGCCGGTGCGGAAATTCTCGATGAGCACATCGGCCCGGTCGACCAGACGCAGCAGCACGTCCTTGTCGTCGGTGTCCTTGAGGTCGAGGGTGATCGACTCCTTGTTGCGGTTGGCGGAGAGGAAGTACGTCGCCTCCCGCTGTCCCTCCTCCCCCACGAACGGCGGGCCCCAGCCCCGGGTGTCGTCGCCGCGTCCGGGCGCCTCCACCTTGATCACGCGGGCGCCGAGGTCACCCATCATCATCGCGGAGTGCGGCCCGGCCAGGGCGCGGGAGAGGTCGAGAACGACGACGTCGTCGAGCGGTCCACGCATGCCCGTCACCAGCCCGGGAGGACCATGGTGGCCCAGACGAGGAGGGGACCGACGAGCACCACGATGACGCTGTAGCCGAGGATCTGCTTGTAGTAGCGCTCCTCGGTGATGGTCTCGGGCCGGTTGGCCAGCATCAGCGCGCCGTTGGTGGAGAACGGGCTCACGTCGACGATGGTCGAGGAGATCGCCAGCGCGGCCACGAACATGGCTGCGGAGATCCCGCCCTCGGCGATCAGCGGCACCGAGATCGGGATGATGATGGGCAGCAGCGCCGTCGAGGAGGCGAACGCGGAGACGACCGCGCCGACGTAGCAGAGGATGAGCGCGCCGATAGCCGCGACACCCAGGCCCGCCGCCCAGCCACCCACGAACTCCGGCGCTCCGGCGGTGTTCAGGATCGTGGCGTACGTCGAGACGCCGGCGACCAGGAGGACCGTCGGCCAGGCGATCTGGCGGATGGCGTCCTTGTGCTGGCTCGGCGAGAGCGCCGCGAGCACGGTCGCCGCGGTGATCGAGGCGAAGCCGATGTTCTTGTCGAAGAACAGGGCGACGGCGGCGACGATGACGAACGCGGCCAGGGTCAGGACCTGCTCGGTGCGGATGCCGGCCTTGGTCCCGGTCGGGGCGACGGTGCCGTAGCCACGGGCCGGGACGGTCACGCCGCCCTCGTGAAGCTCACCCGGTACGCCGGCGGCGGCGCCCGCCGCCTCATCGGGGTCGAGCCGCATGCTCATCAGCGATCGCCCGCCGAGCAAGAAGAACAGGATCGTCGCCATGATCAGGTTGACCACCAGGCTGGCCACGAAGATCGTCATCTCGCTGGAGGGCAGGCCGTTGTCGACCATGACTGAGTTGGTGATCGTGCCGTAGATGCTGATCGGCGAGAAACCGCCGCCCTGAGCACCGTGCACGACGAACATGCCCATCATCAGCGGGTTGATCTTGTAGCGGCCCGCGAAGCCGAGCGCCACCGGCCCGATGATCGCGCAGGCCGCCGGGCTGGCGGCTCCCATGGCGGTCAACAGCGCGGTCACGCCGAACATCACCCACGGGATCAGAGCGACCCTGCCGCCCACCGCGCGTACGGCACTACTGACGATCAGGTCGACCGTGCCGTTGTTCCTCGCGATCGCGAACAGATAGGTCACGCCTATCAGCGTCAGGATCAGGTCGGCACTGACTCCGGCCAGGATCTCCTTCTCGTCGAGGTTCAGCGCGAACATCCCGACCAGCCATGCTGCGACGTACGCCAGCGCTCCCATGTTGATCGGCAGCAACGTGCCTGCCACGAACAAGGCGACCAGCGCGATGATCGCCACCCATTCCGGTCCCATCGGACTTCCCTTCTGTTTGGCCCCCGTCTGGCACCGGTTGTGATTCGCATCACTGTCGGCTCAGTGGACTAGCCAATAGGACAATCGGCCGAACGTCAATACCCTGTAGCCATGAGTGAGTCCGCGCGCTTTCCACGTCCACTGCAGCGAACCCGCCTGTACGAGCAGGTCGCGGAGCAGATCACGGCTTGGATCTCGGAGAACGATCTGAAGTCCGGCGACCGATTGCCGCCGGAGAGACAGCTCGCCACCAGCCTCGGGGTGAGCCGAGCGACCCTCAGCCAGGCGCTGGTCGCGCTCGAGGTCATCGGCGTCGTCGCGGTGCGCCATGGCGACGGGACGGTGCTGACCGACAAGCCGCGCGTCGAGCGCATCACCGATGCGATCCGGGCGCACGCGGAGCGGATCCCTGACGTCATTGAGGCGCGTGACGCGCTGGAGACGAAGATCGCCGCATTGGCGGCCGAGCGGCGTACGCAGGAGGACCTGGACCGCATCGACGCGGCGCTGAAGGCGATGGACCGGGACATCACCGGCGGCGGGCGCGGTGTCCACGGCGACGAGCTCTTCCACCAGGCGGTGACCCAGGCGGCCCACTCCCCTCTGCTCGAGCAGATGATGTCCGAGATCAGCGAGCTGATCCGCGAGACCCGCATCGAGTCGCTCTCCCAGCCCGACCGCCCCCGGACCTCGCTCGCCGGGCACCAGAAGATCGCCGACGCGATCGCCGCGGGCGACGCCCAACGTGCCGCCGCCGCGATGCACGGCCACGTCATGCTGGTCAGTGACGTGGCGCTTCTCCGCGACGCATGACGCCGGTCGACCAGCTCGTGGTGCTCGCCGCGGGCCTGGGCGCGGGCATCCTCACCTCGACCGTCGGCGTCGCCTCGCTGCTCAGCTTCCCCGTCCTGGTCGCGGTCGGCCTCCCGCCGGTCGTGGCCAACACCTCCAACACAGTGGGGATGACGCCGGCCGGGCTCAGCGGCTCCTTCGGCTACCGGCGGGAGCTGGCCGAGCATCCGCGCGTGACCGCGGCGGTGCTGATCACCGCGGGCGCCGGCAGCATCGCCGGAGCGTTGCTGCTGCTGTGGTTGCCGGGATCGGTCTTCGAGGCGGTCGTGCCGTGGCTGATCCTGGGCACCTGCGTACTCGTGGGGGTGCAGCCGCGGCTGAGCCGGTTCCTGCGCCAGCACGCCGCCGATGCCGAGCCGCGGGTGCGGATTTCCGGCTTCACCACATTGTTCGCGACGCTGACCGGCGCCTATGGCGGCTACTTCGGCGCCGGGTCCGGGGTGATGATGATGGCCGTGCTCGGGCTCGGGACCGATCTGGAGTTCCGTACGGTCAACGCGCTCAAGACGTTCGCGGTGATGGCCTCGAACGTGGTCGCGACGGTGATCTTCCTGGCCATCGCCGATCTCGACTGGCGGGCCGTCGGCCTGCTCGCCGCAGGATCGGTCGTGGGTGGGTACGTCGGGGCGCACATCGGTCGCCGGCTGCCGGCCACGGTCCTGCGGTCACTGATCGTGGTCGTCGGGATCGGCGCCGCGACGCTCATGATCGTGCGCTGAGACCCCACGACCCGCACGGCGTCAGAACGGTGGCTTTCCCGTCCCGGCGATCCGGAACCGTCCCCAGGGGTCGATGTCGGAGAGCCGTCCCTCGGCCTCGCCGTGGTCGGTGCGGACGGTGACGCTCTGGCCGTTGCGTACGCCTTCGATGGCCGTGCCGACGCGGCCGTACCAGTGGAAATGGCCGTCGATCGGCTGGAAGGCGCCGCGCAGCGCGACATCGACCTCCCAGGTGCCGTGCTCGGAGTCGAGGCGGGCGGGACCGTCGTAGAGGTGCTGGGGCTCGTGCTCGCTCATCGGGGGCTCTTTCGCAGCGGGGTGACGATCTCGGGGCGGTCCAGGGCGCTCAGGTCGACGCCGTACTCGGCGGTCGTGCCTTCAAGTGCGTGCCAGACGAACTCGCTCAGATAGCGGGTGAAGGCGGCGCGGGACATGGTGCGTCGGTCGAGCCACCACTGACCCGCGGACTCACCGATCCCGACGAGGCTGTGGGCCCACGGCTCGGCGCCGGCGGCGTCGACACCGAGGCGACCGAAGGTGTCGCCGAGCAGCCGCGCGAAGGTCGCCGCGATGAGCTGCTTGCCGTCCGCGAGCGGGTCGGTGCCGCCGGTGTGCTGGCGCACCACGAGCAGGTAGACGTTGGGGTGCTCGGCGATGGTCTCGACGTACGCCGCCACCCCGGCCTCGACGCGCTGCCGGGTCGGCGCGGGGGCGAGCACGGCGTCGACGACCGCGTCGAGGATCTGCCGCGCCGCCCACATCCCCACCGCGCCGTGCAGCTCGGCCTTGTCGGCGAAGTAGCGGTAGAGCACCGGCTTGCTGACCCCGGCCTCCGCGGCGATGTCGGCGATCGAGACCTCGGTCTCGCCCGAGTCGACGGCGCGTACGGCTGCCGCCACCAGCTCCGCCCGTCTGGTCTCGCGGTGGGCGTCCCAGCGTGAGGATCGGCCGTCGTCCTTGACCTTCCGTGTCATGTCCTGCACTCTAGCAACTACCCGTAACTCTGGGTAACACCTAGTTTGACCGCTCAGTCAGGGAGAAGAAATGACCATCGCCGATCCGACCTCCGACCGGCTCCTGCGCTCCACCGCGCGTCAGTCCTACGACCCGGAGGTCGACCTCGACTGGGACGCCGCGCCCGTCGAGGGGCTGTGGTGGATGCAGCCCGAGCGCGTCTCCCTCTACGGCACCCCGACCTGGGACCGGCTCAGCCAAGACCAGCAGATCGAGCTCTCCCGGCACGAGGTCGCCAGCATCATGAGCGTCGGGCTGTGGTTCGAGGTGCTGCTGATGCAGCTGCTCCTCCGCGAGGTCTACGGGGCGGACCCGCGCACGGCGCGGACCCAGTACGCACTGACCGAGATCGGTGACGAGACCCGTCACTCGGTGATGTTCGGCCGGGCGATCGCGGCGATGGGCGCGCCTGCGTACGGCCCCCGGCCCGCCGTCCTGCGCATCGGGAAGCTCGCTCCGCTGCTGCACGGAGCCAGCGTCTTCTCCGCGACTCTCGTCGGCGAGGAGCCGCTCGACCGGTGGCAGCGCGAGCTGATGAAGGACGAGCGCTGCCAGCCGCTGACCCGGATGGCCTCCCGCATCCACGTCACCGAGGAGGCCCGCCACGTCACCTTCGCCCGCGAGGAGCTCGCCGCGGCGATGTCGCAGAAGATGGGACGTACGCAGCTCCGGATGCACCAGAACCTCACCGCCC
Source organism: Nocardioides sp. NPDC023903 (assembly GCF_040639295.1). NCBI lineage: Bacteria > Bacillati > Actinomycetota > Actinomycetes > Propionibacteriales > Nocardioidaceae > Nocardioides > Nocardioides sp. NPDC023903. The sequence goes on along the minus strand of NZ_JBEZZS010000001.1, from coordinate 146,605 downwards.
GCTCGGCCTATGTGATGGCGCGCTCGCTGGTCCATCCGGACTGCTACGCGGCCGTCGGCCTCGACCCGATGGCGGCCCGCCGCGAGGCGCTCGGCAACGAGCACTACCGCGCGACGCTGGCCTGGATGGGCGAGAAGATGATGCCGTACCTCATCGAGAACGGGATGGTCTCGGAGAAGGACCGCAAGCTCTGGCGGGCCTCGTTCCTGGTGCCGCGCGACTGACGCGAGGCGTCAGAGCACGGCGAGACGGTCGACCAGCAGCTCGATCCGGCGCTCGGCGTCCTCCGGCAGCAGCCGCCTCGACCGGGTCAGCGTCGCGACACCGTGCAGGGACGCCCAGAACACCTCGGTGAAAAGCTCCGGGTCGACGCCGTCGCCGGCGACCTCACCCAGGGTCTCCATCAACGCCGCGAAGGCGTCCTTCAGCTGCTCAGGGGTGTCCTCCTGTGCGTACGCCAGGCCGCCGTCGAGCTGGAACAGGGCGTCGTAGACCGCCGGGTTGCGCTCGGCGAAGTCGAGATAGGCGCGGGCGAGGGCTGCGACCCGTTCGCGCGGCGTGCTCGCGGCCGCTGTCGCCGAGCGCATCGCCACGGCCATCTCGGCGGCACCATCGAGGGCGACGGCGCCGATGATCTCGCGCTTGCCGCGGAAGTGGCTGTAGAGGACCGGCTGGCTGTATTCGATGCGCTCGGCGAGGCGGCGCGTGGTCACCGCGTCCCAGCCCTGCTGCTCGGCGAGCTCGCGGGCCGTCGCCACGATGAGGCGTTCGCGATCCGCTCGCTCGCGCTGCTTGCGCTCCTGTACCGACATGGCTTGATCCTAGCAGTGCTAGACATTCGAGCAGCAGCACCGGTGTCGGCTGTCATGCCCCAGCCAGATTCTCGGACCCACCGACGACGATCGTGAGCTCGACGTCGACGTCAGCGAGGCCCTCGGCATCAAAGGCCGCCCGCAGGTCGCCGCTGGCGGGGGCTGGTGGGGTGCCGATCACCACGACGTGAAGAGAGCTCCCCCGGAGGAACACGTCGGACACCTGCCAGCCCTTGGCCGCCGCCCAGGAGGTGGCGATGGGTTCGGCCTGGCTGACCAGGCGCTGCTCCTGCAGCACGCGAACGCTGCCGGCCGCGAGCGGAACAGCGACCAGGACGAGGGAGGCGGCGACGGCGACCAGGGAGCGCCCCCGGAGCCGACCGACCCTGACGTCGGCGATGTCAGCCTCTTCGGCGACATGGCGGACACCCGCCGCGAGCATCACGACCGTCCCCGTGGCGATGATCGCGGCGACGTTGGTGCCGAAGAGAAGCAGGGCGCCGGCCGCCTCGCCGGCCGCGCCCGACTCGAGAGTGAGCCCCACGACGGCGAGCGGCGGGACCAGTGAGATGGCGATCGCCACGCCGGGAAGGGTGTCGGAGACGTCGGGCCTCACCAGGGCGAACGCACCGACCATTCCGGTGGCGACGGCGGCGAGCAGATCGATCAGCCGCGGGCTCACCCGGCCCGAGACCTGGCTGTTGGTGGCGGCGACGACGTCGACCTGCACCGTCAGTCCGATCACGAACCCGATGAGGATGACCGCGATCGCGGCACCGACCACCAGGGCGACGTTCGTCGCCAGCTGGCGGCGGTCCGCGAGAACCAGCGCCAGCGCCGTGCCCAGGATCGGCGTCATCAGCGGAGCCACGATCATCGCTCCGATGACCGTCGCGGTGGAGTCCGCGACGACTCCGGCGGCGGCGATGACGCCGGCGAGCACGAGCAGCACCCAGAAAGCCGTCAGGTTGCGCCGGCGGTCGCCCACCGTCAGGAACAGGCGCTCGATGATGCGCGAGACGTCAGCCGCCGTAACGGCCAGAGCTCCTCTCATGCACGAAGGATCGGTGGCGTACGTCCAGCACGGCTCCCCCGGAGCAGGTGAGCTTCGCGTCTCAGCGGAAGGCGGACTCCCCCGTCAGCGCCTGGCCGATGATGAGCTGGTGGACCTCGCTGGTGCCCTCGTACGTCAGGACCGACTCGAGGTTGTTGGCGTGGCGGAGGATCGGATACTCCAACGTCACCCCGGCCGCGGCCAGGATGGTGCGGCACTCGCGGGCGATGGCGATGGCCTCGCGGACGTTGTTGAGCTTGCCGAGGGAGATCTGCTCGGAGCGGAGGGTGCCCTCGTCCTTGAGGCGGCCCAGGTGGAGGGCGAGGAGCATCGCCTTGCCGAGCTCGAGCGTCATGTCGGCGAGCTTGGTCTGAGTGATCTGGAAGCTCGCGAGGGGCCTGTCGTAGATCTCGCGGGAGGCGGCGTACGCGATGGCGGACTCGAGGCAGTCGCGGGCCGCGCCGACGGCGCCGAAGACGATGCCGAAGCGGGCCTCGTTCAGACACGACAGCGGACCTTTCAGGCCCCTGACGTCGGGGAACGCGGCAGACTCCGGGAGGCGTACGTCGTCGAGGACGATCTCGCCGGTGACCGAGGCGCGCAGGGACAGCTTCTGCTTGATCACCGGAGCGGAGAAGCCCGGGGTGTCAGTGGGAACGACGAAGCCGCGGATGCCCTTGCCGTCGGGTGCCTCGTCGGTCTGGGCCCAGACGACCGCGACGTCGGCGACCGGCGCGTTGGTGATCCACATCTTGGTGCCGTTCAGGATCCAGTCGCCCGATGCATCGCGGCGCGCCCGCGTCCGCATCCCGGCGGGGTTGGAGCCGAAGTCGGGCTCGGTGAGCCCGAAGCAGCCGATCGCCTCGCCGGCCGCCATCCGCGGCAGCCACTCCTGCTTCTGCTCCTCGCTCCCCCACTTCCAGATCGCGAACATCGCCAGCGAGCCCTGCACGGAGACCAGCGAGCGGATCCCGGAGTCGGCCGCCTCGAGCTCCAGGCAGGCCAGGCCGTACGCCGTGGCGCTGGTGCCCGCGCAGCCATAGCCCTCCAGGTGCATCCCGAGCACGCCCAGCTTGCCGAGCTCGGGCGCGAGCTCGCGGACCGGGACCTCACCGGCCTCGAACCAGTCGGCGAGGTGCGGCTTGATCTCCTTCTCCGCGAAGGATCTCACCGTGTCGCGGATCGCGCGGTCCTCATCGCCGATGAGGGCCTCGGTGCCGAAGAGCTCGAGCGGGGTCTGGGGCATGGGGTCTCCTTGGGGTCGAGAGAGGGCGCTGCCGATTGTGTCACCCGTCACTGGAAGTCGTTTGAACCGTTCGCCACCGCGCTCCGTAGTAGGGGTGAAGGCCGGCATCGGGTCAGCCTCCAGGCGAGAGGAAACGGCGTGCGGACACGTACGAAAGCAGCAGTCGGGGTCGGTGCGGCAGTGGTCGTGGTCGGAGGCGTCGCGGCGATCTTCGGACCTGGTTGGTACGCGGACCGAGCCGAGGACTCGGTCGCGGACAAGCCCAGCCTCAGCGCTTCGGCGGCGCCCGCGGACGGCGCCGACAGCAGTGGGACCTGGACCGTCTCGGACGGCTCGTACGCCGGCTACCGCCTCGACGAGGTGCTCCGGGGCGAGGACGTCACCGTCACCGGCCGCACCGAGGACGTGACCGGCGAGGTCACCATCGCCGAGAGCGAGGTCACCAAGGCGAGCATCGAGGTGAAGGTGGCCACGATCGCCACCGACTCCGGCAACCGCGACGGCTACTTCCGCGAGAACGCGATCGAGGCCGACCAGTTCCCCACCGCCACCTTCGAGCTGACCGAGCCCGCCGCCCTCGAGGAGGGCGCGACCGAGGTCCAGCTCGTCGGTGACCTCACCGTGCACGGCGAGACGAAGTCGGTGACCGTCGACGCGGAGGTCGGCGGCGACGGCACCAACGCGCTCCAGGTCGTCGGCAGCGTGCCGATCACCTTCGCGGACTTCGATGTCGAAGCGCCGAACCTGGGCTTCGTGAGCGTCGAGGACACCGGCAGCGTCGAGTTCTCGCTCGACCTGGCCAAGGGCTGATCCGGGACTCTGGGATCCTTGGGGCATGCGGGAGGTGACATGGGTGCGGAGGACGAGCTGCTCGTAGCGGTGCACGACGCCCACTCGGAGGCGCTCTACCGCTACGTCGTACGCCGCACCGGTGACGCCGAGGAGGCGCGCGACGTGGTGCAGGAGACACTGCTGCGCGCCTGGCGTCATCCGGAGGTGCTGCAGCGGCCCGACGAGGGCGTGCGCGCCTGGCTGTTCACCACCGCCCGCAACCTCGTCATCGACGACATGCGCAGCGCGCGCCGGAAACGGGAGTACGCCGCGGAGTCGCCGCCCGAGGCGACGCGGGCGGACGAGACCCAGGCGGTGCTCGACTCCTGGGTGGTCGCCGATGCGCTGCTCGCCCTCTCAGCCGAGCACCGTGCGGTGGTGGTGGGCGCCTACTACGGCAGCCGGTCGGTCGCCGAGCTCGCCCATGAGCTCGACATCCCGCCCGGCACGGTCAAGTCCCGGTTGCACTACGGTCTGCGAGCCCTGCGTCTCGCCCTGCAAGAGAAGGGGGTCACCTCATGAACGACGACCTGGACGCCTCCGCACACGAGACGTACGCCGACTGGGACGCGTCCTACGTGCTCGGGGCGCTGAGCCCTAGCGACCGGAGGGCCTACGAGCGGCACCTGACCGGCTGCAGCATCTGCCACGACGCCGTCGCCGAGCTCGCCGGGATGCCCGGCCTGCTCGGCGCGCTCTCGCGCGAGGAGGCCGAGGAGCTGCTCGAGGAGACTGCCGAGGTCGCGACGCCGCCGCTGGCGGAGCTGGCCGGGGCCGTACGCAGGTCGCGGCTGCGCCGCCGGGCGTTCGCGGTCGCGGCCGCCGTCGTCCTCCTCGCCGGCGGCACGGCGATCGGCGGCCTGGCGCTCGGTCGTGACGGCAACCAGCAGCCGACCGCGGCCCCCTCCGCCGCGCCGTCATCTTCGGATGCTGCCGGCGTGAACGTACGCACCGTCGACCTGCGGCCCGTGGGCAGCGTCGACATGTGGGCCCAGCTCGTCGTCACCCCGACCTCCTGGGGCACCAAGCTCAAGTGGAGCTGCCACTACCCGCCCGAGCCCGGCAAGAGCCCGCCGGGACCGTCCGACTATCCGGGTGAGCCGGTGACGTACGACCTGGTGCTGGTCGGCCGCGACGGCGCGCGCACCGTCGCCGGGTCGTGGACCTGGTCGGGTGGGGAGACGCTCGGTCTGGACGCCTCCTCCGCAGTGCCGATCGCCGACGTCGAGCGGGTCGAGATCACCCTCGTCGGCGACGACACCGCGGTCGCGGCAGCGTCGCTGACCTAGAGCCCTTAGAGTCCGAGCTCGGAGACGGTCTTCTCCCGCATCTCGACCTTGCGGACCTTGCCGGTCACAGTCATGGGGAACTCCTCGACGACCAGGACGTAGCGCGGGATCTTGTAGTGGGCGAGCTTGCCGACGGCGTACGCCCTCAGGGTTTCGGCCGTCATCCGCTCGGCGCCGGGGCGCAGGCGGACCCAGGCGCAGAGCTCCTCGCCGTACGTCTCGTCGGGGACGCCGATGACCTGGACGTCCTCGACGTCGGGGTGGGTGTAGAGGAACTCCTCGATCTCGCGGGGGTAGATGTTCTCGCCGCCACGGATCACCATGTCCTTGATCCGGCCGACGATGCTGCAGTAGCCGTCGGGGTTCATCACGGCGAGGTCACCGGTGTGCATCCAGCCCTCGTCGTCGATCGCCGCCCTGGTCTTCTCCTCGTCCGCCCAGTAGCCGAGCATCACCGAGTAGCCGCGGGTCTGGAACTCACCCGCCTCGCCCCGGGGCAGCACCGCACCGGAGGTCGGGTCGACGACGCGCACCTCGACGTGCGGGTGCACCCGGCCGACGGTGGCGGTGCGGTGCTCGAGATCGTCGTCCATCCGGGTCTGGGTCGAGACCGGCGAGGTCTCGGTCATCCCGTAGGCGATCGAGACCTCGCTCATGTGCATCTCGTTGACGCACCGCTTCATCACCTCGACCGGGCACGGGCTGCCCGCCATGATCCCAGTGCGCAGTGTGCTGAGGTCGAAGGTGCCGAAGTCCGGATGGTTCTGCATCGCGATGAACATGGTGGGTACGCCGTAGACGGCCGTGCAGCGCTCGTCCTGGACCGCCTTCAGGGTGGCCGCCGGGTCGAAGGCCTGACCCGGGATCACCATCGTGGCTCCGTGGGTGATGCAGCCGAGGTTGCCCATCACCATCCCGAAGCAGTGGTAGAAGGGCACCGGGATCGCCAGCCGGTCGTTCTCGGTGAACCCGATCGTCTCGGTGGTGAAGTAGCCGTTGTTGAGGATGTTGCGGTGGCTCAGGGTCGCGCCCTTGGGATAGCCCGTGGTGCCCGAGGTGTACTGGATGTTGATCGGGTCCTCGGGGCTCAGCTCGTAGGTGACGTGATCGGCCAGCCGCTCGCCGGCGCCGGCTTCGAGGAGCGCGGTCCACTCCGGGTCGCCGATGAAGACGGTCTGCTCGAGGTCGGGGCAGTCGCCGCGGACGTCGGCCACCATCGAGCGATAGTCGGAGGTCTTGAACTCGGGCGCGGAGACGAGCAGCCTGATGCCCGACTGCGTCAGGGCGTACGCGAGCTCGTGGGTGCGGTAGGCCGGGTTGATGTTGACCAGGATCGCGCCGATCTTCGCCGTCGCCACCTGGGTCAGGGTCCACTCCGCGCAGTTGGGTGCCCAGATCCCGACCCGGTCGCCCTTCCCGATCCCGGCCTTGCGAAGCCCGACGGCCAGAGAGTCGACGTCGCGGCTCATCTCGGCGTACGTCCACCTTCTGCCGGAGGCAACCTCGACCAACGCCTCCCGGTCACCGAATCTGGCGACGGTGCGATCGAAGCTCGCGCCGATCGTCTCCTCCAGCAGCGGGGTCGTGGTCTCTCCGGCAGCGTAGGAATCCGTCATGAGCCCAGTGTGACCTGACTCACGGGCGGGTCCAAGGGTCTGCTGCGGGGTGTCAGTCGCTGGTGATGAGCTCCGCGGCGCGCTCGCCGATCAGGATCGCGGGCGCGTTGGTGTGGCCGCGCACGATCCTGGGCATGATCGAGGCGTCGGCCACGCGGAGGCCCTCGACGCCGCGTACGCGAAGCCGGGGGTCGACCACGCTGGCCTCGTCCGTGCCCATCCGGCAGGTGCCGGTCGGGTGGTAGAGCGTGTGGGCGTGACGTGCCAGGAGCGCGTCGGCGACCTCGTCCGCGGACGAGTCCATCGGGACGTCGGGGCGCAGGAACTTGCCGAGGAACGGCTTGAGAGCGGGCTGCGAGGCGATCTCCAGCGTCACCCGGACTCCCTCGACGATGGCGGCGCGGTCCCTGCCCTCGGGGTCGGAGAGGTAGCGGGGGTCGATGATCGGCTTGGCAGCCGGGTCCGTGGAGGTCAGCGTGACGCTGCCGCGGCTGGCCGGGTCGACGAGGATCGGACCGGCGACGACCGCCTCCCCCACGAACGGAATCAGGCCCTCGTCGAAGAAGCCGACCGGGGCGAAGATCATCTCGATGTCGGGCGCCTCCAGGTCGGGGCGCGATCGGATGAAGCCGTACGCCTCGCCGACGTTCGAGGTGAGCATCCCGCGTCGGCGCAGCAGGTAGTTGAGCAGGTGACGCGCCGACTCCGCGGTCGCGAGCGAACCCTGCTCGACCTCCCAGCCGATGCCGGCGACGAGGTGATCGGTGAGGTTCTCCCCCACCTCCCTCGCATCACGTACGACATCGATGCCGAGGCCCTTCAGCTGCGCCGCCGGGCCGATCCCGGAGAGCATCAGCAGCTGCGGGGTGTTGATCGCGCCGCCGGAGAGGATCACCTCACGCCGGGCGGTGATGGTCGTCTGCTGGCCATCGACGACGGCCTCGACACCGGTCGCGCGGCTGCCGTCGAAGGTCACCCGCGACACCAGGGCACCGGTCACCACGTTCAGGTTGGCGCGCCTGGCGGCAGGCTTGAGGTAGGCCGCGGCGGTGCTCCAGCGGGCGCCTCGGCGCTGGGTGACCATGGTCTCCGCGTACGCCTCGGGGTTGGGGCCGTTCGCCCGTCCGCGCCGGTAACCGGCCTGCTCGGCGGCCTGGAGGAAGGACTCGGTGTAGGGACGCGGGCTCCGTTGCCGCTCGACGCGGACCGGACCACCGGTGCCGTCGAGAGCGGTGGCGTCCTCGACGTCCTCGAGCTTCGCGTACGTCTTCTTGACGACGTCCCAGCCCCACTCGGGTCCCGCGGCCGCACCCCACTCCTCGTAGTCGGCCTGGAGGCCCTTGACCCACATCATCGCGTTCATCGAGGACGAGCCGCCGAGCATCCTGCCGCGCGGCCAGTAGATCCGCCGGCCGCCGAGCGCCGGCTGTGGCTCGGTCGAGTAGTCCCAGTCGTGCTCGGACTGGAACAGCTTCGAGAACGCCGCCGGGATGTGGATGTTCATGCTCTTGTCGCGCGGCCCTGCCTCGAGCAGCGTGACCCGGACGCTCGGGTCCTCGCTGAGCCGTGCCGCGAGCACGGCACCTGACGATCCGGCCCCCACCACCACGTAGTCGCTGGTCAGTTCCTGGCTCATACCGGATCTCCTTCGTCAACGATGACGGGCGTCCGAAAGCCTACCGCCCGCCGAGACGTCATTTCTCAATCGCGAGAAGTCAGATTTTGACCGCGAGAAGTCAGGTCTTCTGACGTTTCGCGGTCAATTTCTGACGCTTCGGCGCGGGGTCAGTCGGCGAGGAAGGCGCCCAGGGCGTAGGCGGGGTGGCGGTCGAGGTTGTGGCGGCCTCGGTCGTAGCGCCGGGTGGTGCGGGGATCGGCGTGGCCGGCGGCGTCCTGGACGTCCTCGAGAGGTACGCCGGCCTCGCGGGCCAGGGTGACGAAGGTGTGGCGGAGACTGTGCGGGGAGAGCTTGTCGCCGTGCTCGATGCCGGCCGAGGTGCCGAGTCTGCGGATGAGTCGGAAGGCCTCCGAGCGGTGCCAGCGGTTGCCGGTGGCGGTGATGAAGACCGGGCCGTCGGCGCGGGCGTCGAGGTAGGCGTCAAGCGCCTGTGAGGTCGCCGGGTTGAGTACGACATCGCGCCGGGCGCCGCCCTTGCGGGTGATCGTCAGGATGCGGTGGCCGCGGGAGTGACTGAGGTCGGTCACGTCGGCGCCCAGGGCCTCGGAGATGCGCAGGCCGTCGTGGAGCAGGAGGGTCACCAGTGCGGCAGCGCGGCTGGAGTGCTCCCGTGCGGCGGCGAGGAAGGCGCGCGCCTCTCCCCTATCCATGCCCAGGGTCTGGGAGTCGTTGCTGGTCTTGGGGCGTTTGATGTGCTCGGCCGGTGAGGCGCTCAAGACGCCCTCCGCCACGCCGTAGCGGTAGAAGCCGGCGATCGCGGAGAGGCGGCGGGCGATCGTCGCCGGGCTGCGCCGTGTCTCCAGATGGCGGGCGTAACCATCGACCATCGCCCGGTTCGCGGCGAGCGGGTCGATCTCCAGGGCGGCGCACCAGCCGAACCAGTCGGCGAGGTCTCGCCCGTATGCAGCGCGGGTGTGTCCTGCGTACGAAAGCAGGAACCTTCTGGCGAGCGCCTCGGCCCTCTTCTCCTGGGGCAGCTCCCCCAGGTTCTCGAGGAACAGCTCTCTGACGGATTCCGTCACGGAGAGGTCTGTTGCCGGGGCCTGGAGACGGTGCTCGATCGCGCTCACAAGCACACATCATAATGCCAGTTATGTTGTGTGTCTCATCCGGATCTCATTTGAACGGAGTTGAGTATTCGTTTCGTCTTTCGTCACGCTATGCTGACGTAATGACGGAAACGATTGTTGTCGACGAGAAGCTGTGCCGCTTCCCCGGCTGTCCGCTGCCCGCGGCGGCCTCGGAGAGCGGAAGCGGCCGACCGCCGGAGTACTGCGACGATCCCGCCCACAACCGAGCCGCAGCCTGGCGCGAACGCAAGCGCCTGCAGCGGCTCGTGGAGACACGGGATCCCGAGGAGACCGCGCGACCGGTGCAGGCCGCCCAGCAGCGGGCCACGGAGATCACCACCCAGCTGACCCAGCTCGCCGACAGGTTCCTCGACCAGCTCCCGAAGGCGCTGGAGGAGCTGCGTACGCTCGGCGACCTGACCGCTGCTGAGGCTCAGATCGCCACCGTGCAGAGCGAGGCACAGGAGCAGATCGCTGCCGCGAGCGCTCGTGCTGTGCGCGCTGAGCAGGCGCAGCGTACGGCCGAGGCGGAGCGCGATGAGGCAGATGCCGCCGCGGCGGAGGCGTTGGAGGAGTCGGAGCGATCTGCCGAGATCCTGCGGGAGGCGCTGTCCGCCACGACCGCGGCCGAGGAGTCCCGTCAGGCCGCCCAGGCGGCGCTGGAGAGAGCAGAGTCCGGCGCGGCTGCCGCGGCGAAGACCGCCTCCGCGAGCATCACCTCCCTCGAGAAGCGTGTCGAGCAGACGACCGCCGCGCGCGAAGCCCTGGCCGAGAAGCTCGAGAAGCTGCAGGCCGAGCACGCCTCGGCTGTGCAGCACCGGCGGAGCGAGACCGCGCGCGCCGACCATGCCGAGAAGGCGATGGCACGGCTGCAGGAGCAGCTGATCGCCGAGAAGAAGGCCGGCGAGAAGGCGTCCGCGAGCGCGGAGGCGACGATCTCCGGCCTGCGTACGCAGCGCGACGCCGCCCGCGAGCAGATCGACGCTCTGCGGGACCAGGTGGCAGACCTTCGCGGGAGCGAAGCAGCGGCGAAGGCGGATCGCGATGCCACCCGCGCCGAACTGGACCGCGAGCGCGTCCATGCGAGCGAGCGGCTCGAGGATCTGCGGGCAGCACACCAGGCCCAGGTAGCGCAGCTGATCGAGCAGATCGAGCGGCGTACGTCCTCCCCCGATGTGCCGGAAGAGGGTGCGTGACACGCGGGACCCCAGTTGGAGGTGAACGGACCACATCCGCTACTGTTCTTCTCGCAAGCGGACGTAGCTCAGTTGGTAGAGCGCAACCTTGCCAAGGTTGAGGTCGCGAGTTCGAGCCTCGTCGTCCGCTCCACATCGAGGGCCGCCCGATCGGGCGGCCCTCGATCAATTTCCCGTGGCGAAACCAGCATCTCGCCGCAACTGCTCTAGGATTTCATTGCTCTGGGATTTATGCGCCAGGTGTGGATGAGCCCGGGGGCGAGGCCGACAACCGAAGGACTGTGCGTGGGGGGCGTTGAGTGAGCGGGAAGTTCATCGACGCCTATGCCGTGCTCGAGATCGCTCCGGACGCGGACGACGCGGCTGTCCGAGCTCGCCATCGTGAGCTCGCGAAGCAGTTCCACCCGGACCGTGGCGGCCGTGCTGCCGACGGCGAGCTGATGATGCGCATCAACCGGGCGCGCGACGTGCTGCTCGACCCAGTCGCCAGGGCCACCCTCGACGAGGAGCTCGCCCGTCGCCGCCGTAGGGCCGCTGCCTCGGCGGCCGCCGGGAAGGCGCCCGCGTCTGCTTCTCCTACTCCGCCGCTCAGCCGCGACCGGCGCTGGCGAGCCGAGTGGGGCGCCGCGACTCCGCGTCCCGCCCCGGCGCCCGGCAGCAGCTCACCCGCCCCGGTGACACCACCGGCTCGGGTGCGCCCGTCGGCCAGCCGGCTGCGCCAGGCCACGCGGCAGGCTCGAGCGGCGAATGCAGCGATGGCCTCACGACAGCGACCCGCGGCGCCGAAGCCTCCTCGCACGGCGACCGAGCCGCCTCCTCCCCAGCCCGCCGCGCCGCAGCCCCCGAACCCTCAGCCGGTGGCTCCGCAGCAGGCTGCCCCGCAACAGCAGACCGCGCCGTCAGCGGACAAGCCGGCCAACGCCTGGTCGCTCTATTCCGTGCCGCTCGACGCGGTCTCGGTCGCGTCGCTGCTCGCCAGCGTGCTGATGTGTGGCCCGCTCGGCTTCATCCTCGGCATCATCGGCCTGGCCCGCACCGCCGACGACAAGCGTCGCGGCCGCTGGGCCGCGGTCGCCGGCATCGCCATCAGCAGCCTGACGATGCTGGTCGCCGTCGGCTACGTGATGCAGGCGATGTCCGCACCTGGACCCTGACGCGGGACTCCGCCCAGCGGCCACTCGGCGATGGTCCGGCAGCCGTGGTTCGCGTACCAGTGCAGGCTGACCCGGTCCGCGTGACATCGCGCGGGGAGGAACGGCACCAGGGACGTACGTGTCGAACCGAGGTCCACTCCCCCGGCGATGTGGTCGATGGTCAGGTGCGGCACCGGTTCGAAGAGGCCGTCATAGGGTGGGCACTGCGGGAACGCCGCGCTCAACTCGGAGGTCAGCGCCGCGAACGGCTCCGCGGGATCAGGGTGCAGATAGATCGTGCCCCCGGCGAAGAGACGTACGTCGTCCAGCACGAAGTCGAACGCAGCGGCCGCAGCCGCGATCTTCCCGACCCGCTCCAGATCGTCGGTCGTAGGTGAGGCCAGAAACGGCGCGAGCAGCGTGATGTGCGCGTGCACGAACGCAGGGTCCACCGAGACGAACGAGTCGTCGTAGTGGCGCGTCCGCTCCAGGACGTACGTCTCCAGCTCGGGCACCGGGACGACGAGCACCGAGTGCCCGGCAGCGGATCTGCTCATGGCCGGATTCTCGCGGGCGCGCCTGGTCGATGACCACTCGACGCGGGCCGCTCGCGACTCGGCTAGGGTGCCCGGGTGTCTACGCCTGAGATGCCCGCCGAACTGCTCAAGCACGCCCTCGACGCGACGGGGTTCATGCCTCCCGAGGAGGGCACGGCGCTGTTCGAGTACGCCGTGGAGCGGCTGCCGCACGGGCCGGCCGTCGAGATCGGGACCTACTGCGGAAAGTCGTCGGTCTATCTCGGCGCCGCGGCGAAGCTGACCGGGGGCACGGTGTTCACCGTCGACCACCACCACGGCAGCGAGGAGAACCAGGCGGGGTGGGAGCACCACGACACGACCCTGGTCGACGAGCGCACCGGGCGGCTGGACACGCTGCCGACCTTCCGGCGCACGATCGAGCAGGCCGGCCTCGAGGACGAGGTCGTCGCGGTGATCGGCGCCTCGACGACCGTCAGCCGGTGGTGGACCACGCCGGTCTCGCTGCTCTTCATCGACGGCGGCCACGGCGTGGAGCCGACGCAGCTGGACTACCGCGGCTGGGCCCCGAAGGTGATGCCCGGAGGGCTGCTGCTCGTCCACGACGTCTTCCCGGACCCGGCCGAGGGCGGACGGCCGCCGTACGAGGAGATCTACCTCCCCGCGCTCGCCTCCAAGCAGTTCGAGGAGATCGACGCCGTCGGGTCCCTGCGGGTCCTGCGTCGGCTCACCTGATCCCAGGCGCCACAGGAGTCACATCGATCGGGGGTATTCCTGCACTTCTCGGGCAATGCAACACCCGAGAAGTGCAGGAATACCCGGTTAACCGGGTATTCCAGCCGAAGACGTCTCGCACCCACACTCCAGCGCCAGCTCCTCGAACGGAGCGGCGAGGGAGGTGCCGCGCATGATGCCGGAGCCTGGGGTGGACCCGCCGTAGCGCTCGCCCAACGCGTCCGCGGCCAGGATGACAGCGGCGGCGGTGAAGGTGGAGTGCTCCTCGGGCCAGTAGGCGTTGGGGTTCGGGTTGGGGTAGTCGAGCGACTCGTAGACCCAGCCGGTCCAGTAGCCGCCGTCGTCGGCACGCATGTGCTGCATCTCGGTCAGCAGCCGGAGCCCGCGGCGGTGGTCGCCGATGTTGTCCAGGGCCATCACCAGCTCACACGTCTCGGCGCCGGTCACCCACGGGTTGGTGTCGACACAGAGGGCGCCGAGGCCGGGCCGTACGAAGTGGTCCCAGCGAGACTCGATGAGGTCGTGGCCGTCGGCACCGACGACGGCGCCACCGAGGACCGGGTAGTACCAGTCCATCGAGTGGTGCGACTTGTCCTCGAACGAGTCACGGTGGTGGCGCAGCGCGTGACCGAGCCGGCCGCCGACGATCTCCCACTCCGGCTGCGGGTCGTCCATCAGGTCGGCCAGGGCGACCCCGGCGCGCAGCGACTGGTAGATCGAGGACGAGCCGGTGAGCAGGGCGAACGGGTCGCGCGGGGTCCAGGCGATCCCGCCGAAGGGCAGCTGCAGCCCGACCACGAAGTCGAGCCCGGCGCGCACCGAGGGCCAATGCCGCTCCACGAACGCCCGGTCACGACGGATCAGCCAGTGGTGCCAGAGCCCGACGGCGAAGTAGGCCGACATGTTGGACTCGCCGATCGTCTCCACGGGTGAGCCGGAAACTATCTTCATCGGCCAGGACCCGTCGCCGTTCTGCAGCGACGGGATCCAGTCGTACGCAGCCTCGGCCTCCTCCACCAGGCCACCGACCAGGAGGCCCATGGCGGCCTCGACGTGGTTCCAGATGTCGGTGTGCTGACCCGGGACCCACGGGATCGCGCCCGACGCCTCCTGGACGCGGGCGATCGACCCGGCCGTGGCGACGATCTGGGCAGGGGTCAGCACCCCGTCGACGTACGGGATCTCGACTCTCATCCGCGAATCAGGCGGCCGAGGTGGGGTCGGAGGCGACAGGACCCGGCTTGCGGAAGTAGAGGACCATGCTCTTGCCGATCATCGGGTCGAGAACCTTCCCGGCGAGGCGCAGCGGCAGCGGGTTCTTCATGATCTCCCAGACCAGGACCTGGTGGTACGCCTTCACCAGGACGTGCTTGTCGTTGTCGACGCCGACGGCCGACTTCAGCCACCAGTAGGGCGCGTGCAGGCCGTGGGCGTAGGACTTGCCCTCGAAGATCATCGCCTCACCAGGGGTGCCGTCGTTGGGCCGGCCGGCCTTGGTGACCTTGTCGATGAGCTCGTGGTCGGTGTAGATGCGGATGTGGCCGCCGGGGGTGTTGTGGTAGTCCTCGGAGAGCTTCCAGTTGACGACCTCGGGCAGCCAGCGCGGCACCGAGATGGCCAGGGTGCCGCCGGGGCGCAGCACCCGGACGAGCTCCTTGATCGCGTCGACGTCGCGGTGAATGTGCTCGAGCACCTCGGCGGCGACGATCCGGTCGAACTCGCCGTCGGCGAAGGGCAGCGACAGGGCGTCTCCCTCCTTGACCTCCGCGTTCGCGCCCTCGGGGACCTCGTCGCGCATCGCGAAGAACCAGTCGCTGACCTTGGCCAGCTCCTCGGCGTCCTGGTCGAACGCGATCACGTCGGCGCCGCGGCGATACATCTCGAAGGCGTGCCGGCCACCGCCGGCACCCATGTCGAGCACGCGCTCTCCGGGCTCAAGGCCAAGGCGGTCGAAGTCAACGGTGAGCACGGCTCACTTCCTCTCATCTGTGGTGAACTCGTCGATGGACTGCTGATAAAGGGCCGTCATCCGCTCGGCCACCGCGTGCCAGGAGAAGTGCTCCTCGACCCGGGCCCGCCCGGCGGCCGAGTAGCGGGCCCGGCGCTCGGGGTCGTCGAGCAGCGCCGCGATGGCCTGCTCGAGCTCCTCGGTCTCCCCCGGGGTGACCTGCTTCGCGCACAGGTCGTCGGGGCCGACGACCTCGGGGATCGCGCCGGCGCGGGAGACGACGAGCGGAGTGCCGCACGCCATCAGCTCGGCGGTGGGCAGCGAGAACCCCTCGTAGAGCGAGGGCACGCAGGCGATCTCCGCGGAGCCCATCAGCTCGACGAGCTCGGCGTCGGAGATGCCGTTGACGAAACGTACGTGGTCCTTGATCGCGAGCTTCTCGATGAGCTGCTCGGTCGGACCGCCCTTCTTGGGCTTGGAGACCAGGACCAGCTCCAGGTCGCGTTCGGTACGCAGCTTGGCGAAGGCCTCGAGCAGGAAGGCGATGCCCTTCAGCGGGGCGTCGGCACTGGCCATGGCCAGGACCCGGCCACTGACGCGAGGCCCCGTCGGCGGGACGAACTCCTCCGGTACGCCGAGATGCACGGTCTGCACCCGGTCGGAGGGGACGCCGAAGTCGGTGAGGATGTCGCGCTTGGAGTTGTCCGAGGGCGTGATCACGTGCTGCAGCTGCGAGGCGACCTTCGCCTGCATCTTCACGAACGAGTACCAGCGCCAGACCCCGAACTTCTTCTTCCAGCCCACCGCGCTGTCCAGCTCGATGCGTCGGTCGAAGGAGATCGGGTGGTGGATCGTGGTCACCAGGGGCAGGCCGACCTCGGGCTCGATGCGAAGCAGCGGCGTGGCCAGAGTCTGGTTGTCGTGGACGATGTCGAAGTCGTCCTTCCGCTCCTTCAGCACCTTCAGGACGCGCTTGGCGAAGGTCAGCGGCTCGGGAAAGGCGCCGGTACGCATCCGGGCCCACTCCTCGACGTCGACCAGGTCGCGGAGCTCGGAGAACTTCGGGTTGCCGAACGGGTTGGGCTCCTCGTAGAGGCCCAGGCTCGGCACCTTGGTGAGGGTGACGCCCTCCCCTACTAGGTCGAGATCGGGATAGGGCTGACCGGAGAAGACCTCAACAGTGTGCCCGAGCTTGGCGAGCTCCCGACTCAGATGGCGGATATAGACGCCTTGACCGCCGACGTGCGGCTTGCTGCGATACGACAGCA
Organism: Nocardioides sp. NPDC023903; assembly: GCF_040639295.1. NCBI lineage: Bacteria > Bacillati > Actinomycetota > Actinomycetes > Propionibacteriales > Nocardioidaceae > Nocardioides > Nocardioides sp. NPDC023903. The sequence continues at coordinate 130,193 of NZ_JBEZZS010000001.1, read as the reverse complement.
GAGCGATCCGCATCCGCCACCTCCCTCAAACCTAGGCAGAGCAAAACTAGAACGTGTTCTATACTAGCAGGTAGCCAGCGCGAGTCACTCTAATGCAGGCGCTTCAACAGACGGTGTCGGGCTTGGCGTCTAGGCTGGTGGTGTGGAGGGTTTCTGGACCCGGTTCCGTCTCGATCCGAGACAGGCCGACAACGCACGCATGCGCGCCTCCGATGCCGATCGGGAGGTTGTGCGCACCGTTCTCACCGATGCCTTCGCCGACGGCCGGCTGACCCGCGAGGAGCACGAGGAGCGGGTCGGCACCCTCTTGGAGGCCCGTACGCTCGGTGAGCTGCCCGCGCTGGTGGACGATCTCGTGGTCGTCGAGCCCGCTGCCGGCGAGCCCGGGGCGAACCTGCCCGGGACGCTCGGCTTCCGTGAGCAGGGCGCGGCTGCGTACCGCAAGGAGCTCCAGGAGGCGGTCGCCACCTTCTTGATGGTCAGCCTCATCACCTGGGGCATCTGGCTGTTCACCAGCGCCCCAGATGGGCACCCGTGGCCGATCTATCCGATGCTCTTCCTGGTCGTCAACCTGGTCGGCACCGGCGTACGCCGCGAGGCGATCGTGGAGCGCGAGGTGCACCGCCTCGAGAAGAAGGCCGCCAAGAAGGCGGCGAAGAAGGCGGCCAAGGCCGAGATCGAGGCAGCCCCCGAGACAGCTGCCCCGATCCTCGACCCGCCGGCCCAGTCCGAGAAGGACCGGCCCGGCGATCCCTCCTAGCTCCCCAGCTGCGGGTCGCTCACGGAGGGACGTCCGGTTTCCAGGTGGCCGGCGAACCCGCGTGCCCAGGTGGTGCCCGGGACGGTCAGGGTCAGGTCGTACCAGCCCCCGGTGGCGCGGGTGTCTAGGTGGCGGGAGCGGATCGGGCCGGCGTACGCGCTGGTGATCTCGGCCTTGCGGGGCGCGGTCACGGTGAGTCGCTGCGAGCGGCCATCCCGCCGGAGGTTGGCGGGCGCGGGGTCTGCGCCAGCGGTGCCGGCGTAGGAGCGGAAGAACCCGTTGGGGCCGTGCAGGTGGATCTCGTAGTCGCCGCTGACCGGCCAGCGCACCGAGAGGGTGTCGCCGGCGCCGACGGTGTAGCTGTGTGGCGCACCCTCCGGGGCGAGCAGCCGGGCCTGGAAGTGGGCGCCGACGCTGCCGGCGTTGTGGATCTCGACGGCGATCTCGCCGGCGGCGGCGGTCTCGACGACCTCGAGCCGGTAGGGGGTCGGGCGAGCCGGGCGGGTGCCGCGCTCCTGCGTCGGCATCGTCCCCTTCGCCGGCGCCTCCGGGGCGTAGTCCGGGTGGCGCTCGCGGTCGGCGGGCTCCCACCCGCTCGTGTCGGGCAGCACCGGCGGCTCGGAGGTGCGGGAGAAGTCGAAGGCCGAGGTCAGGTCGCCACACACGGCGCGACGCCAGGGCGTGATGTTGGGCTCGACGACACCGAAGCGCTCCTCCATGAACCGCAGGATCGAGGTGTGGTCGAAGGTCTCCGAGGAGACCCAGCCGCCGACGCTCCACGGGGAGACGACGAACATCGGCACCCGCGGCCCGAGGCCGTAGTGGCCGTCGCCGTGGGAGCCGGTGTAGAGCTCGTTCTCGGTCGAGACGGTCGACTCCCCCGGCACCAGCGGGCTGTTGATGTGCGGCGGCACCAAGTGGTCGAAGAAGCCGTCGTTCTCGTCGTAGGTGATGAAGAGCGCGGTCTTGGCCCACACCTCGGGGTTGGAGGTGAGCGCGTCGAGGACCTTGGCGATGTACCAGGCGCCGTAGTTGGTCGGCCAGTTCGAGTGCTCGGAGAACGCCTCCGGCGCCGCGATCCAGCTGATCGAGGGCAGGTTGTCGGCCTCGACGTCGGCTCGCAGGATCTCGAAGTAGTCCTGGCCGTCGATCGCGCGGGTGCCGGTGCGGGCCTTCTCGAAGAGCGGGTCGCCGGGCTGGGCGTCCTGGAACCTGTTGAAGTAGAGCAGCGAGTTGTCGCCGTAGTTGCCGATGTAGGCGTCCTTGGTCCAGCCCCACCAGTTGTCGCCCTCGGCGTTGAGGCCCGTGCCCTCGTCCTGGTAGACCTTCCAGCTGACCCCGGCCTTCTCGAGCCGCTCGGCGTAGGTAGTCCAGTCGTAGCCGGCCTCGTCGTTGTAGAGCACCGGCCCGCCACCCTTGCCGTCGTTGCCGGTCCAGCCCGAGAGCATGTAGTAGCGGTTGGGGTCGGTGTTGCCGATGAAGGAGCAGTAGTAGGCGTCGCACACCGTGAACGCGTCGGCGAGCGCGAAGTGGAAGGCGGCGTCCTGCCGCTGGAGGTACGCCATCGTGGTGGTGCCCTTGGCCGGGACCCACTGGTCGTAGCGACCGCCGTTGATCGCCTGCTGGCCGTCGGTCCAGCCGTGCGGGAGGCCCTCGAGGAAGGCGGCGCCAAGGTCGTCGACCTCGGGGTGGAACGGGAGCAGCTCGCTGTCGCCGTTCGGCTGGTGCCACACCGGCTTGCCCGAGGGCAGGATCGCCGGGTGCGGGTCGCCGAAGCCGCGTACGCCGCGCAGCGTGCCCAGGTAGTGCTCGAAGCTGCGGTTCTCCTGCATCAGGACGACCACGTGCTCGATGTCGCGGATCGTGCCGGTCTTGCGGGCGGCGGGAATGGAGGCGGCTCGCGCGATGCTCTGGTCGAGCATGGTCAGCGCTGCTGCGCCGCCGGCAAGACCGAGGAACCGACGACGATCGATGTCAACCACTGGTACTCCTTGACGGTGGGGGTGAGCGGCGACCACGATCTCGGCTCAGTGGCTCACCTGGGCGACGCGTGGTTGGTCGTCAGATGACCGGCGGGCGAAGAGTTCGCCGCCCGGCCGCAGCCTGCGGCGCAGCTGCGCGGTGACGTACGCGGCGACGACGAACATCACCAGGTCGGCTGCGATCAGCGCGAACAGCCAGGAGGCATCGGCCGGTCCGTCGATCCGCTGCTGGATGTGGAGGTGGGCGACCATCGCCGAGACGATGAACCCGACGCTGGCATAGAGGGTGATGCGCAGATCCACTTCCTCTTCATCGATGCCGCGCACCCAGTGGCGGCCGACCCGCAGGATCGCGAGCGAGGTCAGCGCCGCGATCACCGACAGGAACGGCACCGCATAGCGGGCGTGGATCCAGCCGCCGCCGGCGTGGAACGAGGCCAGGTTGACGATGATGATCACGCAGTAGATCCCCATCAGCGCCCGCACCGCCACCTCCAGCCGGCGCTCCAGGACGGTCGGCTCCGGCCCGGGGATCACGACGCGGCGCATCACCCCGTCCGGCCTCGGCCGGGCCTTTGCGTTGACGTCGAGCACCATGCCAGTGACCGTGACCGCTAGGGTCGCCGCGGCGGCCACGATCCAGATCTTCGGGATGACGTCGTCGGCCCACAGCGAGCCGTAGAGGTGCAGGTAGAGCTCCGGGTTGACCAGCTGGAAGAGCGTGTCGCCGTGGGTCTGGCGGGAGAACTTCTCGAAGAGCGCCGCGGAGGCGGTCGCGTCGCCGTAGAGCACGATGTTGCGTACGTAGAACCAGCCGATCACGACCACTGGCGCCAGCCCGATGCGGATCGCGAGGAGCACACCCCGGCGGAACGTACGCAGCGTCGGGTCGCGCAGCCACAGCGCGGCCAGCACGCAGGCACCCAGCACGAGCACCGCCACCAGGCCGGTCGAGCGGAAGCTGGCCGCCGCGACGCCGGCGACTGTCGCCCAGATCAGCCGGTCCCGGGTGACGCCCTCGCGGATCATCCGGAAGCCGAGCAGCAGGGTCAGCGAGGCGGCGACCGTGCCCCAGCCGTCGTTGTAGATCGCGCCGCCATCGTAGGTCACCGCGCCACAGCCGAGCACCATCGCAGCGGCGAGCACCGGGACCACCCGTCTCCTGGGCACCAGCTCACGCGCGAGCAGCCCGACCAGGATGATGCTCAGCGCGTAGCCGAGCGCGTTGAGCAGCCGCATCCCGAGAAGCGTCACCCCGACGTTGCCGACGGCGTCGCCGAGCCAGACCAGCGGCAGGCTCATCACGTAGAACAGCGGCGGGTGGTTGGCGACCCAGATGTCGCGGCGCGGCTCGTCGAGACCGAAGAGCGCCTCGGCGAACTGCGGGTAGCGCACCGGGTCGGCCGGGGTGTTCGTGTCGATCGTGGGCAGGACGCCCTGGGACAGGACGATGGCGTAGGCGGCGTGCTGCTTCTCGTCGGCCTTCAGCAGTGGAGGCATCCCGATGGCGTACTGCGCGCTCATCGCGAAGCCGAGCACCCCGAGCAGGAGCAGGCATACGGTCACCTGGGACAGCGAGCGCGTGGGCGTGAGCACCTCGACAAGCTAGTGGGCCCAGATGCCGTCCAGCCGCCACCGCGGTTGGCGGTCAGGTGACGAGTCGGCGAACTGTGCGTGGTGGCTCTGCTGCATTCAGTCGATGACCATCGAGGAGCCGGCAGCGACCTGCTCCCGGGTCGTACGCCGTCGCACGTCGCGCCGGTGACGCCAGATCTGCACTACCCCGAGCCCCCAGAACAGGTACTGCACCGACATCGCCCAGCGGAACGCCTCCGGCGTGTAGGAGGTCGAGGCCCCCGGCGTACGCCAGTCGAGGATCCAGCCGACCAGCACGATCACGAGCAGCGCGGCGACGAAGCCGCCCTGGTTGATGATCCCGCTGGCGCTCGCCATCCGGGCAGGCGGGTTGCTGGTGCGGCCGACGTCGAAGCCGATCATCGAGGCGGGTCCGCCGAAGCCGACCACGGCCATCAGGAGCAGCAGCACCGGCAGCGGCGCTTCGCCCGGCCAGGCGAGCACGAGCGTCCACACCGACACCAGCGCGGCGATCATCGTCAGCGCCACCGTCGAGCGGTGCCACGGGTGGCGTCCGGCGAGGATGCCGATCACCGGGCCCGCGGCCAGTGCGGCGACGACGGTGACCGAGAGCAGGGTGCCGGCGAGGGTGTCGGAGAGCCCTTCCGCGGTCACCAGGAACGGGAAGCCCCACAACAGCCCCATCAGGTGAGAGCTGAACGGGGTGGAGAAGTGGATCCAGAACCCCAGGCGCGTGCCCGGCTGATACCAGGACGCCTTCAGGCTGCGGCCGAGCTCGCGCGGCTTGAGGGAGCTGCCTCGGCGGTGTCGGTCGCCGGGTCCGTCGTGGACGAAGAGGCGCAGCAGCACGAGAAGCACCGGGCCGATCAGCGCTGCCGTGAGGTAGGCCCGGGTCCAGCCGAGCTGGCCCAGCGCCCACGTCATCGGGACCGCCGCCGCGATCGCGCCCAGCTGTCCGACGGTGCCGGTCAGCTGGCTGACCAGCGGCACCTTGCGCGCCGGGAACCACGACGGCACCAGCCGCAGCACGCAGATGAATGTCATCGCGTCGCCCATCCCCACGAACGTGCGCGCGAGCAGCGCCAGCGGATAGGAGTCCGCGAATGCGAACCCTGCCTGAGCGACCGCCAAGATCAGCGCACCCGCGGAGAGGACCGTACGCGAGCCGTACCGGTCGACCAGCAGCCCGACCGGCACCTGCATGAGGGCGTAGACGAGAAGCTGCAGCATGACGAAGGTCGCCAGCTGGCTCGCGCCGATCCCGAAGCGCTCCGTCGCCACCAGACCGGCCACCGCGAGGCTGCTGCGGTGGAAGACCGCCAGGCCGTAGACCGCGAGGGCGATACCCCACACGAGCCATGAGCGTGCGGACGACTGGGGATCTTCGTGGCTCACAGAGAGAGGTTACGGCGCCTTCGAGGTCGTCGAGATGCCGGTGGTCTCCCGTGGACGGTCGGAGGCGACCTCGGTCACAGACCCGATCGCAAGGTCCGCGGCGAAGGTGCGCGGAGTGTCGAACGTGCCTGGCCGCATCCGCCGGCGCAGCTCCGTGGCGACGTACGCGGCGACCGCGAACATCACCAGGTCGGCCGCCACCAGGGCGACGAGCGCGAAGGTGCTGCTGACCGGCCCGTCGACGTACTGCTCGGTGTCGAGGTGGCAGACCAGGCCGACGACCATGAACGCGAGGGAGACGCCCAGACCGATGCGCAGGTCGCGCGCCTCGTCGAGGGCGGTCACGCCGTTCCGCGAACCGGTCGGGACCCGCAGCGGCAGGAGCCGCCCCAGGCGCAGCGCGGCGATTCCGGCGCCGGCGGCGAGGAAGGGCAGGAACGGGACCGCGTAGCGCGCGTGGATCCAGCCCCCGCCGGCGATGAATCCGGCAACGTTGATCAGGATCAGCAGGCAGTAGCCGCCCAGGAGCGCCCAGATGGCCAGGTCCTGGCGGTGCTGCATCGTGCTCTGCGGGGCGAGGTGGATGAGCCGCAGGACTCCCGTACGGCGCGGGTTGGCCTTCGCGGCGGCATCGAGCCCGAGGCCGACCAGGGTGAGCGTCAGCACGATGACGGCCGCCTGGCTCCAGGTGTTGGCGATGTTGCCATCGGTCCACAGACTGCCGAGCAGGTGGCCGTAGAACTCGGGGTTGACCAGCTGGAACAGGGTGGTGCCGTTGGGCTCGCGCCCGAACTTCTCGAAGAGCGAGCCCGACGCGGTCGGGTCACCGTAGAGCTGGATGTTGCGCACGTAGAACCAGCCGAACACGACCACCGGCGCCATGCCGATGCACGCCGCGATCCCGACGGCTCGCCAGAAGGTCCCGCGCAGGAACGTACGCAGCGACGGCTCCCGCAGCCACATCGCCACCAGCACACAGGCGCCGAGGAAGAGGACCGCGACCAGGCCGGTCGAGCGGAACCCGGCAGCCGCGACGCCGACCGCGGCCGCGGCGATCAGGCGCTCGCGCGTCACGCCCTGGCGGATCATCCGGAACCCGAGGTAGAGCGTCATGAACGCCGCCGCCGAGGACCAGCCGTCGTTGTAGATCCCGCCGCCCACGAACGTCATCGCGCCGCAGCCGATGCACATCGCCGAGGCGATCACCGGCACCGCCGGGCGTCGTGGCACCAGCTCGCGCGCCAGCAGGCCGACCATGATCGTGGTCAGGGCGAACCCGAGCGCATTGAGGAGGCGCATCCCGAGCAGCGTCAGGCCTGGCGAGCCGACGGCGTCGCCGAGCCAGACGAGCGGCAGGCTCATCGCGTAGAAGAGCGGCGGGTGGTTGGCGACCCAGATGTCGCGATGGGCCTCGTCGGCACCGAAGAGGCTCTCGGCCAGCTGCGGGTAGCGCGCCGGGTCGTCGGGGATGTCGGTGTCGATCGTCGGCAGCGTCCCCTGGGAAAGCGCCACCGCGTACGCCGCGTGGGCCCGCTCATCGGCCTTGAACAGGGCCGGCATCGCGATCGCCACCTGGGCGCTCATCGCGAAGCCGAGCACACCCAGCAGCAGGACGCAGATCGTGGATTGGGACATCGAGACCCGTGGAACAGTCACGTACACGACGTTAACCGCCGAAACTGACGGGACACACGAGCCACGGCTCACGGGCGGTGAACAGCACGCGACGCGCGGGTGAGCGAAGGTTGACGCAAAACTCGGTCGCATCCGCCGCTGGCGGGCCGATAGCGTCCGGAGGTGTCATGCCTACTTCACCGCGGTCGCTGCCGCACCACATCGCCATGGTCGCCTCCCCGGCGATCAGCCACCTCCTGCCGAGTCTGGAGCTGATCAAGGAGCTGGTCGAGCGCGGCCACCGGGTCACGTACGCCACCCACGAGTCGATGTCCGACGCGATCAAGCCGACCGGGGCCGAGCTGGTTCCGGTGCCGACGGTGCTGCCCGTCGAGGACCGACTCTGGCCCGAGGACCCGGTCGCCGGGATGGGCATCTTCCTCGACGACGCCATCCAGGTCCTCCCGCATCTGGAGTCGTTCTACGGCACCGAGCCCGCCGAGCTCTACCTCTACGACATCGGTGGCTATGCCGCCCGGGCCCTCGCGGAGAAGCAGCAGCGTCCGTTCGTGCAGCTCTCGCCGACGTTCGTCGCCTGGGAGGGGTACGCCGAGGAGGTCGGCGCCCAGGTGCGGCAACTGCCGGGCTACGACGGCTACCTGGATCGGTTCGGGGCGTGGCTCGAGGACGCGGGAGCAAGCACTCGTGACCCGGAGACGTTCGCCGGGGCGCCGAAGCGGGCGCTCGCCCTCATCCCGAAGGCGATGCAGCCCAACGCGGACAAAGTCGACGAGGAGGTCGTCACCTTCGTCGGACCGTGCTTCGCGCTCGACTCCGAGGAGACCTGGACCCGCCCCGCCGACGCCGATCACGTCCTGCTTGTCTCCCTCGGCTCGGCCTACGCCGCCGGCGCGGACTTCTTCCGCGCCTGCATCGAGGCGTACGCATCCCTCCCCGGCTGGCACGTCGTGATGTCGACCGGCACCCAGCTCGACCCGGCCGACCTCGGCGACCTCCCCGGCAACGTCGAGGTCCACTCCTGGCTGCCGCAGCGCGCCGTCCTCGCCCAGTCTGACGCGTTCGTCACACATGCCGGGATGGGCGGCAGCAGCGAAGGTCTGATGGCAGGCATCCCCATGGTCGCGATCCCGCAGGCGGTCGACCAGTTCATGAACGCCGATCGTCTCGTCGAGCTCGGCGTCGCTCGAAGGATCGACGCCGAGGACGTCACTGCCTCTGCGCTGCGTACGGCACTGCTCGAACTGCTCGACGACCCCGACCGCGCCGTGCGCTCGGCTCAGCTGCGCGCCGACGCCATCGCCGAGGGCGGCACCCGCCGCGCCGCTGACCTGATCGAGGCCATGCTCGCTGGTTGATCGCAGCACCCGCTGGTCGAGCCGCCGGAGCCGCTAGGCGGAGGCGTGTCGAGACCAACGCGGTACGATCGAGCGCTGACGGGACTGTGTTGGTCTCGACACGCTCGCTGGCGCTCGCGGCTCGACCAGCGGTGTTACTTAGTGGCTTCCATCATCTGCCGCAGTTCCTTCTTGAGATCAGAGATCTCGTCGCGCAGACGGGCGGCGACCTCGAACTGGAGCTCGGCGGCGGCGCCCTTCATCTGCTCGGTGAGGTCGCCGATGAGCTGAGCCAGGTCGGAGGAGGGGAGTCCGACGAGGCCGCGCTCGCGGGCCTCGCGGGCGGCGTCTCCGAGCATCGGGGTCGGGGACTTGGCAGCGGTCTTGCCGGCGCGGCCCTTGGCCTCGGTGCCGGCCCAGGTGTTGAGCAGCTCCTGGGTGCTCTCGTCCTCGCGGGCGAGCATGTCGGTGATGTCGGCGATCTTCTTGCGCAGCGGCTGCGGGTCGATGCCGTTGGCCTCGTTGTAGGCCATCTGGATCGCGCGGCGGCGGTTGGTCTCCTCGATCGCCGACTCCATGGAGGGGGTGATCTTGTCGGCGTACATGTGCACCTGACCGGAGACGTTTCGGGCCGCACGGCCGATGGTCTGGATCAGCGACTTGTCCGAGCGAAGGAAGCCTTCCTTGTCGGCGTCGAGGATCGAGACCAGCGACACCTCGGGAAGGTCGAGGCCCTCACGGAGCAGGTTGATGCCGACCAGGACGTCGTACTCCCCCAGCCGCAGGTCGCGGAGCAGCTCGATCCGCTTGAGCGTGTCGACCTCGGAGTGGAGGTAGCGCGTCCGGATCCCGGCATCGAGCAGATAGTCGGTGAGATCCTCGGACATCTTCTTGGTGAGCGTGGTGACCAGGACGCGCTCGTTCTTGGCGACCCGGTCGTTGATCTCGCCGATCAGGTCGTCGATCTGGCCCTTGGTCTGCTTGATGATCACCTCGGGGTCGATCAGGCCGGTCGGGCGGATGATCTGCTCGACCACGTCAGGCTCGCCGCCGTCGCGGCTGACCAGGTCCAGCTCGTAGTTGCCCGGCGTCGCGGAGAGGTAGATCGTCTGGCCGATCCGCTCCAGGAACTCCTCCCACTTCAGGGGCCGGTTGTCCTGGGCGCTGGGCAACCGGAAACCGTGCTCGACCAGGTTGCGCTTGCGGGACATGTCGCCCTCGTACATCCCGCCGACCTGCGGGACCGCGACGTGGGACTCGTCGACCACGAGGACGAAGTCCTCCGGGAAGTAGTCGAGCAGACAGTTGGGCGCCGAGCCACGCTCGCGGCCGTCGATGTGCATCGAGTAGTTCTCGATCCCGGAGCAGGACCCGACCTGCCGCATCATCTCGATGTCGTAGGTCGTACGCATCCGCAGCCGCTGCGCCTCGAGCATCTTGCCCTGCTTCTCGAAGGTGCTCAGCTGCTGGTCGAGCTCGGCCTCGATGCCGTTGATCGCGCGCTCCATGCGCTCGGGGCCGGCGACGTAGTGGGTCGCGGGGAAGACGTAGAGCTCCTGGTCCTCGGTGAGGACCTCGCCGGTGACGGCGTGCAGCGTCATCAGCCGCTCGATCTCGTCGCCGAAGAACTCGATCCGGACCGCGTGCTCCTCGTAGACCGGGAAGATCTCCAGGGTGTCGCCGCGCACCCGGAAGGTGCCTCGAGTGAAGGAGAGGTCGTTGCGGGTGTATTGGATCTCCACCAGCCGCCGCAGGATCGAGTCGCGGTCGTGCTCCTCCCCCACCCGCAGCCGGATCATCCGGTCGACGTACTCCTGCGGGGTGCCGAGACCGTAGATGCAGGAGACGGTCGAGACCACGATGACGTCGCGCCTGGTCAGCAGCGAGTTGGTCGCCGAGTGGCGCAGCCGCTCGACCTCCTCGTTGATCGAGGAGTCCTTCTCGATGTAGGTGTCAGTCTGGGGGACGTACGCCTCAGGCTGGTAGTAGTCGTAGTAGGAGACGAAGTATTCGACCGCGTTCTCCGGGAAGAGCTGGCGCAGCTCGTTGGCGAACTGGGCGGCGAGGGTCTTGTTGGGCTGCAGCACCAGCAGCGGGCGCTGCAGCTGCTCGGCCGTCCAGGCCACGGTCGCCGTCTTTCCGGTGCCGGTCGCGCCGAGCAGGACGACGTCCTTGACGCCGCCCTGGATCCGCTTGGTGATCTCCGCGATCGCAGCCGGTTGGTCACCCGAGGGCTGGTAGTCGGAGACCACCTTGAACGGGGCGACACGACGCTCGAGATCGGTGACTGGACGCATGATGTCCAGGCTACTCGGGACCACCGACAGTCTTGGCGCCCTCGACATCCACGCCGACGCTCCGACTACTCGCGGCGACGAAGCACCATGACCACCGCCACCGTCCGAGCCAGACCCGCGATCGGGCCGAACGGCAACGCGAAGCCCCACCAGTAGGCGAGCTCGAACGGGAGCAAGGCGATCGAGAGCCACCCGCCGAGGCGCGGACGCGTCCACAGCACGAGGCCAACCACCGCCTCGGCCACGCACACCGCCGTGAACCCGGCCAGCAGCAGCACGGTCGTCGGGATACCGACGTCGACGAACGGACCGTCGCCGTACGTCGGGAAGCCCATGAACATCCACACCTCGCCGTCGTGCGTCGCGAAGTGGTAGGTGCCGTAGGCGGCAGGGATGCCGAAACCGACGCTGAGCAGACCGGACAGCACCGCGGCGATCCTGCTCCAGACCGTCGATGCTGTGCGGTGGGAGCTGGGGATGACATCGGCGCTCATGCAGACACTCAACCGCGCCCCACACCCGAGAGAGCGAGTAGTGCGCTACCTGTCACGCTGTCGTCTGCACGTGGCCGCCAGAGGAGCGGAAGTGCCACCGCCGCGAGTGCGCAGAGTCCGCCGGCGGCGAGGATGACGTACGGCACCAGCCGGAGCTCCGGGAGCATGAGATCCGCGCCCATGCGGATCTGGGTGCGCATCCACACGGCGAAGGTGGCGGCCGCCATGCCCACCAGGAACGCCGAGATCAGCACTGTCGCGACCTCCTCACGCCGGCGGACCTCGCCCCACGGCAGCGCATCGACGATGGCCAGCAGACCGACCGAGAGCACGATCGCGATCAGCGGCATGATCGTCATCAGGTAGCGCTCGTGCGGGTTGCCGCCGCCGGAGCGGAACTGGGCCAGGTTGACGACGATCACGAACGCGTGCGCGATCAGCACGAGCAGACCGACGGCCGCGACCGACGGGACCCGGGGCGCGCTGACGACGACACCCCGCTCGCGACCGTGGTCACGCAGACGCGCGAGGATCCCCAGGGCCAGTCCGAGCAGAGCGACGAGCGTGATGGCGTCGATCACCCAGTGCAGCGTCGTGCCGCGCAACTGGACCGGCACCCACAAGTGGTCGTACCAGCCGTGCCAGAAGCGCGGCGCGGTCATCACCTCGAACCAGGTATCGATCTGCACCCGCTGGTAGCGCGCCAGGAGCGCCGAGCTCGCGGTCGCGTCGCCATAGAGCACGATGTTGCGTACGTAGAACCAGCCGATCGCCAGCCCCGGCACCCCGGTGGCGATCGCGGTGAGCCAGGTAGCCCGGAGGAAGCTCTTCGGGGTGCGGTCGCGGAGCAGCAGCGTCACCCCGAGCGCGGCACCGCACATGATCACCGTGATCACGCCGGGCGCTTTGGTCGCGGCGGCCAGAGTGCCGGCGACCGCCATCACGATCATCCGGTTCCGGGTCACCCCGAGGCGGAGGATGCGCAGGGTCGCGAGCACGGTCAGCGAGGAGGCCGCCACCGCCAGGCTGTCGTTCATGACGAACCCTGCCGCGATCGCCAGCACCGCCGGCGAGGCCATGATCGCGGTGGCGAGCATCGCGGCGGGCGGACGCCGTGGCGTCACCTCGAAGGCGATCAGGCCGACCAGGAACACCAGCGCCCCGTACGCCAGAGCGCTCACCGCCCGCATCCCGGCGATCAGCACCTGCGGGTTGTCCAGCGCGTCGGCCAGGGCGACCCACGGCACGCCGAGGAGGTAGTAGAGCGGCGGATGGTTGGCGGTCCAGATCATCCGGTGGCGATCGAACTCCTCCCGGTTCGCGCCCCGGGTGATCTGCGGGAAGCGCTCCCTGTCCTGCGCCACCGGTGTGTCGATCGTGGGCAGCTCGCCGGTGTGGAGCGAGATGGCGTACGAGGCGTTCGGGCCCTCGTCACGCGCGTGGTACGACAACGCCTGCGTGGTGGCCACGTAGAGGCTCATCGAGGCCGCGAAGGCGCCCAGCAGCGCGAGCACCGTGACCAGCCTGACCGAAGGCCTGGCGGGCGCGTCCGTCGGTTCGGCGCTCAGCACCGCAGCATGGCTCATCACATGGCTCCCGAGGTTGGACGGCGTCATGAGCCGCACACCCGTGAGCTCGCGTCGAACCGTAGGACATCTCGATGAAGCACCGGTGGATGCCGTACGGAATCAGAGGGTGAACGCCTGGCGAACCTCGTCCTCCGTCAGCCCGTAGTCGGCCAGGCTGTAGTCGTGCTTGGGCCGGGCGCTCCCCGAACGCGACTCGGCATCGATGCGGGAGACCTCGGCTCGCGCGGCGTCGCTCCAGGGGATGTCGAAGTGGGTGTAGATGTTCTCGACGGTGCCGACCGGGTCCTTGACGAACCCGCGGTAGTCGACGTCGAGGAACTGCGCCGGGTCGTACCTCTTCCGGGTCTCGGCGAAGGAGCGCCACGAGCGGGAGAGCATCTCCAGCTGGGTCTCGCCGATGGTCTCACCGACGAACGTGGTCGACATCCCCGCGGTCGCCTCTGCGGAGAGCGAGCAACCGGAGGCGACCGAGACGACCGGCTCGCGGTGGGTGACGACCACGAGCGCGTCCGGGTAGACCTCCATCAGCGCGTCGAGCGCGACCAGGTGGGAGGGGTTCTTGAGCACCCAGCGCTTGTCGGTGTCGTTGAGCCCGATGAGCTGCAGGGTGCGGCGGTGCAGCTCGTACGCATCGCGCCAGTCCTGCTTCGCCAGCCAGGCCGAGTAGCGCGGGACGTGGGCCAGCGACTCGAAGGAGATCGACCTGCCGCTCTGTCGCAGCACCCGCCAGCACTCCTCGACGCTGGTGGCGTCCATGTAGTGGATCCCCATGAACTCGGGGTTGGTGACGTGGTGCTGCCGGTAGGCGCCCTGCAGGGCGTTGAAGACCGGGTCCTGCTCCCAGGTCTCGCGCGGGGGACGCGGCTGGGGGAACTCGGTCAACCAGGTCTCCAGACCCTGGTGTGCCGGGTCGGCGGCCAGGAGCCGGTGCAGGGCGGTGGTGCCGGTGCGGACGAGTCCGGTGACGAAGATCGGGCGCTCGATGCGTACGTCCTGGTGCTGGGGGAACTCCGCGAGCCGGGCCTGCGTCATGAGCCGGCCGACGAGGGCCGACTTCACCTGGGACCGGTGGAAGTAGTTGCCGACCGGGGTGAGCCCGGCCTCGGGCGAGGCCAGGTCCTCGACCAGGAGCCGCAGCCCCTCCTCGTGATCGGTCCCACCGAAGTCATTCAGTCCCGTGGTGCGGATGGCGGCCGCGCAGATGTCCTCGTACGTCCCCACATCCGCCCGCTCGCGCTGTGTCGTCTTTCCTGGGCCAGTCTCAGTCATGGAACTCCCCGCAGTCCACGTTGAGCACGGTCCCGGTGACCGCGGAGGCCAGGTCGCTGCCGAGAAAGAGCGCCGCCCGGGCGACCTCCTCGGGGGTGGCGAGCCGCTTCAGGTCGGTGGGGGCTGCCTTCTCGGCGTACACCTCCTCGTGGGTGCGCCCGGACTCCGACGCCATCCAGTCGAAGTAGGCCTTGTTGACGTCCTCGTAGATGTAGGACGGCGCGATGGAGTTGACCCGGATGCCGCGCGGGCCGAGCTCGGTGGCCAGCGAGGAGGCGAGGTGGGCGAGAGCACCCTTGGAGAGCTTGTAGCCCGCGAACTCGGGCTGGCTCTGGTAGAGCACCGCGGAGTTGATCATCACGATCGCGCCGCCGGGCTTGTCCGGCGTGGCCGCCAGCGCGTCGGCGAAGAGTGCCGAGAGCCGCAGCGGGGCGTAGACGTTGGACTCCTGGGCCAGCCGGAGCGCGTCGAGCGGGATCTGGGTGAGCGGGTCCATGGGCGGGATGCCGAAGGCGTTGTTGAGGAGTACGTCGACGCGCCCGAACTCTTCCAGCGTGGCGTCGACCAGGTGCCGGCGCGCGTCCTCGTCGGTGATGTCGGTCGGCACCACCAGCGCACGTCGTCCGTGCTCCTCGATGACGCCGGCCATCTTCTGCAGCCGCTTCTCGGTGCGGCTGGCGAGCACCAGGTCGGCGCCCATCAGCGCGGCCTGCTCGCCCAGCGAGCGACCGAGGCCGGGGCCGACCCCCGAGAGCACGACGACCTTGCCATCCAGGAGTCCAGTCATGGCGCCTAGACTAGAACGTGTTTCACTTTTCCGGAAGAGGCGCAGCTGGAAGGGTCAGGTCGGGAAGCTGAACCTGGCGACCTCGTCGACCCAGGCGGCGTACGCCCCGACCTCCTGCGGCACCTGCTGTGCCCGGACGAGGTCGGCGTGGGCACGGAGCACCCGGGACCAGTCGGCGCACGAGCCACAGGTGGCCCGGCCGCATCCCGCCGTGTGCTCGCGCGCGACCTTCTCGAGCAGCTTGCGGAACGTCGCGCCGTCCTCGCCCGCAGCCAGCGACTCGACCACGGCCCCGAGCACCTGGACGGCCTGCGCCGGCGCCCCGACCAGGATCGCCATCAGGATCCCGAGGGCGTGGTGGCCGGCCGGCTCGGTGCCCACGCTCGCCACCGGGGCCGTACGCGCCAGCCGATAGACCGCGAGCAGCTTCCTGGCAGCCCCGGGCGTCGGGCAGAACCTGGCCAGCTCGCTCGTGAACAGCGCCTCACCGGGGGTCATCTCGAAGGTCTCGAACGGGTTCAGGCGCCCCGCCCGGTCTCTGGTGCCCGCGGCCAGCGCGGCCGGCCACGACGGCACCGCCTGACGCATCAGCGACCGCATGAACCGCACCGCGGGGTCCCCCGCGAACGCCCGCAGCGCGAACGGCACGTCGAAGACGCGGGAGAGGTACGCCGCAGGCTCCGCCACTCGCCCCTCGATCGCTCGTCGCAGCACCTGCGCGTCCACGGCCGCGACTACCGCGACACCCTCCTGGCCGCTCAGCTCGTCGATCGCCTGCAGCACCCCGGCGGCAGTGGCCGGGTCGCACTTGTCCAGGTCGTCGACGTAGACGATCGTACGGCTCGCCAGCGGCGCTCTCAGCGCGCCGGCCGACGGTCCCGGCGGGGGTCCGGGCGGGGCCGCCCGCAGCGCGGCCTCGTAGGCCGCGACCTCGCGGTCCATGGCCGCGAGCGCCATCGTGGTGCTCATCGGCTGCGCGCGGCGCTTGCCGCGGGGGCCGTCGTCCTCGGGCACGCCCGCGAGCGCGGCCCGCAGCTCGGCCGTCCGTCGCTGTGCGGCCTGATGCTTCGCCACCAGCGGCGGCGGCTCACTCTTCCCCGCGCTGCGCACACTGTCGAGCACCGCGCCCGCCACGTCTCCCTCGGCATACTGGCGGGCGTCGATGCGTACATGGGTGGTGCGGGCGGGGTAGGTCTCGTCGTGTTCGGTGAGCCACTCCATGCGCTCCTGGACCTTCCGCAGGAAGGTCGACCGGCCGCTCCCGGGCAGTCCCTGGACGGCGACCGAGATCGGGAGCTGGGTGCGCGCGGAGGCGAGCAGACGGGCCAGCCGGTCGACGTCGCCCCGGTGCCCGAGGACGTCGTCGTCGGTCTGCTCGAGCATCGGTGCTGGGGCAATCATGGGTTCGACCACGGGGTCGATCACTGGTTCGTTCACGGGGCCGGTGACGATCGGCACCTCTGCGGTGTCCCCCGCTCCCGGTGACTCGGTCTGCGACGGAACCGGATCCGGAGCCACCTCGATCGGGGCCGGTTCGGCCACCTCAGCCACCTCCGTGACTTCGGCAACCTCAGGAACCTCGTCCCGGGGCTCGCGCATCTCCGCGAGCGGCGTGACCGGCAGTCCAAGCTCGGCCTCGACCGCTTGGAGCGCCTTGGCGAAGTCGGCGGCACTCCAGTGCCGCCCGGCCCGGCGCTTGAACATCGCCTTGCGCAGCGCCTCCTCGAACGACGGCGGGACGTCGTCGCGGTCGATGGACAGCGGGTCGTACTCCCGGATCCGCTCCACCAGAGCCACGGGGGCGTCGCGGCCACTCGACCCCTCGAAGGGCGTACGTCCCGCGAGCAGCGTGTAGCAGGTCGCGGCGAGGCTCCAGATGTCCGCCCAGGCGCTCGGCTCGGGCGGATCCGAGAGCATCTCCGGCGCCATCCACGGCAGCGAGGTCGAGTCGGCGCCGCCAGGACGACCGGCCGAGGAGAGACCTCCGAAGCCGACCAGCTGCGGCTCCCCGCCACTGGTCATCAGGATGTTGGCGGGCTTGACGTCGCCGTGCAGGATCCCGTGCCGGGCGGCGACGTCGAGCGCTCCAGCGACCTTGATCGTGATGCTCAGGGCCTCGGCGACCGGGAGCCGCTCGCGCTTCCAACGGGTCTGCAGGTCGCCGCCGGCGCGATGGTCCATCACCACGAAGCAGCGGTCGTCATCACTGACGCCGACGGCGTGCAGCGGCAGCACGTGGGGGTGGGCGGCGAGCTCGGCAACCTCTTTGGTCTCCTTGGCGAGCGCGTCCTGGGTCTCGCCGCTGAGCCGGTCGTTCCAGACCTTGACGGCGACGTCGACCTTCTCCTGCGGCCACGCGTAGAGGAAGACAACGGAGGATCCGCCTGCGCCGATCAGCCGACGATGATCGAAGCCCGGGATCGTCGGTGGCTCGTGGTGGGGACTGGCCATGGGCGGCAAGCATAGGCGTCCTTCGCCTCCGCGTCGCGCCCCGTCCTCAGCTGAGCATCCGGCGCGCAACCGCCCGCTGACGTGCGGCGATCCGCTCCTCATACCCCCCAGGGTTCAGCGACTCGGCGTGAGGAAGCAGGTCGCGCACGTCGGCCAAGCCCACCTTGTGGACCACCGGTCCGTCGGCGGCAGTGAGGTCTCGTTCGAGCCGCTGCCAGCGCAGCATCAGCGAGCCGGTGCGGTGCCCGGTGGTCTCGAGCCAGTTCGCGATCGGCTTGCCGTCCAGGGGCGGCTGCTCCGAGATCACGAAGCGCATCACGCCGTCGGGGTCGGTGACGGCCTGGGCCTTGGTGAGGCTGGTCTGGTGGGTCTCGTAGTCGGTCGAGGCGTACCAGTCCGAGCCGACCTGGATCCCCTGGTAGCTGCAGTCGTCGCAGCGCGGCACCTCCACCACGAGCGCCTCGTCCTCGGCCAGCTCGTAGTGACCGATCGAGGAGAACTGCGACTCCAGCCCGCCCGGCGTCCGGGCTGGGACGGTGAGCGTGTTGACCGGCTCCTTGTACTGGAAGAACTGGGGGAAGGCGAACCAGGTCTGGATCGAGCCGGTCAGCGACCGGCCGGCGACCTCGTACTTCTTCCGGAGCAGCTCCTGGGTGAGCGGGCGGCGCGGCCGGCCGAGGGTGTCGGGACGCTCGATGGTGATCGCGCCGCGGGTCTCGGTGTCCCAATCGTTGAAGACCTCGCGCACGATCAGGGTCTTCGCGCCCGGCTCGGCGACATAGGTGAACTCGAAACCCCCGTCGTCGTCGAGCTGGAGCTTGCGGTCGTCGAAGGCCATCAGGCTGGTCGCGGCGGAGTCGGCGGTGTAGGCGCCGCCCATCACCTGGAAGGAGAGGTCGGCACTGGTCCCGCGACGGCCGCGGACGACGTACTCGACGCCTTCTCGCAGGTAGGCGTTGAAGTAGATCGCGTCAGGATTGTCCAGGCCCTGCTTGGAGAACTGGTGGGTCGGGTTCACGAAGAGCGGTTGCTCGAGGTCGTAGTCGAACGCCGTCTGCATCGCCATCCGGATCCGGCCGGAGAGATACTCATAGCCCTCGAGCCGGTCGGCTTCGGTGCGGATGAACGGGGCGTTCGCGATCAGCTCCTCCGCCTCCGCGATCGCCCGCTGGAGCGGCTCGGTCAGGCCGTACGCCTCACTCACTTGCCCACCTTGGCGATGATGTTCTCCCCGTACCACTCCAGGTGCTTGATCTTCTTCTCCAGCGGCTCGGGGTCGGCGCCCTTCACATAGGGGTCGCGGAAGCCGACGATGCAGTCGGTGACGCCCTTGTCCTCGAGCCGCTTGATCCCGTCGAGGTCGTACGCGTCGTAGCTGATCACATGGACCTCGAAGTCGTCCCTGGCGTCGCCCTCCTCGCGCCGGATCTCGGCGAGGCGGACCAGAAGGCGGTCGAGCTCCTCGCCGTCGCCGCCGGCGTGCATCCAGCCGTCGCCCTTGAGGACCGCGCGGCGCAGTGCCGCGTCGGCGTGGCCGCCGACAAGGAGGGGGATCTTCTCGGTTGGCGCGGGGCGCTGCTGGAGCGGTGCGAACTCGTAGAACTCACCGTCGTAGCCGAAGAAATCGCCGCTCGGGTCGGTGAGGCCGCGGAGGATGTCCATGCACTCGTCCATCCGCTTGCCGCGGCGCTTCCAGTCGACGCCGAGGGCGGCGAAGTCCTCCGGCCATGGGGACAGGCCGACGCCGAGTCCGAGCCGGTTGCCGGAGAGGAAGGCGAGGCTCGAGGCCTGCTTGGCGGCCAGCACCGGCGGGCGTACGGGCAGCTTCACCACGAACGGGGTCAGGCGCAGCGTCGTGGTCACCGCGAAGAGGTGGGCGCACAGGATGAACGCCTCGATGAACTCCTTGCCCTGCAGGAACTCCCGGTCGCCGGTATCGGTGTAGGGATAGGTGGAGTCGGACTCCTCGGGATAGATCAGGCTGTCGGCCACCGTCATGCTGGTGTAGCCGGCGGCCTCGGCCGCTTGGGCCAGCGGTGCGTAGTAGTCGGCCTGCGTCATTGCCTCGGCATAGGTGAAGCGCATGTGCCAACACTAGAACGTGTTCTAAGTTTCTGCCAGAGTGTTCGTCATGTCGCCTTCTCTCGAACGTCCCGCAGGCCTCGACTCGCCGCTGACGGCGAGAATCATCAAGTACGGCGCCCGCGCCAACACCGCGCTGTTCAAGCTCACCAACGGCCGGATCGGCGGCACCTGGCGGGTGATGGCCGGCTGGCGCAAACCCGCTCCGGTGCTGCTGCTCGAGCACATCGGCCGCAAGTCGGGCCGCACCTTCACCACTCCCCTGCTCTTCATGCGCTCGGGCGACGATCTCGTGGTCGTCGGCTCCCAGGGCGGCCTTCCGAAGGACCCGCAGTGGGTCCCCAACCTGCGCGCCCAGCCCGACGTCGCGGTCCGTGTCCCCCGTCACGGGCGGCAGCTCGTCCGGGCACGCGTCGCCGACTCCGAGGAGCGGGCCGAACTCTGGCCGCGGCTGCTGGAGACGTACGCCGACTTCGAGACCTACCAGACCTGGACCGACCGGGAGATCCCGGTCATCGTCCTCTCGCCCCGCTGAAGGAGACCTTTCATGGACGTTCAAGAGCTGATCGACCGCGCCGAGATCACCGACGCGCTAACCCGCTACACCCTGGCTGTCGACGACGGCGACTGGGACGCGCTCGACACGGTCTTCGCCGCCGACGCCACGATCGACTACTCCGAGTCCGGTGGCACGGTCGGCGAGTTCCCTGACGTCAAGAAGTGGCTCGCCGAGATGCTGCCCGCGTTCTCCCAGAAGCGCCTGCACACCATCGGCCAGGTCGGCATCACCTTCACCGACGAGGGCGCAGCACCGGATGCCTCGGGCTTCGCTTCGGCAGAGGTCGTCGCGTACTTCGACAACCCGATGGTCATCTCCGACGGATCCGGCGGCGAGCGTGTCGTCGAGGTGGGCGGTCGCTACCGCCACTCCTTCGTACGCACTCCGGAGGGCTGGCGCTCGCGCCACCTCCACGAGGAGGTCTTCTGGACCCGCGGCCTCTGAGCCCTCAGGCCGCGCGGCCCCGGATCACCCAGTCCGCGAGTCCGGCGAGCGGCACCAGCAGCTCCCGGCCGCGCTCGCTCAGCCCGTACTCCACACCCGGGGGCACCGTCGGGAAGACCGTACGCGTCACGATCCCCTCCTCCTCCAGGACGCGCAGCGTCCGGGTGAGCATGCGCTGGCTGATCCCCTCGACCCGGCGCCGCAGCTCGTTGTAGCGATGCGGCCGCTCGGCCAGCATCATCACGATCAGCAGCGTCCACTTGTCACCGAGCATCTGCACGGCCTGCGTCACCGGACAGTCCTCGTACTCCCCCGCCGGGACCTTCGCCGGCAGTCCTGGCCCCAGCGCCGCGCTCACGATGTGCCGGGGCACATCGGTGTTCCCATCTGACATTGAAGTGCCTTCTTCCGCGAACGCCGCTCGGCGGCGAGGGTTGCTGACATCAGCAACCTACCCATGAGGGAGAAGTAGATGAGCACGATCGCGGTTCTGGGCGCAGGCCCCGGCCTCGGAATGTCGGTGGCGCAGAGGTTCGCCAAGGAGGGGTACGCCGTCGGCCTGGTCTCGCGCAGCACTGACCGGCACCCAGCCTATCTGGAGGAACTGTCAGCGAGCGGCGTACCCGCCGTCGCGGTCGCCGCCGACCTGCGAGCACCAGGTGCCGCAGCGAGCGCCCTCGCCGAGATCACCTCGGCACTGGGACCGATCGACGTCGTCTACCACGGCCCCGGCGCTCAGAACCTGAGCGCACCCATGGTCGGGATCGTCGAGACCGAGCCCGCCGACATCCGTCGCGCCATGGCCGAGACCCTCGAGCCGGCCGTCGAGGTGGCCAACCTGACCCTCCCCACGATGCGCTCGCGCGGCAGCGGCGCGCTCGTGTACGTCTCCGGACTCAGCGCGCTCGTCCCTCTCCCCTTCCTCGGCCCCTACGCTCCCGCCTCAGGCGCCCTGCGGACCTACGCCCGCACCCTGGCCGCCGCCGCAGCCGAGGACGGCGTACACGTCGGCTCGCTCGTCGTCGGTGGCCTGATCGAGCGCGGCGACATCCACCAGATGCTCACCGACCCAGCCACCCCCTCCCCCTACGCCACCCTCGACCCCGACGAGCTCGCCGACGCGGTCTGGCGCCTGGCCTCCGGGCTCGAGGACGAGGTGGTCTTCGACGTGCTCACGCCGCAACCCGCCGAGAGCTGAGAGACCGCCGCAAACTCAGTGGCATCGCGACTTTCGGGTCTGGTTCGCTGGATGACGGAGGTGATCACTGTGGCCGGCTATGGCGCACTGTCCGAGGCGTACGAGTGGTTGATTCGGGACGAGAATCTGTCCCCCGTCGGCGCTGCGGCGAGGTTCGAGGGCCTGGTGACGCCTCCGCCACCGAACGCACGGGTCCTCGACTGCTCCTGCGGCACCGGCCAGCTCGCTGTCGGTCTCGCCGGACATGGCCTGGACGTCGTGGCGACAGACGCCAGCGCCGGGATGATCCGCCGAACAACAGCGCTCGCCGGCGAACATGGCGTACGGCTCGACGCACGCCAACTCAGCTGGGAGGAGCTGACCGGTCGTTTCGAGGCGTCGACCTTCGACCTGGTGTTCTGCGTCGGCAACTCGCTCGGTCACGCCGAAGGCAGGCGCGGCCGTCTGGCCGCGCTTGCCTCGATGGCCCAGCTGCTGCGTCCAGGCGGACGCCTCGTGCTCACCTCCCGCATGTGGGAGGTCGTGCGCGCGCGTGGCTCCCGGATCGACGTCCGCGATCGCCTGATCCGCCGCAACGGTCGCGACGCGGTGGTCATCTACCACACCCAGATCGCGCCGGGCTGGGAGCAAGAGCACCACATGGAGATCGCCGTCACCGAGGTGAGACCTGACGGATCGCTCCACACGTGCGCGGAGCGGTTGTCGTTCTGGCCCTACCGCTACGAGGAGCTCGTCGCACAACTGCAGAGCATCGGACTGACCGTCGAGACCACGACCCTCGACGCCGACGGCGCCGGCTATCTGCTCGTCGCTCAGTCGGGTGACGGCCGATCGGTGAACGAGACCGGCTTGCCGGTGTCACGGGCGTAGGCGATCTCTCTGCTCGTGGACTCGCCGACGGACCCACCCGGGTTGACGACCAGAACCCGGTCGGCCAGGTCGATCTTGCGCAGGTGGAGACGCCCGGGGCGAGGACGATCACGCCGGCGAGTGTCAGGTCACGGTTCGCCGCCGCCATCTCATTCACGAATCGGGTGGAGCCACAGATGCAGACGATCTTCGGTTGGCCGGACACGGCCACAGCGTATGCACCCATGGCCACAACCCAAGGACGACGTCGTTTCGAGGCGCTCACGCGGCAAGTTGCGTGAGCTGCTCGTACGTGCCATCGGGGTAGCGGACGTACTCCAAGCCGAGTGGTGAGCGCCAGATGAATGTGCCGGGAGCGGGCTGGGTGTAGGTCCAACCGCCGAAGGTCTTGAGGCGGTGGTGGCTGCGGCACGGTCCGCGCCGCTCGAGTGACCTGATCGTCAGGCAATCGCACGGGCCAGGAAGACATACTCCATGCCCGGCCGGTCCGGGGCGTCGCGTACGTCGCCCACGATGAAGCCATGGGAGAGGAGGTCGCGCTCGATCTCCGGGCGGTCGCGGAAGCGGAGGGTGGAGGACGAGGTCAGGGTCTCGTCGCCGATCGTGGTCGATCCCTCGAAGGTGACCAGCGGGAGGTCGACGACGGTGACGGTGCGGGTGACCACCGCGGTGCGGCCGTCCGGGAGGTCGACGGTTGTCGGCGCGACGTCCCAGCCCTCCCAGGCCCGGACCTCGGGTCGACGGGTCTCGAAGATGAACCAGCCGCCAGGACGAAGCGCCGCGTGGACCGCGGTCAGGGTCTCGGACCAGTCCGCGTCGGAGACGAAGACCTGGGCGACGTTGCCGGCCATGACCGCCATGTCAGCAGTGCCGGCGACGCCGGCGAGGGCGGTCGCGTCGCCGTTGATCCAGGTGACGCGGTCGGCGTACGGCTTGGTGCGGGCGACGTCGAGAGACGCCGCGGCCGGGTCGACGCCGACGACGGAGAGCCCTTCACCGGCCAGCCGAACGGCGAGCGAGCCTGTTCCGCACCCGATGTCGATGACTTGTCGAGCACCGAGCTCACCGGCGATCGCGACATAGGTATCCAGGTCGGAACGGTCGTCGTCGAAGGCGTCGTAGAGGACTGCCTGACGTGGGTCCGCGAACGCGGCATCGGGTTCTCGCATCGGCTCCGAACCTAGCCAGGTCGCGCACCTGGACACACCTGGTTATCCCCGGAGACGCTGCGGCGTCGTCCGTCAGGTCGCCTGGAGGTGGTCGATGATGGCGCGGGTGATGATCGCGGGCTGCTGGGCGTTGGCCAGGTGTGCCGAGTCGGGGACCACGAGGAGCCGGCCGTCCTGGACCGCATCGGCGATCGCCTCGAGGTGCGGGGGCGGCGTCGCGGGGTCGTTGGCACCGGCGATGGCCAGGGTCGGAGCGGTGATCGCGGGGAGGTCGGCGCGGAGGTCCATGGCGGCGATGACCTCGCAGCATCCGGCGTAGCCCTCGTCCGGGGTGGCGGCGACCGTGGCCTCGCAGGTCGCCTTCACCTCGGGGTTCGACTCGAGGAAGCCTGGCGTGAACCAGCGGGAGACGACCGCCTCGGCGACGGCATGGGTGCCGTCGGCTCGCACCGTGGCCGCGCGGTCGTGCCAGGCGGAGGAAGGCGTCAGATGCGCTCCGGTGCACAGGAGGACGAGACGGTCGACGCGCTCGGGGCAGCGCGCGGCGAGGCGCATCCCGGTCATGCCGCCGAGCGAGAGACCCACGAAGTGGGCCCGCTGGACGCCGAGGCGGTCCAAGAGGGTGACGACGTCGTCGGCCAGGTCGTCGATCGAGTACGGGCCGGGACGTACCGGAGAGCGACCGTGTCCCCGGGTGTCGTAGCGCACGACGCGGAAGTGGCGCTCGAGGTCGGCGAGGTTCTCGTCCCACATCGCGTGGGTCGCTCCCAGCGAGTTGGACAGCACCACCACCGGTCCGTCCGGCCGGCCCGAGACGACATGGTGCACGGCGACCGCGTTCACGACGCCAACCACGAACGGGTCGGGGTCCGGAAGGCTGCGCAGGTGACGTCCATGCCCGAGAATCTAGGATCGCCGACCGGTGTTGTGAAGTATCGATTGTCGGGCGATTGATACGCCGGGCGTATCGACCTAGGTCAGCCGAGACCCGGGCGGGCGTGCAGGCCGCCACCGGACTCGTACAGCAGACCCTTGTCCTTGATGAGCTGGCCCGCGGCGGCGAGGATCGGGCTGTCGCCCACGGCGGAGCCGGCCATCGAGGCGATCGCCTCGAACATCTTGATCGCCGCGTCGTCGACGGCCGGCCAGTTCCACTCCGAGGGAGCGGCGCCGATCGGCTCCACGGCGTGCCAGCGGGTCGCACGGGCCTCCGCCATGGTGGTCAGGGTGCTCCAGCCGAGGCCGCCGATGCCGACGACCCCACCGAAGTTGAGCCCGATGAGCCCCCAGCCGTTGCACTGGTACTCAAAGGCCGAGGGACCGAACTCCGACTCCTCCAGCTCGACCCGGGTGATCACCGGCTCGGGGCCGGTGTTGGGGGCGTAGAGCTTGAACGCGGGCCGCGCAGCCAGCAGCGAGGCCGATGCCGTCGTGGTGATCTCGCTCAACGGCTGGCCAGGAGCCGAGTAGGCATCGAAGACTCTGAAGCCGAGATCGAGGGCATAGCCGACGACGAAGCGCCGATCGTCCTGGGCGGCGTAGAAGTTGCGATTGAACACGTTGGGGGAAACCTCGCTTGAGCCCTACCGGTCAGCCGACGACGTTCCTCGGGGTGACACGGTGGGATGTGGTTCGGGCAGCGCGACACTATCGCGCCACGCGGCTCGACCTGGCAACCGGTTGGTGATCTGTGTCTCTCGCGAGTCCCTCAGGAGTAGGTGCCGCGGACGGTGTCGGTGGTCGGCAACGACTGACAGCCCAGCCGGATCCCGTCATCGAGGTCCTCCTGCTCGAGCACGTCGTTGCGGACCATCTTCACCTCGCCCTCGAGCAGCCGGAACGCGCACGCCGAGCACTCGCCCTCGCGGCAGGAGTAGGGCGCCTTGACGCCCTTCGCCTCGAGGAACTCGAGCATCGGGGTGCCTGGGTCCCAGTCGTCGTACGTCGTCGTGGTGCCGTCGAGCTCGATCTCGAGCGTGGCGGGCTGCTTGGGGCCGTCGTCGACGACCTCGGTCTCCGCCTCCTTGACCGGGGCGACCTCACCGAACGGGTTGCCGCCGAGGGAGGCGAATTTTTCCTGATGCCGCCGCGCCCGGGGGAACTCGAGCTCCTTGAGCGCCGCGATCGTCGCCTTCATGAACGGCGCCGGCCCACAGACGAAGGCGTCGTACGTCAGATGGTCGGCCGCGAACGCCTTGAGCTGCTCACCGGTGGGCAGCCCCTGGACCGACTCGAGCCAGTGGACCACTTGGAGCCGGTCTGCGTGCTCGGCGGAGAGCCGCGCCCACTCCTCGGCGAAGATCACCGAGCGCTCGTCGCGGTTGGCGTAGAAGACCACGATCCTTCCCGTGCCCTCGCGCAGGGCCGTGCGGGCGATCGAGATGATCGGGGTGACGCCCGAGCCGCCGGCGAAGAGCAGGAAGTCGGCGTCGATGTCGGCAGGGGTGAAGATCCCGCTCGGCGGCAGTACGCGGAGCGTGTCGCCGGGGCGGAGGTTGTCGCAGATCCAGTTGGACGCGTAGCCGTCGACGGTACGCTTGACGGTCACCGTGAGCGCGTCGCCCGGGGCGCTGGAGAGCGAATAGCACCGCGCCGCCAGGCCGTCGCGGTCGCTCGGAACGGCGACGGTGAGGAACTGCCCCGCCTTCGGCTGGAACGCGTGCCTCACGTCCTCGGGCAGCTCGAAGACGATCGAGTGGGCGTCGGCGGTCTCCTTGACCACGTCGCTGACGGGCAGCAGGAAAGAGTCAGTAGCCATCCTCGGCTCCGATCTGGATCCGGCCGTCGGCGACGGCTGCTTCGATGGACGCGGCCAGACGAGGGCAGCGGGCGTGGACTAGCCGATCGCCGTTGGCGGCGGCCTTGCGGCGTACGAGGTCCGGACACTGCGCCTGCGCCTCGGCCGTCCACTGGACGGAAGTCTGGTGCTCGCTGTTCTTCTTCACCCCGACGCAGGCGAGGCAGTCGAGGCACTCCACCTCGACCAGGCGGGCCTGGGTGTAGAGCCGCTGGTCCTCGACGGTGTCCTCGGACGTCGGGACGAACGAGGCCATCAACTGACCCCTGCGTCGCTCGACTCAGGGTTCTCGGCCTTCTCGGCCTCGATCCGGCGCAGGTTCTCGGCGACCTCCTCGTGCCAGAACTCGTTGGCCTTGGTGGTGTCGACCTCGAACTCGAAGCGAGCGCGCATCTCGGGCTCGATGTCGGCGACGTCGACGTAGAACTGCTCGTACCAGCGGCGCAGCTGGTAGACCGGGCCGTCCTCCTCGCACAGCAGCGGGTTCTGCACCGGCGCCTTGTTCTCCCAGATCGCTACGTCCTGGAGGAACCCGTCACCGAACATGTCGGCGTACTTCTTGCCGATGAAGTTGGCGGTCTTGTCGTCGAGGCCCTCAGGCTTCTTGACGGTGATGCCGTACTGCAGGAGGAACGAGTCGGGCCCGGTCGGGATGTGGCAGTTGATCAGGATCACCTCGGTGACGAAGCCCTTGTAGTCGACCTCGAGCCAGTTGATCATGTACGCCGGGCCGTAGTAGGTCGCCTCGGACTTGAGGAACATCTCGGCGTCACCGTAGCCGCCCGACACGTCCGGGCGCCCTCGGGAGGCCATGTACTGCGTGGCCATGTGGTCCTCGAAGACGTTGCGGAAGTCGGTCGGGAAGGCAAAGTGCACGTAATAGAAGTGCGCCATGTCGACCACGTTGTCGATCAGCTCGCGGCAGTGGCTGCCCTTGATCGGGACGGTGTTCCAGATCCAGTCGGTGTAGATCTCGCGGTTGCTGACGTCGGGCAGCTCCGGCGGCAGGATGTCGTAGTCCGGCTTCGAACCCTCGGGGTCGTGCCAGATCAGGAGCGAGTCGTTGCGGATCACGGTCTCGTACGCCTTGGTGCGAGCGCGCAGCGGGACGCGGCGGGCGTACGGGATCTGCTTGCAGCGGCCGTCGGCGCCCCAGCGCCAGTCGTGGAACGGACAGCCGACCTCATCACCCTTCACGGTGCCCTGGGTGAGGTCGCCGCCCATGTGGCGGCAGTAGCCGTCGAGCACGCCCAGCTCGCCCTTGGTGTTCTCCCAGACGACCAGCTTGCCGCCGAACGCCTCGACGGCGTGGGGCTTGCCGTCCTTGAACTCGCTGGCCAGGCCCAGGCAGTGCCAACCGCGCGCGAAGCGCTCCGGCTGGGAGCCGTGGTCGAGCGTGCGGGTCTGGGTGGTGGGGTCGGCCATCGTCGTACCTTCCGCTGGGTCTGAGCCTGGTGGACCTGTTCAAAAACAGGAACCTGTTCTAGTTTTATCACATGCATGTGGCCTTGACACCCGCCCAGGAGCAACTTCGCTCAGAGCTCAACTCCTATTTCGCCCAGTTGGTCACGCCGGAGCGCCGGGCTGCGCTCGCGCGCGCATCGGGCGAGTTCGGGGACGAGGCCGACAAGGAGGTCTACCTCTCGACCATCCGGCAGATCGGCGCGGACGGCTGGCTCGGGATCGGCTGGCCGAAGGAGTACGGCGGCCAGGACCGCTCCATGGTGGAGCAGCTGATCTTCACCGACGCCGCCGCCGTGGCCGGGGTGCCGATCCCCTATCTCACGCTCAACACGGTCGGCCCGACGATCATGCGGTTCGGGACCGACGAGCAGAAGGCGTACTTCCTGCCGAAGATCCTCGCCGGCGAGCTGCACTTCTCGATCGGCTACTCCGAGCCGGGCTCCGGGACGGACCTCGCCTCGCTACAGACTCGCGCGGTGCTCGACGAAGGCTCCGGCGAGTGGGTGATCAACGGCCAGAAGATGTGGACCTCGCTGATCCAGTATGCGGACTGGATCTGGCTCGCCTGTCGGACAGAGCCGGAGGCGTCGCGGCACAAGGGGCTGTCGATGATCCTGGTGCCGACGTCCTCCGAGGGGTTCTCCTATACGCCGGTCCAGACCGTGGCCGGGGTCGGCACCTCGGCGACCTACTACACCGACGTACGCGTGCCGGCGTCGAACCTCGTCTCCTCGCGTGGCGGGGGCTGGGCGCTGATGACCAACCAGCTCAACCACGAGCGGGTCGCGCTCACCTCCGCCGCGCCGCTGGTCCACTCGCTCGGGCTGGTGAAGGAATGGGCGCTGGCCACGGTCGTCCCTGATGGCAGCCGGGTGATCGACACCGAGTGGGTCCAGCTGGCCCTCGGGCGAGCGCACGCACGCATCGAGGCGCTCTCGCTGATCAACTGGAAGCTCGCATCGGACGCAGACCACGGGGTCGCGCTCTCGCCGGCCGAGGCGTCCGCGACGAAGGTATACGGCTCCGAGTTGGCCACCGAGGTCTACCGGACGCTGATGGAGATCGTCGGACCGCACGCGGGTCTCACGGCCGACTCCCCCGGCGCCGTACTCGCCGGCCGCCTGGAGCGGTTCCACCGCTCCTCGCTCGTCATGACCTTCGGCGGCGGCACCAACGAGATCCAGCGAGACATCATCGGCTACGTGGGCCTCGGCCTCCCCGCCGCCAAGCGTTGACCATCCCGACCCGAGGACATCTCATGGACTTCTCCTTCACCACCGAATCCGACGACGCCGCCGAGCTCGCGGCCAAGATCATCGGCGATGCGACCTCGCTCGAGCGGCTGCGTACGGTCGAGGCCGCTGCCGGCGACCGCGGCCGCTTCGACGCCTCCCTCTGGTCTGCCCTGGGCGAGGCCGGGTTGCTCGGGCTCCATCTGCCCGAGACGTACGACGGGGCCGGGCTCGGGCTCGTCGAGCTCTGCCGGGTCCTGGTCGAGGCTGGACGGCGCGTCGCGCCGGTGCCGCTCGCTGTGCATGGACCGTGTGGCTTGCTGCTCGCCGAGACCGCGGCGGATGCGCTGACCGGCGTCGCCGACGGGTCCCGGGTGCTGGCGGCCGCGGTCGCCGAGGAGCACTCCCACCTGCCCGACGTCCCAATGGTCGTCGCCACGGGGGACACGGTCACCGGCGTGAAGACGCTGGTCAGGGCCGGAATGCTCGCCGATGCCTTCCTGGTCACCGCCTCGATGCCGGACGGCACGGTCGGGGTCTTCCTGGTCGAGGCAGCTGCGGAAGGCGTCGACCGCCGCGCACAGCACACCAGCGACGGTGACGTCACGGCCCTGGTCTCGTTCGCCTCGGCCCCCGCACGTCGGATCGGGGACTCCTCGGCCGCTGCCCGTCTCGGCTCGCTGTTGACCGTGGCAGCCGCCGCCGAACTGTTGGGCATCACCGAGGGAGCCCTCTCGCTCACCTCGTCGTACGCCAAGACCCGGGAGCAGTTCGGCCGCGCCATCGGCACCTTCCAGGCCGTTTCTCAGCGGCTCGCCGACGGGTTCATCGACGTACTCGCCCAGCGGCTCACCCTCTGGCAGGCCGTCTGGCGGGTCTCCTCTCGCCTCCCCGCCGACGACCAGGTCGCCGTCGCCAAGCTCTGGGCCGCCGACGCCTCCCACCGCCTCGCACACACCACCGTCCACGTACACGGCGGTGTCGGCATCGACCTCGACGGCGAGGCCCATCGCTACTTCACGACCGCCAAGCGCTTCGAGTTCGTCTTCGGCGGGGCTACTGAGCAAGCGCTGCGGATCGGGCGGAATCTCGCTGCATCCTGATTGGCCACCAACGGCTCGAGAGGCTCCGGCGTCTGCCGGGCCTCTCTTTCGTGGCTGGTGTTTGTGCGGTATCGCGGCGGACAAACATTGTGTGCGATAGCGCTTCGCCCTACTGACTGCGATTCCAGTGCTCGCCCACGAGACCGCAGTCTCAGGCCCCCGCGGACCTTGTGCTGGTCATCGCCATCACGGGTCTCGAGCTTGGATCGACCGCTCCCCCCTCTGGGCTGCCCTCCCACTGAATCGCCGTCCCCGGAACTTCCGCACACCTGGGGACGTGTTGTGGCCTATCGCGCGGCTCGCTGGCCGCCTTCGGGTGGCAAGCTGGATGTGTGTCTGTTTGGTCTCGTGCGGAGTTCCAGCGCGGGTGGGGCCGATACCGGGATTGGGTTGGGAGATTTAGAAGCAGGGTGTCTGGGTTGGGTGCCATTCGGGTGTCTTGCGGGCTTCCAGCAGCGGTCTGGCTTGGGTTTGGGATATCTGTCCCTGATTGGGTTCCCGAGAATTTTCGTGACTTGGTTTTGCGTTGTGTGGTAGGCTCGGCGCAGGCGTAAACGTGAAGGCCGACCACCTCGAAAGAGGCGTGCCCCTTCTGCCCGAGAGACAACGGGTGTGGGGTAATCCAGGGGAACCAGGGGCGTGAACGCTGAGCTGCGAGGGTAAGTAATAGCCCGTACTGCCGGGCCTCCGAGACCAGCGAACCAACCGGGATTCTGCACAGGCAGAAACCCTTGAGTTCGTACGTCGGGAGGTGACCGTTTCGATGACCACGCTGCAACAGCCACAACACCCTGTACTGGGTGCCGTGGTCGCGATCACCGCCTCCCTCGACGCGGTTGCTGAGGCGAATCCGTCGTTCATGGCCACCGATCAGAAGGCCACCACGCTGCTCGAGATCGCCCGGGCCAAAGCGCAGCTGGCCGAGCTCGAGCTGCGGGTGCTCGCCGCCGCCGAGGATGTGGCCGCCGAGAGTGCCGCCCGGGATGTGGCGGCGTGGCTGCATCACCACACCCACCAGCGCCCCGAGGCCCTGCGCGCCGACCTCCGGCTTGCTGAGGCGCTGGACCGTTCCTACGGGCTGGTCGCGGCCGCGATGCGAACCGGCGCCTGCAACCCCGTCCAAGCCCAAGTCATCGTGAACGCCCTCGACGACCTCCCCGCCGACCTCGACCCCGAGATCCGGATCAAGGCCGAAGAAGCCCTGGTCGCCTACGCGACCCAGTTCGACCCCACCCAGCTGCGCCGCCTGGGCCGCCGGATCCTCGATGTGATCGCGCCGGAGATCGCTGAGGCCGAAGAAGCGAAACGGCTCGCTGCCGAGGAGGCCCACGCTCGGAAGAAGACCCGGCTGGCCATGCGGCGCCTCGGGGACGGCACCACCCGGATCTCCGCTGTGGTCCCGGATGCGGCCGCGGACCGGCTGGCCACCAACCTCGAGGCCTTTGCCTCACCCCGTCGCGACGACGGCACCCGCACCGAGACCGGCGACTACCTGCCCTACGACCGACGCCTCGGGCGCGCGTTCTGCCAGATGCTCGAAACCCTCGACCCATCCCAGCTCCCGATCCACGGCGGGGACGCCACCACGGTGATCGTGACCATCGACCTCGACCAGCTCCGCAAGGAAGCCGGCATCGCCCAGATCGTTGGCGGGAGTCAGATCACCGCGGCCGAGGCCAGGCGCCTGGCCTGCACCGCAGGCATCGTCCCGGCCGTCCTTGGCGGTGACTCGGAGGTGCTGGACTTCGGGCGTAAGGAGCGGTTCTTCACCGCCGCCCAACGCCGAGCGCTCCTGCTCAGGTCAGCGACCTGTGAGGCCGAGGGTTGTGACATCCCCGGTACCTGGGCCGAGGCCCACCACTGGATCGCCTGGGCCCAGGGCGGCCTGACAGACATCGATAACGCCGCCCTGCTCTGCAGTCATCACCACCACCGCGCCCACGACTCCGCGTACCTCCACGAGCGCCTACCCGACGGCGCCATCCGCTTCACCAGACGCACATAGGGATTCCCAGGATCGCCCGGGCCGCGCGTCCGTCCGCCCACCAGACACGGGCGCCTGGAGGCGATGCTCATCTTCGTCGCGGCCGTCTGTGCTGTATCGCGGCAAATCACCACGGTGTGCGATAGCGCTTCGGCCTATCAGTTGCATGCCGAGGATCGCCCGGATCTTCTTGGACGAATGCCGGTCAAAAGCGCGTGCGGTGCACGGGGAGGCATGTCATCATCCTCGCAATTGAGAGCACTGCTCTCACTGCATCCACCGAGGAGTTTCGCAGTGACCGTCCCCCACGTCTCCCCCGACCGACGTACGCAGATGGGCGCCGTCGCGTTCGCGATCGCCGGTGTCCTCTTTGCCGTCTACGAGGCCGTTGCCCCACGCGCCGACGAGACCACCCTCGACGGAGCGGCGGCGTGGGCCTCCGCCGGCTGGAGCATCGCGCACATCTGCGCCATCGTCGGCCTCATTCTCATCCCGCTCGGCTATGGCGCGATCCGCGGCTTCCTCGACGGCACGCCGCAGGAGAAGACCGCGTACCTCGCCGCTGTCATCGGCTACATCGGCTCCGGGCTGACCATCTCTTACTACGGCGCCGAGGTGTACGGCCTCAAGGCCATCGGCGAGCGTGCGGTCGCCGACGGCGACCCCGGCCTGACCGACGTCGGCAATGACTTTCGCCTCGACCCGACTGCGATGACCGTCTTCATGATCGGACTGCTGCTCGTCGCGGTCGCCGCCGTGCTCGCCGCGATCGCGGTCTGGCGCTCGGGCTCCCTGCCTCGCTGGAGCGCCGTCCCGCTCGCCGCTCTCCTGGTCACCATGCTCCCCCAGTTCTTCCTCCCGCACGCGGGGCGGATCGTCTGGGGCGTACTCGTCGCCGTCGCGGCCCTGTGGCTTGCCGCCGCACTCTGGCGGGCTTCAAGGGTCCGCTCGTAGCCTGGATGAGAGCGGCAGGAAGCCTCAGCCACCGACACACTCGTCGTTGTCGCCGCCGGAGTAGCAGGGCGGGGCGTGGTAGCCGTCCTTCTCCTGCTCCGGCGCCGGTAGATCCACCGCGCCGGGGATGTAGCTGAGCAGGACCATCGCCGCGCCGACGAGGACCAGCAGAACCTGCCAGATGGTCCCAAGCATTCGGCGGTCGGGGTTGAGCATGTGGGCGAGCGCGCCGCACAGGAGAGCGGCGAGCGCGATCGCGCCCCATACGCGGTACGCGGCGATGTTCGCCGGGTCGATCTGCGGCTGCTCGCCGAAGAAGACGAGATAGACGTCCAGCCAGTTCATGGCCAGCTTCCCGACGGCGAGGACGGCCACGACGGACGCCAGGGCCGTGGTGACGGGGAACCAGGGCAGGCGCGTCATGCGCCAGCGGACACTGGCCGGGCGGTCGAAAGCGAGCATGCGACGAGTCTTGCGCCGTCGCGGCGTGGCGTGATGAGCCCGCGTACTCAACTCTTGACCTTCGGGTCGGTCGAAGCCTCAGCATCGAGGCATGACCGCGACGCCTGCTGTTGACCCCACGATGGACGCCATCACCACCGCCGTGAGCCTTGGCCACGAAGGAGAGATCGCGCGAGCACGACAGGAGCTGCTCGCCATCTGGGAGGAGCTCGGTGTGCTGGGCGATCCGCTTCATCGGTGCACGCTCGCCCACTATCTCGCCGACCTGCAGACCGATCCTGCCGTGGCGCTCATCTGGGACGTACGCGCCCTGGATGCCGCCGGCGCGCTCACCGACCAACGGGCCGGCGAGCACCACGCGGGCCTTCAGGTTGCCGGCTTCTACCCGAGCCTGCATCTCAACATCGCCGACAACCTGCGCCGTCTGGGCTCCTTCGAGGCGGCCGCCGAGCAGATCGGCAGGGCCGAGGAGCGAGTTGCCGCCCTGCCAGCGGGACCGTACGGCGACATGATCCGCGCGGCGATCGGCGGCGTCAGCGAGGCGATCACCGCTCGCGACACCACACCCCGGTCGACGTCTCCGACCGTCACCGCGACCGACTGATCAGCGGTGTCGGAAGGGCCGCTGCGAGCCAGACCGATGCTGCTGCCGCGACTGCCACGGTCACCGGCCAGAGCCATGGGACCGAATCCGGCAGGAGCTGCCCGATCCCGAGGAAGACTACGACGGCGAGCGGCAGCGTGATCAGGACTGCCAGCCAGGCGCGCTCGAACCCTGTGCCTCCAAGCGCGAGGCCCATCGCCGCCAACGGCATCACGGCCACGACGGTGAGCAGTGCGACGGCCGCGAAGAAGAACGCAGCCAGCACCGCTCCCAGCGCGCCGAGCCCGGTGGCGAGCGCGTCGCTCACCGCCGATCCGGTGTCGGCGGCCTCCACCTCGATGAAGCCACCGAAGAAGGCCACAGCCGGCGAGAACAGCACCCTCATCAGCCCGATGCCGGCCAACGCACCAACGGCCGCAGCGACAGCACCAATCACGGCATGGCGCGACACCCCGCCTCGGACTTGGCTCACGACTGATTCGTCCTGGCGATGGTCGAGAGGATCGCGTCGGCGGCCGCCTGCGGTGCCTTGGTGGGGATCCAGTGGCTTACCCCGGTG
Source organism: Nocardioides sp. NPDC023903 (assembly GCF_040639295.1). Taxonomy (NCBI): domain Bacteria; kingdom Bacillati; phylum Actinomycetota; class Actinomycetes; order Propionibacteriales; family Nocardioidaceae; genus Nocardioides; species Nocardioides sp. NPDC023903. Next base: position 95,123 of record NZ_JBEZZS010000001.1, on the reverse strand, counting down.
AGCTCGATGAACGCGTAGGGACCGGTGACGGAGTCCTCGTTGCCCTCCAGTGCGGTCCGGCCGATCGCGACATCGCCGTCGCTCCAGAGCATCGTCGTCGGCACCGAGACCCTGCCGACGCGCGGAGCGAGGGGCAGGGCTCGATACCAGCCGAGGCCACCGGGCAGCGCGCCGTAGTCGACGATCTCCTCCCGGAAGCGCTCGACGTCATCGTCGTTCCAGCCGCTCCCCCGCATCATCCGCTCCATCCGGCCGTCGCGCCCGGAGACCAGCTCGGGCAGCAGCGGGATGTTGAAGAGCGCGATGTAGGCCGACTTGCGCCGCTGCGGGCCCTTCATCGACCGCGCGAACGGAACCGGGTGCGGGACCGACATCGCGGTCCAGCTTCGGACCAGGTCAGGCCGCTTGGCCGCCACTCCCCAACCGACCGCACTCCCCCAGTCATGACCGGCCAGGTGCACCGGCCGGCCGATCTCGTCGATCAGCGCGACCACGTCCTCGACCAGTTGGCCGGCGCCGTAGCCGAGACGCGTACGCGGCCGGGCACCCAGTGAGTAGCCGCGCTGGTCCGGGGCGAGGGTCCGGAAGCCGGCCTCGTGCAGGATCGGTGACACCTCGCGCCAGCAGGTCGCCCGCTCCGGGAAACCGTGCAGGAGCACGACCGGGTCGCCGTCGACCGGGCCCGAGTCGATCACGTCGAAGGTGAGTCCGTCACGTACGTAGCTCGAGATCGTCACGCGTTCATCCTGTCAGGGCCTCTCCCGCCTCGGCGGCGGGGTTGGGGTGTGCGGTAGCGGCGTTGACGACCATGGTGTGCGATAGTGCGCCGAGGTAAGGCGGGCAGTGCCCGGGCATGAGAAATGCGCCGGCTCGGTCACCGAGCCGGCGCATTTCGTTGGCGCTGCGGTTTATCCCTGCGCGATCGCGTCCAGGCGCTTGACGGTGGCCTCGAACTCGGCGATGAGATCAGCCATGACCTCGGCGACGGGGCGTACCTCGTTCATCCGGCCGACGATCTGCCCGACCGGCATCGCGACGACGTCGGGGTCCCCGGCAGCGTTGATGCGGTTGTGGGCGTCGGAGACGAGCAGGTTCTGCAGCGGCATCGGCAGCGGCGCCGGCGAGCCCTCGGCCTCCCAGGCGTCGGTCCACTTCGACTTCAGCAACCGGGCCGGCTTGCCGGTGTAGATCCGCATCCGTCGGGTGTCTGCGGACGTGGCGCGGGTGAAGGCACTCTCCCAGCCGGCGTGGGTGTTGAGGTTGCGGTACTCCGAGGTCCCGAGCCAGATGGAGCCCGTCCAGACGCCCTGCGCACCGAGCGCCAGCGATGCAGCGATCTGGCGGCCCGAGCCGATCCCGCCCGCACCCAGCACCGGCACATCCGTCCCGACCGCGTCGACGATGTCGGGCTGGAGCACCATCGAGGCGATCTCCCCGGTGTGCCCGCCGGCCTCGTAGCCCTGGGCGACGATGATGTCGACGCCGTTCGCGACGTGCGACACCGCGTGCTTCGGGGCGCCGGCCAGCGCAGCGACCTTGACCCCGTGCTCGTGCGCCTTCTCGATCACGTCGTTGGGCGGGGTGCCGAGCGCGTTGGCGATCAGCACCGGGCGGTGCTGCAGCGCGATGTCGACGTGCGAGCGCGCGGTCGAGTGCAGCCAGCCGAGCACACCCTCGCGCCCCTCCCCCTCCGGCAGCGGCGGTACGCCCAGCGAGAGCAGCGTCTTGTCGACCCACTCGGTGTGCTCCGCGGGGATGTAGGCGGACAGGTCGGTCGAGGTGCCCTCGGTCGGCACCTTCATCGGCATGACGACGTCGACGCCGTAGGGCTTCCCGTCGGTGTTCTCGTCCATCCAGGTCAGGGTGCGGTCGAGCTCCTCGGCGTCGTTGAAGCGTACGCAGCCCAGCACGCCCAGCCCGCCGGCCTTGGAGACCTCCGCGGCGACGTGCTCCGAGGGGGTGAAGGCGAAGATCGGGTAGTCGATCCCGAACGCCTCGCACAGTGCCGTACGGATCATGCCTTTGCTCCTTCGGGGTCCTGCTCGATCGCGGTCGCTTGCGTGGCCAGGGCGATCTCCTTGGCCTTGGGGTACTGGGCCTTGCCCGTGGCGTTGCGGGGCACCTCGTCGACGATGGTCAGGGCACGCGGCAGCTTGTAGCCGGACAGGTGAGCCCGCAGGAACGTACGCAGCCCCTCGAGCTCGATGGTCGCGCCAGGTCGCGGCTGGACGACCGCCGCGACGGCCTGGCCGTAGCGCTCGTCCGGGATCCCGACGACGAGCGTGTCGTAGACGTCGGGATGCGCCTTGATGGCGGCCTCGACCTCCTCGGGGTAGACCTTCTCGCCGCCGGTGTTGATGCAGTTGGAGCCCCGTCCGAGGAGGGTGAGGCGGTTGTCGGTCTCGATCCGGGCGTAGTCCCCCGGGATCGCGTAGCGGATGCCGTCGATCTCGACGAAGGTCTTCGCCGACTTCTCGGGGTCCTTGTAGTAGCCGACCGGCACGTGGCCCTTGCGGGCGGTGCGGCCGATCTTGCCGACGTCGGTGGCGAGGTCGAGGGGGTGGCCGTCTTCGCCGATCACGGCGGTGTGAGCGCCCGCGGTGACCACGGGGCCGTCGGTCGAGAGCGCGGAGGCGTCCTGCAGCCCGGTGCCCTGGAAGCCGGTCTCGGTCGAGCCGATCGAGTCGGTGAAGACCGCGTTCGGGAAATGACTCATCCAGCGTTCCTTGACCGACTTGGAGAAGATCGCGGCACTGGAGGCGATGGCGAACAGGCTCTGCCCGTCGAAGCCACCTGCCTCGTACGCGTCGATGAGCGGCACCGCCATCGCGTCACCGGTCATGAACATCATCTGGACCTTCTCGCGGTCGACGATCTCCCAGGTGCGTACCGGGTCGAACTTGGGCTCCAGGATCGTCACCTGGCCGGCGAAGAGGTGCATGAGCAGGCTCGCTTGGGCGCCGCCGTGCATCAGCGGGCTGAGCGGCAGGGTGATGAGCCCGTCGCCGGCGGCCTGCTTGGACTGGTCGTACTCCTCCAGCGGCACGCCCGTCATGAAGTCGATGCCGCCGCCGAGCACGCGCCAGAAGTCCTCGTGGCGCCACATCACGCCCTTGGGGAAACCGGTGGTGCCGCCGGTGTAGATGACGTGGATGTCGTCGGGGCTGCGCTCGCCGAAATCGCGTACGTCGGACTGCCCGGCCTGCGCCTCCTCGAGCGTGACGCCGCCGAACGGGCTCAGGTCGGAGTCGTCGTGGGGCTCGAGCGGGTTGGAGACGGCGACGAACGTCTTCAGTCCCTCCAGCTTCGGGGAGACCTCGGCGACCAGCGGCGCGTAGACACGGTCGTGCACCAGGGCCTTGAGGTCGGCGTTCCCGAAGAGGTACTCGAGCTCGCCGGCGACGTAGCGATAGTTCACGTTGATCGCGACGGCACGGATCTTGAGGATCGCGAGCAGGGCGATGACGTGCTCCACGGAGTTCTTGGAGTAGAGCCCGACGTGATCGCCCTTCCCGATCCCCTGCCCGGCCAGGTAGTGGGCCAGCTTGTTGGACTCACGCTCGAGCTCTGCGTAAGTCACTTTGCGGTCGCCGACTTGGACCGACACCTTCTCAGGCGCGGCGTCGACGGCGTGTTCGAAGAGGTCAGCAAGGTTCAGCGCCATGACTGCGACACTAGAACACGTTTCAGTTTTCCGCTAGGGTCTGATGTTATGCCGATCACAGAATCTTCTGCTCAGCCGCACGCGATCGTCGAGCAGGACGGCCACAAGCTCATCGTCACCATGAACCGTCCCGAGCGCCGCAACGCCCTCTCCTCCGAGATGCTGCGGATCATGGAGGACGCCTGGGACCGGGTGAACTCGGATCCCGAGATCCGGGTCTGCATCCTGACCGGCGCGGGCGGCTACTTCTGTGCCGGGATGGACCTGAAGAAGGCCGACGAGAAGCCGCCCTCGGAGTCGTTCGAAGAGGGCTTCGACCCGTCGGTGATCAAGGGCCTGCTCAAGGGCTTCCGGCTCACCAAGCCGCTGATCGCCGCCGTCGAGGGCCCTGCCATCGCCGGCGGCACCGAGATCCTGCAGGGCACCGACATCCGGGTGGCCGGCGAGTCGGCCAAGTTCGGCGTGGCCGAGGCCCGCTGGTCGCTCTACCCGATGGGCGGTTCCGCCGTCCGTCTCCCCCGCCAGATCCCCTACACTGTCGCCGCCGAGCTGCTGCTGACCGGACGTACGCTGCTCGCCCCCGAGGCCAAGGAGCTCGGCCTGATCGGCCACGTCGTCCCCGACGGCTCCGCGCTCGAGAAGGCTCACGAGCTCGCCGACATGATCGCCGCCAACGGGCCTTTGGCCGTCCAGGCGATCCTCCGCACCATGCGCGAGTCCGAGGGCAAGCACGAGGAGGAGGCCTGGGCCGACGACGCCAAGGTCGGCGCCGCCGTCTTCGCCTCCGAGGACGCCAAGGAGGGCCCCAAGGCCTTCCTGGAGAAGCGCAAGCCCGAGTTCAAGGGACGCTGAGACCCCGTCAGGCCCGGCCCTTCCTGACGTACGCAGCCCCTGGCAGCATCCGCGGAAGCAGCCCACGTCGCAGCACCAGCAGCAGATGGGCAGCGAGGGCGACGAAGAACACGATGTGGGCCGCTATGTGCAGCGCGACCAGATCGTCGGAGACCGCCACCAGCGCGAGGCCGGTGAGCGGGACGACGAACATCAGCGTGAGCAGCACCTGCTCGGTGACATGGGCCAGCCGCCGGTCGGTCGCGGTGAGTCGCGGGTCCCACGGGGGCAGCGGGGCGATCATGCGCCAGGCGACCCGAAGACCGCCGAGAAGCAGGATGGCCAGGCCGAGCAGGATGTGCAGCTCGGGCTGGCTGATGCCGTCCACACCGATGCTGCCGCCCCACAGGTCGGCCCAGGCGGTGTCGAGCGAGCCCTCGTCGCCGACCCGGGCCTCGCAGGCCTCTTCGAGGCGATCGATCCGCTCCTCCTCCGCGTCGGAGGTGTCACCGCCGCTTCGGTCCTCCCCCGGGGGGTCGCAGTCGGTCTCTGTCGACATGACATAGCCGACCACGAACTGCAGCACGAAGGCGGCGACGGTCAGCCAGTGCAGGGTCTTGGCGACGACCCCATAGCCCGTTGCCGACGCGCCTGACATCAGGAGGCAGCGTAGCGGGACCGCCGAGCTCATCGTGTCGGATCGGCAGGATTTCGATCGTGGTGTTGGTGAGCGCCGCCCTCAGCGGCGCCTGACCACCACTAGGAGGAACCATGTCCAGCACCTCACGCACACCCGTACGCCTGTCTATGTCCATGACGCTGGACGGCTTCGTCGCCGGCCCGGACGACCGCCACGGCCAAGGGCTCGGCCGGGGCGGCGGCCGGATCTTTGACTGGCTCGACGACCGTCACGGCGCCGGGGTGAACGGCGACGTCTATCGCGAGTACCTCGCCACGGGAGCGCTGATCTCCGGGCGGCGTACGTATGAGCTCGCCGACCGCTGGGGCGGTGACCACCACGACGGCGTGCCGATCCACGTGCTCACCCATCACCCCGACGACGTCCCGCCGGGCAGCGCCCGCTACTTCACCGACGTCGACCGGTGTGCCGACGAGGCCCGGCAGGCATCCGGCGACAAGGTCGTCATGGCACACGGCGCCGGCGTCGCTCAGGCGCTTCTCGCCGCCCGTCAGCTCGACGAGATCGAGATCCACCTGGTGCCGGTGCTCCTCGGCGCCGGGAGACGACTCTTCCCCGACGACGGCGTCGGGCCCGTCGAGCTCGAGCTCACCCGACGCCTCGAGGGGCGCGGGGTGACCCACCTTAGGCACGCGGTCCGCTACTCCTGACGTACGTCACTGCGAGAAGCGGGCGCGGAGGGCCTTCTTGTCCGGCTTCCCGAGCGCGGTCATCGGGATCGCATCGATCTCGATGACCGACTTGGGCGCTTGGACGGAGCCCTTCCGCTCCTTGACCAGGGCCTGGATCTCAGCGACGACCTCGTCCGAGAGGACGGCGTCGGGACGCGGGACGACCACGGCGGTGACGGCCTCGCCGAACTTCTCGTGCGGGGTGCCGATGACGGCCACCTGGGCGACCGCGGGATGGGTCGCGATGACGTCCTCGACCTCGCGAGGGAAGACGTTGAAGCCGCCGGTGACGATCATGTCCTTGGTGCGGTCGACGATGTACCAGAAGCCGTCCTCGTCCTCCCGGGCGACGTCGCCGGTGTGCATCCAGCCGTCCCGGAAGGTCTCGGCGGTGACCTCGGGCAGCTGCCAGTAGCCGCCGGAGAGCAACGGCCCGGCGACGCAGATCTCACCCGGTTCGCCGGGCGCCACCGGGGTGCCGTCTGCATCGAGCAGGGCCGTACGGACCAGGGCGGACGGGCGGCCGCAGGAGGTGAGCCGATGGGTGAGCGGCTTCCCTTCGGCGTCGACGTGGTCGACCTTGGCGAAGTACGTGATCGCCATCGGCGCCTCGGACTGGCCGTAGTACTGCGCGAAGATCGGCCCGAACCGGTCGATCGCCTCGGCGAGACGCACCGGGTTGATCGCGGAGGCGCCGTAGTACACGGTCTCGAGCGAGGACAGGTCGCGGGTGCGCGAGTCGGGGTGGTCGAGGAGTGCGTAGAGCATCGTCGGGACCACCATGAGCGAGGAGATCCGTTCGCGCTCGATGGTCTCCAGGACGGCGGCCGGGTCGAACCTCGGCATCACGAAGAGCGTGCCGCCCTTGATCACGACAGGTACGAAGAAGGCGGCGCCGGCGTGCGAGAGCGGCGTGCACATCAGGAAGCGGGGCGCCTCGGGCCACTCCCACTCCGAGAGCTGCACCTGGGTCATCGTCGCGAACGACCCGGACAGCCCGATCACGCCCTTCGGCTTTCCGGTCGTCCCGCCGGTGTAGGTGATCGAGGTGACATGGTCCGGCGGGAGCAGCCTCGCTGCGAGCGGCTCGACCGGATAGGTCTCCGCGGCGGCGACGAGATCGACGCCGATATCGGCCAGCTGCGGCGGCACCGGTCCGATGGTGAGCACCTGCTTGAGCCCGGGACACAGCTCGAGCAGCTCGACCGCGCGGTCGGCGAAGTAGGGATCGATGACCAGGCCGGTGATCTGGGCGTCGTTGATGACGTACGCCTGATCCTCGGCGCTCCCCAGCGGGTGCAGCGATGTGCGCTGGAATCCCTGGGTCTGGCCGGCGCCGAGGATGAAGAGCACCTCGGGGCGGTTGAGCGCGAGCAGCGCGGTCGCCGAGCCGGTGCCGGCGCCGAGCGCCTCGAAGGCCTGGACGTACTGGCTGATCCGCGCCGCCACCTCCGCCCCGGTCAGACTCACGTCTCCGAGATGAATGATCGGACGGCTCTTGTGGCGCTCCAGCGCCGAGACCATCAGATGACCGTTGTGGGGACCGATGCGGCTGGTATCCATGCCCGCACCTTACCGTGAAACTAGAACGTGTTCTAGAGGTGTCGTCAGTCGATCAGGCGTCGCCGACGTGCTCCCGGTCGGCGGCGGCCATCGCCTCGCGTGCCCACCGCGGCAGGATGAAGATCCCCTCGGCCTCGACGCACAGCACCGGCTCAGAACCGTCGGCCGGCCGGGTGAGCAGACGGCCGCGCACGATCGCCTTCACTCCCTCGGTCGACTCGATCCGCGCCTCACCGCGCAGCGGACCCAGCGGGGTCCCGTGCCTGTAGACGATCGTCAGGGTGCCGGTCATCCCGGGCCGCCCACCCGCCGAGGCGGCCTCGCCGAGCAGCTGGTCCAGGATCAGCGCGGAGACACCGCCGTGGACCAATCCGGGCGGGCCCTCGTACGCCGGTCCGAGTGAAAAGTCGGCCCAGACGTCCTCGCCGTCGCGCTGGACCTCCAGCGGCGGGGCGAAGGCGTTCCCCTTCCCGACCACCGGGTTGCCGTAGTTGCGAAATCCGCCGTCCGCCCCGAACCGGACCCCGTGCGGGCCGGGCAGCGCGTCGGCGAGCAGCTCATCGGTGAGGTCCTCGACCCGGCGGCGTACGTCATCGAGGACCGAGTCGGCGACCTGGGTGCGCACGACGGCGTCGACGAGCCTGCGCACCGAGTCGGTCAGCGGGACCAGGGTGGCCTCTCGCTCCTTGATCTCAGCCTTGGTCATGTCGTCATGGACGTATCCGGCAGGAGCCTGCGGGTGATGGGCGCGTCCGTAGTGCATCGACATCTGGTTCCTCGGCTTCACGATGGGGCTTCAGGTTGGGGCAGCAGGATCGGATGAGCCTCACCGTAGACGTGCTCGTCGTCGAGGTGGCAGTGGGTCCCGGGATAGATAGTCGACATGCACAGGTTGCAGTGGGTGCATCGCGACACGGTCGACGGGTCCGCCCGGAGGCGGTTGACCAGGTCCGGCTCGCGAAGCAGGGCACGGGCCATCGCGACGTACTCGAAGCCTTCGTCCATCGCGGTCCGCATCCCGGCCAGGTCGGTGACCCCGCCGAGGAGGACCAGCGGCATGCTCAGGGCGCGGCGGAACTCGCGGGCGTTGTCGAGGAAGTAGAGCGGCTTGTAGGGGTACTCCTTGAAGAAGCCCTTGCCCACCATCCGCATGCCCATCCTGATCACCGGGTGGAGCGGCATGTTCGCCGCCATCTCCTGGTAGGGAGCGTCGCCGCGGAAGAGGTACATCGGGTTCATGAACGAGGAGCCGCCGGTGAGCTCGAGCGCATCGAGGTGGCCGTCGGACTCGAGCAGGCGCGCGAACTCGACAGACTCGGGCAGGTCGAACCCGCCGCGGTAGCCGTCGCGCATGTTCATCTTGGCGAGCACGGCGACCCGACCGCCACCCGCTTCGGCTACCGCCTCCCGCACCGCGGCCAGGATCCGGCGGGGGAACGCGGCCCGGTTGGCCAGCGACCCGCCGAACTCGTCGGTGCGCGGGTTGAGGCGCGGGCTGAGGAACGAGCTGGGCAGATAGTTGTGACCCAGGTGCACCTCGATCGCGTCGAACCCGGTCTCGACCGCCATCCGGGCGGCGGCGCCGTGCTGCTCGACGACCCGGGCGAGGTCCGCCGCGGTCGCGGCGCGGTTGAACGCCATTCCGAGCGCGTTGAACGACCGCGTCGGCGCCAGTGACGGCACCCCGTTGGACTTGGCGTTGGCCACCGGGCCGGCGTGACCGATCTGCGCCGAGATCTTGGCGCCGGTCGCATGGACCTCCTCGGTCAGCCGCCGCAGCCCGGCCAGCGCCTCCGGGCGCCAGTAGATGCAGTCGGCATGCGTACGCCCCTCCGGGGCCACCGCGAGATAGGCGACCGTGGTCATCCCGACGCCGCCCTCGGCGACGGCGAGGTGGTAGTCGATCAGCCGGTCCGAGACCAGCGCCCCGGGCGAGGCGCCCTCGAAGGTCGCCGCCTTGATCACCCGGTTGCGCAGGGTCACCGGACCCAGCGTCGCCGGAGCGAGCGGGTCGGTCGTGGAGTCGGTCACGCGCGTACCTTCCTGAACTCGCGCATCCTGCGCAGATAGCCCCGCAGCCGCCGGCCCGGCACCGGCCGCGGCCAGTCCTCGGCGCGGAACCAGGCGTCGGTGCCGCCGTCGACCACGACGACGCTGCCGACCATGAAGTCCGCGGCGGGGCCGAGCATGTGGATCACCCAGTCGGCGAGGAGCCCGGGGTCGCCGTAGCCCCCGGCCGGGACCGGGAACGACCGGATCGCCTTCGCCTCCCCTGGCGTCGCGAGCTGCTTCTCCAGCAGCGGCGTCAGCACCGCGCCCGGCGCGATCGCGTTGAGCCGGATCCCGGCCTGCACCCACGCCGGCTCGACCGCGCGCCGCCGCACCCAGCGGGTCACGGCGACCTTCGAGGCCCCGTAGGCCATCGCCGGCGCCCCCTTCCCGAAGATCCGGTACGCCTTCAGCGCCCGCTCCGCGTCGCCCTCGAGCAGCGCCGCGACCGCCCGTGCCGGTATCAGCGGCATGGTGGTGGTCGAGTTGCTGGAGAAGACCACCACCTTGGCGTTCCCGGTGGCGGCGAGCGCCTCGCGCCAGCCCTCGAGGAGCTCGACGACGCCGAGGTAGTTGACCTGGGTGATCAGGGCCGGCCGCTCGCGTCCCGGCGCCGGCCCGAGCCCGGCCGCGAGGACCGCGCCGTCGAGCCGGCCGCCACAGGCGGCGAGCACCTTCTCGGTGGCGTCGCGGCGGCCCTGTGGCGTCGACAGGTCGGCGACGACATCCGCCTCGGCGATGTCGACGGTCACGACCCGATGTCCGGCGGCGAGGAGCCGTTCGACCACCGCGGCGCCCATGCCCGAGGCCGAGCCGGTGACGGCGTAGACAGCCGTCATCCGAGCACCTCGGCGATGCGGTGGACGTCGGCGGCCGAGCCCAGGCTCAGCAGCAGGGTGGTCACACCGGTCTCCTCCCACTGCGCCACCTTGTCGCGTACCTCGCCCTCGGTGCCGATGATGTGCAGGTCGTCGACGAGCTCGTCAGGGATGAGCGCGGTGGCCTTCTCCTTCTCGCCGGTCAGGTAGAGCGCCTGGACCTGCCCGGCGAGCTCGGCATAGCCCATCCGCTCGAAGACCTGGTTGTGGAAGTTCTGCTCCTTGGCGCCCATCCCGCCCATGTAGAGGGCCGCGAACGGCTTCATGGCCTCGATCGCGGCCTGCTTCTCCTCCGCGTCCGCGACGATCTGGAGGTGGCAGGTCGCGGCGATCTCGAAGTCGTCGGCAGTACGCCGCGCCCCGGGGCGCGCGAAGCCCTCGGCCAGCCAGTCGGCGTACATCGGGGCGGATCTCGGGGTGTAGAAGATCGGGATCCAGCCGTCGGCGATCTCGGCGGTCTGGGCCACGTTCTTGGGACCTTCGGCGCCGAGCCAGATCGGGATGTCGGCGCGCAGCGGGTGCACGATCGGCTTGAGCGGCTTACCGAGCCCGACCGAGCCCTCGCCCGTGAAGGGCAGCGGGTAGTGCGGACCGTCGTTGGTCACCGGAGCCTCTCGCGCGAGCACCTGGCGGATGATCGAGACGACCTCGCGGGTGCGGGCCAGCGGCTTGCCGAACGGCTGGCCGTACCACCCCTCGACCACCTGCGGGCCGCTCACGCCGAGCCCGAGGATGAACCGGCCGCCGGAGAGATGGTCGAGCGTCAGCGCGTGCATCGCGATCGACGTCGGCGTACGTCCGGACATCTGCACGATCGAGGTGCCGAGACGGACCCGGGAGGTCTCCCGGCCCCACCAGGCCAGCGGCGTCAGCGCGTCACTCCCCCAGGCCTCGGCGGTGAAGATCGCATCGAACCCGGCCTCCTCCGCGGCGGCGACGAGCTCGCCGACACCGGTCGGTGGCTGTGCTCCCCAGTAGCCAAGCTGTAGCCCCAACTTCACTCTCATCGACTCCTTCGTCACCTACGGGTTGTGGCCAATACTAGAACGTGTTTCACTTTCTGTCATGAGTCGCACCTTGCAGGCACCCGTGACGGTCGCCTTCGACTACACCAGATCCACAGGCCCGGTGATCGGCCGCTTTCTCACCGGACTGCGAGACACCACCATCGTCGGCGGCCGGCTCGGCGACGGTCGAGTCGCCGTCCCACCCCCTGAGTACGACCCGGTCACACACAAGGCGGTGACCGAGTTCGTCGAGCTTCCCGACACCGGCACGGTCACCTCGTGGACCTGGGTCAGCGAGCCCGTCGCCGGCCAGCCGTTCGAGAGGCCGTTCGCGTACGCCCTGATCACCATCGACGGCGCCGACACGCCGTGGCTGCATGCCGTCGACGTCGTCTCCCCCGACGACATCGAGACCGGGATGAGGGTCCGGGCGAGATGGGCCGAGGAGCGGACCGGCTCGGTCAACGACCTCGTCTTCGAGGCCGACGGCGGTGACCAGCCAGGCACGCCGGCGCCTACCGGAGGCGAGGACGTCAGCCGAATCGTGACCCCGGTCAGCCTCGACTACCACTACGCGGCCTCGCCGGAGGAGTCCTCGTTCTTCCGCGGCCTGGCCGAGGGCCGGATCCTGGGCCAGCGGTGCCCGAAGTGCCGGAAGGTCTACGTCCCGCCGCGCGGCGCCTGCCCGACCGACGGAGTGCCGACCGCGGAGGAGATCGAGCTCTCCCACGTCGGCACGGTGACCACCTTCTGCGTCGTCAACGTCCCGTTCCTGGGACAGAAGATCAAGCCGCCGTACGTCTCCGCGTACGTCCTCCTCGACGGCGCCGACATCGCGCTGCAGCACCTGATCTTGGACATCCCGGCCGACGAGGTCCGGATGGGAATGCGGGTCAAGGCGGTCTGGAAGCCGCGTGACGAGTGGGGCACCAGCATCGAGAACATCAGCCACTTCGCGCCGACCGGTGAGCCGGACGCGGACTTCGACAGCTACAAGCACCACCTGTGAGGAGCGCTCAGTGAGAGACGTTGCCGTCGTCGGGTTCGCCCAGCGACAGATGAAGGACTTCGACGGGTCGCCGAGCATGGCCGAGCTGCTCGTACCGATCCTGGCCGAGTGCTACGAGCAGACCGGATGGGCCAAGAAGGACATCGGGTTCTGGTGCTCCGGCTCCTCGGACTACCTGGCCGGCCGGTCGTTCTCGTTCGTGAGCGCGATCGACGCGATCGGGGTGCTGCCCCCGGTCAACGAGTCGCACGTCGAGATGGACGCCGCCTGGGCGCTCTACGAGGCCTGGATCAAGATCCAGACCGGGGAGGTCGACACCGCGCTGGTCTTCGGGTTCGGCAAGGCGTCGGCGGGCGTGCTGCGCCGTACGCTGTCGCTGCAGCTCGACCCCTACACGATGACGCCGCTGTGGCCCGACACCGTCTCCCTGGCCGCGCTCCAGGCGCGCCTCGGGCTCGACGCCGGGCTCTGGGACGAGGCCGCGCTGGCCGAGGTCGTCAACCGGTCGCTGACCGATGCCGAGAAGAACGAGTACGCCGTCCGTGCCGGCGGCTCCTCGGTGAGCGAGCTGCTCGCCCGGCCGCTGTTCGCCGACCCGCTGCGCAAGCACGACTGCGCTCCAGTGACCGACGGCGCGGCCGCGATCGTGCTCGCCGCCGGCGACCGGGCATACGGGGCCAACCAGCGACCGGCGTGGATCACCGGGATCGCGCACAGCTCCGACGGTCTCCACCTCGGCACACGCGACCTGACCACCTCCGGGTCGGCCGAGCGGGCCGCGGCCGCCGTGGGCGGCACCGCGGGTGTCCAGGTCGCCGAGCTGCACGCGCCGTTCAGCCACCAGGAGCTCGTCCTGCGCTCCGCGCTCGGGCTGGGTGATGACGTACGGATCAATCCTTCGGGTGGGGCGCTCGCCGCCAACCCGATGTTCAGCGCCGGCGCGATCCGCATCGGCGAGGCCGCCAAGCGGATCTGGGACGGGTCGGCCGACAAGGTGCTCGGCCATGCGACCAGCGGGCCGGCACTGCAGCAGAACCTCGTGTGCGTGATGGAAGCCCAAGAGAACGGGAGTGGCAAGTGAGCAAGGTTCCCGCGGCCGTCATCGGGATCGGCCAGACCCACCACCGCGCCAAGCGCGAGGACGTCTCCATGGCCGGGCTGTGCCGCGAGGCGATGGATCGGGCCCTCGAGGACGCCGGGCTGACCCTCGACGAGGTCGACGCCATCGTCATCGGCAAGGCACCGGACCTGTTCGAGGGCGTGATGATGCCCGAGCTCTACCTCGCCGAGGCGCTGGGCGCGGCCGGCAAGCCGCTGCTCCGGGTGCACACCGCCGGCTCGGTGGGCGGCTCGACAGCGATCGTCGCCTCCTCGCTGGTGCAGGCCGGCGTCCACAAGAAGGTCCTCACCGTCGCCTTCGAGAAGCAGTCGGAGTCCAACGCGATGTGGGCGCTCTCGGTGCCGATCCCGTTCGTGATGCCGGTGCACGCCGGCGCGGGCGGCTACTTCGCCCCGCACGTACGCTCCTACATCCGCCGCGCCAACGCGCCTTCGCACATCGGCGCGATCGTCGCGGCCAAGGACCGCAACAACGCCCTGAAGAACCCCTTCGCGCACCTGCACAACGAGGGCACCACGGTCGAGTCGGTCCTGGCCTCGCAGATGCTCTGGGACCCGATCCACTACGACGAGACCTGCCCGTCCTCCGACGGTGCCTGCGCGATGGTGATCGCGGCCGAGGACGTCGCCAAGACGTACGACGCTCCCGCCTGGATCCACGGCACCGTGATGCGCTCCGAGCCCACCTCGGCCGCCGAGCGCGACCAGGTCAACCCGCAGGCGGGCCGCGAGGCCGCGGCGGCGTTGTGGAAGGCCACTGGGATCACCGACCCGGCCCGCGAGATCGACTGTGCCGAGATCTACGTGCCGTTCGCCTGGTTCGAGCCGATGTGGCTCGAGAACCTCGGCTTCGCCGCCGAGGGCACGGGTTGGAAGCTCACCGAGGCCGGCGAGACCGCCCTCGACGGCAGCCTCCCGGTCAACATGAGCGGCGGCGTGCTCTCCTCCAACCCCATCGGCGCCTCCGGCATGCTCCGCTTCGCCGAGGCCGCCCTGCAGGTCAGGGGACGGGCAGGAGAGCACCAGGTCGACGGCGCCCGCCGCGCGCTCGGGCATGCCTACGGCGGCGGGTCGCAGTTCTTCGCGATGTGGGTCGTGGGTTCACAGCCGCCCTCCAACTGAGAACACGCACGGTCGTTGCGGGTGTGACGGACGAGGTCCGTCACACCCGTAGCCTTCGTGTCCATGAGCTACGCAGGACTGAGCAAGCTGTTGGTCGTCCCGGACGGGTTCGAGGCGCCGCGGGTGCTCACCCACGGCGACCTGACGGCGCGGCCGCTGTCGCGCGAGTGCCTGGCCGATGACGTACGCGCCATCAACGCCGACCGCGATCTGATCAACGCGACCCGTGGCGGCGGGTGGCCGGAAGGGCCGACGTCGGAGGAGGACGACTACATCGACCTGGTCTGGCACGAGGGCGAGTGGAAGGAGAACAAGTCGTTCTCCTACGTCCTGGAGACGCCCGGACTCGGCTACGTCGGATGCGCCTATCTCTATCCGATGGGCGTCCGGCAGGAGCTGAGCGAGGAGCTGGCCGCGTACGACGTCGACGTGAGCTGGTGGGTGACCACCGAGGCCTATGGGGAGGGGCTCTACGAGGTGGTCCATGAAGCGCTGACGAAGTGGGTGCCGGCGAGTTATCCGTTTCGCCGGCCCCACTTCTCCAATGCGAAGGTCCCTGGTCAGGCGTAGGTGACCGGGAGCTCCTTGATGCCGTTGATCCATGCGTGCCGCAGCCTGCGCGGAGCGCCGTTGGGCTTCAGGTCGGGCATCCGGTCGGCGATCACGTCGAACATGATCCGCACCTCCATCCGGGCCAGGTTGGCGCCGATGCAGTAGTGGGCGCCGTGGCCACCGAAGGCGAGGTGGGGGTTGTGCTCGCGGGTGATGTCGAAGGTGTCGGGGTCGTCGAAGACGTCCTCGTCGTGGTTGCCCGAGGCGTAGAAGATGCCGACGCGCTGGCCCTTCTTGACGAGCTGGCCACCGACCTCGACGTCGTTGAGGGCCGTACGCTGGAAGACGGTGACCGGGGTGGCCCAGCGGATCACCTCGTCGACCATGGTGTCGGGGCGCTCCTTCTTCCACAGCTCCCACTGGTCGGGGTTGTCGAAGAAGGCCTGCATGCCGTGGGAGATCGCGTTGCGGGTGGTCTCGTTGCCGGCCACCGCGAGCAGGATGACGAAGAAGCCGAACTCGTCATCGCCCAGTGCGCCGCCCTCCAGCTCGGCGTTGACGAGCTTGGAGATGATGTCGTCCTTGGGGTCCGCCTTGCGCTCGGCGGCCAGCGTCATGGCGTACGTCAGGATCTCGATGGAGGCGGCCTCGGGGTCGGCGTTGTACTCCGGGTCGTCGTAGGCGAGCATCTGGTTGGACCAGTCGAAGAGCTTGCGCCGGTCCTCCTGCGGGACGCCGAGCAGCTCGGCGATCGCCTGGAGCGGGAGCTCGGCCGCGACCTCGGCGACGAAGTCACCCTCGCCCTTGGCCAGAGCGTCGTCGACGATGTTGTGGGCCCGCTCGACCAGACGGTCCTTGAGCGCGTTGATCGCCCGCGGGGTGAACCCGCGGCTGATGATCTGGCGCAGCTTGGTGTGGTCGGGCGCGTCGTGATGGATCAGCATCGCGCGCTGCAGCTCGACCTGCTCGCGGGTCATGTCGGGCGCGAACCGGATGATCACGCCGTTCTCGTTGGTGCCGAAGTTCTCGTTGTCCTTGGAGACGGCAAGGATGTCCTCGTGCTTGCTCACCGCCCAGAACCCGGTGTCGAGGAAGCCCGCGCGCGCCTCCGGCGTCTGCTCGACCCACCACACCGGGGCGTTCTTGCGAAGCTCGAGAAACTCCTGGAGCGGGACGCGCTCCTCGTTGAGCACGGGATCAGTCGGATCGAAATCCACGGGGAGAGCGGTCACGGGTGTGCTCCTTCGAGGTCTTTTCTGTAACACGTTCTAGTTTATGTTCACACAGTGCTCGCCATCACACAAGGCTCAGTACGCAAAGGGTTGCGCCAAACGAGAACACGTTCTACTTTGGAACAATCGAGTGTAACCGGTGTCACGTCATCAGGCGTGACGGTGCGCGCCCGCGCACCAGCGACTTGTCGAAACCCCCGAAGAGCGAGGTTCCATGGGCACGCCCGTCATCGTCGAAGCCGTCCGTACCCCCATCGGCAAGCGCAAGGGCTGGCTCGCGGGCCTGCACCCCGGCGTCCTGCTCGGCGCCGCCCAGGTCGAGGTGCTCAAGCGCGCCGGGATCGACCCTGACCTGGTGGATCAGGTCATCGGCGGCTGCGTCTCCCAGGCCGGCGAGCAGTCCAACAACATGGTCCGCCGCGCCTGGCTCCACGCGGGGCTGCCGATCCACACCGGCTCCACGGTCATCGACGCGCAGTGCTCCTCGGCCCAGCAGGCCACGCACCTGATCAACGCGATGATCGCCTCCGACCAGATCAAGGTCGGCATCGCCTGCGGGATCGAGTCGATGTCACGTATCCCCCTGGGCGCCAACGTGCCCAAGGGCGCGGGCGACCCACGTCCCGCAGACTGGAACATCGATCTGCCCAACCAGTTCGAGGGCGCCGACCGGATCGTGAAGAACCGCGGGTTCTCCCGCAACGAGGTCGACGAGTTCGGGCTGTGGTCGCAGGTCAAGGCCCGCCAGGCGCGCGACGCCGGCCACTTCAAGAGCCAGATCTTCGCCGTCGAAGCCCCCATGCTCGACGACGAGGGCAAGCCCACCGACTCGGTACGCACCGTCACCGAGGACCAGGGCATCCGCGACACCTCGCTCGAGAAGCTGGCCGGACTCAGCCCGGTGCTCGAGGGCGGCACCCACACCGCCGGCACGTCCTCGCAGATCTCCGACGGCGCCTCGGCACTGCTGCTCATGGACTCCGCGGTCGCCGCCTCGCTCGGGCTGAAGGCTCGGGCGAGGATCGTCACCTCCAACCTGGTCGGATCCGACCCCTACTACCACCTCGACGGCCCCGTCCAGGCGACCGAGAAGGCGCTGAAGGACACCGGGATGACGATCGGCGACATCGACATCGCCGAGGTCAACGAGGCCTTCGCCGGCGTGGTCATGTCGTGGGCCAAGGTGCACCAGGTCTCCGAGGAGAAGATCAACGTCAACGGCGGCGCGATCGCGCTCGGCCACCCCGTCGGCTCGACCGGCACCCGTCTGCTCACCGCGGCGCTGCACGAGCTCGAGCGTCGCGACGCCAACACCGCCCTGGTCTCCATGTGCGCCGGCGGCGCGCAGGCCACCGCGACCATCATCGAGAGGATCTGAGATGGCCCGCGAGAAAGTCACGGAGGCCGAGTACGTCGTCGTCGGTGCCGGCTCGGCCGGCTGCGCCGTCGCCGGCCGCCTGGCCGCGGCCGGCAAGTCGGTCATCCTCCTCGAGGCCGGGAAGAACGACAGACGCAACTACCTGGTGACCAAGCCAGGCATGATCGGCCCGCTCCACGCCGAGCCGCGGCTGAAGAAGCTCGTCGACTGGGGCTACCACACGGTCCCCCAGCAGCACGCCCGCAACCGCGAGCTCCCCCAGCCGCGCGGCAAGGTGCTCGGCGGCTCCTCCTCCATCAACGGGCTGCTGTGGGTCCGCGGCAACCGGGCCAACTACGACGCCTGGGCGGCCGAGGGCAACACCGGCTGGGACGCGGACTCGGTCAACGAGGCGTACCGCCGGGTCGAGGACTACGAGGGCGGCGGCTCCGATTACCGCGGCACGGGCGGGCCGATCAAGGTCATGAAGCACCCGCGGCCGACCGAGGCCTCGCTCTCCTTCCAGCGCGCGGCCGCCGAGACCCTCGACGTGAAGGTGCTCGACGACTACAACGGCGCCGAGCAGGAGGGCGTCTCGACGTTCCAGCAGAGCGCGATCGACGGGCTGCGCTACTCCGCCTCGCGGGGCTACCTCCACGACCAGGAGCTGCCGAGCCTGACGACGCTCACCCAGGTGCACGTCTCGAGGATCGTGATCGAGAACGGCCGGGCCAAGGGCGTAGAGATCCTCACCAGGCAGGGTCCGCAGACGATCTCGGCGACCCAGGAGGTCATCGTCTCCGCGGGCGTCTTCGGCTCCGCGCAGCTGCTGATGCTCTCCGGAATCGGTCATTCCGCCCACCTCGCCGAGCACGGGATCACCGCGATCCACGAGCTGCCCGTCGGCGACAACCTGCACGACCACATGTTCGTCCCGACCACCTGGGAGATGCCGACCGCGCTACACCGCGGCACGGCTGGCTACTTCGGCAAGGCGGTGCTCAGGGAGCAGACCGTCGGCAGGTCGATCCTCGGCCACACCGTCTTCGAGACGGTCGGCTTCGTACGCACCTCGCTGGCCACCGACGTACCCGACCTGCAGCTGCACGTCCTCCCCTGGGCCTACCCCTCCCCCAACCAGGATGCGCCGATCCGCCACGAGGTCGACCCGCGGGCAGCGCTGACGGTGATGTCGTCGCTGATCTACCCGCGCTCGCGCGGAACGCTGCGGCTGCGCAGCGCAGACCCGATGGCCGAGCCGCTGATCGACTTCAACTACCTCGCCGAGCCCGACGACAAGCGCGTCCTGCTCGAGGGCGTGGAGATGATCCGCGAGATCATGGCCGCCCCCGCCTTCGGCGACCAGGTCAAGTCGGAGATCCACCCCGGCAAGGCGCTCGACGCCGAGGCTATGAAGGACGAGGTCACCAACCGCGCGACCTCGATCTACCACGGCGTCGGCTCCTGCCGGATGGGCGTCGACGAGCGGGCCGTGGTCGACCCGCAGCTGCGCGTACGCGGCATCGACGGCCTCCGCGTCGCCGACGCCTCGATCATGCCGTCGATCATCGGCGGCAACACCAACGCTCCCGCGGTCATGATCGGTGACCGTTGCGCGACCTTCGTCCTTGACGAAAATGCGTAGAGCCATTCTCGACGAAAATCTGTAGAGCCGTCCTCGACAACCGCTGATCGGAAGCAGACATGAGCACTGACACCGCGAAGACAGCAGACGTACCCTTCGACAAGCTCAGGACACCGCGCCGCCCCGACTGGATCACCGAGGAGCTGCTGAGTGATCTGGTCTCCCGGGTCCCGTCCTCGACGGGTGCGTCCTGGAAGTTGACCGAGGTCTACACCGGCGAGGTGCTGGTGGCGCTGCCGCAGTCCTCACCGGAGGACGTGGAGCGGGCCGCCGAAGCCGGACGGGCTGCCCAGCACAAGTGGGCGGCGACCCCGCTGCCGGAGCGGCTGGCCGTCTTCAAGCGCGCCCACGAGCTGATCCTGCGCAACCAGCACAAGATCGCCGACCTGATCCAGGCCGAGTCGGGCAAGGCCCGCCGGATCGCGTTCGAGGAGGTCTGCGACCCGCCGATGGTGATCTCGCACTACCTCAAGCGGGCGCCGAAGCTGCTCAAGGACAAGAAGCGCCCCGGCGTGATGCCGGTGCTGTCCAGCTCGATCGAGCGCCACCCGCCGCGAGGCCTGGTCGGGATCATCGCGCCGTGGAACTTCCCGTTCGCGACCGGTCTCTCCGACGCGATCCCGGCGCTCATGGCCGGCAACGCCGTGCTCCTCAAGCCCGACAACAAGACCGCGCTCTCGCCGCTGTTCGGGATCTCGCTGCTCGAGGAGGCGGGCCTGCCGAAGGGTCTGTTCCAGGTGGTCTGCGGCGAGGGACCGGACGTCGGCCCGACGATGCTCGACAACGTCGACTACGCGATGTTCACGGGCTCGACCGCGACCGGCCGGTTGATCGGTGAGCAGGCGGGACGCAACCTGATCGGCGCCTGTCTCGAGCTCGGCGGCAAGAACCCGATGATCGTCCTCGACGACGCCGACATCGACGAAACCGTCGGCGGCTCGATGTTCGCCGTCTTCGGCAACACCGGCCAGATCTGCATGCACATCGAGCGGATCTACATCCCCGAGGCGATGTACGACGAGTTCCGCGACAAGTTCGTGGCCGCCGTAGAGAACATGCGGATTGAGGCGGCGTACGCCTTCGGGCCCGACCTCGGGGCGCTGGTCTCCCCCGACCATCTGGCGCGGGTGCAATCGCACGTCGAGGACGCGGTCGCCAAGGGCGCCACCGTGCTGACCGGCGGCAAGGCGCGCCCCGACATCGGGCCGACCTTCTTCGAGCCGACCATCCTGGAAGGCACCACCAAGGAGATGCTCCACGGGGTGACCGAGACGTTCGGTCCGGTCGTCTCGCTGCACCGCTACTCCACTCTCGAGGAGGCGATCGAGCTGGCCAACGACACCGACTACGGGCTCAACGCCTCGGTCTGGACCACGAACTTCAAGCGCGCCCAGGCGATCGCGGCACGGATCGAGTCGGGCAACGTCAACATCAACGACGGCCTCGCCACCGCGTACGCCTCGAAGTCGACCCCGTCGGGCGGCATGAAGCAGTCCGGCGTCGGTGCCCGTCACGGTGACCAGGGGCTGCTGAAGTACACCGAGACCCAGAACGTCGCGACCCTGAAGAAGCAGGTCATGGGGCCGCAGGGCAAGCAGACCTTCGACGACTACGCCAAGCAGATGCAGATGTCGCTGCGCTGGATGCGGAAGCTCGGCATTCGTTGATCTCCCGCTATGCCGAGCTGACTCGGGAGGAGCTCGCCGAGGTCGTCCGCGAGCTCCTCCTGATCGGCCAGCTGATCGACCGCTCCGGGATGGCGTGGTGCATCTCCGCCTTCGGGCGCGAGAAGATGCTCCGGATCGCGATCGTGGAGTGGGCCGCCGCCTCGCCGATCTACACCCGACGGATGCAGACCGCGCTGGGCTACGCGCCGGCGGTCGCCGGGCAGGGTGACGTACCAACGATCTTCAAGGGTCTTCAGCTCGACATCGGCGCGCCGCCGCAGTTCATGGACTTCCGCTACACCGTCCACGACGACCGACACGGCGAGTTCCACCTCGACCACTGCGGCGCGCTGATGGACGTCGAGCCGATGGGTGAGGAGTACGTCCGCGGGATGTGCCACGACATCGAGGACCCCACCTTCGACGCCACCGCCATCGCGACCCACCCCCGGGCCCAGGTGCGCCCGGTCCACCGGCCGCCGCGGGTGCCGGCCGGCCGGACGCCCCACTGCCGCTGGACCGTGACCATCGACGACGGCCATCCCGAGGCCGTGGCGATCCCGGAGCTCGCCGTCAACGAGCTCTCCCGGGCGGCGCGGCTCGAGCTGGCACCGATCGATCCGTCCGAGGACGGCGCCGCCGACTACGCCGGGCCGCTGGTCTCCGACCTCGACCTGGCCGCCTTCTCCCACTCCGCGCTGGTCCGTATCGCCGACGAGGTCTGCCTGCAGATGGCGCTGCTCGACCGTGGCTTCGTGCTCGCGCTGGAGTCCCGGGTGACCTCGCCCGAGCAGCTCCTCGACATCCGTCGCAAGCAGCTGGTCGGGGTCGCCGGCATCGCCGGCTCACGCCTCGCCCGGGCCCTCTCCTTGCCGCCGGACACCAAGGGCGCCCTGCGGCTGCTCGCGCTCCATCCGATGCTCAACCCCGCTGCGTACGTCTCGGTCGAGGTGGAGGCCGACGCGCTGACCGTCCGGCCCTCGGCCGCCGACGAGGACGGCGCCTGGGTCTCGCTGATCGGGCCGGAATGGTTCGTTCCGCTCCGGGTCGCGGTGCAGGCCCTCGACCCTCATCTCGACGTCGAGGTCGGTGCGGTCGAGGTCGGCTGGCGGGTCGAGGTCGTACGCCGCGCCGAACCCGCTCCCGAGGCCTCCGAGGTCGCGGTGGTGAGGTTCAGCACCGGCGCGGACTTCGCCTTCGAGCCGCGCCGGTCGCTGCCGATCACACCGGTCTGAGCGCTCGGATCCCGCGTCAGCGGCGGCGAAGTGCGAGGACCGGGATGACCCGGTCGGTCTTCGCCTCGTACTCGCCGAACCCGGGGCTCATCGCCTTGAAGCGATCCCAGGCGGCGTCGCGATCGGCGCCGGTCAGCTCGGTCACCTCGACCTCGACGACCCCTTCGTCGGGCGTCTCGATCTTGGTCTCCGGGTGGGCCAGGAGGTTGTGGTACCACGCCGGGTTCTCGGGCGCGCCGGCCTTGGAGGCGGCGATCAGCCAGGTGTCGGGGTCCGGGTGGAGGTTGGCGACCGGCGAGACTCTCTCGGTGCCGGTCTTGGCGCCGGTGTGGTGCACGAGCACGAGCCCGCGTCCGAACGGCACCGAGGTCACGTTGCCGTCGTTCGAGCGGAACTCGTCGATGATCGACTGGTTCCAGTCCTTGTAGTCGCTGCCTGACATGGAGTGCCTTTCCCCCGAGGAATCGGTTTTCAACCACTCTTACAGACATCCCCAACGGGCACGGTCAAACGCGGGCAAGGGCGGCGATCCGCACCTGCTCCTCCCGCTCGGTCACCTTCGCCCGCGGCCGACCGATCTCCTTGCCGGACTCGCACTCATGCGTGTCGAGCGTGTTCCAGCCCGTCTGGTCGACCACGATCACGCCGCGCGCCGCCAGCAGGTCGTCGAGGGGCTCGCCTGCGGGGTCGGCGAGCGAGCCGGCGGCGTAGTCGTCCAGGAGGGTGCGTACGGTCTCGGCGGCGCAGGCGCGGTTGGTGCCGATCACACCGCTGGGACCGCGCTTCGCCCAGCCCGCGGTGTAGGTGGCCTCGGCCCCGACCACCCGGCCGGCCTCGTGCAGGAACCGGCCGGTGCCGGCCTCGTTCGGAACGCCCGCGACGCCCGCGGAGCGGTAGCCCGTGGCCCGGACCACCAGCCCGGCCTCGATCTCCTCGCCGCTGGCGAAGCGCACTCCGGTGACGGTCTCCGTGCCGAGGATCTCGGTGGGCGTCAGGCCGAAGCGGAGGACCAGCCGCTTCGGGGCGTCGGTACGCGGCCGGGCGGCCAGGTCGCGGAGCAGGTCGGCCTTCTGGAGCGCCCCGAAGGTGTGGGCGTTGCGTTCGGTCGTGTCCGCCTCGGTCGGCAGGGCGGTCAGGTCCGCCTCGTCGACGACGACGTCGATGCCCGGGGCGTCGGCCAGTGCCCGCAGCTCGGGGCTGGTGAAGGCGGCGTGCTCGGCACCGCGGCGGGCGGTGACGACGACCTCGCGGATGCCGCTGGCCGCCAGGGCCGAGAGCGCGGCCGGAGCCAGGTCGGAGGCCGTCAGCGCCGCCTCGTCGGCCAGCAGCAGCCTGGCCAGGTCGAGGGCGACGTTGCCGTTGCCTATGACCACGGCGCGCTCGTGCGCGAGCGGGAAGGTGAGCTCAGCTCGGTCGGGATGGCCGTTGTACCAGCCGACGAGCTCCGCCGCGGAGGTCGAGCCCGGCAGCTCCTCCCCCGGCAGGCCGAGGCTGCGGCCCTCGCCAGCACCGGTGGTGTAAACGACGGCGTGGTGGGCGCCGAGGAGCTCATCATGGGTGACGTCGCGCCCGATCTCGACGTTGTAGCGCGTCCGTACCCGGCGGTGGCGAGCCGTCTTGGCGAAGCCGGAGACGATCTCCTTGGTGTCCAGGTGGTCGGGCGCGACGCCGTAGCGGACCAGACCGTAAGGAGTCGCGAGCCGGTCGATGACGGTGATCTCGACGTCACAGCGACGGGTGGTGGCGAGCTCGTCGGCGACGTACCAACCGGCCGGGCCGGCCCCGACCACGGCCACCTTGAGCGGGCCAGTGCCGGTGATCTTGGCACCCGGCGGCGGCAGCGGCGCGGACTCGTCCTGCTCGCCGGTGAACTCGAAGAAGGCGGCGTTGATGTCGACGTAGGGCGCGAACGCGTCCGGGACCTCATAGTCCGGGAAGATCGCGTTGACCGGGCAGGCGTCCTCGCAGGCTCCGCAGTCGATGCACTCGTCCGGGTGGACGTAGAGCATCTCGGCGGCGCCGAAGCCCGGCTCGTCGGGCCCGGGGTGGATGCAGTCGACCGGGCAGACCTCCACGCAGGAGGCGTCGTTGCAGCACGACTGGGTGATGACGTACGTCATGAGCGCTGGGCCTTCCGCTGAGCTTCCCTCCGGGCCTTCCCGATCGTCTCCTCGACGACCGTGTTCATCCTGGCACCGTTCGGCCACCCCGCGTAGTGACTCAGGAACACCACGATCTCGCGCAGCTCGTCCTCGGAGAGCTCGCCGTTGGCGTACGCCGCGGGGATCTGGATTCCGAGGACGTCCGCGGCGCCCTGGCCGGCGAGCAGGCCGATCAGCAGGAGCCGGCGATCGCGCGTGGTCAGACCCGGGCGCTGCCAGATGTCGCCGAAGAGGTGGTCGGCGGTGTAGCGGAAGAAGTCGCCCTCGCCATCTGCCATGTCGAAGCCGTAGACCTCCTCCATCTTGCGCAGCCCCCTGGCGCGCTGCTCGGGGAGGTCGGCGAACTTGGCGGTGTCGTCACTCATGTCCATGGTTCCTTGATCAGTGGGATGCGTCCTTGGGGAGCCCGAGCCCCGGCGCCAGCCGCTCGAGCGCGAGCCGCGCGAGCGGCACCTCGACGCCGAGCTCGTCCGCGAGCGCGATCGCGAAGCCGAGGTCCTTCTCCCCCAGCGCGACCACGTGGCCGAAGACGCCGTGCCAGAAGTCGTCAGGGGCGATCGGCGCGGTGGTGTCGCGGTGCATGATCGCGCCCGGGCCGCCGGTGATCGCGTCGGTGTGGCGTACGACGTCGCCGAGCGCCACCAGGTCGAGCCCGGCCGCCTCGGCGAGGCGCTGGGCCTCGGTGGCGGCGGTGAAGGAGGCGAAGTGGAGCAGGTTGCGGGCCAGCTTGAACCTGGTCCCGGCGCCGACCGGGCCGGCATGGACCACCTTGGAGCCCATCGCGGTCAGGACCGGGCCGGCTGCTGCGTACGCCTCGGGGCTGCCACCCACGAGGATGGCCAGCGTGCCTTCGGCCGCTCCCATCGGGCCGCCGGAGACGGGGGCGTCGAGCACCTTCACGCCGTGCGGCTCGGCGGTCGCGGCCAGCTCGGCCGGTGTCTCCGGGGCCACCGTGGAGTGCACCAGGACCGTCAGTGGGTCTTGCCTCGGACGGTCACCGACAGACCTGAGCACCTCGGCGAGCACCTGGCGCACCTGGTCGTCGTCGCGCACCATCACGCTGAGTACGTCGACGGCCGAGGCCAGCTCGGCGACCGAGGCCGCCGCCTTCGCACCGGCGGCGCCGAGCTCGGCGACGGGCTCCTCGGCGATGTCGTGCACCCACAGCTCGATCCCGTCGGTGGCGGCGAGCTGGAGCGCCATCGGCTTGCCGATGTTGCCGAGGCCGACGAACCCGGCGCGTGTCCTGGGCGGCGCGTTCACAGCCGGAACGTCCCGCCGCCGTCGACGGCGATGATCTGGCCGGAGATCCACGAGGAGTCCTCGGAGAGGAGGAACTTCGCGGTTCCGACCATGTCCTCGGTGGTGCCGAGGCGCTTGATCGCCATCTGCTTCGTCATCTCCTTGGCCGCGTCACCGGCCTGGGTGCGGGTCGCCTCGGTGTCGGTCGGACCCGGCGCGATCGCGTTGACCCGGATGTTCATCCCGCCGAGCTCGTGGGCGAGCTGCTGGGTCAACCCGTTGATGCCGACCTTGGCCAGGCCGTAGAAACCGGAATAGAGGTAGGCGGCGGTCGAGGACTGGTTGACGATCGCCCCACCGCCCCGCTTCTGCATCGCCGGGTAGACGGCGCGGGTCATCACCAGGGCTCCATTGAGGTTCACGCTCATGAACTTCTCGTAGTAGTCCCAGTCGACGGTGAGCAGCAGATCGAAGGCCATCTCGCCGTAGATCGCGGCGTTGTTGACGAGTCCGTCGATCCCGCCGTACGCCTCGGTCGTCTCGGCCACCAGCGCGGCCGCCGACTCGTGGTCGGAGACGTCGCAGCGTACGAACCTCGCGACTCCGCCGGCCGCCTCGATCTCCTTGGCGACCTGCTGCCCCTTCTCCTCGTTCAGGTCGGCGACGACGACAGCGGCTCCCTCGGCGGCCAGCCCCTTGGCGTACGCCTCCCCGATCCCCTGCGCGGCGCCGGTGACGACGATGACCTTGTCCTTGAACCTCATCGGGCTTGCTCCTCTCGCTCGGGTCTGCTCGCGACTGTGTTGGTCTCGACACGCCTCCGCCTAGCGGCTCCGGCGGCTCGACCAACGGTTTCGCTGGTCGAGCCGGGCGAGCGCCAGCGAGCACGTGTCGAGACCAACACGGTTCTCGCGGTCATGCCGGCTCCGCGATCAGCTTGGTCTCGAGGTACTCCTCGAAGCCTTCGACGCCCATCTCCCGGCCGAGACCGGACTGCTTGTAGCCGCCGAAGGGGGCGTCGGGGCCGAACCACTGGCCGCCGTTGACGCCGATGGTGCCGGTGCGGATACGGGCAGCGACCGACTTCGCGCGCTCCAGCGAACCGGACTCCACGGAGCCGGAGAGGCCATAGGGCGAGTCGTTGGCGAGCCGTACGGCGTCGTCGTCGCCGTCGTGCGGGATGACCGTGAGCACGGGGCCGAAGATCTCCTCGCGGGCGACGCGGGCGGTGTTGTCGAGGCCGGCGACGACGGTGGGCTGGATCCAGAAGCCGCCGGCGAGGTCGCCGTCCTGGACCGCGACGCCACCGCCGGTGGCGATGCGGCCACCCTCCTGCTCGGCGAGTGCGAGGTAGCCGAGGATCCGGTCGCGCTGGACCGCGGAGATCACCGGGCCACAGATCGTGCCGGCATCAACCGGATCACCCGCGCCGAGGGAGGCCATCGTCGCCGCGGCCGCCTCGACGGCCGCGTCGTAGGACTCACGAGGCACGAGCAGCCGGGTGGTCAGGGCACAGCCCTGGCCTGCGTGAACGGACACCGAGAAGGCCGCCATCGAGGCGGCCGAGGCGACGTCGGCGTCGTCGAGGACGATCGCCGCGGACTTGCCACCGAGCTCGAGGAAGACCTTCTTCAGGCTCGGCGCAGCGGCCGCCATGATCGCCCGGCCGGTGGCCGTGGAGCCGGTGAAAGAGACCAGGTCGACCCGCGGGTCCTCGGCCAGCATCGCGGCCACCCGGTTGTCGCGCGGAGTGACGACGTTGAAGACGCCCGGCGGGAGATCGGTGTGCTCGGCCGCCAGCCGGCCCAGCTCCGCGGCCAGCCACGGCGTGTCCGGGGCGGGCTTGAGGATCACCGTGTTGCCGGCCGCCAGCGCCGGGCCGATCTTGGCCAGGTTGATCTGGTTGGGGAAGTTCCACGGCGTGATCGCCGCGACGACCCCGACGGCCTCGCGCCGCACCGTACGCCGCGAGGAGATGCCCATCGTGACCCCGACGCCGAGGTCCCGCTCCCACTCGAAGGACTCGGCCAGGTCGATGGTCCACTTCAACGTCTCGACCGGGGTGTCGAACTGCGGCCCGGCGACCAGGAACGCGGGCGCGCCGACCTCGGCGGTCGTCAGCTCGCGCAGCGCCTCGGCGTTGTCGAGGATCGCCTGGTGGAGCTGGCGCAGGCACCGGATCCGCAGCGCCACGTCGGTCGACCAGTCGGTCTCGTCGAACGCCTTCCGCGCGGCCGCGATGGCAGCGTCCATGTCCTGGGCCGTCGAGTCGGGCGCGCGCCCGATCTCCTGCCCTGTGGCCGGGTTGAGGATGGCGTACGTCTCGCCCGAGCTGGCCGCGCCGAGCTTGCCGTCGACGAGCTGCTGGGCGGGCGGGTTGGTGGGGTTGCGGGTCGTCACACGGGCTCCTGGGTCACGAAGTTCCCGGCCGCCACCGGCGGCGGCCAGACGGTCGAGGGCAGGTCGGCGAGGCGGTAGTGGCCGGGTTGCTCGATGCCGTTCAGCGACATCCGCTCCAGCAGCCCGGCGGTGGCCTTCTTCGCCTTGACGATGTCGAGGAATGTGGTCGCGGTGGACCCGAGGTCGAACCAGTCCCGCTGCCAGGCGAACTCCAGCCCGTCGCCATCGGGCCGTGGAGCGACCCCGAACCAGGAGCCGCCGATCCCAAGGATCTCGTACTCCTCTCCGGTCGCGTCGTCGACGATCCCGGCCCGCTGCCGCCAGAAGCCGATCACCATGGCGTTGACGTCGTCGATGACCGTCGCCTGGTAGTCGTAGTGCCAGCCCTCGAGCCCGGCCATCTCGGTGCCGAGCGCCCACTCCCGGATCTGCTCGCGGCCCACGGCCATGAAGTGCTCGTCGGGGGTGTACATCCAGCCGTACGTCGCGTCCTCGGCGTACACGTCGGCGAGCGGCGACCAGTTGCCGTCGGCCTCCGCCTTCCGGTTGAGGTCGAGCCAGTGGGCCCAGAACCCCTCGATCTCGGCGCGGTCCATTCAGTCCTCCAAGGTCAGAGCGAAAGCGGGGCAGTACCTAACGGCCGCACGCGCGGCGGGAAGCTGCTCCTCGGACGGTTCGGTGATGCGTACGACGACCTGATAGTTGTCGTCGTCGAAGGCGAAGAGCTCCGGGGCCTCAGCGAGGCACTCCTGATGCCCCTGACAGAGCCCAAGATCAGCGGCTAGCTTCACGACGACCTCCGCCGGTAGCGGACCTGGCAGGGCTGCTGGAGCTGGATCACCATCTTGGTGAAGTCGTCGGCGTACGACTCCAGCGGCTGCGCCGCCTCGAACGAGTAGTCGCGCAGGATGACCGAGAAGATGGCCTTCATCTGCATCATCGCGAACGCGTTGCCGACGCAGCGGTGCTTGCCGGCGCCGAACGGGATCCAGGTCCAGCGGTTCTGCATGTCCTCCTGGCGCGGGTCGATGTAGCGGCTCGGATCGAAGGACTCCGCCTTCGGGAAGTCGGCCTCGATCCGGTTGGAGACCCGTGGCGAGGCGGCGAGCAGAGTGCCGGCGGGGATGGTCTCGCCGAGCAGCTCGAAGTCCTCGCGCACCAGCCGCATCAGGATGATCAGCGGAGGGTGCAGCCGCAGCGTCTCCTTGAGCGCCGCCTCGAGCACCGGGATCGAGCGCAGCGCCTGGAAGGAGACCTCGCTGCCGTCGGCGTAGAGGTCGTCGAGCTCGCCGACGACGTCCGCCATCACCGACGGGTTCCGCAGCAGCTCGATCATCGCCCACGACGCGGTGCCGGAGGAGGTGTGGTGGCCGGCGAACATCATCGAAATGAAGACGCCGGTGATGGTGTCGGTGTCCATGTCGATCGAGATGAGCACGTCGAGGAGGTCTCGCTCCTCGCGAGCGACCTTGCCCCGCGCGACCCGCTTGTCGATGATCGCCTGGACCAGCGCGACGAGCTTCTCCCGGGCGTCATCGCGCATCCGGAAGCTCTCGATGTCGGCGTAGGCGTCGACGTACGCGATCGCGTCCGTGCCGTGCTCCAGCTCGTGATAGTGCTGCGCGAAGGAGGAGTCGAGCTCCTCGCGGAACGGCTTCCCGACCAGGCACGCCGAGGTGGTGTAGATGGTCAGCTCGGCGAAGAAGTCGAGCAGGTCGATCTCCCCCTCCTCGCCCCAGCCGGCGATCATCCGGCGGATCTCGGCCTCGATCGTCTGCGCGTGCCCGCGCATCATGTCGCCTCGCAGCGCCTGGTTCTTCAGCATCTGCTGCCGCTCCTCCGGAGAGGCGTCGAAGACGACGCCCTTGCCGAAGATCGGCGTCATGAACGGGTACGCAGCCGCCTGGTCGAGCACGTCGTCGGGCGCCCGGAAGAACGCCTCGTTGGCCTCGGCTCCGGTGACCAGGACGACCTCCTTGTCGGCGAGGCGGAAGCGGCCGAGGTCGCCGCACTCCTCGCGGACGCGGGTGAACAGCGAGATCGGGTCGACCCGCATCTCGGGCAGGTGTCCGGTGCCGCGGATGATCTCGGGGACGCTCGGGTCCTGGTCGTCCAGGACGGTGGAGACGGTGGGGATCGTCATCGTGACTCCTGCACAGGGGCTTCGGGATTGACGTCGATGGTGCTGATGTGGACGCCGCGCTTGGCGGTCACGACCGACGTGATGGCGTCGGCCAGCGCCTGGGCCTTGAGGAAGTGCGGGTGGCGCGCGAGGCCCCACCTGACCCACTGCTCCAGCACGAACCCGCCGAGCTCGGCGGGCCACTCGTTGCCGATGTCGGAGTGAGTGGGACCGGGTCGCACGATCGAGGCCCGGACGCCGGTGCCCTCGAGCTCCATCTGGAGCGCGCTGACCATGCCTTCCAGGCCCCACTTGGAGGCTGCGTACGCTCCCATGAACGGTCGCGGCCTCACGGCCACGTCGGAGGAGAGGAAGACCAGGTCGCCGCGCTGCCGCTCGATCATCCCGGGCCCGAAGGCGCGCAGGATCCGGTGAGCACCGAGCAGGTTGATGTCGACCTGGCCGCCGAAGGTCTCAGTGGAGACGTCGACGGTCGCGCCCGGATGGGTGACTCCGGCGTTGCTGACCACGACCTCGATCTCGCCGAGATCGGCGACCGCCTTGTCGGCGAACTCGGCCACCGAGTCGTCCGAGGTCACGTCGAGGGGATGCGCGACCGCCTCTCCCCCGTCGGCCCGGATCGCGGCGGCGATCTCCTCGACCCGGTCGAGGCGCCGGGCGCCGAGCGCGACCGGGAAACCGGCCGTGGCCAGCGCTTTCGCGGTCTCCGCGCCGATCCCGGAGGAGGCGCCGGTGATGACCGCCGGACGGCGGTCAGGCTGTGCGTACTTCACGCGTCCTCCATGGATGCTGACCGAGGTAACTCGGCGAATGCGTACTGACCTCGCGGAACTCCACGAAGTAGGTGGTCGCCGACCGAGTTACCTCGGTGAGCATCCGCCGCGCTGACCGAGTTACCTCGGTGAGCATCCGTCGCGCTGACCGAGTTACCTCGGTGAGCATCCGCCCCTCTCATCGCACCCTCCGGGTGAACGTGACGGGCAGCGTGGCGAAGCCGCGCACGCTCGTGGAGTGGACCCGGACCGAGCGCTCGGCGTGGACCTCGAACCCAGACGTACGCCGCACCAGCTCTGCCAGCACGACCCGAGCCTCGAGACGGGCGAGGTTGGCGCCGAGACAGAAGTGCCGGCCGACGCCGAAGCTCATGATCCTGCCGAGCTCGTCGGAGGGGCGATGGATGTCGAAGACATCCGGAGCGGCGAAGACGCGCTCGTCGCGGTTGGCCGAACCGAGCAGCACCAGCAGCTTCGACCCGGCCGGGACGACCTGGCCGTGGAGCTCGACGTCCTCGGCGACGTAGCGGGCCAGCATCTGGCTGGAGGTGTCATGTCGCAGGGTCTCCTCGATCCACGAGCCCACCGGCGCGGTGTCCTCGGGATCAGCGAACACCTCGGCGAGCTGCGACGGGTGGGCGCCGAGGTGGAAGAGCGCGTTGCCGAGAAGCTTGGTGGTGGTCTCGTTGCCGGCCACGACCATCAGGAACAGGAACGCGATCACCTCGTGGTCGAGCAGCCGGTCGCCATCGACCTCGGCCTCGATGAGCGCCGAGGTGAGGTCCTCGCTCGGCTGCTTGCGCCGCTGCGCGACCATCTCGGCGTAGTAGCCGATCAGCTCCAGCGCGGCCGTCATCCCGGCCTCCGGCACGTCGCGTACGCCGTCCTCACGGTGCACCACCAGGTCGGCCAGGCGCCGCACCTCGTCGCGGTCGGCGACGGGGACGCCCATCATCTCCGAGATGACATCCATCGGGAGCTTGCCGGCGAGCTCGGCGATCCAGTCCGCCTCTCCCGTCTCGGCGCAGGCCGCGAGCAACCCGTCGAGATAGTGGTCGGCGAGCGCCTGGATCCGCGGGGTGAGCTCGCGTACGCGGCGGGGCGTGAACCCGGCCGAGACCAGCTTCCGCAGCCGGGTCTGCTCCTTGCCGTCCAGGGCCAGGAAGGACATCACCCGGTGGGCGTCGGCGTTCCAGGCGCTGGCGTCGAGCGAGACCCCCATCCGGTTGGAGAAGGTGATGTCGTTCTTCACCGCGGCGTGCACGTCGGCATGCCGGGAGAGCGCCCAGAAGTCGTCGGAGGCGTTGTAGTAGAGCGGCGCCTCGTCCCGCAGCCGGGCATAGACCGGGTAAGGGTCCTCGTGGAAGTCGTAGTCGTAGGGGTCGAAGATCTCGGTGGTGGTGCTCGTCATCTCACTCCATCTCGACAGGCTCGATACACCGCATCTCGGCCGACGATCACGGCGACGACCGGGGCGAGCCGGTCGGCCATCTCGTCGTAGGTCATCAGGCCCATGCCCGCCTGCAGCAGCGCCCCGGAGAAGGCGAGCAGCAGGGCTTCGCGCTCCGCGTCAGCCGCACCGTCGCCGAGCGCCGCCTCGAACCGGGCAGCGAACTCGGCCCCGATCCGCAGCCGCAGCCGCTCGACGTCGGAGTCGCTGCCCAGCAGCGCCGGCGTCACCGCCGCCGCGAGCGCCGGTTCCTCCGCGATCCGCGTCGTCAGACCGCCAACGGCCGCCTGCACCCGCTCCACGCGGGACCCGGTCTCCTCGACAACCGGCGTCTGGGCCAGATGACGCCAGAAGAGCTCGGCGAAGAGGTGGTTCCGGGAGGCGAGGTAGGTGTACGCCGTCGCCGGGGAGACCCCGGCCCGCGCGGCGACCGAACGGATGGTCAGTGCCTCGTGCCCGACCTCGCGCAACTCCGCCAGACCTGCGGCGAAAACTCGCTCGACCGTCTCCGCCTGGCGGGTGCTAGCTGCGCTGGACACGTGTCCAGATTAGAACACGTTCTCGTTTCGGGCAAGGGGTGAACCAGACCCGATCGGGGTACCGCACTGACATGCCGAGAACAGACGTGCTGGGCGAGGAGTTCCAGCGACAACGCGACGTCCTCAAGCTGGTGGGCGCGACACTGAAGGCCGCCGAGATCCCGTTCGCACTCGCCGGCGGGTACGCGGTGTGGACGCGAGGCGGACCGGAGAGCACCCACGACGTGGACTTCGTACTCCCGCAGGAGTGCGTCGAGGACGCCGTGCGCGCACTGGTTCTTAGCGGGATGGAGGCGGTCGACGCCCCCGAGGACTGGCTGGTGAAGGTCGGTCGCGAGACCGTGGTCGTCGACCTGATCCACCGGCTCCCGACCGGGCCCGTCGACGAGGAGCTGCTGGTGCGGTGCACCGACCTGCCGGTCGACTCCGTCACCATGCCCGTCATGTCCTCGACGGACCTGCTCATCTCGCGGATGCTGGCGTTGAGCGAGCACGCCTGCGACCTGTCCCCGATTCTCGGCTCCGCACGTGCCCTGCGCGAGCAGATCGACTGGCGGCTGGTGCGACAGGAGGCGAAGAGAAGCCCCTTCGCACAGACTGCGATCGGCCTGCTCGACGCGCTCGCCATCACGGAAGGAAGCAGTATTGGAGGCGATGATGCCTGACCCGATTCGTGTGGCAGCAGTGGGTGACGTACATCTGGCCGACGACCTGCGCGGCCGCTACGCGCCGCTGCTCACGGACATCTCCGAGGAGGCCGACGCGCTGCTGGTCGCCGGAGACCTCACGCAGCACGGGACGGTCGAGGAGGCCGAGGCGTTCGCCGACGAGTTCGACGCCGCCGACGTGCCCGTCCTGGTCGTCCTCGGCAACCACGACTACCACTCCGGGGCCGAGCGCGACATCGTCCGGCTGCTGGAGGACCGCGGGGTGACCGTCCTCGAAGGCACCTCGACCACCATCGACACGGATGCCGGCCGCCTCGGCGTCGCCGGCATCAAGGGCTTCTGCCTCGGCTTCGTCGGCCGGTGCGCAGCGGACTTCGGCGAACCCGAGATGAAGGCCTTCACCGGGCACGGCATCGAGACCGCCGCCCTCCTGCGCGGCGCCCTCGACGACCTCGCCGCCGAGGAGCCGGACGTCACCGTCGCGCTGTCCCACTTCGCTCCCGTCGACGACACGCTGATCGGCGAGCCGAAGGAGATCTGGCCGTTCCTCGGCAACTACCGGCTCGGCGAGGCGATCGACGAGACGGGTGTGGACCTGGCTGTCCACGGCCACGCCCACGCCGGGCGCGAGAAGGGCATCACCCCGGCCGGGGTGCCCGTACGAAATGTCGCCCAACCGGTCATCCAGTCAGCGTTCCGTGTCTACGACGTCGTCCCCAGGAGGTCGGCATGAACGAGCAGCAGACGCGAGATCTCGAGCGCGAGATCGCGACCGACCCGCGCACGAACGAGCTGGGCATCCGGCTCCGGGTACGCGGCGACAACCTCGTCGTCTCCGGCGAGGTGGCCTCCGAGGAGCGCCGGTCCACGGTCCTCGAGATCATCAAGGAGCACGACACCGGGCTCGACATCGTCGACTACATCGTGCTCAGCGCCGAGCCCGGTCCGGGCGGACCGCAGCACGAGCAGATAGACCCACCACGAAGGAGCTGATCATCGATGAACGGCACCATCGTTGCGGTCGTGATCGGGATGATCCTGTTCTGGAGCGTCCTGACCCTCATCGCCGCGCTCCTCGACCGGCGCCGTAGCCACCAGATCGAGGACGACCTGACCGAGATGGAACGCAAGTACCATCTCGACGGCAGCGACCGGTACGGGAGTTTCGACCAGCGACCCCACGGAGCCCACCGAGCCCGCTGAGCCCGCTGAGCCCGCTCAGACGCCAGGCGGAAGCCTGGTGAAGTCGGGCTCCCGCCCCTCGGCGAAGGCGACGAGCGCCTCGATGTTGGCAGGCCCGCCGAGCAGCTCGGCGAACTTGGCGTTCTCGAGCTCTCGGGCAGCCTCGATGCCGGGGCGCAGCGACGCGGTCATCGTCTCCTTGACGGCGACCAGGCTGCTGATCGGCCTCGCGGCGAGCGTGGCTGCGTGATCCCAAGCGACCTCGAGGAGCTCCTCGGGCTCGGTGACCCGCCAGACGAGGCCCATCTCGTGGGCCTCCTCGGCACTGAACCACTCCCCCGACATCAGCATCCAGGCGGCGTTCTGACGTCCGATCAGCCGCGGGAACAGGAAGCTGGACGCCGCCTCCGGCGCAACCCCGAGCGTCGTGAATGGCGTCTTGAACCTCGCCTTCGTCGAGGCGAGGACCAGGTCCGCGAAGCCGAGGAGGGTCACGCCGATGCCGAGCCCCAGCCCGTTGACGGCGACGACCAGCGGCTTGGAGAACCCGGCCAGGGAGTCGACGAGGCCGATGAACCCGTGGGCGGCGCTTTCGTCGCCACCCGAGGCGGTCTCCTTCATCTCGACCAGGTCGGTCCCGGCCGAGAAGGCCCGACCGGACCCCGTCAGCAGCACCACGGCCACCTCCGGGTCCTCGTCGGCCTCGCGGAGCGCCTCGGCCAGGGCGACATAGAGCGCCTGGCTGAACGCGTTGAGCTGGTCGGGACGGTTGAGCGTGAGGGTACGGACGCGGTCGCGGTCCTGGCTCAGCAGCAGGTCTGACATGCGGGGGTCTCCTATCGGCCGAGGATCAGGTCGGCGGCGCGCTCCCCGATCATGATCGAGGGTGCGTTGGTGTTGCCGCCGGTGATCGAGGGCATCACGCTCGCGTCGGCGACGCGGAGGCCGTCGATGCCCAGCACCCGCAGAGACGGGTCGACCACGGCGCGCTCGTCCGACCCCATCCGGCAGGTGCCGACGCCGTGGTAGACGCTGTGCACGATGTTGGGCAGCAGCTCACGGGTCGCCTCGTCGGTGGCGTACGACGGTCCGGGCGAGATCTCGCCCTGGCTGTCCCCGAGGCCCACCATCATCTCGCGCACCTTCGCGATGCCGTCGAGAAGCACCTCCGTATCCTTGCCCGAGGTCAGGTAGGCCGGGTCGAGCAGCGGGTGTGCGAGCGGGTCGGCGCTGGCCAGGCGTACGGTGCCGCGGCTCTCGGGGTAGATCAGCGTCGGCAGGATGCACAGGCCGGGCTTGCTCGTCGGTGGCCGGATGGCCTTCTCGCCGTCCTGGTTCGGGAACGGGTAGACCCAGTAGAGGACGTGCAGCTGCAGGTCGGGGACCTGACCGGCCAGGGCGCTGCGTACGAAGCCAAAGGCCTCGAACTGCGACCCGGCCGCCCAGCCCTTGCGGGTGAGCCGCGACTTCGCGAAGCCGGCGGCGAAGTAGGCGGGCGTGGGCCGCCGCAGCGCCGAATCCATTCGGAACGAGACCGGCACGAAGAGGTGGTCGTGGAAGTTGTCGCCGACGGGAAGGTCGGCGTGGACCTGGATGCCGTGGTCGCGGAGGTGGTCGGAATGACCGATTCCGGAGAGCATCAGCAGATGCGGCGAGCCGTAGACGCCGGCCGCCACGATGACCTCGCGAGTTGCCCGGATGGTCTGCTTGTCGCCGTCGGCACCGACGACCTCGACGCCGGTGGCGCGCGAGCCCTCGATCCGTACGCGGGTGACCTGGGCCTTGGTCAGGATCAGCAGGTTGTCCAGCGGCTGCTCGCGCAGGTAGGCCTTGGACGCCGAGTAGCGACGCCCCTCGGAGGCGCTGAGCTGGACGACGCCGACGCCCTCCTGCTCCTTGCCGTTGTAGTCGTCGAGAGCGCCGACGCCGAGCCGCTTCGGCGCCTCGTCGAGCCAGGACTGCGTCGCCGGGGTGAGGTCCTTCTGGTAGCGCACCTTCACCGGTCCGCCCTCACCGCGGAACTCGTCGCCACCGCCCTCGAAGTCCTCCATCCGCTTGAACGCCGGCAGCACGTCGTCGTAGGACCATCCGGTCGCGCCGTCGGCCGCCCAGTCGTCGAAGTTCTGGCGGTTGCCGCGCACCCAGAGCATGCCGTTGATCGAGGATGAGCCGCCCAGCACCTTGCCGCGGGTCATCGGGATGACCCGGTCGAGGGCGGCGCTCTGCGGAACCGACTTGTAGCCCCAATCGACCAGCTTCTTCAGCTGTGGCGTGGAGAGCATCGCGGCGACCGCGCCGGGGAGCTCGAGCAGGTTCTTGATCCCGAAGGCGGTGTCCTTGCCGCCCGCCTCGATCACGATCACGCTGGCACCGCTCTCGGCCAGCCTGCGGGCGGTGGCGCAGCCCGCACTCCCGGCGCCTACGACGATGTAGTCGGCTTCCATGTTCACTTCTCTCTCCCGGCGATCCCTTCCGCAAAGACTAGAACACGTTCTACTGTTGTGTCATGCGCCACGGCATCGTCCTGTTCACCTCGGACCGCGGCATCGCGCCCGCCGAGCTCGCCTCCGCCGCCGAGGAGCGCGGTTTCGACACGTTCTACGTGCCCGAGCACACCCACATCCCGGTGCGCCGCGACGCCCTGCACCCCACCGGCGGCACCGAGCTCCCCGACGACCGCTACCTGCGTACGCTCGACCCCTGGGTCACGCTCGGGACATGCGCCGCAGTGACTTCGAGGATCGGGCTCTCCACAGCCGTCGCGCTGCCGGTCGAGTCCGACCCGATCACGCTCGCCAAAACCATCGCGACCCTCGACCACCTCTCCGGCGGCCGAGTCTCGCTGGGCGTCGGGTTCGGCTGGAACACCGACGAGCTCGCCGACCACGGCATCCCGGGCGACCGCAAGCGCACCGCACTGAAGGAGTACCTGGAGGCGATGCGCGCACTGTGGACCGAGGAGGAGGCGGCCTACGAGGGTGAGTTCGTCTCCTTCGGCCCCTCATGGGCCTACCCCAAGCCACCGCAGGGCCGGATCCCGACGATCGTCGGCGCCGGCGGCGGCCCCAAGACGCTGCGCTGGATCGCCCGCAACGCGGAGGGCTGGATGTCGACCCCGACCGAGGCCGGCATCGGCGACAAGGTGAAGACGCTGCAGGACGAATGGGAGTCGGCCGGCCGCGAGGGTAAGCCCGAGGTCCGCGTGCTCGTCGCGAAGCGGCCGACACCCGACGACCTGGCCGAGTGGTCGGTGGCCGACGAGCTGATCTGGGGCGTGCCCGACACCGATCCGGCCGGCGTACTCACCTATCTCGACAAGCTGGCGGGCAGGCTCGACCTCGGCTGATCAGCCGAGCCGCTCGCGCAGGAACCCGACGATCCGGTCCAGACCGCCTCGCGAGGCCGGCGAGATTCCCGGCAGCGTGAGATAGGCATGGGTCGCCAGCCGCGGGCAGTGCACGGTGACCTCCACCCCAGCCGTACGCAGCGCCGTGGCGTAGCGCTCGGCGTGCGAGCGCATCGGGTCGAACCGCGCGGTGAGCACCAGGGCGGGCGGCAGGCCTTCGTGGGACGTCGCCCGCAGCGGCGAGACCGACCACTCCTCGGCGAGGGACCCGTCTTTGCCGAGATAGTGCTCCACGATCCCGCCCAGGCCCGGACCACGCAGGCCGACGAGATCGACAAGCGGGTAGATGAGCACCTGACCGCGGATCCGCGACTCGCCCTCGTCACGGGCGCGCAGCGCCAGGACCGCGGCCAGCGTTCCACCGGCGCTGTCGCCCAGCACGGCGATCCTCGCCGGGTCCGCGCCGAGGTCGTCGGCGTTCGCCACGGCCCACGTCAGCACGCTCCAGCAGTCCTCGACCGCCGCCGGATAGGGATGCTCCGGCGCGAGCCGATAGGCGGGGGCGACCACGACGGCTCCGATGCGGGCCGCGATCCGGCCGGCCATCCAGCGCGACTGCTCGGGCGACCCCCAGCACCATCCGCCGCCATGGAAGGCCAGCACGATCGGCCGTCCCGAGGCCAGGGCACGCGGGATGTGGACCCGCAGCCGGATCTCGCCGGCCCAGGCCTCATGCACCACCACGCCTGGGTCGTCCGTTCCGAAGACCCAGGTCAGGCGGCGGTTCGCCAACAGCGCCGCCCGCCGCTGGCGCAGCTCGACCATCGCGTCCACACCGCGATCCTGCACCTCGGCGGCGGTCTTCGTCATGACGTACGGCCGACCGATGGCCGAACGTCAGCCCACAGCTCGCGCAGACACCGCCCAAAATAGAACACGTTCTACTAGGATCGGCTCATGAGTGACATCAGCGAGATAGAGCAGCTCAAGTACCGCTACGTACGCCTACTCGACACCAAGCAGTGGGACGAGTTCGCCACCTGCTTCAGCGATGACGCCACCGCCGACTACGCCGGGCTCTCCTTCACCTCGCCCACC
Organism: Nocardioides sp. NPDC023903; assembly: GCF_040639295.1. Lineage (NCBI taxonomy): Bacteria > Bacillati > Actinomycetota > Actinomycetes > Propionibacteriales > Nocardioidaceae > Nocardioides > Nocardioides sp. NPDC023903. The sequence continues at coordinate 55,819 of NZ_JBEZZS010000001.1, read as the reverse complement.
GAGCTGGTCGACTACATGCGGACCAACCTGCCGGCGGAGATCATCACGATGCACCACCTCCACCACCCGGAGATCGCGGTCGACGGCGAGGCGGCCACCGGCCGCTGGTATCTCTACGACAAGGTCTTCGCCCCCGCCTTCGACTTCGCCCTCGAGGGCGCCGCCTTCTACGAGGACCGCTACGTCCGTACGCCGCAGGGCTGGCGCATCGCCCACACCGGCTACCAGCGCACCTGGGAGCTCACCACCAGCCTCAAGGACCAGCCTCACGCGAAGTTCACCGGACCCGGCGGACCGGCCACGCACGCCTGAGAACGGCGGTAGGTTCGGCACCATGCGGATCGCCTTCGGAACCGACGACGAGAACGAGACGACCCGAGCAGTGCTCACCGAGCTGCGGGAGCGCGGGGAGGTCGAGGTCGTCGAGACCGACTCCTGGCCCGACCTCGGCGCCGGGATCGGCCGGGCGGTCGTCGAGGGCCGCGCCGACGTCGGCGTGGTGATGTGCTGGACCGGGACCGGCACGGCGATCGCCGCCAACAAGGTCCCCGGCGTACGCGCCGCCCTCGCCTGGGAGCCCTGGATCGCCCGCAACGCGCGCCTGTGGAACGACGCCAACGTTCTGGCGATGAGCCTCAAGCGTCTCGCCCCCGATGTCGCGGTCGAGGTCACCCGAGCCTTCCTCGACGAGACCGATCCCGACCCCGAGGAAGCAGCCGCGATCAAGCGCCTCGACGAGCTGTGAGCCCCGCCAGGCACCCGAGGACTGCCCGATCAGCAGCAGGCGCAGCCGTTGCCGCAGCCGTCGTGGTCGTCTTGGCCGCCTAGGGCTCCCGCCGGAGAGCAGCAGACCTCACCGCGCCAGGCGTTGATCCCCTCCCCTACGGCGAGGGCGGCGATGACGAGCGCGGCGACCGAATCAGCCCACCACCAGCCCCAGGCGCTGTTGGCGAGCAGGCCCACGAGCAGAGCCGCGGACATGTAGGTGCACAGCAGCGTCTGCTTCGAGTCGGCCACAGCGGAATGGGAGCCGAGCTCGTTGCCGGTGCGGCGCTGGATCCAGGAGGCGGCGGGCATGACGAGCAGGCTGAGCGCCGCGATGCCGATGCCGAGACTGGAATGGTCGGCGGCGTGTCCTGCGATCAGGCTGGTGACGGCGTCAAAGGTGACGAAGGCAGCGAGGCCGAAGAACGAGAACGCGATGATCCGCAGCGCGACCTTCTCGCGGGCTTCTGGATCGCGGCCGGCGAACTGCCAGGCGACAGCGAGAGCGGACGAGACCTCGATGACCGAGTCGAGACCGAAGCCGAGGAGCGCTGCCGAGCCGACGATTGCTCCGGCCGAGATCGCCACCACCGCCTCGATCACGTTGTAGGCGATGGTGAAGGCGACCAGGAGGCGGACGCGTCGCACCAGGGCAGCCCTGCGAGACGGATCGGGGCCCGAGACCGGCGGCGGCACATCCTCGCGTCGGCCGATGACATGGATCGGAAGGTCGGAGCTCACCAGTTCACCTCATGGCACTGTCGGGTGGGGGCGGTCTCGGTCTGGAGGGTCGCATGCTCGATCTGGTGCCGGGTGGCGAGCGCGGTCTGCGCCTCGGCCAGCACGGTTTGAGCATCGGTGCCGGCATCCAGGACGAGATGAGCGGTGGCGACGTGCATCCCGGAGGTCAACGTCCACACGTGCAGGTCATGGACGCCGCCCACGCCCGGGACGGCTTCGAGGTCGGCGACGACCTGGTCGACCTCCATGCCCTCGGGGACGTGCTGGCCGAGCACCGCCAGGACCTGACGGCCCAGGGCGACGGCACGTACGGCGACGAAGACCCCGATCGCAACAGCCACGGCGGTGTCCCACAACGGCTGCCCGGTGGCGGCGACCAGCAGTCCGGCCACGATCACGCCGACGCTTCCGGCGGCATCGGCGACCACCTCGAAGTAGGCGCCCTTGAGGTTGAGCGACTCGCTCGCGCCCGCGCGCAGGAGCAGCATCGAGACCAGGTTGATGGCCAGGCCGATGGCGCCGACCACGAGCATCGCCCCGGTCTGGACCTCGGATCCCACCCCGATGCGGCCGATCGCCTCGAGCACGACATACACCGCGACCCCGAGCATCACCAGGACGGTCAGGCCGGAGGCGAACACCTCGACCCGGTAGGAGCCGTACGTGCGACGACCGGTGGTGTCGGCGCGCGTGGCGATCCGGGTCGCGACCAGCGCCGCACCCAGCGCGACGACGTCCGCTGTCATGTGGCCGGCGTCGGAGATCAGTGCCAGCGACCCCGACCACAGGCCCGCGACGAGCTCGACCACCAGGAACGCCGCCACCATGGCGAAGGTGACGGCCAGCCGCCACCGGTGCCTGCCGCCGGCGTGGCCCACAGCGGCGCCGTGCCCGTGCCCGTGTCCGTGGCCCATCAGCAGCAGCCCTGCTCGGCGGAGTCGCGGCACGCCTCCGGGTCGGTGACCAGGATCAGGTCGTGCAGATCAGCCAGCGCGTGCGCGAGGCGGCCGTCGGCGAGCTCGTAACGCGTACGCCTGCCCTCGGGGACTGCGACGACCAGGCCACAGCCGCGCAGGCAGGCCAGGTGGTTCGACATCGACTGACGCGTCACGCCCAGCGACTCGGACAGCTCGGCCGGGTAGGCCGGGCCCTCGCGCAGCTGCATCAGGACCCGGGCTCGGGTGGCATCGGAGAGGGCGTGCCCGAACCGGGCGAGCGCATCCAGAGAGGAGGTGGTGGCGGTGACCATGCCGCGACAGTACAGCGAAACATGTATTCAGCAAAAGCTGAACCATGAGAGGAGCGATCAGTCCAGCTCCCGGTAGTTGCTGCGGAAGAAGAGCAGCGGCTCGGTGGCGGCGCCCTCCTCGAGGTCCAGGACGCGGCCGACGACGAGGTAGTGGTCACCCTCCTCGTGGACCGAGTGGACGGCGCAGTCGAGATAGCCGACGGCTCCGTCGAGGTGCGGGTCGCCGTGATGGGCCGACGGGGTCCAGGAGATGTCGGCGTACTTGTCCGCGGCGCGTGAGGCGAACTGGTTCGAGACGGCCTCCTGGCCGGCGGCGAGGATGTTGACCGAGAAGTGCCCGGCGCGACGGATCCGGGCCCAGGCGCGCGAGGACTTGGTCGGCGCGAAGAGGATCAGCGGCGGCCGCAGCGACACCGAGGAGAACGACTGGCAGGTCATCCCGACCGGTCCCTCCGCGGTCTGCGCGGCGATCACGGTGACCCCTGAGGCGAACCGGCCGAGCACCGTACGGAACCGGGCATCCGCCTCGGCGTCGGCAGGGGTCTCCGGTGGAGACGGTGGCGCTTCGAAGTCGAAGCGACCGTGGAAGGACTCGATCAGCTCCGGATGCGGCCAGCTCTCGGCGGCATCGGGAGACATCCCATCAGGCACCTCTATACGCATACCCGATCACTGGCCTACGCCGAAGTCGTGACCCCAGTACGAGACGGCCGTGGACTCCCGGGCGACCCACTTCTGGTCGTCGACCTGCAGTCCCTCGGTGCCGAACTCGATGTCGAAACCACCCGGCGACTTCACGTAGAAGGAGACCATCTCGTCGTTCATGTGCCGCCCGAGCGTCGCCGAGAGCTTCGCGCCGTACTTCTTCACCCGCTCCAGCGCCCGGCCGACGTCGTCGAGCTTGTCGACCTCGAGCATGATGTGGACGCACTTGGAGTCGTTGGGGAACGGCAGGAACGCCAGCGAGTGGTGGCGCGGGTTGATCCCGAGGAAGCGCAGCCAGATCTTCGTGCCGGGCTCCTTGCCGGCGAACTCGCCGGGCATGCTCATCGAGTCGCGCAGCCGGAACCCGAGCGTGTCGCGGTAGAACTCCAGCGCCTCGACGTCGTCGGAGACCGGGATCACCACGTGGCCCATCCCCTGCTCGCCGGTCACGAAGGTGTGGCCGTAGGGCGAGACCGCGGGACGGCGCTCGTAGGTGATGCCGTGGAAGAGCTCGAAGACATTGTCGAAGGGGTCACGGAAGCGCAGCATCTCCTGCACCCGGCGCTCGGCGAGCTCCTCGGGAGTCCCCTCCTCCACCTCGACCCCGGACTTCTCCAGGTGCTCGCGGGCCTGCGCCAGCGCGGTGTGGTCGGCGACCTCCCAGCCGACGCAGCTGAGCTGGTCGACCTCGCCGGGCTCGATCACGAGTCGCGCCGAGACCTCGTCGATGCGGTAGTAGAGGTGCTCCGGATTCTGCCCCTTGGCCGTCACCAGGCCGAGGACCTTCTCCGCGAACGTACGCCACGCCTCCAGGTCGGTGCTCGTGACGCGTACGTAGCCCATGGACTTGATGTCGATCATGCGCGCTCCTTGTGCCGCTTCAAGAAGTTGACCGCGATCTCGCGGAACTCGTCGGCCGCCTCGATCTGTGCCCAGTGCCCACAACGCGGGAAGACATGCAGCTGCGCCTTGGGGATCAGCTTCAGGGCGGGGAACGCGCCGTCGAGCGGGTTGACCCGGTCCTCGCGTCCCCAGGTGAGCAGCGTGTGATGGCGCAGCCGGTGCGCCTCGCGCCACAGCATGCCGTCCTCGGCGGTCTCGGGGTTGTAGAACGACCACCCCATCGACGCCATCGCCTCGCGCGCACCCGGCGCGGTCGCGTCCGCGAACCGCTCCTCGACCAGCTCGTCGGTGACCAGCTTCTGGTCGACGACCATGGTCGAGATGAACGCCTTGAGCGCCTCGCGGGTGGGGGCGCCGGAGAAGTCCATCAGGCGCTGGACGCCCTCGGTGGGATCGGCATGGAAGAGGTTGAGCGAGAGCCCGCCCGGCCCCATCAGCACCAGCCGTCCCACCCGGTCCGGGTAGGTCAGCGCGATCCGCATCGCGGTTCCGCCGCCGAGCGAGTTGCCCAGCAGGTGCACCTTCTTCAGGCCCAGCTCGTCGAGCAGGGCGATCACCGCGTCGCCGGCGAAGCGGTAGTAGTTGCCCACCACCTCCGGCTTGTCGGAGGCGCCGAACCCCGGCTGGTCGACCAGGATCGTACGGAAGTCGGCCGCGAAGCCCTCGAGCGCAGAGCCGAAGTTTGACCACGACGAGGCCCCGGGACCCCCGCCGTGAAGCATGACGAGAGGCAGCCGGTCGTCCTCGGGCGCTGTGCCCATTTCTGGGGCGAGGTCGTAGTAGCGCAGCGAGATCTCCCCCGCCGCCTCGGTCTTGATCCGGACGTCGCGGGCGACGTCATCCTTCACGAGCGCCATCTCAGTACATCCCCGGGTCGACCTTGTGCCCGAACTCGGAGGCGCCGTACATCTGCAGCGCCCGCTCGGGGTCGTTGGCGGCGTGGACACGACCCGCGTGGGCATCGCGCCAGGCGCGCTGGAGCGGGGTGCCGTTGGCCAGCGCCCGGCCGCCCGATGCCTCGAAGAGCAGGTCGATCGCGTCGATCGCCCGCTGGGTGCCGAGGACCTGGTCGCGGCGGATCCGCAGCCGCTGGGTGATCGGGATCTTCTCGCCACGAGCGACGTAGGCCTGCTGCTCGCGGATGTTGCCCATCAGCAAGGCCCAGGCGGCGTCGATGTCGGAGGAGGCGGTCGCCACGCGCACGGCGGCGAAGGGGTCCAGGGACGCCTTCTCGCCGTAGGAGGCGCGGACCCGATTCTGCTGCATGGTCACGTGCTCCTCGTAGGCGCCGCGGGCCATGCCGATGATCGGCGTGGTGATCGTGGTGGTGAACAGCGAGTGGAACTGGAGCTTGTAGAGGTCACCGGTGTTGACCGCCTGCCCGGGCCCCTTGCAGCGTCCGGTCTCGCCCATCGAGAGCGTGAAGGTCTCCGGGATGAAGACGTCCTCGACCACGATGTCGTTGGAGCCGGTGCCGGCCAGACCGACGACGTTCCAGACGTCGACGATCTCGTAGCGCTCGCGGGGCACCAGGAACGTACGGAAGTCGACCACCTGACCCTCGTCGTTGAAGACGAGGCCGCCGAGCAGCACCCAGGTGGCGTGTGCGCAGCCGGAGGAGAACGACCAGCGGCCGGAGAGCGTGAAGCCGCCCTCGGTGATCGCCGCCTTGCCCATCGGCGCGTAGGAGGAGGAGACCCGGGTGTCGGGGTCCTCGCCCCAGACCGCCTGCTGGGCCTCGTCGTCGAAGAGCGCGATCTGCCAGGGGTGCACACCCAGGACGCTGGAGACCCAACCCGTCGACCCGCACGCCGAGGCGATGTCGCGCACACAGGTGTAGAAGTCGACCGGGTCCGCCTCGAGACCGCCGAACCGGGCCGGCTGCAGCAGCTTGAAGAAGCCGACCTCCTCCAACTCCTTGACGCTCGACTCGGGCACGACCCGGAGACGCTCGGTCTCCTCGGCCCGCTCCCTGATCGTGGGCAGCAGGTCCTGCACCCCGTCCTTGACGGTCTGCGCGTCCTTGTGGGGGCGCTGTGTCGGTTCGCTCACCGCTCTGCCTTCCTGCATGGTGTCCCAATGACCTCGGACGGCGCGGTTCGTGCGCTGCCGATGGATCAATACTAGAACACGTTTCAGTTTTGTCGAGTCCCCGGGCGTGTTTCGTGCGCCTTCGTCTATGGTAGAACGTGTTTCAGTTCTGGGACAGTCGAAGCTGAGGGAGCACCATGGGAAAGACCGACGAGACGTACGACGTGGTGGTCGTGGGCGCCGGAGGCGCCGGGATGACCGCCGCGCTCGCGGCGGCCCGCCGCCACGGGCTCGAGACCGTCGTCATCGAGAAGAGCGCCTACTTCGGCGGATCGACGTCGCGCTCGGGCGGCGGGGTCTGGATCCCGCGCAACCACGCCCTCGAAGCGGCCCGCCAGAAGGACTCCCCCGAGGACGCCAGCCTCTATCTCGAGTCGATCGTCGGCGACGTCGTGCCCAGCGACCGGCGCGAGACGTTCCTCGACCGCGGACCGGAGGTGCTCTCCTTCGTCTGCGAGAAGACGCCGGTGCGGTTCAGCTGGGTCCCCGACTACGCCGACTACCACCCCGAGGCCCCCGGCGGCCGCGGCGCCGGCCGCTCCGTCGAGCCGGTCCCGCTCGACGCACGGATGATCGGCGAGGAGCTCTCGCGGCTGCATCCGCCCTATACGAAGTCGCCCGCCAACATGGTCGTCACCCAGGCCGACTTCCGGAAGATCAGCCTCGGCATGCGCACGATCAAGGGCCCGATCACGATGGTCAAGATCGCGGTCGCTCGGATCCTCGCCGGCCTGCTCGGCAAGAAGATGTACGCCATGGGCGCGGCGCTCGCGATCGGGCTGCGCAAGGGGCTCCTGGATGCTGGCGTCGAGGTCCGCTACAAGACCGAGCTGGTCGGCCTCGTCACCGAGGGCGGCCGGGTCGTCGGCGTCGAGGTACGCCACGGGGAGTCCGGCCCGACGACGGTGATCCGGGCACGCCGCGGCGTGATCCTCGGCTCCGGCGGCTTCGAGCGCAACCTGGAGATGCGGGAGAAGTACCTACCCGCCCCGACCTCCGTCGAATGGACCACCGGCGCCTTCTCCAACACCGGCGGCGGCATCCTGGCCGGGATCGCGGCTGGCGCTGACACCGACCTGATGGACGAGTCCTGGTGGGGGCCGACGATCCCGTTCCCCGGGCGGCCGTGGTTCGCGCTCGCCGAGCGCAACCTGCCCGGCTCGATCATCGTCAACAGCGCGGGCAAGCGCTTCATGAACGAGGCACTCCCCTACGTCGAGGCCGTCCACGAGATCTACAAGGGGCAGGAGACAGGCGTCTCGCACGTTCCCGCCTGGCTGGTCTTCGACCAGCGCTACCGCAACCGCTACATCTTCGCCGGCCTCGGACCGGGCCAGCCCTTCCCGGGCCGCTGGCTCAAGAGCGGCGTCGTCGTGAAGGCCTCGTCGGTGGAGGCGCTGGCCGAGAAGATCGAGGTGCCCGTCGACGGCCTGCGCGAGACCCTGGCCCGTTTCAACGGCTTCGCCGAGTCCGGTGTCGACGAGGACTTCCACCGCGGCGAGTCGACCTACGACAAGTACTACTCCGACCCCACCGTCAAGCCGAACTGCTCGCTCAACGTCATCGACCAGGCGCCGTTCTACGCCGTCAAGATGGCTCCCGGCGACCTCGGCACGAAGGGCGGCCTGGTCACCGACAGGCGCGCCCGGGTCCTGCGCCCCGACGGCTCCGTCATCGAGGGCCTGTACGCCGCCGGCAACGTCTCCTCCGCCGTCATGGGCCGCACCTACGCCGGCCCCGGCGCCACCATCGGTCCCGCCCTGGTCTTCGGCTACCTGGCCGCCGAGGACTGCGCCGTCTCGCCCGAGAAGACCGAGAAGTCCCAGAAGCCCCAGGACAAGGAGCACAGCTGATGCCCATCGACCCGACCAAGGCCATCGGCGCGGAGCTGCCGTCCCAGTCGTTCTCGTGGAGCTCCTCCGACGTACTGCTCTACCACCTCGGCATCGGCGCCGGCTCGCGTCCCGGTGACGCGACCGACCCGGCAGCGCTGCGCTACACGCTGGACTCCGACGCCCAGACGGTGCTGCCGTCCTTCGGGGTCGTGGCACCGACCTTCCACGTCACCGAGCCACCCTCGCTCGACCTGCCGGGCTGCGACATCGACCTCGCCTCGGTGCTCCACGGCTCCCAGGAGATCCACGTCGACGGCCCGATCCCCACCTCAGGAGAGGCAGTCGTCTCGACCCGGATCGCCGAAGTCTGGGACAAGGGAAAGGCCGCCGTCATCGTCCAGGAGGGCGTCGCCAAGACCCCGTCCGGCGATCCATTGTGGACGGTCAGGAGCTCGATCTTCGTACGCGGCGAGGGCGGCTTCGGGGGTGAGCGCGGGCCGTCGACGTCGCTGCCGGTTCCCGACCGTGCGCCGGATGCTGTGGCTGCGTACGACGTCACCGAGCAGCAGGCGCTGCTCTACCGGCTGTGCGGCGACCGCAACCCGCTGCACGCCGACCCCGTTTTCGCCGCGAAGGCCGGCTTCCCGAAGCCGATCCTGCACGGACTGTGCTCCTACGGCATCGTGCTGCGCGAGGCGACCGCCCTCCTCCTGGACGGGGACGCCACCCGGGTCGCCGGGTTCAGCGCCCGGTTCGCCGGGATCGTCTTCCCCGGCGAGACGATCTCGATCGAGGCCTGGGATGAAACTGGTCAACAGGCCGGGAAGATCCTGATCAGGGCCACGATCTCGTCGGCAGACCCGGCCCGCGACGGCGCCCTGGTCCTCGCCGACTGCTACCTGGAGGCAGCATGAGCGGAACGGCACTGCCCGACGTACTCTCCCCCGCCGATGTCGAGGAGCGGTTCGGCGGCTGGTCGGAGGAGACCGATGTGATCGTGGTCGGCTTCGGCGTGGCCGGCGGGGCCGCGGCGCTGGAGGCGGCCCGTGCGGGCGCCCGCACGATCCTGCTGGAGCGGGCCGCCGAGCCCGGCGGTACCTCGGCGATGGCCGGTGGCCACTTCTACCTCGGCGGCGGCACCGCGGTGCAGAAGGCGACGGGGATCGAGGACTCGGCCGAGGAGATGTTCAACTACATCCGCGCGGTCTCCAAGGAGCCGGAGGACGACAAGATCCGGGCCTACTGCGACGACTCGGTGGAGCACTTCGACTGGCTCGAGGCGCTCGGCTTCGAGTTCGAGCGCACCTTCTGGCCCGGCAAGGCGGTCATCCAGCCCGGCACCGAGGGGCTGATGTACACCGGCAACGAGAAGGTCCACCCCTTCCGCGACCTCGCCGTCCCGGCGCCGCGCGGCCACAAGGTTCCGGTCCCGGGTGACACTGGCGGCGCCAAGCTGGTCGTCGACCGGATGGCCGACCGGTTGGCCGAGACGTCGGCAGAGATCCGCTACGAGACCGGTGCCACCAACCTGGTGATCGAGGACGGCCGGGTCGTCGGGCTGGCCTGGCGCCGGTTCGAGGAGCGCGGCGCGATCCGCGCCAAGGCGGTGATCCTCGCCGCCGGCGGCTTCGTCGGCAACGCCGACATGGTCGCCGAGCACACGCCCAGGCTCAGCGAGAAGCTCTTCCCACTGGCCTCCACCTACGACGACGGCCTCGGGCTGCGCCTGGGCGCCTCGGCGGGCGGCCGCTGGCGGTTCATGGACGAGCCGTTTCAGACCGCGCCGTTCTACCCGCCCTCGATCCTGCTCACCGGGATCATCGTCAACAAGCACGGCAAGCGGTTCGTGGCCGAGGACTCCTACCACGCGCGTACGGCCGCCTTCGTCATGGAGCAGCCGGACTCGGCCGCGTTCCTGATCGTCGACTCGGCGCACATCGAGCACCCGAAGATGCCGCTGTGCCCGTTCATCGACGGCTGGGAGACGGTCGAGGAGATGTCGGCCGGCCTGGGCGTACCTTTCGAGACCCTCAACGCCACCCTGACCTCGTACAACACCCACGCCGCCGACAGCAAGGACCCGGAGCTCCACAAGGCGCCGGAGTGGACCGAGCCGCAGGACACCGGCCCGTGGGGCGCCTACGATCTCTCCCTCGGCAAGGCGATGTACGCCGGGTTCACCATGGGCGGTCTGGCGACCACCGTCGAAGGAGAGGTACGTCGTGAGGACGGCTCCGCGATCGCGGGCCTCTACGCCGCCGGCGCCTGTGCGGCCAACCTCGCCCAGGACGCCAAGGGCTACGCCTCCGGAATGCAGCTCGGTGACGGCTCGTACTTCGGGCGGCGCGCCGGACGGCATGCGGCCGGGCTGGGCCGACACTGACCGGCTCCGGTGACGGGCCTCACAAGCTCGGCACGTCCGGTGAGACCGATCGACCGCTGCCCCCGGCGACCAGCTAGTCTTTGCAGACGCTCACCAAGCGAACTGTTGCCATATCACATATCTCTCCAGACGTGAATGGCTTCAGTAAAATTTGGGACTTTCGACCCTACGCGCATCACGAGCCTGGCTGGTTATGTATACGCGACGCCACGGGCATCGCCGGTGCTGGCTCCCCCGCCGCGTCCGCAGGCCATCGGTCCCCAGTCGACGCCTGTCGCCGAACTAGCCGAAAGGAATCCCCATGTTCGACTTCCGGAGCCCGGCCGGCCTCATGGTCATCGCCGCCCTGGTTGTCATCACGCTCGTGGTGGTCGGCGCAATCGCCGGCAACAGCCCTTCCTGATCCTGAGCTTTCTGGCAAGGAAACCGCAGGCCCCGGCTCGATGAGCCGGGGCCGCGTACGTCTCTCGACCAGTCCGGATCAGCGGCTGAAGACCGCCACCGTCCGAGCCGGCACCGTGAAGGTGCCCGTGCCCGCCTCGAACGAGGACGACTTCACGATCTCGTCCGAGCCGTCGGCCTGAGTCAGGTGCAGACGGTAGCCGGCGCGCTCGGCGTCCTTCACCGTCTGCTGCTGCGTCGTCGTGGTCGCGTTGAAGACGACCACGAGGTCACCGAGGCGCATGGTGATGACGCCCGGCGTCTCGTCCTTCCCCGAGAGCGGGAAGCCGAGCTTCTCCTGGACCTGGCCGGTGGTGGACAGGTGGAAGGCCTGCTCGTCGGTACGGATCTTCAGCAGGTCCTGGTAGGCGGCCGAGGCACCTTCGATGTCCGAGCAGCCCGGCGCCGAGGTCGACGCCAGCAGCGGCTTGGCATACGGCCACTTGTCCTTGTTGTCGGTGGCCGGCGGCAGGCCGCGACCGAAGCCGTTGCCGGAGTCGCAGTCCCAGTGGATGGCGTTGAACCAGTCGCCGGAGTCGTAGGAGTTGCGGTCCAGCGACTTCGAGCGGAGCAGGTCGGTGCCGGCTTGGGACAGCGCCGGGCCCTGCGAGAGCGCGGCCGTGGCCATGGCGAGCACCTGCATCCGGGAGCGATCCGCCGTGCTGGTCGCGGCGGGCAGCTTGAAGGTGAGCGCGTCGAAGAGCGACTCGTTGTCGTGAGCGTCGGCGTAGGCGAGCGCGTCTCCGGGCTCGTCCGCGTAGCCGGCCGGCGAGCCGTTGTAGTCGACCTGCGAGCCCTTCACCGGGTTGCCCGCGCTGTCGGTGAACGAGTAGTCGGCGAGGTTGCCGGACAGCCCGACCTTGATCAGGTCCTGGTAGTGCAGCAGTCGCGCCCGCTGCTCCGCCTCGGTTCCGTTGGCGGCCGAGGTGTTGGGGTCGGTGTAGAGGCCGCTCGCGAAGCCCTGGACACCCGGATCGGCGTCGAACGGGCCGCCACCGCGTACGGCATCTCGGGCTCGGTCGCTGAATGTCGCGATGCCGGTGCCCGCCATGTTCTTCTGGGTGGCCTGGACGAAGCGGGCGTCGTCGGCGACCTCACCGAAGTTCCAGCCTTCGCCGTAGAGGATGATCTTCTTTCCGTCGACGCCGTCCTTCTCGAGCGTGAGGGTGTCGAGCGCCTTGCGGACGGCCAGGATGTTGGCCTTGGGGTGGTGCCCCATCAGGTCGAAGCGGAAGCCGTCGACCTTGTACTCCTTGGCCCAGGTCAGGATCGAGTCGACGACGAGCTTGCCCATCATCGCGTTCTCGGGCGCGGTGTTGGAGCAGCAGGTGGAGTTGGCGACGGAGCCGTCGGCCAGGAGCCGCTGATAGTAGCCGGGCACGATCTTGTCGAGCACGGACGTCTTCGCCTGCCCGCTGCTGGTGGTGTGGTTGTAGACCACGTCCATGACGACGCGCAGGCCGTCCTCGTTGAGCGACTTCACCATCTGCCGGAACTCGACGGTTCGGTCGGTGCCGTCCGGATCGGTGGCGTACGAGCCCTCCGGGACCGTGTAGTGGTAGGGGTCGTAGCCCCAGTTGTACGCATCCTTCGCAGCCGCCGCGGCGACACACTCCTGCTGCTTCTCGCTGTCGGCCTCATAGGACCCGAGGTCGCAGTCAGGCGTGGTCTGATCGGCCTTCTCCTCCGGGATGGTGGCGATGTCGAAGGCCGGCAGCAGGTGGACGTACGAGGTGCCGGACCCGGCGAGCTTCCGCAGGTGCCTCACCCCGTCGCTGTCCTCGTCGGCGAAGGCGAGGTAGCCGCCCGGGTGAGCGCTGGTCACGTCCTCGACGGAGAAGTCGCGGATGTGGAGCTCCTGGATCTGGGCGTCCTTCATGGCCACGGCCGTCGGCTTCTTCAGGGTGGTCCAGCCCTTGGGAGCGAGCGACCTGTCGCCGAGGTCGACGATGAGGCTGCGCTCGGAGTCGGCGGTGAGCGCGACCGAGTAGGGGTCGGTGACCATGTTGGTGACGAACTTCTGCACGCTCGGCGCCCACACGGTCACCGCGTAGCGGTACTCCATGCCGCGCCAGGCCGTGGCTGAGCCGGTCGCCGACCAGACACCGCTGGCCTCGTCACGACGCATCGGCATGGTCTTTCCGCCGAGCTCGAGCCTGACGTCGTGGGCGGTCGGCGCCCAGACGGACAGGGTGACCTTGCCGCCCTCGAACACCGGACCGAGCGACGCCTGCTTCGCCTTCGCGGCGTAGAGGTCGTCGAGGATGCCCTGGGTCTGGACTCCGGTGCCCGTGACCAGGGCACCGTTGCCGATGCGCTGGGTGAGGACGACCTGGCCGAAGAGCGCCTCGCGGATCCGGTCGCGGTCGCGGGGGTCGACGGTGAACGCGGTGTAGTCCTTCAGGTGCGGGAACCGTGCCTTCTGCTCGTCGCTCAGCGTCGAGGTCTGGAGCCGCAGCCACCGGCCCTCGCTGCTGAGTGCGCCGTCTTCGACGGTGATGCCGCCGTCGCGGTCATAGACCAGCTGCGTCGACAGCGCCGAGCCGCTCGCCATCTCCTTCGGCAGCACCACAGTCTCCCGGTCGATCCACTGCGCCTGTGCCTTGCTCAGGTCGAGGTCGGGTGCCGAGCCGACCGACGGCAGCAGGTAGCCGGTGTCACCGGAGTTGAGCCACACCTCGTGGCCGTACGTGGCCAGGTCGAGCGAGCGGTCGTTCGGGATGTCCTTCTCGTCGCCCTTGTGGACGATGTAGTTGAGCGAGGTGGCGCCGTCGACCAGCGGCACCTCGAAGGTGACGCCGTACGCGTCCTCGCCGGTCGGCTGCAGCGGCTTGGACCACTCGGTCGGACTGGCGGCGCCGGTCCAGGTGTGTAGACCCCAGCCGTCGTAGTCGCCGTCGGCGCGGTGCAGGTGGATGACCGCCTTGGACGTGTCGGGCGCCGGGTAGACGCCGTCGGGCCGGGTGGTCTGCTGGCCGTCGCTGCCGGTCTCGACCCAGACCTCGCCGGTCTCCGCGAGGTCGATCGTCCGCTCGCCGCCGTCGGCGGTGCCGTCCTTCTCGACCGTGTACGTCACCGAGGACGCCCCGTCGGGGAGCTTCACCCAGGCGAAGGCGCCGTAGGCGTCGCGGCCGCTGAACCCACTGTTCTGATCGCCGGCGCGGAGGGTCCAGCCGGTGTAGTCACCGTCGGCCCGCCGGTAGTGCACGACCGCGTAGTCGCGGTCGACGGCGCTCGGGTTCTCGGCCTCGGGTGCCTGTCCGGCCGTGGTCTCGGCGAGGTCGCTCGCGGTGCGTCCGTCGCGGTCGACGACCACCGCCTTGTAGCGCAGCGCGGTGCCGGCGGCGACGGTCGCGGGGACGTACTGGGTGATCTTGTAGGGAGCGTGGTCGACCGAGCCGAGCGTGCGCCACTTTCCGTTGCCGACCTGGGCGGCGAAGACGACGCGGGCACCGGAGGTCTCCCCCGGGTCGGCGGAGAGGGTGACCGTGTCGGTGGCGCCGGCCTCGGGGGCGGTCAGCGACAGGGTCGGCTTCGCGGTGGCCTCGGGGAGCTCGGCCTCGGCGCGCAGGACGACCGAGGAGAGCGCCGGGACGGTCACCTCGATCGTGCCGTCGGCCGCGGTCTCGGTGGCGTCGCCGCCGTAGATCGTCTCGAAGGCGGCGGACTCCACGGGCAGGGTGACCGTCTTCGCCTCGGTGGCGTTGTTGACCGCGACGACGTACTCCCGGTCCTCGCCGGTGCGCGAGAACGCGTAGACGGAGTCCTTGGCGTAGAGCTCCTTCTGGGTGCCGTCGGTCAGCGCCGGGTGGTCCTTGCGGAGCTTCGCCAGCGCGGCGATCGAGCTGTAGATCGGGTGGGTGGTGTCGTACGCGTCGTCGGCATGCGTGCGGTCGGTGCCGAGCTGGTCGTCGTCGAGATAGTCGGCGACCTTCGAGCCGAACAGCGTCTGGCGGGCGTCCTTGTCGCCGCCGGCGCCGGTGAAGCCCTGCTCGTCGCCGTAGTAGACGACCGGGTTGCCGCGGGAGAGGAACATCAACTCGTTGGCGAGCTGGGCGCGCTGGACGAGCTCGGCGTCGGTCGCGTCGGGGTGGTCGGCCGCGAGGAAGGTGCCGATCCGGCCCATGTCGTGGTTGCCGAGGAAGGTCACCTGCTCGTAGGCGTTGGCCTTGTCCGTGGCGTACTTGTAGTCGTCGGCGAAGACCTTGGCGAGCCGGTCGGCCGGAGCGTCCAGCGAGGCGTAGGCACGGGCAGCGTCCTGGAACGGGAAGTCCAAGGTGGCGTCGAGACGGCCGCGGGTGACGTACGGCGAGGTGACGTCGCTGTCGGCGGAGTAGACCTCACCGAACATGAAGAAGTCCTCGCGACCCTGCTCGGCGGCGTACGCGTCCAGGGCGGTCGCCCACTCGGTCCAGAAGTCCAGGTCTACGTGCTTGACGGTGTCGATGCGGAAGCCGTCGATGTCGAAGTCGCGGACCCACCGCTGATAGATCTTCGTCATCCCATCGACGACCTCGGGGCGCTCGGTCCACAGGTCGTCCAGGCCGCTGAAGTCGCCGTACGTGGTCGACTCGCCCTCCCAGGTTGAGTCGCCACGGTTGTGGTAGAGCGTCGGGTCGTTGAGCCAGGAGGGCACCATCTCGCCGGTGTTGGCCGGGGTGTAGGGGAACGAGTCCTCGTCGACCTTCGCGTCGTCCGAGCTGGGCTCGGCGTCGTCGAAGGGACGACCCTCGGTGTCGAGGTACGGGAAGGCGCCCTTGGGGCGGTAGCCGTACTTCTTCTCCGCGTAGTCGACGGTGTCGGCGGTGTGGTTGGTGATGACGTCGAAGAAGACCTTCATGCCCTTGGCGTGGGCCTCGTCGACGAGCGTCTCGAGGTCCTCGTTGGTGCCGAAGTGCGGGTCGACCTGGGTGAAGTCGGTGATCCAGTAGCCGTGGTAGCCGGCCGAGGCGTTCGCGCCCTCGCCCTGGACGGGCTTGTTCTTGAAGATCGGCGCCATCCAGATGGCGGTGGTGCCGAGGCCCTTGATGTAGTCGAGCCGCTCGGTGAGGCCCTGGAGGTCGCCGCCCTGGTAGAAGCCCTTGTCAGTTGTGTCGAACCCGGTCTCGGTACGGCTCCCGGTCAGTCCGCCCTTGTCGTTGCCGGTCTCGCCGTTGGCGAACCGGTCGGGCAGCACGAAGTAGAACTGCTCCTTCGTCGCCTCGTGACGGGCCGGCTCGGCGGCCAGCTTGGCGTCCGACGGCGGCTTCGGGGCGGCGGCGGTCGCCGACTCCGACGTGGCCGTCTGCAGCACCGTGGCGAGCAACGCGGTCGCGAGCACGGTCGCTGCGATCCTGGGCGCGCCATGTGCGCCACTTCTTCGATTCACCTTTGAGGGCCTCTCTGGATTGTGCGGGGGCATGCGGTGGAGACCGACCGTCCGGCGCCCATGGGGGTCGGCGCCGGACGGACGGTCGAGGGGGATGTCAGCCGCAGGTCATCGCGCCGACGTGCAGCGCGAGGGCGGTGTTAGGCCCGAGGGTGGCGGTGAACTGGCCGGAGCCGTTCACGGCGACGCTCTTGCCGCTCTGGACGTCGCAGTAGGTGCCCGCTGCCAGCGACGTCTGGAAGGTGCGGGTCAGCGACGAGGACTCGTGGTTGATCGCGACGTACGCCTTGCTGCCTCGCCCGAAGGCGATGGCGTCGGCGCCGTTGTCCCACCAGTTGGTGACCGCCTGGCCGCGGGCGGTGTTGCGGAAGGCGACCATCTTCTTGATCTCGGGCCAGGCGTGCTGGCACTTCCAGCCGTCCTGCCAGCAGGCGTTGACAGTGCCGGCGTTGGGCGGGCCGGCGTCCTTGTCGCTCCACTCGTAGCCGGAGTGGATGTCGGGCGAGCCGTAGGGCCAGGCCAGCATGAAGACGTTGGCCAGGGTGTAGTTGGCGCCGTCCTTGTAGTTGAGCGTGTCGCCGCCGCGCTCGGTGTCGTGGTTGTCGACGAAGACGGCCGAGCTGCCCGAGGACATGTAGCCCCAGCCCTCGCCGTAGTTCTTCAGGTAGGCGAGGTTCTCGTTGTTGAAGACCCGCTTCAGGTCGCGGGCGTAGCGGAACTCCTGGACGTCGCCGTTGCCGAGGTACTCGCTGGGCGAGACCGCCTCCCCCGCGCCGAAGATGGCCTCCTGCTTCCAGTAGACGCTCGGGTTGCTCAGCCGGGACTTGATGTTGGCCAGGTCGGAGGCGGCCATGTGCTTGGCGGCGTCGATCCGGAAGCCGTCGACGCCGAGCGAGAGCAGGTCGTTGAGGTAGCCGGCGATCTTGCCGCGTACGTAGTCCTCGCCGGTGTCGAGATCGGCGAGGCCGACCAGCTCGCACTCCTGGACGTTGGTGCGGTCCTGGTAGTTGCTGATCTGCGCGGTGCAGTTGTCCAGGTCGTACGAGGAGTAGAGACCGGGGTAGTCGTACTTGCTGTAGGACGAGCCCCCGGTGCCGGTGCCGGAGCCCGCGGACATGTGGTTGATGACGGCGTCGGCGACGACCTTCACGCCAGCGGCGTGACAGGTGTCGATCATGTTCTTGAAGGCGGTGCGGTCACCCAGCCGGCTCGCGATCCGGTAGCTGACGGGCTGGTACGACGTCCACCACTGCGAGCCCTGGATGTGCTCCTGGGGCGGGGAGACCTGAACGTAGCCGTAGCCGGCCGGGCCCAGCGTCTGGGTGCACTCACGAGCCACCGAGGCGAATTTCCACTCGAACATCACCGCGGTGACGTCCTTGTCTCCCGGTGGCGCGGCCTGTGCTGGTTGTGGGGCCGAGAACGGGATCGTGAGCGCGGCGACGGCG
Organism: Nocardioides sp. NPDC023903; assembly: GCF_040639295.1. Classification (NCBI taxonomy): domain Bacteria; kingdom Bacillati; phylum Actinomycetota; class Actinomycetes; order Propionibacteriales; family Nocardioidaceae; genus Nocardioides; species Nocardioides sp. NPDC023903. The sequence goes on along the minus strand of NZ_JBEZZS010000001.1, from coordinate 37,890 downwards.
CCCGCCGAGAGGGCAAGTGCGGCAGCCATGGACTTTCTCGTGATGAGCTGTTTAGCCATGGTTCCTCCTAGGTCGAAGGCTGAATCTTGCTGCAAGATCTTGCAGACAGACCGTAGGGTGATCGACGTCACACGTCAACCCATCGGTCCCCACCGCTGCAAGAGCTTGCGCAAAATTTCAGCGCCTTGCGTCGACCCGGTCAGGAGGAGGTGAGCACCAACCCACTCGTGGGTACGCCCGTGCCCGCGGTCACGAGCACATGCGCGGCGCCCGCGACCTGGTTCACCGAGGTGCCGCGCACCTGCCGTACGCCCTCGGCGATGCCGTTCATGCCGTGCAGGTAGGCCTCGCCGAGCTGGCCGCCATGGGTGTTGACGGGCAGTCGTCCGCCGAGCTCGATGGCCCCGTCGCGTACGAAGTCCTTGGCCTCTCCCCTGCCGCAGAAGCCGAGCTCCTCGAGCTGCATGAGTACGTAGGGGGTGAAGTGGTCGTAGAGCACGGCGGTGTCGATGTCGGCCGGGGTGAGGCCGGACTGGCGCCACAGATCCTTGGCGACCACGCCCATCTCCGGGATGCCGATCTCGTCGCGGTAGTAGGAGGTCATCACGTACTGGTCGGCGGCGCTGCCCTGGGCGGCCGCGGCGATGGTGACCGGCGGATTCGGAAGGTCGCGAGCCCGCTCCGGGCTGGTGACGACGATCGCGACGGCGCCATCAGACTCCTGGCAGCAGTCGAGCAGGTGGAGCGGGTCGGCGATCATCCGGGACGCCTGGTGGTCCTCGAGCGTGATCGGCTTCTGGTAGAAGAACGCGGCGGGGTTGGTCGCGGCGTGGCGCCGGTCGGCGACGGCAACGGCACCGAAGTCCGCGCTGGTCACGCCGTAGTCGTGCATGTAGCGGCGCGCCTGCATCGCCACGGTCGCCGCAGGCGTACTGAGACCGAGCGGGTAGGTCCAGGCGTTGTCGATGCCGTTGGTGTTGACCTGCTGGGCAGCCCAGGGCTGCACCTGGCCGAACCGCTGGCCCGAGCGCTCGTTGAAGCCGCGGTAGGCGACCACCACATCGGCGACGCCTGTCGCGACCGCCATCGCGGCCTGCTGGATCGTTGCGCACGCCGCGCCGCCGCCGTAGTTGATCCGCGAGAAGAACCTCAGGTCGCCGAGCCCGAGCTCGCGAGCCAGCGCGATCTCGGAGCTGGTGTCCATCGTGAACGTGGTCAGCCCGTCGACGTCCTCCGGAGCGAGTCCGGCGTCATTCAGGGCTGACCTGGTCGCCTCGACGGAGAGCTGGAGCTCGGAGCGTCCTGACTCCTTGGAGAACTCGGTGGCGCCGATGCCGACGACCGCTGCCTTGCCACTCAGCGTCATGCCGCGACCCGGACCGTTCCGGTCACGTGCGCACCGAGCGAGACCGCGCCGGTGACGCTGATCGTGGCGATCCCGTCGGTGACGTCGGTTACCTCGCCCGAGAACGACAGCGTGTCGTAGGGGTAGGCCGGGGCGCCCAGCCGGATCGAGATGCCCTTGATCTGAACGTCGGTGCCCGCCCAGTCGGTGACGTACCGCTCGCACAGCGCCGTCGAGGTCAGGATGTTCATGAAGATGTCCTTCGAGCCGGCCGCCTGGGCACGGTCGCGGTCGTGGTGCACGTCTTGGAAGTCCCGCGTCGCGATCGCCGTCGAGACGACCAGGGTCGGAGTGATCGGAAGCTCCCAGACCGGGATCTCGTCGCCAGTCTTCATCAGGGCCTCCTCCAGATCGGGAGCGTCAGCTCCTCATCGATGACGTTCCAGTCGACGACCAGGCGTTCGCCGATGCGTAGGCCGTCCTCGCCGTCGGTCGGCACACCGGTCACCTCAGCCACCATGCGTACGCCCTCAGGAAGGTCCAGCAGGGCCACCACCAGCGGGAGCTCCTTGCCGGGCAGCCTCGGCGCGTGGACGACGGTGAACGAGTACACGGTGCCCTCGCCCCGCGCGACGACATGTCCGCGATCGTAGGCGTCGCAGCTCAGGCAGGCCGGGCCCGGCGGGTGTCGCAGGGTGCCGCAGGCGTTGCAGCTCTGGATGCGGAGCTCCTGCTTGGCGGTGCCTTCGAAGAAGTACGCGTTGTCCCGGCCGATCACCGGCCGCACCGGGCCGCTCATGCCGTCACCTTGGGGATGAACTTGAGGACGCGGAACAGCATGGTCGCGACCCGCTCGTCTCCTACGTACCAGGTGCTCCTGGAGGTCACGAAGTAGCCGACGCCCATCCCGGTGCTCTTCGGGCCGACGACGGAGTCGAGGGCCGTGGTGATGCGGACCTGCTCGCCGACGCGGAGGTAGCGGTCGTAGCTCTGCTCGGAGTTGGTGCCGAGGACGCCGTCGAAGCCGGCGTCGGTGAGGACGTTCATCATCGCGTGCAGCGGATCGCGATACCCCTCGGTGGTCGAGCTTGTCGAGACCCCGCCCTGGCCGTACATCGTCCACACCTGTGCCATCGAGGGCGGTGCCTCGCCCTGGTGGAACCGCTCGGACTCCAGGCCCATCGCCTCGAGCCAGTTGTTGATCGTCGGCTGGTTGACCAGGTCGCGGGCGTCGCGCTCGGCGGCCTCGCCCCGCGCCTCGATCTCCTCGGCCGCGGCCATGATCTTCTCGTGGACGGCCTCGTCCACCACGCTGTGCACATCTCGGGGCTTCTCGCTCATCGCGGCACCCTCGGCATTCCGAGGCCGAACATCGCGATCAGCTCGCGCTGGACCTCCTGTACGCCGCCGCCGAAGGTGAGCACGAGGTTCCGCTTCGCCTGGGCGTCGAGATAGTCGAGCAGGCTCTTCGTGACGGGATCCCCGGGGTCGCCATGGCGATGGACGAGTGCGATCAGGTCGGCGAGCAGGTGCTGGACCTGGTCGGCCGCGAAGACCTTGGACGAGGACGCGTCGGCGACCTCGATCTCGCCGGCCTCACCGGCCTTGGCGACCGCCCAGTTGAGCAGCTCGTTGACCCGGAAGACGGCGGTGGTCTTCCCGATCAGCGCGCGTACGTCCGGGCTGTCCGTGATGCCCTGGGACCGTGCCCAGCGGAGGACCCGATCGCGCAGGCCCTCGATCCGGCCGGCCGGGCCGAGCATGACGCGCTCGTGATTGAGCTGGGTGGTGATCAGCTTCCAGCCCTTGTTCTCCTCCCCCACCAGCATGTCGACCGGGACGCGGACGTCGTTGAAGTACGTCGCGTTGACGTGGTGGGAGCCGTCCGCGGTGATGATCGGGGTCCACGAGAAGCCTGGGTCGGTGGTGTCGACGATCAGGATCGAGATGCCCCTGTGCTTGGGGGCGTCCGGGTCGGTGCGTACGGCCAGCCAGATGTAGTCGGCGGCATGGCCGCCCGTGGTCCACAGCTTCTGGCCGTTGACGACGTAGTGGTCGCCGTCCCTCCTGGCCGTCGTGCGGAGCGAGGCCAGGTCGGTGCCCGCCTCGGGCTCGGAGTAGCCGATCGCGAAGTGCACCTCACCGGCGAGGATCCGGTTGAGGAACATCTCCTTCTGCTTGTCGGTGCCGTAGCGGATCAGCGTCGGGCCGACCGTCTGCAGTGTCACCGCCGGCAGGTGCACGTCGGCGTACTGCGCCTCGTTGGCAAAGATCGTCTGCTCGACCTCACCGAGGCCGTGGCCGCCGTACTCCTTGGGCCAGCCAACCCCCATCCAGCCGTCGTCGCCGAGCTGCTTGATGAGCTTCTGGTAGGTCGGGCCATGTCGGTCCCACGATCCCTCGGGACCGGGATCGCCCGGCTCACCCTCGTGCGAGAGGCCGGCGAAGTAGGCCCTGACCTCGGACTTCAGGCTGCGCTGCGCCTCGGTGAGCTCGAGGTTCTTGGCCTCCGCGCTCTCGACCGGGACGTCGGCTGCCGAGGTGTTGAGCAGGTGGGCGATGTCGGTGCCCCAGGTCGTGAACGCGAGCAGCGGGTAGGTCACATCGACACCCATGCCGCCGTGCAGGTGGTGGCAGGTGCGGAAGGCGTACGGTGCGACCTGGCTGGCCCAGTAGGCGGCGACCTTCAGGTCGACTGCGGCCGCTCGCCCCTCCGCGATGGCGTCGACCGCGTTGTCGGCGGCGAGGTCGAGCGTGCGGGAGGTGACGTAGACGTCGGCCAGCTGCAGCGCGACCGCCTGGAACTCCGCGAGGGCGCGGCCGAACTGCTGCCGGTTGCTTACGTAGGCGGCGGTCAGGTCCCGGGCACCGGAGAGCACGCCCGCGGCGCTCACCGCCAGCCCGGCGGTCGCGAGACCGGTCAGAGCCTCGAAGGCCCCCGGGCCTAGCGGCTCTGCCGGGGCGTCCTCGAGCACGACGGTGTGTTGGGGCACCTCGCCCGACGCGCTCGCCGGAGCCAGGCTGACGCCCGGGCCACTCGGGTCGACGAGCACCACGACCGACTCCCCGGTCGCGTCGGCGGTCGCGGTGACCAGGAGGCGCGAGCTCTCGGCGGCGTACGTCACCCCGGTCTTGCGACCGCTGACGGTGCCGTCCCGGTAGGTGGCCGAAGGCGTCTGCGGGCGTCCCGGCTCGAGCCACGCCGGGGTCAGCAGCGTCTCGCCGCTCGCCACGCCGGGCAGGGTCGCGGCCTGCTGTTCCGGCGTCCCGTGACCGGCCAGCGTCAGCGCGCCGACGGCAAGGGTCTCCCACACCGGCACGCGCACCGCCTGGCGTCCGGCCTCGCGCAGCAGCACCGCGATCTCTGTCGGCCCGAACCCCTCGCCCCCGTGGGCCTCGGGGACCGGCAGCGAGGTGAGCCCCGCGCTCGCCCAAGCCGCCCAGTCCCCCCGGTCCGACTCTCGGCCGAGCACCTCCCCAACAACAGCCCGCACAGCATCCAACGCCTCATCCACCATGCCAGAACTGTAACGCGTTCTAGTTTTCAGATCCACGCCGAGCCGTCACTTTCTGACGCCGAGAAGTCAGAAAACGACGCCGAGAGGTCAGTTTCTGGCGCCGCACGCCTCGAAACTGACGCGTCGACGTCGAAAACTGACCTCTCGGCGCCAAGAACTGACTTCTCGGGCTATCTGGGTAGGCCGAGGATCTGCTCGGCGGACACGTTGCGGAGCACTTGGGTGGTGCCGCCGGCTATCGAGAGGCAGCGGGTTAGCTGGGACTGGTGCAGGTCCTCTCGGACCTGCGGGTCGTCGGTGAGCGCCAGCGGGCCGAGGAGGTCGACGACGAGCTCGGAGGCGTCCTGGCGGTTGCGTACGGTCAAGAGCTTGGCCACCGAGGACTCCGCGCCGGGTCCGCGCCCGGCGAGCGCCTTGAGCGTGGAGCGTACGCCGAGCAGTGCGCAGACCGTGGAGAGCGCGACCGCATGACCGACCCGGGCGAGATCGGCCTCGCCCCGACCATCGGCGAGTGCCACCGCGCGTTCGACGCTGCCGCCGAGGTTTGTCGAGGCCATCGCGACCCGCTCGTTGGCCAGCGTCGTACGAGCCAGGCGCCAGCCCCCGTCGACCTCGCCGACGACCAGCTCGTCGGGCACGAATACGCCGTCGAGGAAGACCTCGTTGAAGAGCGCGTCACCGGTCAGCTCGCGCAGCGGCCGGACGTCGATCCCCTCGCTGCGCATGTCCACCAGGAAGTACGTGATGCCCTTGTGCTTGGGGACGTCGGGGTTCGTACGCGCCAGGCAGATCGCCCAGTCGGCGTCGGCCGCTAGCGAGGTCCACACCTTCTGGCCAGTCAGCCGCCAGCCACCTTCGACTCGCTCGGCGCGAGTGGCCAGGGAGGCCAGGTCGGAGCCGGCGCCGGGCTCGCTGAAGAGCTGGCACCAGATGATCCGGCCACGGAGCGAGGCTTCGACGAACCGCTCGCGCTGGGCGTCGGTGCCGTGCTTCAGGATGGTCGGCACGGCCCAGCCGGCGATCTTGATGTCGGGGCGGGACACCCCTGCCGCGGCGAGCTCCTGGTCGATGACGAGCTGCTCGACGGGGCCGGCACCGCGGCCGTACGGAGCGGGCCAGTGTGGCGCGAGAAGTGCCGCGTCGACGAGCGCGTCCCGGCGCTCCACCTCGGGAACCGCGGCGATCGCGGCGACGAGCTCTTGGACTCGGGGGCGGATCGCCTCGTCCTTGCCGTCGAGGTCGACGCGGACCGAACGGCGGGTCCCGGCCACGGCGTGTTCGGCCAGAGCGACCGCGTGAGCGTCGCCCCCACCGAGGAGGCTCCGCAGGGCGACGGCACGGCGCAGGTAGAGGTGGGCGTCGTGCTCGAAGGTGAAGCCGATGCCGCCGAGGACCTGGATGCAGTCCTGGGCCGCACGGACTGCTCCGTCGAGCGCGGTGACGCCGGCGACCTCGGCAGCGAATGCCCACTGGTCGGTGTCCCCGCCCTCCGCTGAGGCGGCCGCGTCCCAGGCGGCCGCGGCCACCGACTCGGCCGTCTCCAGCATCTGGGCGCACAGGTGCTTGATCGCCTGGAACGACCCGATCGGCGCCCCGAACTGCTCGCGCACCTTCGCGTACTCCACGGCCGTCGTCAGGCACCACTGCGCGATCCCGGAGGCCTCCGCGGCAGCAAGCGTGAGGGCCGTACGCCGCACCGCCTCGCCGCGCAGGCCCGGCACCTCGACCGCCTCGCGGGCATCGATGTCGACCCGCACCTCGGCGACCCGCCTGGTCAGATCGGGGCCCACCTGAGGACGTACGTCCACCTGCTCCGCCGCCAGGAAGAACCAGCGTTCCTCGCCGTCGGCGCCGCGGGCACCGAGCAGCAGCTGTGCCGCTCCGCCACCGTCGTAGACCACGGGAACCGTTCCGCGGAGGCGGTTGCCAAGCTCGAGGTCCGGGTCGAGCGCGATACCGCAGCCGCCGGCGGTGACGGCACCCACCAGGTCGTCGAGTCCGGCCGCTCCCGCATGGAAGGCGGCAACCGCGCTGCCGAGCAGCGGGCCCGGAAGCAGCTCATGAGCGCAGGCCTCGAGCGCGACGGCCGCGTCCAGCAGTGTTCCGCCACCACCGTTCGGCTCGGGCGCCGCGATGCCGGCGACGCCGTACTCCTCGACACCCCGCCACACCTCGTCGAAGTCCGCGGAGGCAGTGCCCTCCGCAGCACGGGCGATCGCGATGCCACCCAGCCCCTTGGCCCAGTCGCGCAGGCTCTCACTGAGGGCTTGGTGTTCGTCGGTGATGCCGATCGGCACAGGGTCCTCCTACTATTTCCGCAGGTTCCGCGGCCTTCTGGAATAGAGACTGATGTAGAACGTGTTACAAGTCTAGACTCACGGAGGAACGTGTTTCACTCTTGGGCGCCGTTGCGGTTAGCCTGAGAAGCCACAGATCGAGATCCGGTCATAGTCCTAGGGGGACACCAGTGACGTCCGTCAGCACGGAGCCACGCGACACCGATGGCCCAACCCCGGCCACCGCACCCACCGGCGGTTCCGCGGCCCAGCGAGAGCGCCGTCGGCGCATCCTCGACGCCACCATCACCCTCGCCGCCGAGGGTGGCTTCGACGCCGTGCAGATGCGCGCCGTCGCCGAGCAGGCCGAGGTCGCGCTCGGCACCCTCTACCGCTACTTCCCCTCGAAGATCCATCTGCTGGTCTCCGCGCTGGCGCGTGAGTTCACCAAGGACGTCGACCGCTCCGCCATCCGTGCGACGCCGGGCGACACCGCTCACGAGCGGATCATGTACGTCCTCAACCGCCGCACCCGCGCCCTGCAGAAGCAGCCCAAGCTCACCGAGGCCCTGGTCCGCGCCTTCATGTTCGCCGACCAGTCGGTGACCGGCGAGATCCACGAGGTCGGAACCAGCCTGACCACCGTCATCGCCCGCGCCATGCACGGCACCCCCGAACACGGCGAGGTCACCGAGGAGGAGGCCGCCATCATCCGGATCATCTCCGACGTATGGCTCTCCGCCCTCATCTCCTGGGTCACCGGTCGCATGGACGAGAAGGACGTCGAGAAGTCGATCGACGTAGCCGTACGCCTCCTGCTGCGCTGAAGGATCACCTCGGGCAGTAGTCCTGGTCCTTCTTGCGCGCCGCCCAGTCCTCCGGTCTCATCACCCGTGCGCAACTCACGCTCCAGGTGAGCGCATAGGGGTGCCCCTCGGGGGTGCCGGTGATCCCGAACTCGCGGCCGCCAGGAGCCTTGATGGTCATCGTCTCGCGCTTGCCATGGTCGACGTAGTCGACCTCGAGCACCCAGCGGCAGGTCGGCCCCGAGCTCGTCGCCGTGATCGGGATGACCACCGTCTCCCCCTTGGAGAGGATGACCGTCCGGCTGGTGAAGTAGGGCGAATCGTCCTTCTCCGAGGTCAGTGCCGGCACCGGCGCGCCCACGTCCGTCCGAAGCAGGATCTTGTCTCCCCCTCCACCTTGGCGAATGTCTTCCACGACCGTGCCCTGGCGCAGGATCGACGTGCACGGTCCGGAACGCTTCGGCCGCAGATCGGTGATCACCACGTCCTCGCTGTGCCGGCCGACCAGGGTGACCTCCCAGGTCACGTTTCCTACGGCGTACCACTCGTGCTTCGCCTGCCAGTCGAGATCGTTGACCGCGCTCATCGCTTGGTCCACGTTCTTGAACGCCGTGGCGCTCGCACCCTCCGGGATCAGCACCGGCCCGCTCATCGCCTGCCTGCGCACGTCCACCAGCTGGATGCCCTTGCCCGGATCGCTCCACCCTTCGGGCAGGAGCCCGGTGAAGAGATTCTGCAGGCCGGAGCCGAACGTCGCCCCCAGCGAGACCAGGACCACCCCGACGACCCAGGCGGTCGGCTTCTTCAGCAGCGACACCGTCCACGGCAACGCACCTCGGCGGCGTACGTCGCCGGCCGGGGCCGGCGCCTCTGTCGCGGGGTCCGTCGCGGCCTCCTCGGGCTCCTCAGCCCGCTGCCTGGTCATCGGTCCATGCTCCCCTCGGGTAGACGTTCAGCCGACTCCAGCTCGGTCACGGACCCGCCGGACAGCCGGAGCGCAAGCGCCACGGCGACGCCGGTAGCCCAGCCGAAGCAGGCAGCGAAGCGAAGCGCGTCGGCGACGTTGTCGAACGCCCGGGTGTAGGCCGGCAGGCCGAGCTCGGGAACCGGGAAGAGGGCTCCTTCGACCAGGCCCACGACCACGGCGAGCATCGCGACCATGCCCCAGCACCGCATGACGACGCCGAGTACGCTCGGCTCAGCGCCGCGCTGCCAGCGAGTCACCATCAGGCGGATCGCGAGCCAGATGAGTGCCACCAGGACGACCGAGCTCAGCGTGCGCGGTAGCCAGATCAATGTGTCGAACGTGCCGCCGAGCGAGTAGGGGTCATCGGGCGCCGCGAGGCTGGCATGGGGGAACCAGACCAGATGCACCCAGGCCTGGCGCGCATCGACGGCGGCGTCAGAGTAGACGTCAGGACCGTAGTCCCAGGCGAAGCCACCGACGAGCGCGAGGGCCAGCGTCGGCAGCGCACCCCAGGTCGCGACCCGGACGGCTCGCACCCGTCCCTGTGCACGGCTCGGCCTCGGGGACTTCACCGACGCAGGCGAGTCGTCACGCTCGCCGTGCTCCGCAGCAGCGGCCGCGAGCAGGGCCAACGTCACCACGTGCGCCGCCACCACGCCGCCGACCAGACCGAGGACCAGGCCGAGCCATACCCCGTCGTCAGGGAACGACCACACCATCGCCGACAACATCGCGGCCCCGTAGGGGGAAGCCTCGACGGTCCCGAGGATGACGAACAGGTTCGTGAGCCCGCCAGCCAGAAGGGACGCACCCAGCACTCGGCCGGCGACCGCATAGGCGCCGTCCGCTCCGGTTCGGAGGCTCGCGTAGACGAGCACGGAGAGGAGGACGACGAAGACCAGCACCGGCCATGCAGACTCAGGCGCGACGGCGTACTCATACCTGACCACCGATCCCCAGAGGAACGACAGGCCGTCGAGCACCCGAGCCAGGAACGCCCCGAACCACGCGTGTCCACGCGCTTGCCAGAGCGCGGACACGCTGCCGGTGTCGATCGGGATCGCCAACGCGAACGAGTAGAACCAGGCAAAGACGGCGACCACGGCCAGAGTGGCGAACGCACTGCGTCGTCGAGACAAGTTCTGTTGGCTTTCGGTTCGTCCCCGGTGACTGAAAAACTCCGCGTCGCAGTATGCCGGAGACGAGCCTCCCGTGTGGCCGACTCACCCACACCGGGCAGCCGACCTTCGCCCCGTCAGCCGCCGAAGGCGTGGGTGGCGGTGGCGCCGCCGTCGATGGCGATCTCGGCGCCCGTGACGAAGCCGGACTCGTCGGAGGCCAGGTAGACGTAGAGGGGCGCTATGTCCGCAGGGTGGCCGACACGCTTGAGCGCCACCTTGGCGGCGCCGAACTCCATCGCGGCGTCATCGGCACCAACGCCGCGGGTCATCCCAGTGTCGATCATGCCGGGGTGTACGGAGTTGACCCGGATACCGCTGGGGCCGAGCTCGAGGGCGGCGGCCTTGGTCATGCCGCGGATGGCGAACTTGGTCGAGGTGTAGCCGGCCACGAAGGCCATCCCGGCCAGACCCTCAATCGAGGAGGCGTTGATGATCGAGCCGCCGCCGTTCGCCTTCATCGTCTCGATCACCGAGCGCATCCCGAGGAAGCAGCCGAGGGTGTTGACCCGCCACAGCAGCTCGAACTCCTCGACCGGCTGGGTCAGGATCTCGCCGAAGCGCAGGATGCCGGCGTTGTTGGCGAGGACGTTGACCGGGCCGTACGCCTCGGCCGTCTCGGCCACCAGCGACGTCCAGGACTCTTCCGAGCTGACGTCGTGGTGCACGAAGAGCGCGGACTCCCCCAGCGAGTCGGCGAGCAGCTTGCCCGGCTCGTCGGCCACATCGGCGATCACCACCTTCGCGCCCTCGGAGACGAAGGCACGCGCGATGGCGGCTCCTTGCCCCTGCGCACCACCGGTGACGATCGCGGTCTTGCCGTCGAGACGTGCCATCACTGCTCCTTGAGCTTCAGCTGCATGATCGAGTCGGCCGAGAACCCGGCCGCAGGGTCGCGGTCGGCGAACCAGCCGCCGACCTGCTTGTCGAGCGAGTCCAGGTCCCAGGCCGCGTTGTCGAAGCGCTCGGCCACCGTGGGCGGCGCGAGGACGGCGATCATCCCGCCGTAGACGACGAAAACCTGTCCGGTGATCGCGGCGGCGGCCGGCGAGGCGAGGTAGGTGACCAGCGGCGCCACGTGCTCGGGCCCGTAGGAGTCGCCCGAGAGCACGCCCTCGGTCATCGCGGTCGCGGCCCGCGGACAGATCGCGTTGGCGCGTACGCCGGAACGGCCCATCGAGCGCGCCGTCGACATCGTCAGCGCGGTGATCCCGGCCTTGGCGGCGCCGTAGTTGGCCTGTCCGGGAGGTCCGGACAGGAACGCCTCGGAGGAGGTGTTCACGACCGCGGCGTCCACTGGCGCACCCGTCGACTTGGCGACCGAGCGCCAGTGGGCCGCGGCGTTGCGGGTCAGCAGGAAGTGGCCGCGGAGGTGCACGCGTACGACGAGGTCGAACTCCTCGTCGGACATGTTGAAGAGCATCTTGTCGCGGGTGATGCCCGCGTTGTTGACCACGATGTCGAGCCCGCCGAAGCCGTCGACGGCCGCCGCGAGCATCGCATCGGCGGTGCCACGCTCGCTCACGTCGCCGGCCGCGATCACCGCCTCGCCACCGAACCCGCGGATCTCCTCGGCGGCCTTGTCAGCGGCACCGGACAGGTCGTTGAGCACGACTCGGGCACCCGCCCGAGCCAGGGCGACCGCCTCGGCGCGCCCGAGACCCGCTCCGGCTCCGGTGACGATCGCGATCTTTCCGTCCAGGTCAACGCTCACGTGGTGCTACTCCTCGATCCTCAGGGCCGCCTTCGGGCAGCCGGCCACGGCCTGCTCGACGCGGCCGCGGTTCTCGTCGGTCACCGTCGGGTCCTCGATCTGCAGGTAGTCGTCGTCATCGATCTCGAACACGTCGGGAGCGAACGCCTCGCACATCCCGTTGGACTCGCACAGGTCGAAGTCCGCGATCACCTTTGCCATGTCCGTCTCCTCTGTCTTCGCCGTGATTGAACTCAGCCCTGGCCGGGCAGCGCACCCAGCTTGCGGTGGTCCCAGCTTGCGACCTTGTCGGGCTCGATGACGATGCCGACGCGCTTGTGCGCCTGCTTCGAGACCAGGTCCTCGCCGAGCTCACCCAGGTCGGCCCCACCGGCCATCCGGGTCATCACCTGCGACCCGATGCCCTTGATCTCGTCGTAGTCCTCGACGAGTCTCGCCCGCCCGGTGATGCTCACCCCACGCAGCTCGAAGTAGTCGACGCCGTCCTCGACCAGGCAGGTGACCCGCGGGTCGCGCCGCAGGTTGCGGACCTTCTGCGAGGAGCCATAGGTCCAGAAGACGATCCTGCCCTCGTCGAGCACGTAGAACAGCGTGGTCAGGTGCGGCGCGCCGTCGGGACCGACGGTCGCGACCTGCACCTTCATCTGCGAGCCGAGGAAGTCCTCGATCTCGGTGTCGGTCAGCTGTACGGACTGGCGGGAGCCGGCCATGTGCCCTCCTCGAGCAGTGAAACTAGAACACGTTCTACCATATCAGGGTGGAGTGGCCCCTGGATGGGACCTCATGGTGAGACTAGGCCCATCGTCTCGGGCTCCGCTTCGACTAGGAGGCGGCGTTCATCTCGGAGATCAGCCAGCCGCCGTCGTCCTTCACCAGCGTCAGCACCTCCCAGGTCGGGCTGACCACGGTGTTCTTCGTCTTCGGAGCGGTCGCGCTCTGGTTGACGAAGAGCAGCACCTTCGCGGACTCCTCGGTCGCCGAGATGATGGAGGCGGCGCAGTCCTCGTCGATGCAGGCCTTGCCCTCCTGGGCGGCCTTCGCGCCCTCCTCGGAGAGCGGCGCCACCTCGGCGTCGACCTTGATGCCGAGGTCGGCCTGCTCCTTGCGCTTGTCCTCGCCGGGCAGCGTCTTCTCGTAGTCCTTCTGCATCGCTGGCGTCATCAGCTTCTTCGCCGCCGCGATGTCCTTCTCGGCGCTGGCGGCCTGGTAGGACATCACCGTCTGCGCCAGGTCGACCGAGTGCTCCATGATCGCCGCCCGGGAACCGGCCGCGGTCAGCTCGCCGCCGGGCGCGACATCGTCGTTCGACGCCATGTCGATGGCCAGCCAGAGCGCGCCGCCGGCCACCAGCACGAGTACGCCGAGAACGGCCGTCAGCACCCGGCTGCCGTCGCCCAGCCACCGCTCGGCGAACCCGGCGCGCTCCTCGGAATCACCCTCACCCTCAACCTCAGCTTGAGGCTCGGTCTCGGTCTCGTCGGCCTCCGATTCCGCCGCAGAAGCCTCGCTCTCCTCCGGAGCAGCGACCTCGTCGCGTACGTCCTGCTCCTCGGGGTCATCAGCCGGAGGCAGCAGGTCGGAGCCGCAGTAACGGCACTTGATCGCGGCGGCCTTGATCGTCTCCGCGCAGAAGGGGCACTCCTTCTGGCCGGTGGAGACCGATCCGTTCGCTCGTACGCCCGTCATCAGTTGACTCCTGCCAGGTCGGACATGCGCCATCCGTCCTTCGTCTTGGCCAGCGACACCTTGAAGCGGTACTTCGAGCACCGCGCACCGTCGTAGGGACAGGTGTCGCTCTTCTTCAGCTCAGCGGTCTGGCTGCTGGTCACGACCGAGTCCACGGCGACCAGCACGACCGCGTTCTTCGACCCGATCGCGCGGATGCCGACCTGCTTGACCTTGCCCTTGGAGATGGTCTGGGCGGGGATCGCGGCCTGACGGATCTGCTCGGCGATGGCGGTGTACTCCTTGCCGAAGGTGCCGGTCGAGATCTCCTTGACGGCCTGGATCCGCGGGTCCATGTCGCGGTAGTCGACGTCGAGGAAGGCGATCACGCCGTCCTCGGCGACCGCCTTGACCTCGTCGTAGTCGGCGGCCGCGGCCTCGGCGGGTGTCGTCCAGGGCAGCACCCGGGCGCCACCGATGAAGACGGCCGCGGCCAGCACGACCAGGATCACCACCACCGCCGCGAGCACGGTGTTGAGCCGCCCCAGTCTGGCGACGGAGAGCTTGACCTCGAGGGGATTGTGAGAGTTCACGGAACTCACTCCTCTCCCAGGATCATCGATCGCCAGGAGTCGTCGGACAGGGCGGAGACCAGGCCGCCGTCATCGGTCGGGGTGGACATCGTGACCGTCTTTCCATCGGGAAGGTTGGTGCGCCCGGTCTTCGGGTCGTAGGTCGTGACGTACTTCCCCACACCCTCGGGCTTGGGGACCATGTTGACACCGCGCTGCATGATCGGGTTGTCGCCCTCGTAGCCGGGCTGGGCGCGCTCGTCGGTGCACTTGGCCGGGTAGAGCGGCTGGTCCTCCATCACGGTGCCGGGGATCCACTGGTCGGCGGGCTTGTAGCCCTCCTGGCACGGCGGTGTGGTGTAGACGAAGCCCATCGACAGGTGACCGTAGCCGTCACCGGGCGAGCCGGTCCACCCTGTCGCCACGACGCGCGGGAACGTCACCAGGGTCTGCTCGATCGCGGGCAGCCGGGCGGTGAGCACCTCGTTGACGGTGCTGAGGTTGGCCAGGAAGACGGGTAGGAGCGGCTGCAGCCCGTCGAGCAGCGACTGCACCTGGACCGCGGTCGCCTCGCCGCCCTGCAGGATCTCGCGCAGCTCCGGGTCGCGCTTGTCCAGCGTCGCGGTGACCTCCTCGAGTCCGTCGGCGAACTCGCGGATGTCGCCGCTGTGCTCCTTCTGGGTCTGGAGCACGGTCTGGCTGGTGTTGAGCAGCCGTACGGTCTCCTTCTGGTGGGCGGAGGCCTGGTCGACCAGCGTGGAGCCCGAGTCGAGCAACGTACGCAGGTTCTCGGCGTTGCCGCGGAACAGCGTGCCGAGCTCGGCGACCACGGTGCTCAGGTCCTGGCCGTTGATCGAGGTGGTGAAGCTGTTCAGCTCGGTGAGCAGCTCGTCGGTGGTGCCGGGCATCGACTCCGGCCCCGCGGTCACGACGTCGCCCTCGGCGAGGTAGGGCCCAGAGGCCGAGTCGGGGATGAAGTTGATGTACTGCTCCCCCACCGCCGAGAGGTTGTGGACCTCCACCTCGGCATCCCGCGGCACCTCGGTGCCGGGGTCGAGCTGCAGTTCGGCTCGTACGCCCTCATCGGTGACGGTCATCGAGGCGACCCGGCCGATGCTGACGCCGCGGTAATTGACCTCGCTGCCCTCGTAGAGGCCACCGGAGGCCGGCAGGTCGACCGACACGTCGACATGGCGGCCCAGGACCCGGTCGACGACGCCGAGGTAGGCGGCCGAGACGTAGAAGATCCCGACCGCGGCGAGGATGAGGAAGATGACCAGCTTGTTGCGGACGCTCCGTGTCATCAGCTACCGCCTCCCAGCAGTCCGAGGAGGCCGGCCAGGCCTCCGGTGGTCGGCTCGGCCGTCGGCGAGTCGGTGTCCGTCGGGCTCGAGAGGCCCTCGGCGATCTCCGGCACCAGGTTGTTGAGCCCCGGCGTCTTGGTCGAGGTGGAGCTCTTGGGCAGCAGGTCGGAGATGTCGGGCAGCTTCGGCGTCTTCTCGCCCGGCTTCGCCGCGGTGTCCTCCTTGCCGACCACCGAGCAGACCAGCTGCAGGTTGGTCAGGTCGCACAGCGCCTTGGCCAACGGCTGGATCGCCTCGCAGCCCTTGGAGTAGGACAGGCAGATCTGGAAGACCTGCGGGATGATGCCGCTCGACTCGCCGTTGGTGAGGCTGCCGACCAGCTTGCCGAGGTCGAGGTCCATGTGGAACAGCGCGTTGGAGTAGTCACCCATCGCCAGCCCGGAGGCGTTCTCGGGGAACGGGAAGCTGGCCGCCATCATCAGGCCGCGCGGCAGCGAGTCACCGGCATCGGCGAGCTCGCGCAGCGTCGGCGCCAGCTCGTCCAGCGCCGTGGTCAGGTTGGCGCCGCTCTGGTTGATCACCCGGGTCGCGACGACCCCGAGCCGGTCGAGCGCCTTCATCATCTTCAGCAGGTCGGCGTGCTGCTGGCGGAGCACCTCGAGCGCCGGCCCGAAGGAGTCGATGGCCGCCTCGATCTTCTCCGACTCCTTGTTGAGGGTGCGGGTCAGCCGGTCGACCTGCTCCATCGCCTTGATGATCGAGCCCTTCTGCTGGTTGAGCGAGGCGACCGTGGTCTCCAGGTTGCCCAGCAGCGCCCGCATGTCGCCGGTGCGGCCGTCCATCATGGTGTTGAGCTCGTCGCTGATCGTCTTCAGCTGCCCGACGCCGCCGCCCGCCAGCAGGAAGGAGAGCGCGCCGAGAACCTCCTCGACCTCGGGGTTGCGGTTGGTGCGGTCCAGGCCGATGGTGGCGCCGTCGCCCAGCCTGCCGGCGCTGGCGATGGTGGAACCCTCGGGCGCCACCAGGGCGATGTACTTCTCCCCGAGCAGACTGGTCTGGCGTACGTTGGCCAGCGCGTCGGCCGGGAGTTCGATGTTCTTCCGGAGGGTCATGGTGACCTTCGCGTGCCAGCCCTCCCGCTCGACCTTGTCGACCTGGCCGACCGGCACGTCGTTGGCCATCACCTTGGTGCGCGGCACCACGTCGACGACGTCGTTGAACTCCGCGGTGACGACGTAGCCGTCGCCCTCGCCGACCTCCTTGCCGGGAAGCGGCAGGTCATAGGCCTGTACGCCGCACCCGCTCGCCATTGCGACGAGGCCGAGCATCACCAGGACCGCCCATGAGCGCCTCATCTCTTGCCTCCCGACATCAGTTCCTGGAGCGAGCCGCTGAGCTCGGTGATGCCGCCCTGGGTGACCACCTCGGGCTCGACCTCGGGCTGCTTGGCCCCAGTGCCGGTGTCGAGCGGCAGCCCGGTGGCGGTGTCACGGTCTGTGGGGGCGCTGGCCTCGGTGAGCGCCTTGCCGGCCGGCGCGGTCGACCCGGTCGGCAGCAGCGCCTTGAACAGTGCGCAGATCTCCTTGGCTCCCGGGATCTTGTCGTTCTCCACGACCATGCAGAGGATGTTGGACAGGTCGGAGCCGATCGGCCCGACCTGCAGCCGGAATCCGACCGAGCCCGAAGCCGGGTCGAAGGACTCGGCCAGGTTGCCGATCCCGAGCGGCGCCAGGTCGATGACGGTGCCGAGGGTCTCCTTCTCCTTGGCCAGGATGTTGAGCGTCTTGTTGAGCTCCTTGACGTCGCCGACCAGGGCGTCGCGGTTGTTCTCCACGAAGGACTTGGTCACCTTGACCGCCTGCGCGATCGCGGCCAGCGCCTGATCGAGCTCGTCGCTCTCGCCGGCGAGCTGGGTGGAGACGGTCCCGAGGTCGGTCAGGAACTTCTCGGTCGTTTCGTCATTGCGGGCCAGCGTCCGGGTGACCTCGGAGAGCTGGGAGAGGGTGCTGAAGAGCTGCTCGGAGTTGCCGCCGAGCACCTGGGCGGCCTCGGACATGTCGGCGATCGCCTGGTTGCCGATCTTGCCGTTGCCCTCCAGAGCGTCGGCACCCTCACGCAGGACGTCGCTCAGCGCGCCGTTCTTGTTGGCTCCGTTGGGCCCCAGCGCGGTGGTCAGCTCGGAGAGGCTGGCGTAGATGCGGTCGAGCTCGACCGGGACCGCCGTGCGCTCGATCGGGATCTCACCGCCGTCGGCCAGCGTCGGCCCGCCGGTGTAGGCCGGGGTCAGCTGTACGAACCGGTCGGCGACCAGCGTCGGGGTGACGATCGCCGCCTTCACGTCCTTCGGGAGCTTGTGGTCGCTCTCGTACTCGATCACCGCGTCCACGTGGTCGCCCTTCGGCTCTAGCGAGGCGACCTTGCCGACCTTGACGCCCATGATGACCACGTCGGAGCCCTCGTAGACGCTCACCGCCTGCGGGAAGCTGACGGTCACCATCTTGGTGTCGGGGGCGGCGACCTCGGAGACGAGCAGCAGCCCGCACATCAGCACCAGCGCGATCGGCAGCGCGGCCCACTTCGACTTCAGGCTGGGCCCCGATGGCCGCTCGGTGCCCGCCACGACGGCCGGCGCCTGCGTACGCCGCCGGCCCCTGCCGCGCGGCACCTCGGTCAGTCGTTCGATGATGTTGGTCATTGCACGATCCCTGGTCGTCGTCCCGGCACGAACTCGCCGCTCACGATGCCGGTCAGGTTGGCGAGGTAGGCGTCGAACCAGGGGCCGGTGCCGATGATGTTGATCAGGATCGACGCGTACGGCCCGTAGTTCTGGATGGTCTTGGTCAGGTCCTCGTCGCGGGCGTTGAGGAACTTCAGCGCCTGGTTGAGCGCGTCCAGCGCGGGCCCGATCTGCTTCTGGTTCTCCTTCACCAGGGCCTGCAGCTGCTCGGCCAGGGCGGTGGCGTTGACCAGCAGCTGGTGGATCGCCTGGCGGCGCTGGATCAGCTCGGCGAAGACCTGGTCGCCGTTCTCCATCACGCTGACGATGTCCTGCTTGCGCTGGTTGACGAGCTGGACGACCTTCTCGGCGTCCTCCAGCAGCGACTCCAGCTCGTCGCCGCGGGCGGCGATCGTCTGGGAGAGCGCGGCGATGCCCTGGAAGGCGCCCTGCACCTCGGGCCCGGCCTTGTCGAGCGTGCCCGACATCGTGGTCAGCGCCTTGGCCAGCTGCTGGGTGTCGATCGCCTCCGTCGTCTCGGCGAGATCGCCGAAGGTGCCGACGATGTCGCTGCCGGCACTGGTGCGGGCCAATGGGATCTTCGAGCCTGCGTCGAGCGTCCGGCCGCCCTGCGGGGTGATGTCGAGGTACTTCTCCCCCAGCAGGTTGAGCACGCCGATCGACGCCTCGCTGCGATGGCCGATCTCGGTGCCCTCGACCGAGAAGGAGACGACCACCTTGGCGCCCTCGATCTCGATGTCGCTGACCCGGCCGACCCGGATGCCGGCGATCTCCACCCGGTTGCCCACGTGCAGGCCGCTGGTGTCGGAGAACTCGGCCTGGTAGGTCGTGCCGGCGAACCACGGAAGCTTGCGCAGGTTGAACGCCGCGGTCAGCGCCAGCGCGATCGCCACGATCGTGATCACACCGGTGCGCTTGAGCTGGGTGTCGGAGTGGTGGGCCATCAGAGCTTGCACCTCTCTGCACGGCTGTAGAACGCCACGTTGTCGAGTTGCTTCTGGATGGCCTTGACGGCGGGTGAGTTGTCGAGCAGCTCACCGAGCGAGGGCAGCTTAATCGAGAAGTCGAGGTCGCAGAGGTAGTAGTTGTACCAGGAGCCGTAGCTGCCGATCCGCGCCTGCGACTCGAGGGTCTCCGGGAGCCGCTCGAGCGTCCTGTCGAGCAGCTTCTGGTTGCCCGGCTTGTTGAGGATGTCCACCACGCGCTTGAGCTGCTTGATGTCCTCCTTGAGGAACGGGCGTACGTCGGTGAGCAGCCCAGCCAGCTCGTCGGTGAGGTCGCCGATCGAGGAGATCGAGTCGCCGATCGCCTCCTTGTCGCGCGCCAGGTCCTTCATCCAGCCGCTGAGCTGCTGGATGAGCTCGGACAGCTCGGTGTGGTGCTCGTTGACGGTGTTGAGGGTCTTGGACAGGTTGGTGATCACGTCGCCGATCAGCTGGTCGCGCTCGGCCAGGGCGCTGGTCAGCTCGGCGGTCTCGGAGAGCAGGCTCGCGACCGTGCCGCCCTCGCCCTGCAGCACCCGGATCAGGTTGAGCGAGAGCTTGTTGACGTCCTTGGGCTGCAGCGCCTGGAAGAGCGGCTGGAAGCCGTTGAAGAGCTCGGTCAGGTCGAGCGCGGGCGTGGTGTTGGCCATCGCGATCGCCTGTCCCTGTCGCAACGGGGCCGCATCCGCTCCGGGCTCCTGCGCACCGGCGTCCTGGGTCAGCGCCAGGTAGCGGTCACCGACGAGGTTCAGGTAGCGCACCTGGGCACCGCTGGCGGTCGTCAGCGGCACCGTCCTGTCGACCCGGAAGGTGACCATCGCGTGGTCGCCGCCCTCGATCTCGACGGCGAGCACCTCCCCCACGGTGATGCCGGCGACGCGTACGTCGTCTCCCTCGCTCAGGCCCGAGGCGGTGGTGAACTCGGCGCGGTAGGGCACCCGGTCGCCGAAGCCCACGTTGCCCATGATCGAGGCCAGGGTGCCGGTGACGAGGATCGAGAGGACGGTGAAGATGACCAGCTTGGTCCCGGCCACCGTGGTCTTCAGATCGCGCTTGTTCACTGCAGACCTCCGTTCCCGGGTGCCCACGGAACGTCCTCGGTGCCGTTCTCCAGCTCCTTCGGACCGGCGGGGACCTGCGGGGTCGGCAGGCCGTCGCACCAGGGGCCGTGGCCGATCTCGCCCCACTCGGGGCGGTCGTCGCGGCCGTACGCCGGCTTCTGGGTGCCGTCGAGGACCATCGTCTGGCGCACGCGGTTCTGCTGGAAGACGGTCGCCAGCAGCTCGGTGTAGTCGTCGAGGCCCCGCAGCAGGCAGGTGTACTCCGGCGAGTAGTCGGAGAGCAGCTTGAGCAGCGGGACGGCCAGCTCGGTCTCGTACCTGATCATCTTCTCGTTCTCGGCGAGCAGGTTCTTGGAGGTGTCTGCCACTCCGGTCACGGAGGTGAGCAGGCCGCCGAGACGGGCTCGCTGCTCGGTGACGGTGTTGGCGGTGGTCGTGGTGTTCTCGAGGACCTTGACCAGGTCGGGCGCGGCCATGGAGTAGGTCTCGGCGACGTCGGCCATGTCCTCGAGATCGCGTTCGAGTGTGGGGAGGTGGACGTTCATCTCTTCGAGGTAGTCGTTGAGCTGGACCAGGGTCTCGCCGAGCTTCTCCCCGTTGCCGGAGAGCGCGGTGGCGAGGGCGTGCAGGGTGCTGTTGAGGTCCTGGGGACGGATCGACTTCAGCAGCGGGAAGAGCCGGGCCAGGATCACGTCGAGCTCGACGCTGGTGCGGACCCGGTCGGCGGGGATCACGGCGCCGTCGCTGAGCGCGCCGGTGCGCTTCCCCTCGGGGTCGATGAACTCGACGTACTTCTGCCCGAACAGCGTCGTCGGCTTGATCGCGACGCTGACGTTGGCGGGGATCTGCTCGGCCTGCTCCGGCTCCAGACCGAGCTCGATGACGGCCTTCTTGCCGTCCTGGTTGATCTCGCGGATCTGGCCGACGATGACGCCGTGCATGCGTACGTCGCCGTAGCGCGGCAGCTGCAGGCCGGCCCGGTCGGCCTCGACGCTGACGGTGGTGAACTGCACGAACGCCTTCTGGTAGATCGCGATGCAGAGCGTGACCAGCAGGGCGAGGGTCACCGTGAAGGCGATCCCGGAGACGAAGAGCTTGGTGTGCTCGGCGCGGGTGTCGCGCTGGATGCCCATCAACATCTGGCCGCCCACCTCATCCCGTGATCCGGACGGTGGTCGTCGAGCCCCAGATCGCGAAGCTCAGGAAGAAGTCCGCGACGACGACGGTGACGATGGACGTGCGGATCGCCTTGCCGACCGCGATGCCGACCCCGGCCGGGCCGCCGGAGGCGGTGTAGCCGTAGTAGCAGTGGATCAGGATGATCGCGACGGCGAGGATGATCAGCTTGAGGAAGCTGTAGAGGATGTCGATCGGCGGCAGGAACGCCAGGAAATAGTGGTCGTAGGTCCCGCCCGACTGCCCGTACATCAGCGTCGTGATCAGCCGCGGGCTGAGGTAGGAGGCGCACAGGGCGACGATGTAGAGCGGGATGACGGCCAGGAACCCGGCGATCATCCGGGTTGTGACCAGGTAGGGAAGGCTCGGCACGCCCATCGCCTCGAGCGCGTCGATCTCCTCCGAGATCCGCATCGCACCCAGCCTCGCCGTGTAGCCGCAGCCGACGGTCGCGGCCAGCGCGATCGCGGAGATCAGCGGGGCGACCTCGCGGGTGTTGAAGAAGGCCGAGATGAACGCGGAGAACTTCGCGACACCGATCTGACTCAGGCTGGCGTAGCCCTGGATGCCGACCTCGGAACCGGCGAAGAAGGCCATGAAGGCGATCACGCCGACGGTGCCGGCGATCATCGTCAGGCCGCCGGCGCCGAAGGCGACCTCGGCCAGGATGTTGAGGATCTCCCGCTTGTAGCGGCGGATGGTGCGGGGAGCCCAGGCCAGGGCCTTGACGTAGAAGAGCAGCTGGTCGCCATAGCCCTCGACGGCATGGCGCTGCTCCTTGACGATCTGGTTGCCCACCTGGGCGAGCGTGTTGGTCACCGGGGGATCACAACCCGTCCTGAGGAACGATCTGGAAGTAGACCGCGGTCATGATGGAGTTGAGGACGAACAGCATCATGAACGCGATGATCACGGCCTCGTTGACCGCTCGGCCGACGCCGCTGGGACCACCCTGGGCGTTGAGGCCGTTGTAGGCGCCGATGATCGCCGCCAGGAACCCGAACAGGGCCGACTTGACCATCGAGATGTAGAGGTCGGGAAGGCTCGCCAGCGCGGTGAAGCTCGACAGGAACGCACCGGCCGAACCGCCCTGCACGATCACGGTGAAGAAGTAGCCGCCACCGATCCCGGTCGCGATCACGATCCCGTTGATCATCACCGAGACGAACAGGCACGCGAGCACCCGCGGGATCACCAGCCGGATCACCGGGTCGATGCCCAGCACCTCCATCGCGTCGATCTCCTCACGGATCTTGCGCGATCCCATGTCGGAGCAGATCGCCGACCCGGCAGCCCCGGCGATGATCAGCGCGGCCGCCATCGGCGCCGCCTCCCTGACCACCGCGAGCACCGCCGTCGCTCCCGCGAACGACTGCGCCCCGAGCTGGCCGGCGAGGTTGCCGACCTGCAGCGAGATGACCGCTCCGAACGGGATCGAGACCAGCACCGCGGGCAGCAGCGTGACGCTGGTGATGAACCAGGCCTGCTCGAGGAACTCCCGCATCTGGAACTTGGTTGTGAAGGTGCCCTTGACGACCTCTCCGGTCATCAGGCCCATCCCGCCGACGCCTCGGACCAGCGAGGCGAACTGCACTGCCATCCTGCACCTTTCGGGTGGTCTTGTGACTCGGCTCACGTTTCAAGCCTGTAGTAGAACATGTTTCAGTTCTGAGGGCAACGACCCGCCGCGACATGCCCGGGAACAGGGTGGGAGGTATTCCGGTCCAACGACTTACCCGCCGGTAGGTGACGCGGATCACAGGATCCTCCACCCCTGTGCGGCGGTCGGAGAAGGTCGTTCTCGCATGCTGGTCCTGAGCGTGATCGGACTGGTCGGGACCATCGGCATGGGTAAGAAGTCCGCACCGGTGTGTCTCGCCGCGATGAGACGGTTAGATTGGGGACTGTGATGAGACTGTCGCCGGGGGGCGTCATGAGGTTCCTACGCCGCCTGCTCCTCGCCGTGTTCGGCGTGCCGGTGGCGCTGGCCGTCGTGATGAGCCTCGTCGACGGCTACCGCAGCCGCGGGAAGCGCGGCCGAAGGGGCAAGCCGTTCCCGGTGACGCCACCGCTGACCAACAGCGTCGGCGACGGCACGGTCACCACCTACACGTTCGGCAACGACCTCTACGAGGACATGATCGCCGCCATCGAGGGGGCGAAGAAGCAGATCTTCCTCGAGACGTACATCTGGAAGGGCGACGAGGTCGGCCAGCGGTTCAAACAGGCGCTGGCCTCGGCGACCGAACGAGGGGTCGACGTCTACTGCATCTACGACGAGCTCGCCAACCTCGTGGTGCCTTCCCGCTTCAAGCGCTTCCCCGAGGGGATGCACGTCCTGCGCTACCCCACCTACGCGGCGGGGTGGCGCTTCTTCGACCTCTCCCGCTACGGCCGCGACCACCGCAAGATCCTGGTCGTCGACGACACGGTCGGGTTCGTCGGCGGCTACAACATCGGGACCGCGTACGCCACCGAGTGGCGCGACACGCATGTGCGCATCACCGGCCCCGGCGTGTGGGACCTGCGCCGCGCGTTCGCCGACTTCTGGAACCTCAACCGGCGGCGGCCGCACCCGCTGACCCACAGCAACGGCGCCGAAGGCCCGCTGCTCATCGAGACCGCGCCGTCCTGGGAGCCCGATCTCCGGTTCCACCGCAACGTGCCCCGGCTGTGGATGTTCCCGATCCGGTCGATGTACCTGGAGGCGATCAACCGGGCCTCCCGCAACATCTACCTGACCACCGCCTACTTCGTCCCCGACGAGGACTTCGTGGACGCGCTCAAGGCCGCGGCGCGGCGCGGAGTCGACGTACGCATCCTGCTGCCGCTGAAGTCGAACCACATCGTCGTCGACTGGATCTCGCGCGGCTACTTCTCCCAGCTGCTCGGCTCGGGAGTGCGGATCCTGCGGTTCAAGGACGCGATGATCCACGCCAAGACCGCCACCGTCGACGGCTTCTGGTCCACCGTCGGCACCGCCAACATCGACCGGCTCTCGCTGACCGGCAACTACGAGATCAATCTGGAGATCTTCGACCGCGACGTCGCCAAGCAGATGGAGGAGATCTTCTCCCGCGACGAGTCCAACGCGATCGAGCTGACCGCCGATGAGTGGGCCTCCCGCGAGATCCACCGGAAGTTCACCGAATTGGTTCTCACTCCCCTACGCCCCCTGCTCTGAAGGCCCGCCGTCAAGAAGGCAGGTGGGTCCGCGGCGACATCTTCGGACCCCGACGAGGCCGCTTTCCGGCACCGCGGTAGATGAGGGCGACCACGCGAGCGCGATGCGGGCGGAACCGCTCCAGATAGTCGCGGAGCCGGTCGTCGTCCCAGGCCTGGTTGGTCAGCGCCCAGCCGACGTCCTTGGCGAGGTGGTAGTCACCGAAGCTGACGGCGTCGGGGTCGCCGAGCGCGCGCTGGCGCACCTCGGCGACGGTCCACTCCCCGATGCCCGGGATGGTGGTGAGCCGCCGCTCGACCTCCTCACCCGGGAGGCCGGCGGTGCGCTCGACCGCCGTCGCGACCCGGGCGGCCTGGAGAACGGCCTTGGAGCGGGCCGGGTCGACCGGCAGGCGCAACCAGTCCCAGCTCGGGACCGTCCGGAGCGTCTCGGGTGTCGGCTGCAGGCGCAGCCCGTGATCGGCGCCGGGGCCGGGGGCGACCTCACCGAAGCGCCTGACCAGGTTGCCGAAGCCGCGGAACGCCTCGTTGTTGGTCACCTTCTGCTCGATGATCGAGGGCACCAGCGCTTCCATCATCAGTCCCGTACGCCCGAAGCGCGGCACCTCGAAACGCTCCAGCAGACCCGCGAGCAGCGAGTCGTCGGTGTGGAACTCCTCGGGGCGGTCGCCCGATCCCAGCAGCCCCGGCACGTGCTCCAGCGCCCACTCCGCACCCTCACCCCACGCCTCCGACTCCACCTCGGCGTCGCGCTGGCGAAGCCTGAGCGTGGCAGGGCCCTGTGGCGTACGGATGGCTCGCCAGTGGTCCTCGCCGAGGATCTTGTACGTCGGGTCGCCCAGCCCACGCCGAAGCGGCCGCAGCATCGAGGCGAGACCGACGGCGTAGCCCGGGCGGACCGTCCGCTGCGCACTCATGCTTCGAGGTTAGCCCGCGGGAAGACCCGGCTGGTGGTCAGATGGGTCGCCCGGCCGGTGGAGTCGCGGCCAGTGAACCCGAAGACATGGTGTGCGCCGTGGAGGGCGTCGGCGGTGACGACCTGATCGATGGCGTACGGGAGGACCTCGTAGCTCTGCGGCGCGTCGCCGATCGCGGCGCCCTCGGGGCCGGGGATCTCCTCGACCCACAGCCGGCCGTCGGGCTCCTGGCGCAGCGTCCAGTCGACGATCCGGGCGCGGTAGGTGCCGACCAGCCGGTCGGCGTCGAAGCCGAACGGCGGCTGGGGTGGTGGCACCGGGTCGGGCGCGATCCGTACGCCCGCGAGCTCGTCAATGAGGTGGCCCACGACGTCGTGGTAGAGCCCGTAGGTGTCGCCGCCGTTGGTGAGCAGCGCGACCGCCAGGCCGTGCTCGGGCATCATCCGGAAGAACGCCGACTGCCCGATCGTCTGGCCGTCGTGGCCGACGATCCCCTGGCCGATGTCGTCGAGGGACCAGCCCAGGCCGCGCGCGTCGGACCGGGTCGATGCGGGATGGTCGACCTGCCTGGTCAACACCTCGGCACAGGAGGCCGCCGAGACGACCCGGGTGCCGTCAGAGGCCGTCCCGCCGGCGAGATGCATGGCGGCGAAGCCGAGGAGATCGCGTACGCGCATCGACAGCATCGCGCCGACCGGGCCGCTGGCCCGTGCCATCCCCCAGGCCGGGCCCGGACGCAGGACATGGTCGGGAGCAGGGTCGATGTGGCCCATCGCGGCGCGGAACCTGATCGCGTCGTAGGCGGTGGTGGCGATGTGGGTGAGGCCCATCGGGGCGGCGAGGCGCTCCTGGAGCGCCCGGTCCCAGGTGGTGCCGCGCAGCACCTCCACCAGGCGCCCGAGGACGGCGAAGCCCGCATTGGAGTAGGAGAACCGCTCCGCCGGGGCGAAGATCTGCGGCAGGTCGCCCATCGAGGCGACGAACCGCTCGACCGCGTCGTCACCCGGCCCGTGGTCGGTGAAGATGTCGCCCTCGAAGCCGGCCGTATGGGAGAGCAGCTGACGGACCGTGATGTTCGTGGCCGCCTCCTCGTCGGCGATGGCGAACTCCGGCAGGTGGCGCCTGACCTCGTCATCGAGGCCGACCCTGCCCTCGTCGACGAGCTGCATCACCAGATCTGTGGTCCACAGCTTGGTGATCGAGCCGACCTGGAACAGCGAGTCGGCGGTCGCCTCCACACCGGTGTCGAGGTTGAGGATGCCGACGGCGTAGTCGATGACCTGACCGTCCTGAAGCACGCCGACAGCCGCCGCGGGCACGCGACGACGTGCCAGCAGGGCGGGCAGCTCGGACTCGATCCAGGAGCGGGCGGCGGCAAGCGACATGGGGCGAGGATAGGCGGAGCGGCTCAGCGCTCGGTGTCGGCGAGAGCCGTCAAGGCGCGCTCGAACGCCGCCCGGTCGGCCGGGTCGAGATCGGCCAGCAGCTCGGTCTCCATCGCCCCGATGGCGTCGCGGCAGCTGCGGAGGACCCGAGACCCTGCTGAGGTCAGGGAGACGATCCGGTTGCGGCGGTCGGCCGGGTCGGGCTCGCGCTCCACCATGCCTTGCGTCTCGAGGCGGTCCAGGTTGCCGATCAGGCGGGTCTTGTCGCGGCCGGTCGAGGCGGCGAGCTGTGCTTGCGTGGGTGCGTCCGACTCCGCCAGCGCGCTCAGCACCGCGTAGTCCCACATCTCCAGCCCGGCGGCGTCGAGGATCGGCTTCTCGCGAGCCATCACCTCGCGCATGAGTCGGGACAGCAGGAAGCCGAGCTCGGGTCGATCCACCGCAGAATCGTACCGCCCGACATATCATCTACGCATGCTTACGATCTACTCATGCTTACTTTTGAAGAGATGCTCACCGCCTACGACCGCGCCCTCGACGACACCACCATGCTCGCTTCCGGAGCTGGCGATCTGACCGTTTCCACCCCATGCGCCGGCTGGGACCTCGCGGACCTGTTCGGCCACATGGTCGGGCAGAACCTCGGCTTCGCGGCTGCGGTGGCCGACGGCGACGCGCCGGTGGCTGCGTACGAGTCCGTGCCGGTCGCCCTCGACGACGTCGCCCGGAGATGGCAGGAGTCGGCCGCCCGGGTTCGAGCTGCGTTCGATGCCGCCGACCCGGAGGCGACCGTCCACCTCGCCGAGTTCGGCTTCCGCCCGACCGTCGCGGTCGCGCTGGGCATGCAGCTGCTCGATGCCGCAGTGCACGCCTGGGACGTCGCGACGGCGCTCGGGCAGACCTACCGGCCGACCGAGGCCACAGTCAGCGTCGTCCTCGACATGGCCCGGCAGATCGCCGCGAGCCCGGGCGGGACACCGGTGTTCGGCGCACCGCTCGCCGAGGGCGGCCAGGACCCTTGGGGTGACGCGCTGCGCCTCCTCGGGCGCGATCCGGACCAGGCGGCGGCCGCCTGAGGTTCCTGGGAAGTGTCGGTGGCTTGATGTTCACTGGAGACATGCTGCTCGCCGACATCGTCTCCACCTCGAACGCCGTCGCCGCGACCCGGTCGCGGAAGGCGAAGGTCACCGCGCTGGCGGAATGCCTCGGCGCAGCCACGCGCAACGAGCTGCCGGTGGTGACCGCCTATCTCGCCGGCACGCTGCTGCAGCGGCGTACGGGGCTGGGGTGGCGCTCGCTCACCGCGCTCCCCTCGCCCGCGGCGGAGGCGTCACTCACGGTGAGCGACGTGCACGAGGCGTTCGAGCGGATGTCGCTACTCGCAGGCTCGGGCTCACAGGTCGCCCGGGCAGCCGAGGCAGAGACTCTCTTCGGCGCGGCGACCACGGCGGAGCAGGTGTGGCTGCGAGGCGTCGTCACCGGCGAGGTACGCCAAGGGGCGCTCGACTCGCTCGTGCAGGAGGCGCTCGCGGTTGCTGCCGGGGTGCCGTTGCCGGCCGTACGCCGCGCCGCGATGCTGGCCGGCTCGACCGTGGTGGTCGCAGGGCTCGCTTTCGACGGCGAGGAGGCACTCGCCGAGGTCGGCCTGGTCGTGGGGCGGCCCGCGCTGCCGATGCTCGCCTCGTCGGCGGGCTCGGTCGAGGAGGCCATGGCCAAGCTCGGCGAGGCGGTCGTGGTCGACACCAAGCTCGACGGCATCAGGATCCAGGCCCACAAGTCGGGCTCCGAGGTACGCATCGCGACCCGCACCCTGGAGGACATCACTGCGCGGCTGCCCGAGGTGGCGGAGATCGTCGCCTCCTTCCAGGCCGACACGCTGGTGCTGGACGGCGAGGCCATGACGCTCGGCCCCGACGGGCGGCCGCGGCCGTTCCAGGAGACCGCCTCGCGCACCGCGACCCGGTCGGCCGCCGACACGGTCGTCGCGCCGTACTTCTTCGACATCCTCCACGTCGACGGCCGCGACCTCATCGACCTGGCGCTCGACCAGCGCCTCACCGAGCTCGACCGGATCGTTCCCGAGCGGCATCGGGCGCCGCGGCTAGTCACCGTAGATACCGAGGAGGCGGAGCGGTTCGCCAGCGACGTACTCTCCGCCGGTCATGAGGGTGTCGTCGTCAAGGGGGTCGGCCTGCCCTGGGAGGCGGGGCGGCGTGGCTCGGGCTGGATCAAGGTCAAGCCCGTCCACACCCTCGATCTGGTCGTCATCGGGATCGAGTGGGGTTCGGGACGCCGCAAGGGCTGGCTCTCCAACATCCATCTCGGCGCCCGGGGCGCCGACGGCGAGTTCGTGATGATCGGCAAGACGTTCAAGGGCATGACCGACCAGATGCTGGCCTGGCAGACCGAGCGCTTCACCGAGCTCGCCATCGGGGGCACCGACGACTGGCAGGTGAAGGTCCGCCCCGAGCAGGTGGTCGAGATCGCCTTCGACGGGGTGCAGCGCTCGACGCGCTACCCGGGCGGCGTCGCGCTGCGATTCGCCAGGGTGGTGCGCTACCGCGACGACAAGTCGCCGGCGGAGGCGGACACGATAGATACCGTCAGAATGTATCTTCAGTGACCTGATCGGGATACCGGGTGCAGGTGGCCCCGACCGATCCTTTAATCTCACTCCGCGTGCCCCCACACGCCTATGCGCGCTTCGTCGCGATTCTCGCGACGCTGACGACGATCTTGGGACCCGCCGCCATCAACCCGGCCCACGCCTCCACTGGCGCCGCCTCGGCCGACCTCTCGGTCGCTGCGCCGAGCGCCAGCGTCTCCCGGCCGATCCTGGGTGAGTCGTTCACGCTGAGCGGCTCGCTCGGGGCCAGCGTGAGCCGGGTGGTCCGGCTGGAGCGCTACCACGACGGCGCCTGGCTGCCCGTTCAGAAGCAGACCGCTGCGACGTCCGGGCACTACTCGTTCGGCGTGACCCAGTCGTCCTGGCGGACGCGCTGGCGGGTCCTCGCGCCCGGCGTCGAGCGTCAGGGGCAGAGCTGGCCGATGCGGGTCACGGAGCCGCGTACGCTCTTCGGGCAGCCGCAGGCCGTCACGACCAGCATGGCGAGGTCGGTGCGTGCCGGGAGCGCGGTGCGGATCAACCTCTTCGCTGCGCCAGCCCGCCCGGGACGGGTGCTCACCCTTCAGCGCGACAGCGGCGACGGATGGGAGAACGTCGCCAACCTCACCACCGGCGCGACCGGCCATGCGACGTACGTCTTCAGGACCCGCGAGGTGGCGAAGACGCGGTTCCGGACGGTCGCCCGGGCGCACCAGGGCGCACCGGCGTTCGTGGGTTCCTCGGCGGCCGTCTACGCCCTCGGCGGGAGGCCGGTCGGGGTGATGGCCTGGCGCGGCGACTCGGGCAGCTACCCGGAGAACACCCTGGACGCTTTCCGCAGTGCGGTGCGGGAGCGGGCCGACTTCATCGAGATGGACTTCCAGCCCACGGCCGACGGCGAGTGGGTGCTGGTGCACGACGGCGACTTCAGGCGTACGACCGACGTCGAGGCCCGCTTCCCCGAGCGCCGGACCGCGAGTCCGCGGGAGTTCACCCTCGCCGAGGTGCAGTCGCTCGACGCCGGCTCGTGGATGGGGCCGCAGTTCCGGGGCGTCCGGGTCCCGACGATCGAGGAGACCTTCGACGCCATCGACGCGGCCGAGCGCCTCCACGGCCATCGGGTGCGGCTCGTGGTCGAGCTCAAGGGCGAGAGTGCCGCCGAGATGCGTGCGCTCTACCGCAAGGTCGTCTCGCTACGTCCGGACTGGGTCTCCAGGAAGGGCCACGGCGACAAGGCGATCTTCATGAGCTTCGACGCGAGCCACTTCGACTTCCCCGGCGCCGAGAGGACCGGGATGGAGACGGTCGCCGTCAAGGACGAGCCCGATCCCGCGGACCTTTACGATCAGGACTTCACACAGGTGCACATCCACACCCGGCTGCTCGAGGCCGCCCTCGTGGACCGCTACCGCGGCAAGGGAGCCGAGGTCGGCACCTGGCCGGCGGTCGGCACCGCCTCCGTGCTGCGCGCCGCGGTCGCGGGGGTCGACTACGTCACCACCGACGATGTCGCGGGCGCCCGCCGCGCACTGCTCCACTAGGCCGATGTGAGGACGGACACTCACAGTGCAACTCGGAGTTGCACACCGCGTACAGTGTGCTTGTGAGCAGCCGACCAAGCACCTCCCACTCCGCCTCGGGCTCCGCTTCGGCCCCCGGCTCCGGGTCTGACGGCCGCCGCTCGGCCGCCGCCGCCCGGCGCCGTGCGCGTGAGGCAGACATCGTCGCCGCAACCCGCCGGCTCTTCGACGAGCGCGGGGTGAGCGACGCCCAGATCGAGGACATCGCCAAGGCGGTCGGCATCAACCGCGCGATCGTCTACCGGCACTTCACCGGCAAGGACGAGATCTTCGCGCTGACCCTGGTCGGCTACCTCGACGAGCTCCGCGAGCGGATGCTCATCGCAACCGAGGGCGACAGCGCCCCCACCGACGTGGTCCGCGACGTCGTCGGCACCTTCGTCGACTACGGGATCGAGCATCCCGCCTTCGTCGACTGCGCCCAGACGCTGATGCGTCGCAGCGGCTCCGACCTGCTCGACGAGCTCTCCGAGAGCGCCCTGTTCCGCCTGGGCCGGGCGATGAACGGCTGCCTCACGATCCTCACCACCGTCTTCGAGGACGGCGCCGCCTCCGGCGAGCTCCACGTCAAGGACGCCAACCTGCTCGCCAACACGCTCTACGCCTCCGGCCTCGGCGCCCTCCAGCTCGCCCGCGTCGGCATCCTCGTCTCGGAGTCCGCCCCCGGCGTACCCACCGTCGGCTCCGTCTCCCCCGACCAGGTCCGCGACTTCCTCGTCACCTCCGCCCTGGCCCTCACCGCCAAATAACGCCGAGCCGTCACATACGTCGGCCGAAACGTCACGTACGACGGTCGAGACGTCGGTTGTGGCGGTCGAGACGTCAGTTGTGGGGGCCGAGATTGCAGTTGTGGGCGCCGAAACTCGAACTTCGTCGCCCACAACTACATTCTCGGCCGCCGCTTCTACCGATTCGGCGGGCTAGCAACAGTCGAAGCGTCACATACGTCGGCCGAGCTGGCAGTCGGGTGCAAACTCGGCCGACGGGGGTGACGCTTCGGCCGACGCAGGTGACGCTTCGGCGTGAGGGTTACTTCTCCAGGATGGCGACTACGCCCTGTCCGCCCGCGGCGCAGACCGAGATCAGGCCGCGGCCGGAGCCCTTCTCGTCGAGGAGCTTGGCGAGGTTGTTGATGATGCGGCCGCCGGTGGCGGCGAAGGGGTGGCCGGCGGCGAGGCTGGAGCCCTTGACGTTGAGCTTCTCGCGCGGGACCGACCCCAGCGGGGCGTCGAGGCCGAGCTTGTCCTTGCAGAAGTCAGGGGACTCCCAGGCGGCGAGGGTCGAGAGGACCTGCGACGCAAACGCCTCGTGGATCTCGAAGAAGTCGAAGTCGTCGAAGGTCAGGCCGTTGCGGGCCAGCAGGCGCGGGACGGCGTACGCGGGAGCCATCAGGAGGCCCTCGCCACCGGCGACGTAGTCGACTGCGGCGACCTCGGCGTCGACGAAGTAGGCCAGGACCGGCAGGTTCTTGGCGGCGGCCCACTCCTCGCTCGCGAAGAGCACGGCCGAGGCGCCGTCGGTCAGCGGCGTCGAGTTGCCGGCCGTCATGGTCGGGTTCTCACCCTTGACCCCGAAGACGGGCTTGAGCGTCGCGAGCTTCTCCACGGTCGAGCCCGGGCGGAGGTTGTTGTCCTTCTCCAGACCGCGGAACGGGGTGATCTGGTCCTCGAACCAGCCGGCCTCGTACGCGGCGCCGAGCTTCTGGTGGGAGGCGGCGGCCAGCTCGTCCTGGGCTTCGCGGGTGATGCCCCACTCCTGCGCGGTCAGCGCGGCGTGCTCACCCATGGAGAGCTTGGTGCGCGGCTCGACGTTGGCGGGGATGTTGGGGATGACGTCGGCCGGGCGGAGCTTGGCGAAGGCCTTCACACGGTCGATGTTGGTCTTGGCGCGGTTGGCCTCGAGCAGGACCTTGCGGAGCTTCTCGCCCAGCGCGATCGGCGCGTCGGAGGTGGTGTCGGTGCCACCGGCGATGCCGGAGTCGATCTGGCCGAGCGCGATCTTGTTGGCGATGTAGGTCGCGGCCTGGAGGCCGGTGCCGCAGGCCTGCTGCAGGTCGACGGCGGCCGTCTCGGGGGCCAGCTTGGACCCGAGGACCGACTCGCGGGTCAGGTTGAAGTCGCGCGAGTGCTTGAGCACCGCGCCGGAGGCGACCTCACCGATGCGCTCGCCCTCGATGCCGAAGCGAGCGGCGAGGCCGTCGAGGACGGCGGTGAACATCTCCTGGTTGGACGCGGTCGCGTACGCACCGTTGGAGCGGGCGAAAGGAATACGGTTGCCGCCCACGATGGCGACACGACGAGTGGTGGTCATGAGTTCATCCTTGTCTGATGAAGCGCTTTGGAGAAGGGTATGTCAGAGAGATCACGAAAAGTGGACACCGAGTTACACGCCTAGTTACAACTGGCCAGTAACATACCAATGTACGCCTCAGAGACCACGTCCAGAAGGATCAGAGAGACCATGAGCGACAAGTACCAGAGCTTCACCCAGTCGGCGATCGGCAAGGTCCTCGTCAAGAACCTCGGGCTGCCGAGCCCCGCCAAGCTCGAGCGGTACGCAGCCGGTGCCCCGCTCGTGAAGGGCACCGTCCTCGTCGGCGGACGTGGTCGTCTGGCCGAGTCGCTGGGCGGGCTCCTCGGCGAGCTGGACATCACCTCGACAGACTCCGCCACCGCCGGCGCCAAGTTCAAGGGCCTCGTCTTCGACGCCACCGGCCTCACCTCGACCGCAGACCTGGTCGCGCTCCAGGAGTTCTTCACCCCGGTGCTGCGCAGCCTGGAGAACAACCCGCGCGTGGTCGTGATCGGCACCCCGCCCGAGCAGCTCAAGGGCGCAGAGCGGGTCGCGCAGCGCGCGCTGGAGGGCTTCACCCGCAGCCTCGGCAAGGAGATCGGCAAGGGCGGCACCGTCCAGCTCGTCTACGTCGCCGAGGGCTTCGAGGGCTCGCTGCTCTCCACGCTGGCCTTCCTGCTCTCCCCGAAGAGCGCCTACGTCTCCGGCCAGGTCGTGCGGATCGGCACCAAGAACGCCTCCCCCGCCGCCGAGCAGGTGGACCCGAAGAAGCCACTGACCGGCAAGGTCGCGCTCGTCACCGGCGCCGCGCGCGGCATCGGCGAGGAGATCGCCAAGGTCCTGCAGCGCGACGGCGCGACCGTCGTCGGTCTCGACATCCCGCCCGCCGAGGACGACCTGAAGAAGGTCACCCCCGACTACATCACCGCCGACATCACCTCCGCAGACGCACCGGCCACGATCGCCGCCTACCTCCAGGAGAAGTTCGGCGGCGTCGACATCGTCGTGCACAACGCCGGTGTCACCCTCGACAAGAAGCTGGCCAACCAGAAGGCCGACCGCTTCGGCAAGGTGCTCGAGATCAACATCACCGCTCCGGAGCGGATCACCGCCGAGCTGCTCGAGCAGAAGCTGGTCCGCCCCAACGGCCGCATCATCGGCGTCTCCTCGATCGCCGGCATCGCCGGCAACCTCGGCCAGACCTCCTACGGCGCCTCGAAGGCCGCCGTCATCGGCTTCGTCGACTCGTTGGCCGAGGAGCTCCCCGACGGCATCACCGTCAACGCGGTCGCGCCGGGCTTCATCATCACGCAGATGACCGCGGCGGTGCCGTTCGCGACGCGTGAGGTCGGCCAGCGGCTCAACGCGATGGCCCAGGGCGGCCTGCCGGTCGACGTCGCCGAGACCATCGCCTGGTACGCCTCGCCGGCCTCCACCGGCGTCAACGGCAACGTCGTGCGGGTCTGCGGCCAGATGATGCTGGGGGCCTGATGAGCACGCCCAAGACCGAGCCCAGCTTCACCGGCAGGTCCGGTCCCGCTCTGCTCGTCCGGGCCGCGCTGCCAGCCATTCCCGGCATCAACGCGCTCCCGGGGATCAAGAAGACTGGCGTCGCCTACGAGGAGCTCAGCCTCACCCGCGAGCCGGTCGTCCTCGAGCGGGACGCGGTCGACGCCTACGCCGAGCTGTGCGGCTTCCCGATCAAGGACACCGTGCCGCTCCCCTACCCGCACATGCTGGCCTTCCCGCTGCACATGGCGCTGATGTCCTCGCCGGACTTCCCCTCGCCCGCGATGGGGATGGTCCACATCGAGAACTCGATCAGCGGCTATCGCCCGGTCTCGGTCGGCGAGGCGGTTGCGGTCACGGCGACCGTGGGGCAGCCCGAGCCGCACCCGGTCGGCAAGGCGTACCGGTTCCTGACCGTCGCCACCGTCGAGGGCGAGGTCGTGTGGGAGTCCACCTCGACCTACCTCGTCCGCGGCAAGCGCAACCCCGACGTCTCCTGGAAGTCCGACCTCATCGACGTGGATCCGTCCGGGCCGGTCTTCCCGCTCAAGGCCGACCTGGGCCGGCGCTACGCCAAGGTCGCCGGCGACTACAACCCGATCCACCTCTACCCGCTGACCGCGAAGGCGCTCGGGTTCAAGAGGCAGATCGCACACGGGATGTGGACCAAGGCGCGCTGCATCGCGGCGCTGGAGAACCGGCTCCCGGGCGCGGTTCGAGTGGATGTCGCGTTCAAGAAGCCCGTCTTCCTGCCCTCCTCGGTCGCGTTCGGGTCGCTGAAGCACCTGGACGGCTACGACTTCTCGCTCCACAAGCGCGGCTCGGACACGCTGCACCTGGTGGGGCGTACGACCGCTCTGTGACCCCGAGGGCCGCCACGATTTAACCCGTGGCGGCCCAGGTCCTGCAGGTGAGACGGTGCTCGCATGCCCGCCCCACTCCAGCTCCCGCCGCGCTACACCGAGCGGCCGTTGACACTCGCCGATGCCGCCGCCGTGACCCGAGTGATGGCGGCGAACGAGCTGGCGACCGT
Organism: Nocardioides sp. NPDC023903; assembly: GCF_040639295.1. NCBI lineage: Bacteria > Bacillati > Actinomycetota > Actinomycetes > Propionibacteriales > Nocardioidaceae > Nocardioides > Nocardioides sp. NPDC023903. The sequence continues at coordinate 2,084 of NZ_JBEZZS010000001.1, read as the reverse complement.
GGGCGAGGTCCTCATCGAGGAGGCCGACATCGTCGCGGAGTGGCAGCGGCCTTCCTTCGACGTCGGTGCGGCCACCGTCGGAGTGCTCGGACCCGATGGTGAGCTGGTGGCCTATGCGGAGTGCTCCGGCGGCGCCCGAGCCGACGCGGCCGTCCACGCCGACCACTGGGATCGCGGGATCGGCACCGCCCTCGCCGGCTGGATCAGTGCCCGCGCTGCCGAGCTCGGGGAGCCGGTCATCGGCATGCCGGTCCCCCAGGGCTCGCCCGGCGACCGGCTGCTCGAGTCGCTGAACTGGTTCCCACGCTGGGAGTCTTGGGTGCTGGTGCTGCCCGAGGACGCGGCGATCCCGGTGCGGGAGCTGCCCGCGGCGTACGCCATCCGGGCAGCCACCCCGCAGGACCACGAGCAGGTGTGGACCGTGATCGAGGACGCCTTCCTGGAGTGGTCCGAGCGCGAGCGTGAGCCGTATGCCGACTGGGTCGCCACGACCATAGAGCGTCCCGGCGCCGAGCCGTGGAACGTCCGCGTGGTCACCGGCCCGGACGGCGCCGTGGTCGCCGCGGCGGTCCTGGTGATGACCGAGGACGGCCGGGAGGGGTACGTCAGCAGGCTGGCCACCCGCAAGGACCAGCGCAACCGTGGCCTGGCCCAGGCGCTCCTCGCCGACGCGTTCGGCGCTGCCCGCGCCCATGGAGCGACGCGTGCGACCTTGTCTACGGATTCCCGCACCGGCGCCCTCGACCTCTACCGCCACGTCGGCATGGAGGTCGAGTCCACCTGGGTCCACCGCGCGACCCGCCCCTGATCCCACGTCGACACCCCGTCCTCGGCTACCATCTTGCGTCCAGGAGGTGGACAGACATGTCCGACGTACTGATCCGAGGCCTCTCGGATGACGAGCTCGCGCGCATCGACACCGAGGCGACGCGGCTCGGGCTCACCCGCAACGAGTATCTTCGCCGATGGTTCACGCCCGACGCTCTGCGTCCGCTGCCACCGGCGCGACCCGTGGCCGGCGGCGACTTCGCGAAGTTCGCCCCGCTCGCCGACCGGGGTCTGATGCGTGACGCATGGTCGTGAGGCGACCCTGGCTGATGCACCGGTCGGCACTCGCCCGGATGTCCACCAGCCCCGACGCTGAGAAGTGGTCCCGCCTGATCGAGCTGGGACAAGTACGCATCACCACCACCACGCTGCTCGAGATCGGCCACCTGGCCCGCTCGGAGCGGGAATGGTCCGAGCTGGTCGAGGACGTGCCGGTGATCCACATGCCGCTCGCGACCCTCACGCCGCGGACCGAGGCACGCGCGCTGGAGATCCAGCGGATCGTTCTCCGCGACGGCCGCCACCGGGCGCCGTCGGTGCCGGACCTGCTGGTGGCCGCGGTCGCGGAGGAGGCCGACCTCACAGTCCTCCACGCCGACAACGACGTCGATCTCATCACCCGCACCACCGGTCAGCCGGTCGAGCGGCTTCGCGCCTGACCAGCGGCGCGACTCAGAAGAGCTCGCGGACCTTCTCGATCGGCCGCGCGAGCACGCCACGATCGCCCTTGAGCACGATCGGGCGCTGCAGCAGGGCAGGGTGCTCGACCATCAGCGCGACCAGCTCGTCCTCGGAGAGGTCGCGGTTGCCCAGGTCGAGCTCCTTGTAGACCGGCTCGCGCTTCCGCAGCACGTCACGAGCACTCAGGCCGGTCTTCGCGAGGATGTCCTTGACCTCCTCGGCCCGCAGGCCGAGCACGTGATAGTCGACCTTCTCGAAGTCGACGCCCTCCTCCTTGAGGAGAACGAACAGGTTCCGACACGTCGTGCAGGTCGGCTTCTCGTACACGGTGATCTGATCCACGGCGCCACCTTAGCCCGAGGGGTCGGTGCGCTATCGCGGCAGACGACCAGGGTGTGCGATAGTGCGCCGACCTATTTCTGGACACGATGATGAGACAGACGCGCCGAGTCGGCTCGTCCTGACTGAGATGCCCGCCGACAGAACCCAGCTGGCCCCGGTCAGCCAGGGGTGGTCGGCGCGGGGTAGCGCGGGCATCGCCGCCAGCAGCGACGGCGCCATCTGCGCGAGGGTCG